>JBBIQV010000031.1:0-39703 GCA_037442105.1 Nitrospiraceae bacterium | reverse complement strand
ATCAGAAGCCAGCAACCAATTGAATTTGTTTGAGTAACGTTGGGACACTACTGATTTGAAATCTCAAATCAGAAATTGGGGTATGCGTATTACTGAAATTTTTCACAGCATCCAGGGCGAATCGAGTTACGCCGGCCAGCCTTGCATCTTCATCCGTTTAACCGGGTGCCCGCTTCGCTGCACCTGGTGCGACACGGCCTATGCTTTCTATGGAGGGATGGACATGGCCCTCGACGAGGTGATGGCCAAGGTGCGGACATACCAGTGCCGGCTCGTCGAAATCACCGGGGGTGAGCCACTCGTCCAGCAGGAATCATTCCCTTTGATCGAACGACTCTGTGACGAGGGCTACGACGTCCTCATCGAAACCAGCGGCGCGATCGACATCACGCCGGTTGACCGCCGGGCCCATGTCATCCTGGATGTGAAGTGCCCGGGTAGCGGCATGACGGAGCGTATGGACTGGAACAATCTTTCCCGGCTGACGGCGAAGGATGAGGCGAAGTTCGTGATTAAAGACCGTGCGGACTACGACTGGGCCTGTGCGACCCTGCGACGACATTCGTTGCCCGACCGTTGTCCTGTCTTGTTCAACCCGGTTTTCGGGGACCTCGATCCTCGCCAATTGGCGGAATGGGTGCTGGCGGATCAGTTACCGGTTCGGTTCCAACTCCAGCTTCACAAATACATTTGGGCTCCGGACATGCGCGGGGTGTGAAGAGTAGCCATCAGCTCTCAGCAGTCAGCTATCAGTTTCTGATGAAAGCTGCGCGCTGACGGCTGACAGCTTGAACGAGGAGATCCGAATGAAGATCATGCAGGTTGAGGTGAAACAGGGTCGGGCGGAGACGCAAGAGGCGGAAGTCTTGGTGCTCGCGCGCTGCGAAGGCGAAGGCCCCTTGAAACATGAAGCGGCGGCGATCGACAAGGCTCTTGCGGGTGGATTGAAAGAGCTGCTGCGGAGCGGCGAGTTCGAGGGCAAGGCCAACGAGCTGGTCCTGATCCATACGCACGGCAGAACTCCGGTTAAGCGGGTCCTGCTCGCCGGGCTTGGCAAACGAAAAGATCTCCGGCTCGATACCTTCCGTCAGGCGATGGGTCACATAGCCAAGAGGGTCCGGCAGGTCAAGGCGACTTCTTTTGCCGTGGCGCTGCCGGAAGCAGCCGTCCCCGGCGCCTCGCTCATCGACCTGATACAAGCGATGGTCGAGGGTGCGATTCTCGGGAGCTATCAGTTCACGACTTATCGCAGCGATGAGAATGTATCGGCGAAAGAGCTGGCCAGGATGACGGTGATGGTTCCGCAAAAGGGTCACGTGCGGCAGGTCACGGAGGGTATCCGGCGAGGCATGGCGACGGCAGAAGCAACCGTGTACGTCCGCGACCTCTGTAACCATCCCTCCAACGTGATGACGCCGACGCGCGTCGCGAATGAGGCGAAGGCGATCGCGAAGGACGAAGGGGTGAGTCTCAAGATTCTCGATCAGAAAGACATGGAGCAGCTCGGGATGGGGGCGCTGCTCGGGGTGGCGCGCGGGAGCCACGAGCCGCCCAAGTTCATCATCCTCGAATATCGGGGGCAGGCGAGCGGTAAGGGGCGAGGAGCGAAAGGCAAGACCGAGAGGCCGGTCGTGCTGGTCGGCAAAACGATTACCTTCGATACCGGCGGGATCTCGCTCAAGCCGGCGGAGAACATGGAACAGATGAAGGCGGACATGACCGGCGGCGCGGAAGTGCTGGCCGCGATTCGGGCCGCAGCCCGCCTCAAACTGCCGCTCCATCTGATCAGCATCCTGCCGGCGACGGAAAATATGCCCGGCGGGCGGGCGATGAAACCGGGCGACATCCTGAAAACCCTCTCCGGCAAGACGGTCGAGGTGCAGAATACGGACGCCGAAGGCCGTCTCATTTTGTCCGACGGTCTCGCCTATGCGACTCGCTACAAGCCGGCGGCGCTGATCGATGTCGCCACGCTCACGGGAGCTTGCGCCGTCGCGCTGGGCCAGTTCGCCATCGGCATGTTCGGCAACGACGAAAAGTTGAAAGATCGTGTTCGGAAAGCCGGGCTCCGGGCCGGTGAGCGGGTGTGGGAGATGCCGCTCTGGGACGAGTATTTCGAGCAACTCAAGAGCGACGTGGCCGACATGCGGAACATCGGCGGGCGTGGAGGTGGGATGATCACCGCCGCATTGTTCCTGAGCAAATTCGTGGGCGACTGTCCTTGGGTCCATTTGGATATCGCCAGCACCGATTGGAGCGAGCGCGAACGGGCTTACATCCCGAAGGGGCCCACCGGCATCGGCACGCGATTGTTGATTCAGTATCTCATCGACCGGACCCTGTAGTGGAAGGATGTTGAAAAAGAAGAGAAGGGCGACAGGGTTTGACTCTACTGCGCGCGTCCAGCGAGCACAGTTTCATCGTGCGGGCTGCGCGAGCACAGAGTCGAACCCTGTCGCTCTTGATCGGTGTCCATGACCCTGCGCGAAAAAATCGGCCAGCTTTTCATGGTGGGGTTCACAGGAACCTCGGTGTCGCACGAACTGGCGGCCTTCCTCAAGGAATATAAGCCTGGCGGCGTCATTCTGTTCAGCCGGAACCTGGAATCGACCGAGCAGATCGTCACACTGACCAACGATCTGCAGCGACTCTCGCCCCAGTCGCCCTTGCTGATCTCCATCGACCAGGAAGGCGGGCGAGTCTCGCGTCTGCCCAAGGGGTTCACGATCTTTCCCCCCTGCGAGGTGCTGGGGCAGGTGCGCTCATGCGAGCTGGCTTATGCAGCCGCGGCGACCATCGCGGCTGAACTTCGGTCGGTGGGGATCAATATGAATATGGCGCCGGTGCTGGATGTGAACAGCAACCCCGGCAATCCGGTGATCGGGGACCGGGCGTTCAGCTCGACGCCGGCGATCGTCTGTGAGATGGGACTCACCACGCTCGCCGGTCTCCAGGACAACAAGGTGGTGGCCTGCGGAAAGCATTTCCCCGGCCACGGAGACACGATAGCCGATTCCCATAAAGTACTCCCCGTCGTGACCGCCCCGCTCGACCGGCTGCGCGAAGTCGAACTGCGCCCCTTCCTGCATGCAATCGAGAACGGGGTGGCAACGCTGATGACGGCGCATGTGCTCTATCACGCGCTCGATGCACAGGCGCCGGCGACCCTTTCACCCATGATCATTAATACGATGCTCCGCGGAGAATATCGGTTCGACGGCGTCGTCCTCACCGACGATCTCGAGATGCACGCGATCATCGATCACTATGGGATCGACGATGCGGCGGTGCGGGCCTTCCTCGCCGGCTGCGACATCCTCCTGATCTGTAAGGATATGGACCGGGAGATAGCCGCGATCAGGGCAATGGAAGCGGCGATAAAAGACGGCACCATCACGGAAGCGCGCTTGGAAGCGTCGCTCGCGCGCATTGCGCGACTCAAAGAACGGTTCCTCCATCCTTACAAGCCGGTCACGATCTCGGACGCCCGATTGATCGTCGGTTGCCGAACTCACAAGGCGCTGCTCACCTCCATTTTTCAAGCCAAGGACCGTCTCCGGCAAACCCACGTGTAACGATCGCCACAAGAAGCGCGCTCCGCCCCACCGGTCACCGCCCTGCCGCTTCGTGTCTTCCCCAACAATTCCCTGGACTTTGCGTCCAGCGATCTGCTAGCTAAGGGCCCTGTTGCTGCGAGGAATGGAGTCGGACGCTGATGGCGGTGAAGAAGGGCGACATCATCGACGAGCGCAAGCGCCATCCGGATTCATGCGGTCTCGTTGTGAAGGTGATGGGGGGCGGCGAGGGATTTGAGAAGATCATCTGCTGCGGACATGAGTTGACCGAAGAGGACGTGGTTGCGGACATGGGATCCTCAGCGGGAAGAAAAACGGGGACCTTGCTGCCGGCCGTGGTGCTTGAAGAGAAGGTCCTTTATCCCAACTCGTGCGGGCTCCGGGTCATGATTCTGGCCGGCGGAGCCGGTTTCAAGGAGATCCGTTGCTGCGGGCATTCTTTAACGATTGACGCTGTTCGAGAACTCGGATACGGCCGGATGCGGGGCCCCTCGCCTGAAGATTGTGGTCCGTCTGGTACGGCGTGAGCGACACGACTGCACGAAGAGTAAGAACATGAGCCAGCAGAAAAACGAGGTGGGTAGCAATCCCGGGTCAGCTCAACTCTTCTCAAGCAGGATGATGGCTGCCCGTGCATCCGTGGTCAAGCACTGGCCATGCCGGGTCGTTTCCTGGATGGAGTGGTTCGACGTCTGGGGCTATGTGACGGCCGGTTTAAGCTTGTTGGTCTTGGGGATGTTGATCTTTGTGCATAGCTGGTGGCTCTTCGTCAAAGGTGCGTCGCACGTCGGCCTGTTGCCGGCCGGGCTGAGGCTGCTCAACGACCTTCTCCTGGTCATCATTCTCCTTGAGCTGTATCGGACGGTCATCCGATTTCTCCAAACCGGCGTCCTGGCGCTGGAACCATACTTAGCGGTGGGGATCATCGCTTGCACGAGACGCATCCTGACCGCCAGCGCGGAACTGTCCCATCTGCCGGAAGTGACGAACGACCAGTTCAATCATTACCTCATGGACGTCGGGTTGAACGTGGCTGTTATCCTTGTGCTAGTGTTCGCTGTGTTCATGGTCCGCAAACGCCCTGCCCCGCCTGCCGCAGCCGAAACAGCCCCTGAACGGCCGGATGGCTGATCGTCACCTGAACGCCCATTCCTCGCGGAGACCGCCATCGCAGCGCCAGTCACAGCCGAGCCGAGACGGCTGGAGCAAATCAAACGAACCGCCGGGTTTGTCGTCGGCCCGATTGTCGCGGCGTTTGTCTACTTCGCTCCGCTGCCTGTCCCAACACCAGCCGAACATACCCTCGCTGCGATCTTAGCCTGGGTGGTGTGCTACTGGATCGCGGAACCGATTCCCTTGTCCATCACCGCGTTGCTTGGCGCCGCCTCGTGTGTGCTGGCAGGGATCGCGCCGGCGAAAACGGTGTTCGCCTCCTACGCGCATCCGATCGTGTTCCTGTTCATCGGAAGCTTTCTCCTGGCGGAAGCAATGACGGTCCATGGAGTCGATCAGCGATTCGCCAGGTGGGTGTTGTCCTTGGCCTGGGGCGGGGGGCATGCTCCCCGTATCCTCCTGGCGCTCGGAGGCGTGACAGCAGTAATTTCCATGTGGATCAGCAACGCGGCCACGACGGCGCTGATGCTGCCGATTACGCTGGGCATGGCGCGCACAATTCGAGGAGACCCGTCAGTCGACCGTGGAGGATACCGGACCGGTCTGATGCTGATGCTGTCCTATGCAGCGACAGCCGGTGGCTTGGCGACGCCCATCGGAACACCTCCGAACCTGATCGGGGTAGGATTGATCGCCGAGCAAGCGAGCGTGACCATCTCGTTTGCGACCTGGATGGCCATCGGCTGCCCGCTTGCCCTCATCGCGCTGATGGTGGCGTGGAGAATCTTGTGGCGGCTTCATCCGCTGGAATCATCCTCGGTCGCTGGTGTCGCACGAAAGCTTCGTGAACAGCAAGAGACCCTCGGCCCCTGGACTCGTGGCCAAGTGAACGCATCCCTAGTCTTTGGGACGGCGGTCGGTCTGTGGCTCTTGCCGGGATTCCTGGCAGCCGTGTGGGGATCCGGCAGCCTACTTGCGGTTTGGCTCAACACCCACTTGCCGAACGAAGTGGTGGCTCTTCTGGCGGCTGGGCTCCTCTTCATCCTTCCAACGGACCTGTATCGCGCCGAGTTTACGCTCTCCTGGAAACAAGCAACCGCCATCAACTGGGGTGTGATCCTCTTATTCGGAGGCGGACTGGCGTTCGGCGACCTCATGGTACGGACGGGACTCTCGCACTCGCTGGGTCGGGGATTTATCTCGCTTTTCGGGAGTCAAACGGTGTGGAGCCTCACGGCCGTGTCGATCATGCTGGCCGTGCTGGTGAGCGAACTGATGTCGAATACGGCGACTGCCAGTATGGTGATCCCCTTGGTCATCGCAATCGCTCACTCAGCCGGAGTCTCGCCGGTTCCTCCCGCCCTCGGAGCCTGCTTCGCGGCAAGCTTCGGGTTTGCCCTCCCCACCTCGACTGCGCCCAACGCCATCGTCTATGGAACCGGTCTTGTTCCAATGAAGTACATGATCCGTGACGGGCTGCTCTTCGATCTGCTCGGCGCGGTGGTCATCTGGCTGACCCTCCGGTTTCTGTGCCCACTCCTCGGCCTGGTGTAGAGAAAGCAAACTGACCGGCTTTCTGCGCCCGTCGAGCGAGCGCATTTTTTCATTAGTCTGGTCAAGGAGTTGTGCCTGGCGCGGATTGCGACCCTCGCGGAGGCTCACATTCCGAGGCTGACGGCAGAGTTTGATGCAAGTCTTCTCCGACGGCACACGCCCTGTGGCTCGATTTCAACGTGGAGATGGCTGGAAAGGCCTCCACAAAGCGGAGAGCGGTTGCGATGCGTTTTTCCCCGGAGAGCGGTCGAGGAAGAAGACGGCCCATCGATTTTGCACACACCCTTGTGAGATAAATCCGTGATGCCGGTGAAGCAGATCCGAAATTCAACGCGTCATCTCATCACCGAGATCTTTCATCGTCTGGATTACTCCGAGCTTGGTCCTATCTATTGCCACGAGGGCGGCGAGGAGTTCTGGCGTGCGAAGTGGAAGCCCTGTCAGCGATTAGGGATCAAACTGGCCGAAGTGTTGATGAGAAAGTTGAGGCCAGGTGGGAACAGTCTCTATGTCGGTGCCGGGGTGGCGGAAATCCCAGCCTTGGTGATGGAGACATTGGATCTGGCGCGGCAGGTGTCAGCCTATAACCTCCGCCGCCGCGAGGTGCGGGTGTTGAATCGTGCCTGCCGGTCGCTGCCCTTTCGTTTTCGCGCTGAGGATGCCGGCAAAACCCCCGGTCGCTTCGACCATCTCTGGATCGTGAGCGTGCTGAATGATCCTGAACGGTTTCCTCACCTGGCGCCGTTGTCCTACGGACGGGCCGACCCCGTCACGTTCGATCCGAAGCGTTTTCAAAAGGAGCGGAGGATTGTCCAAACGCTGGTCGATCGCTGCATGCCCAAGCTGTCTTTGCCGGGGCTCGTCACGACTTCGACAGAGGAAGTGGTCTGGATCGCAGACTGGTGCCACCGCCATCGCATCCCATATCTGGTCGAACGGCGGCTATACCAGACGGCGCTGGTCGGCGACCCGATCTGTTTCATTCGAATAGGAGGCAAGGAGCCAGTGGCACGCGGCGAACGCAGAAAGAAACGGGCAAGAGTGTAGCTACGGGTTGAAGCCCGGCCTGACTTTGTGCGGATCGGAGAGGTACTGCCCGGCATAGCGGACATAATTCTCCGCCGATTCTTTGATCCACACCAATTCACGGTCCATCACCGGCCGCTTCACTTTGGCAGGCGAACCAAGAATCAGGCTTTTGGGTGGGACGATAGTTCCCTCGGTCACGAGAGCTCCGGCGCCCACTACCGAATCCTCGCCGATTTCGGCTCCGTCCATGATGATGGCCCCCATGCCGATCAGCACCCGATCCTTGACCGTACAGCCGTGGAGCACGACGTGGTGGCCGATCGTGACCTCCTCGCCGATAATCAGAGGGGCCGTGTCGTGGGTCACATGGAGCATGCAGAGGTCCTGGATGTTCGTCCGATGACCGATCCGGATGTAGTTCACGTCGCCGCGAATCACAGCATGGAACCAGGCGCTGCAATCCTCACCCATCACCACATCGCCGATGACCACTGCGGTTTCTTCGATGAAGCAGGACTTCGGAATCGTCGGCTTAATGCCTTGAAAGGTGCGGATCATGGCGCCTCCGGTGCAATTCAAAAGGCAAAGTGAAAAAGGGAAAGGTGTGGGGACTCTAAGTTAATTGGCATGGTGAATCAAGCGTCCAGCGCGGTTGACAGTCTTTTCAGGGGTCCCGTAGACTGCGCGCATGGCACGGAAAGCGCTTCCCATGAAACATGAACCAACGGGGAAAGGGGACAGGCACCAGCCAGGGGACTGCCGCGCTTCTTCGCGTTTCGCGTCGCGGCAGTCCCCATGTGGGCAAGGGGACAGGCCCCAGGCTGAAGGGGGCCAGTCCCCGGCCAGTCCCCTGAAGACCACCATCGGCTTTGTCAACCTGGGTTGTTCCAAGAACCAGGTCGATTCCGAAGTGATGCTGGGCACCCTCGTCCAGGACGGCTTCGAATTGACGGCTGATCCCCAAAAGGCCGAGGTGGTCATCGTCAATACCTGCGGCTTTATCGAAGAAGCCAAGCAGGAATCGATCAATGCCATCATCGAGCACGGGAAGCTCAAGAAGGCCGGGACCTGCCGCGTGCTCATTGCAGCCGGCTGTTTGGCTCAGCGGTATCAGGGGGAACTGCTCAAAGAATTGCCCGAGCTGGACGGCGTGGTCGGGACCGGCGAGTTCGGCAAGATCGCAGACATTTGCCGGAGCTTGCTGAAACCGGCTCGGCGGCACCAACGGCTCTGGATGAGCCAACCTCCCTATCTCTACGACGAGCAGGCGCCGCGGCTCCGGCTCGGCAAGCCCCACAGCGCCTATGTGAAGATCGCCGAGGGCTGCAATCGCAACTGCTCCTTCTGCGCGATTCCGCTCATGCGCGGCAAACAACGGAGCCGGCCCATCGAATCGATTGTTGCAGAAGCGACCCGCCTGGCCACGGAAGGCGTGAAAGAGATCAATCTCATTTCCCAGGACACAATCAACTACGGGGTGGACCTGGGCCTCAGGCAGGGGCTCACGTCGCTCTTGCGCGAGTTGGTCAAAGTGAAGGGGGTCCGCTGGATCAGGCCGTTCTATCTCTACCCGCAGCAGGTCACGGACGAGTTGCTGGATCTCTATGCGGGTGAGGAGAAGCTCACGAAGTACATCGACATGCCGCTTCAGCACATCAACGATCGCATGCTCAGGCGGATGCATCGCCTCGGCGATCGCGCGGCCATTACAACGCTCGTGGACCGGATTCGGACGCGCATTCCCGGTGTGACCTTCCGGACGGCGTTCATCGTGGGGTTCCCGGGGGAAACGGAACAGGCATTCGACGAGCTGAGGACATACGTGGCGCAGGCTGAGTTCGATCGCGTGGCGGTGTTTCTCTATTCGGACGAAGAGGACACCCTTGCAGTCTCGATGGAGGACAAGACCGAACGATCCGTCATGGAAGAGCGTCGCAACGAGATTCTTGCCATTCAAGAAGGCATCGCCGCCGCCAGGGGCCGCGCCAAGATCGGCTCCGTGATGGAGGTCTTGGTTGACGGCGTCTCCGAAGAAACCGACTTGTTGCTCGAAGGACGACACGAAGGATTGGCGCCGGAGATCGACGGCGTCGTCTATCTCAATGATGGTTCTGCCGCAGCGGGGGATTTTGTGAAGGTCGAGATCACCGATGCAGCGGGGTACGACCTCGTCGGGCACCTCGTCACGTAGCCGTCACGCTCATGGCGCACAGAAAAGACTCAGTCGTCCTGCTGATCAACTGCAAAGACCGCAGGGGAATCGTGGCCCGGGTGGCGGGCTTCATCCACGACTTCGGCGGGAACATCCTCGACTCGGATCACCATACCGACGAGGAAACGGGCGATTTCCTCATGCGGATGGAGTTCGCCACGGAGGGCTTCCAGATTCCCGTCGGCGACATCGCCCCCGCGTTCGCCCCCATCGCCAAGGTCTTCGAGATGCGGTACGAAGTGCACCTGGCAAGTCATCGCACCAGAGTCGGGATCCTGGTCTCGAAGCAGGATCACTGTTTGGCGGATCTCTTACAACGGCAGAAACGGGATGAGTTGACCATCGACGTGCCGGTCATTGTCTCGAACCACGACACCTGTGCGGGCTGGGCCGACCTGTACAAGATTCCCTTCCACGTGTGCCCGGTCACCAAAGAGACGAAGCCGCAGCAGGAACGCCAGGTCGCGACGATTCTCAAAGAACAGCGAGTCGAGCTGGTCGTCATGGCCCGCTACATGCAGATTCTCAGCGCCGAGTTCATCGCCCAACTCGGCTGTCCCGTGATCAACATTCACCATTCGTTCCTGCCGGCATTTGTCGGTGCGAACCCCTACCGGCAGGCCTATGAGCGAGGCGTCAAGATCATCGGGGCCACGGCACACTATGCCACACAGGATTTGGATGAGGGACCAATCATCGAACAGGACGTGATCCGCGTCGGCCATCGGGACACAGTCGAGGACTTGGTGCGAAAGGGTCGCGACTTGGAGGAAATGGTGCTGGCCCGTGCGGTCCGCCGCCACATCGAGCATCGCGTGCTCGTGTACGGTCGAAAGACGGTGGTGTTCGACTGAGCAGACGCAGAGAAAGAAGAGAAGGGACGGGGCGTCCAACCCCGTCCCTTTGTTTTGCAATAGCTAGACTCTCGCGGACAAGAAGAGTGACGCACCCCGCCGATTGATCAGCATCAAGACGTTCTCGCCCTTATTCAGCTTGGCCGACGCCTTCTCAAAATCTTTCACCGACTTGACCGGCTGACGGTTGATCTCGCGGATCACGTCGCCGGGCAGCAAGCCGGCCTTATCGGCGCCACTGTCCGGCTCCACAGCCGTTACCACCACGCCCTGCGGCTTGCCCTTGAGACCCAGCTCGCGCGCCGTGTCCCGATCAAGATCCTGCACGGCCACACCCACGAGCGCATGGTCGGTGGAACCGGTGTCGGTCTTCGCAATCTGGGTCGTCTCGGGTTGCTCGCCGATGGTGACGGCCAGATCCTTCTCATGCCCGTCGCGGATGACCTTCACCGAAACCTTCGTCCCCACGGGAGTCTTGGTGACGAACCGCTGTAAGGCAACGGCATCCTCGACCGGTGTGCCCTCGTAGGCAATGATCACATCCCCCTGTTTAAGGTCTGCCTGATCGGCGGGACCGTCCTCCCGGATATCACTGACCAACGCACCCTTGGACTCCTTCAGCCCGAAAGATTTCACCAGCTCTTGATTCAGATCCTGGATGCTGATGCCCAGGAATCCGCGCACGACCTTGCCGGTTTTCACCAAGCTTTCGTAGACCGGTTTGCTCATGCTGGTGGGCACCGCGAAGCCGACGCCCTGATAGCCGCCCGTTTGCGAGAAGATCGCGGTGTTGATCCCGACCAGTTCGCCCCGCGTGTTCACCAGCGCGCCGCCGGAATTGCCGGGGTTGATGGCCGCATCGGTCTGGATGAAATCTTCATACTGCGTGATGCCCATGCGGCCGCGCCCCAAGGCGCTCACGATGCCCAACGTGACGGTCGAGTTCAGTCCGAAGGGATTGCCGACGGCCAGCACATATTCGCCGACCTGCAGCTTCGAGGCATCCCCCCACGGAACGGTGGGCAGGTTTTGCCCATCGATCTTCACGACGGCCAGGTCGGTCTTCGGATCGGTCCCGACGATCTTGCCCTTGAATTCACGCTTGTCCGGCAACGTCACTGTCACTTCTCGCGCGCTATCGATGACATGATTGTTGGTGAGAACGTACCCATCCGGAGAGACAACGACCCCGGACCCCATCCCGCCGCCACGATGGCCTCGCGGTTCCATCGGAGCTTGCGGGCCTTGCGGACCGCGATGCCTTCCCGGCCCACCAGGCCCGAAGGGACCGAAGGGGAAACCGAAGAAATCTTCCATGCGCTCCCGTATCTCGTCGCGCGGATCGCGTGAGCCGGAGATCTTCTCGGCGACGGTGGTGATATTGACGACGGCCGGCGTGACGGCCTTAGCGATCTCCGTGAATCCGGTCCCGATCGGTTGGTCGTGAGGAACCACAACGGATGCCGGTGAGGTCGTGGCAGGGCTGGACGCATGTGAGGTGGGCAGTGAGAATTCACCCCACAGGAGCGCGGCGCTGAGCGTGACTGCGCCGGCAACAGCTCCCAGAGTAAACGAGCATGACTGTTTCATAAACCCTCCTCCTTCTGTTCTAAGCGTGCCTGATAGGCGGTTCGGTTTTGCTGCGTGAACATATGAGGGAGGGTAACAACAGAGAATGAGACGGAGATTAAGAGGGAATTAAAATTTTCTAAGCGGTCGCGGGACGAGCGGCAGTATCAGCGTGAAGGTTGAGCCTTTGCCGGGCTCGCTCTGCACCTCGATCTTGCCGTGATGGGCCTCGGCAATCCAGGCGCAGATCGCCAACCCCAATCCCGTGCCCTTCTTGGTGTGGGCGCGCGCTTCATCCGTGCGATAAAAGCGATCGAAGATTTGTTTGTGCAGCTCCGGTGCGATACCGATTCCTTCGTCGATCACGGACAACTTCACATATCCGTCGTCGGTCCTGAGCCGAATCTCCACCTTGCCGCCCGGATGGGAGTACTTCACGGCGTTATCGACGAGATTCAGGAGGAGTTCGCGCAAACGCAACTCGTCGCCAAGAACCGTCGCGGGGCTCATAGTTCCCAGGATCACCTGAATGTCTTGCTCCTGTCCCAGCAGAGAGGCCTGGCGCTGGATATCTTCAACGAGCAACTCCAGCCGCACGGGTTCGTGGTCCATCTTGATCTCGCCCATGTCGGCGCGGGAAAGGAAGAGGAGTTCCTCGACGATGCGGCTCATCCGGTCGATCTCCTCCAAATTGCTCACCAGCACGGCCTGGTAGTCTTCGGCGGAACGTGGGCGCCGCAGGGCGAGCTCGGTTTCACCCTTCATGACCGTGAGCGGCGTGCGCAGTTCGTGCGAGGCGTCGCTGCTAAACTGGCGGATTTGCCGGAAGGAGGCGTCCAGCCGAGCGATCATGTCGTTGAACGTCGCCGCCAAGCGGCCGATTTCGTCAGGGGATGCGGGCACGGTGAGTCGCTGCGTCAGATCGCCGCCGGCAATCCGTTGAGCCGCGACCGTGATGACATCCACCGGGCGAAGGGCGCGTCCGGCCAGGAACCACCCACCGGCTAAAGACACCACCAGGGCGACCGGCATCGTAATTAAGAGGACGAGCAGTAAGCGATGCAGAGTCTGTTCGACCGAGTCCATCGAGGTCCCGACCTGCACGATATAGAGGAGCGTGCCGCGGTAGACGATCGGCACCGAGATCAGGCGGAGCGGGGGCTCGTGCGGATACTTCGCGGACTCGAAGATACTTTTCCCCTTGAAGGCCACCTCCAGCGCCGTGCGGCTGAGCGGCACTTCGTGTTGCTTGATGTTCGGGGAGCGGAGCGTGATGGTGCCTGAGGGGCTGAAGATCTGGAAAAATTTGTCGATCCGGGCCAGCTCGGGAAACTGGCTGAGCAACTGTTCTTCATCAATGAGCGGCAGAAACCCCCGCTCCTCCAGAGACCGTACCGCTGTGGAGGCTGTTTCTTCGAGCGACTGATCCACTTGATCGCGCAGGCCCCGTGCGGTCACCGTATAAAGCACGGTCGAAAAGACGATGAGGATCAGCGCGAGCGCGCTCCCGTACCAGAGCGTCAGCCTGAGGCGCAGAGGCATCGCCGAGACAGGTCGAGGTTGAGGGTGAGACCGAACGTGCTCCAATGAATCCGGCATGAGCCCGAACCTTGACCTTAACCTCGGCCTCAACCTTCTGATTTCAGCATGTAGCCGCTGCCTCGGATCGTGTGAATCAGCTTGCGGCTGCGGCCTCGATCGATCTTGTTGCGGAGATAATTGACGTACACATCGATGACGTTGGTGAAGGTGTCGAAGTCCTGGTTCCAGACGTGTTCCGAGATCATGGGTCGAGTCAGCACGCGGCCGGCGTGGCGCATGAAGTATTCGAGGAGGGCGTACTCTTTCAAGGTCAACTCGATGCGTTGTCCGCCGCGGGTCACCTCACGGGTGGCGGGATTTAATGCCAGATCGTCGATTTGCAGAATGCCCGGCGCCTCCGTGGCGCCACGCCGCATCAGAGCGCGCACCCGGGCCAGCAACTCATCGATGGCGAAAGGCTTCGTGAGATAGTCGTCCGCTCCGGCGTCCAAGCCTTTGACCTTCTGATCGACCTGCGACTGGGCGGTGAGGATGATGACCGGGGCGCTGATGTTTTCCCGTCTGATGTGCTTGAGAATTTCAATCCCCGGCAGGCTCGGCAACATCAGATCGATGACGAGCAGATCGTAGCTTCCGCTCAACGCCATCTCCAATCCTTGCGCGCCATCTTCGCACAGATCGACGGCGTAGCTTTCCTCTTCCAATGCCCGCTTGATAAACGAGCCGACTTTCGTTTCGTCTTCAACGACAAGGATACGCATGATCACGAATTCAGGCTGAGGTTTAGGTTGAGGTTAAGGGGGAAGTCCGCACCCCTTCTTTGTCTGCTCCGGAGCCCGTCCTCCTTCTCAACCTTAGCCTCAACCTTAACCTGCTGTTAGCTCTACTTCGGCTGAAATCGCGTAATAGTTACCGGATGATACTCTAACATGGGTCCTTCGGGTGTTCGAGAGGCCAGTGTGTGTTTGAGCCAGTTCGTATCGTCTCGCTTGGGAAAGTCGGATCGGTAATGAGCGCCTCGGCTCTCCTGCCGGGCGAGCGCCCCGGCAAGGATGGTCTCCGCCACTTCGATCAACGATTGGAGTTCCAGCGCCTGAATCAGATCGGTATTGAACACCTGCCCTTTGTCCTGGACCCACACGCGCGCCGATCTGACTTGCAGCGTGCGCAGTTGGTCCTGCACGGTCGTCATGGACTGCTGCGTCCGAAAAATGCCGAGGTTCTGGCTCATCGTCCTACCGAGTTCATCCCGGATTTGCCAGGCTCGTTCCGTGCCCTTATTCGCCAACAGTTGCCGGAGGCGCGAAGTCTCCCTGTCAAGTGCGGCGTTTGAAGGTAGCTGTGCCGGTATCTGCTGGACATACCGGGCGGCGCGTGTGCCGGCCCGCCGGCCGAAGACAATCGTTTCCAGCAGCGAGTTGCCCCCCAAGCGGTTGGCACCATGCACGCTCACGCAGGCGCACTCGCCTGCCGCGAAGAGCCCCGGCAGGATCGTTTCTCCCCATTGGTCGGTCGCCACGCCTCCCATTTGATAGTGGGCGCCGGGCCGCACCGGAATCGGCGTTTCAATTGGATCGAGCCCGGCGAATTCCAGCGAAAGCTGGCGAATTTGCGGCAGTCGCTCTAGAATCCGTGCGCGTCCGAGATGTCGGAGATCGAGGAGCACACAGCCATCCACGCCGCGCCCTTCAAGAATTTCTCGGCCGATCGCAAGCGAGACCGTGGAGCGTGTCGCCAACTCCATCTGTTCGGGCGCATACCGCCTCATGAAGCGCTCGCCCAACGTATTGAGCAAATAGCCGCCTTCTCCCCGGGCACCTTCCGTGATCAGGATGCCGGTATCTTTCAACGTCGTGGGATGAAACTGCACGAACTCCATGTCTTTCAGAGGTACCCCGGCGCGATAGGCCAGCGCCATGCCGTCGCCTGTGTTGATCACGGCATTCGTGCTGGTGAGAAATACTCGTCCGCTCCCGCCGGCCGCAAGGATGACGGCCTTGGCGGAAAGGGTGTGCAGCCCGCCGTGGATCAGGTCCCAGGCGATCACGCCGCGGCAGGCCCCGTCCTCCACAATGAGGGCGGTCACGTACCATTCTTCGTACACCCGGCATTGCCGCTTGAGGAGTTGCTCATACATGGCATGGAGGATCGCATGGCCCGTTCGGTCGGCTGCATAGCAAGTCCGTGGGAATCCCGCACCGCCGAACGGACGTTGTGCAATCCGTCCTTCCGGAGTTCGGCTGAAGATGACCCCCATGCGCTCCAGGTCGAGAATGTCTCCCGGCGCTTCACGGCACATGGCTTCGATGGCGTCCTGATCGCCGAGATAGAGTCCGCCCTTCGCCGTATCGAACGCATGGGCTTCCCACGAGTCGTTCTCGCCCAGGGCGGCATTGATGCCGCCCTGCGCGGCCACCGAGTGGCTCCGCACCGGATGAACTTTGGACAGAAGGGCGACGTTCAGACCGGATGGAGCCGCCAAAGCGGCCCTCATGCCGGCGAGGCCGGCGCCAACAATCAGGATATCGTGTGTGAGCATGTCGATCTCAGAAACTGTGCATCAAAGCCGAAAGCGCCAGCCCATCTATCAGCAGGCGGTCCCACTTATTACCCGACGAGCCTCGGCAAGGCAAGTCACCCGGTTGACAAATCCCTGCTTGGAAAATCGGGATTCGCATGGTAGTCTGTGCCCGCCGATCGTTGAGGAATGAGCCGCTCTCGTGCCGAACGTTGCGATGCGCTTCCTACCGGCTTGTCACGACTTCGAGATCTTACGATCCACATGACGCAACCAGACTTTCTGAAACCGACTGACATCTTCGTGCAGCGCCACCTGGGGCCCACGGACGCCGACATCCAGGAAATGGTGGCGACGGTGGGGCTCCCGTCGATCCACGCGCTGATCGACGCGACCATCCCCGAAGAAATCCGGCTCCGCCAACCCTTGGCATTGTCACCCCGTCGAAGCGAACAGGACGTCTTGGGGGAATTGCGAGCCTTGGCGACGCAGAACAAGGTCTACCGGTCGCTGATCGGAATGGGGTACTACGATTGCATCACCCCGCCGGTTATTCAACGGAACATCCTGGAAAACCCTGGCTGGTATACCCAGTACACTCCCTATCAAGCCGAGATCGCGCAAGGCCGCTTGGAAGCGCTGGTGAATTTCCAGACGATGGTCACGGATTTGACGGGGCTGCCGTTAGCCAATGCGTCGTTGCTGGATGAGGCGACTGCGGCGGCTGAGGCGATGGCGATGTGCGCAACCATCGCGCGCGCCGGGGGCGGCGACAAGAAAGAATTCTTCGTTTCTCAGGACTGTCATCCCCAGACGGTCGCCGTCATGCAGACGCGCGCCGACTCGCTCGGCATGACCCTGCGGATGGGCCGGACCTCGACGCTCGATTTTTCTGCCGGCAGGCTCTGCGGGTTGTTGCTGCAGTATCCGGCAACGGACGGGTACGTCGGAGACTATAGCGATCTCGTGAGTCAGGCTCATGCGGCGGGCGTCTTGGTCGTCGTGGCGACCGATCTTCTGGCGCTCGCGCTCTTGCGGCCACCCGGTGAGTTCGGCGCAGACATTGCGGTGGGATCGAGCCAGCGGTTCGGCGTTCCCCTCGGATTCGGAGGCCCCCATGCGGCATTCCTGGCGACGAAAGGCGACCATAGGCGGCAGGTGCCGGGCCGGATCGTGGGAGTGTCAAAGGATGTCAGCGGCAAGGTGGCGTACCGTCTGGCGATCCAGACGCGCGAGCAGCACATTCGGCGCGAAAAGGCCACCAGCAACATCTGCACGGCCCAGGTGCTGCTGGCCATCATGGCCGGCATGTATGCAGTCTATCACGGCCCCGATGGACTCCGGCGCATCGCGGAGCGTGTCCACGGTTTGGCGGCAGTGTTGGCTGAGGGACTTCGCCGGCTGGGCTTCGATGTCGGCACGGAGCCGTTCTTCGACACGGTTCGTGTGCGGGTGGGGAGGATGCAAGTCGATCACATCCTGGCTCGGGCCGACGAACAGGGAATTAATCTACGCCGGATGGAGGACGGGTCGCTGTGCCTGTCGCTCGATGAACTCAGTACACCGGCGGAGGTGAAACGGCTGATTGAGCTCTTCGTCGGCCATTCCGAGGTGGTCTTCACCGTCGAGGAGTTGGCGCAATCCGTTCAGACGAGCTATCCCAAGAACCTGGCTCGCACCAGCCAATACCTCATGCACGACGTCTTCAATCGTTACCACTCCGAGCACGAGATGTTGCGATATCTTTACCGGCTGCAGGCACGAGACCTTTCCCTGACGCACTCGATGATCCCGCTCGGCTCCTGCACGATGAAACTGAACGCGACGGCGGAAATGTTGCCGGTGACGTGGCCGGAGTTTTCGCGGCTTCATCCGTTTGCGCCGGCTGACCAGAGCCGAGGCTATCAGGAACTCTTTCGCCAATTGGAAGCGTGGCTGGCCGAGATCACGGGCTTCGCCGGGGTGTCTTTGCAACCCAATGCGGGCTCCCAGGGGGAGTATGCGGGCTTGATGGTCATTCAGGCGTACCACCGCCACCACGGGGAGTTCCATCGCGACGTCTGCCTGATTCCTGTATCGGCCCATGGCACCAACCCAGCCAGCGCGGCCATGGCAGGGATGACCGTGGTGCCGGTTGCCTGCGATCGGCAAGGCAACGTGGACTTCGCCGATCTGGAGACGAAAGCGGTGCAGTACCGGCAGCGGCTGGCGGCTTTGATGATTACCTACCCATCCACGCACGGCGTATTCGAGGCGGACATTCGGCGCATTTGCCAGATCGTCCATACGCATGGCGGACAGGTCTATATGGACGGCGCCAACCTGAATGCGCAGGTGGGACTCTGCCGGCCCGCCGACCTGGGCGCAGACGTGTGTCACCTCAATCTGCACAAGACGTTTTGTATTCCGCATGGCGGCGGCGGTCCGGGGATGGGACCGATCGGTGTGGCGCGACATCTGGTTCCGTTCTTGCCTGGCCATCCGGTCACGAAACTCGGAAGACCGGAATCAATCGGGCCGGTCTCCGCTGCACCCTACGGCAGCCCGAGTATCTTACCGATCTCCTGGGTGTACATCGCGTTGATGGGAGGAGATGGGCTGACCAAGGCAACCCAGGTAGCGATTCTCAGCGCGAACTACATGGCCAAGCGACTGGAGAAATACTATCCGGTGCTCTACACCGGCAAGAACGGCTACGTCGCCCATGAATTCATTCTGGACCTGCGGCAATTCAAAGAGAGTGCGGGTGTCGAAGCGACGGACGTCGCCAAGCGCCTGATGGACTACGGCTTCCATGCGCCCACTGTTTCTTTCCCCGTGGCCGGCACGCTGATGATTGAACCGACCGAAAGCGAGTCCAAGGCGGAGCTGGATCGCTTTTGCGAGGCGCTGATTCTCATCCGCAGCGAGATTCAAGAAATCATCGATGGCCGCATGCCGCGCGCGAACAACCCGCTCAAGAATGCTCCCCATACGGCGGAGGTCGTGACCGCGTCCGAGTGGAACCGGCCCTACAGTCGCGAACAGGCCGCGTTCCCAGCGCCGTGGCTCCGCACCTCAAAGTTCTGGCCGAGCGTCGGCCGGATCGACGAGGCGTATGGAGATCGAAATCTCATGTGCACCTGCCCTCCGATGGACACCTACTAGCCAAGCTCACCCGGCCTTTGGCGCGTTTTTTTAAGGACGAGCCATCATGAATACAGCCGCCGCTCCTCGACGCGTCATCATCGACACTGATCCAGGTGTGGATGACGCGCTGGCGATCCTGCTGGCGCTTCGGTCGCCGGAGATCGAGGTCGTCGCCATCACGACGGTGTGTGGCAATGTGCCGGTCGGCCAGGCCACGAAGAATCTGTTCCGGATTCTCAATCTGATTAAAGCTCCACCGGACTTGCTGATCGGCCAGGGGGCGGCCCGCCCGCTCGAGCGGCCACTGGTGAGTGCCACCAACGTGCACGGTACCGACGGATTGGGGGAACTGGATCGTGTTCGTAATCCGGACGGAAGTCTGTTCTATCCGGACACGAGCTTGCCGGCAACATTGCCGACCGCGCAGGATGTGTGGCGAGCATGTGTACGACGGTATCCGAACGAACTGACCCTGATCACGCTGGGTCCGCTCACCAACCTGGCCGTGGCGCTAAGGGTAGACCCCACGACCGTCGGCCGGCTGCGCGAGGTGATCAGTATGGGAGGAGCTATTGCGGTGCCGGGTAATATCTCGCCCGTAGCGGAATTCAACATCTATGTGGATCCTCACGCGGCCCAGTGGGTCATGCAAGCGGGAATGCCGATGACGTTGGTCCCGCTGGATGTCACGACGCAGGTGTCTCTGAACCGGACGGCGTTGCAGAGGCTGACGGCCAAGACGACGGATCCCGTCTGCCGCTTCGTAGGACATGCGACTGGTTCGGCATTGGCCTTTGCAGAAGAAGTGGAAGGCCACGGACTGTTTCATTTGCACGATCCGCTAGCGGTGGGAGTGGCGATCGATCCCGGTCTCGTGAAGCTCACGCCGCTGCACGTGGAAGTGGAAACCGAGGGGCGCACCACGTGGGGGATGACGGTAGCGGACCGGCGGGTGTTGCTGGAGGAGCGCAAGGTTCCACCCAATCTCCAGGTGGCGCTGACGGTCGATGCGTCGCGATTCTTGTCACTGGTTGGAGAGCGGCTGTGTCCAAAGTGATTGTCGTCGGGTCAGCGAATCTGGATCTCACGGTTGCTGTGGATCGACTTCCCCAGCCCGGCGAAACCGTCCTTGGTGGAGAATTCTCTCGTTCCTTCGGCGGCAAAGGGGCGAACCAAGCCGTCGCGGCGAAGCGCGCCGGCGCCGACGTGGTACTGCTGACGAAACTGGGCAACGATCCCAACGGATGGCTCATGGAGCAGCATCTTCTCTCGGTCGGCCTGCCGAAGGATGGATTGTTGCAGGATGCCGAGAAGCCGACCGGCGTGGCGCTGGTCATGGTGGATCGCGCGGGCCAGAATCAAATCGCTGTCGCGCCGGGAAGCAACCGGATGCTCAGTACGGAGGATGTCCGCCGGGCGACTTCGCTCATCGCCGGAAACAAGGTGCTGCTCGTTCAGCTCGAATTGCCGCTCGACACGGTGGCGGAGACGCTCAGGATCGCGAAGGCGCACGGTCTCACCACCGTCCTGAATCCTGCGCCGGCGGTCCCTCTTCCCACAGAGATGCTCAAGCTTGTAGATGTGCTGACGCCCAACGAAGGAGAAGCCCGACTGTTGAGCGGACAAGCCGATCCTGACGAAGCGGCTCGTGTGGTGCTGCACAAGGGGGCCCGTTCGGTCGTGGTGACGCTTGGAGAACGAGGCGCCTTGTTGCGAGACGCACAGAACCAGCGTCTGTTCCCCGCTTTTTCCGTCCATACGGTGGATACGACGGGAGCCGGAGATGCATTCAGCGGCGCGTTAGCTTGCGCCCTCGCCGAAGGACAGGCGATGGAGGACGCCATCGTGTTTGCCAACGCAGCGGGGGCGCTCGCCACGACGAAACGTGGGGCGCAGGAATCGCTGCCGACGCGAGCCGACATCGAACGATTGTGGGAAGCCCATCGCTAGCGTTCCTCTTGTCTGTTCTCCCCAGTCCCGCGTAGTTGATTGATCCCGGCAGCCCGCTTCTGCATGTCATCCGGAGGGAAAGGCCTATGAAGGAGATGTATCGGCGGGATTTTCTCGTTCGCACGGGCTTGGCGTTGGGCGCAGCCATGTTGGCCGGACAGATTCCAGAAGCCAATGCGATGGGCGGCACAACGCCGACACGCATGCTCGATTCCTGGCGGACTGTCCGCGACCAGTTTCCTTTGTCGCGAGAGGTCGTTCACATGGCGGGTTTCTTCCTGGCATCCCATCCCACACCGGTCCGAGAGGCCATCGAGCGCCACCGGCGCGGGCTCGACGACAACCCCATCGGCTATTGGCTCGAACAGGAAGAGAAGCAGGAAGCGGCCGTCCTCCGCGCGGCGGGGGAGTACCTGGGGGTCGATCCAACCGATATCGCCCTCACCGATAGCACGACGATGGGGCTGGGCTTGCTGTATGGGGGCCTCACGCTCCGTGCAGAGCAGGAAGTCCTCACCACCATCCACGACCACTACTCCACAGAAATCTCGCTGCGACTGAGAGCGGAGCGGACCGGCGCCACGGTTCGCCAGATTACGCTGTATGACCAGCTCCGCACGGTCTCTCGGGACGAGATAGTCTCAACGCTGGTGAAGCACGTGCGGTCCGCCACGCGAGTTGTCGCCGTGACGTGGGTCCATTCCAGCACCGGGCTTAAACTCCCGATCCACGAGATGGCCGCCGCACTCGCCAGGATCAATGCGACCCGCCACGACACCGACCGCGTGATCCTCTGTGTAGACGGCGTCCATGCTCTGGGCGTGGAAGATTTCAATTTGTCGGAGGTCGGCTGCGACTTCTTCGTGGCGGGGACTCATAAATGGCTGTTTGGACCACGCGGGACAGGCTTGGTCTGGGGCCATCCAAAGGCCTGGCCGGCTGCGTATGCGATCATTCCTACGTTCAACAACCAGGCTTATGACATCTGGATGAAACTGAAGCCCCCCAGGGAGTTGCCGAAGTCCATCTACATGACGCCGGGCGGGTTCCATTCATTCGAACATCGGTGGGCATTGGATGAAGCCTTCAAATTCCATCAGGCCATCGGCAAGTCGCGGGTGACGAAGCGGATTCACGAATTGAACCGGCAACTCAAGGAAGGACTGGCGAAGATGCCGCGCGTGACGCTGCACACGCCGCAATCGCAGGACCTGTCCGCCGGCATCGTGTGTTTTGAGATCGACGGCATGAAGCCTCAGCAAGTGGTGGATCGCTTGCGCCAGCAAGGGATCATGGGAAGTGTGACGCCGTACGCCACGCAATATGCCAGGCTCGCGCCGAGCCTGCTGACCTCGACGGAAGAGGTTGAAACTACCTTACGGGCGATTCGTGGACTGACGCTATGAAGGGGGTCTCGATCCGTTCAATGAGGACATCCACCCTAGGAGCCTGTCTCCTGGCCTTGTGCGGACTCGTCATGCTCACTTCCGTGGCGCCGGCTGAAGAGCCCGCAGCTTCGTTTAAGCTCCATGTACTCCAACAGCGGGAAATCAAAGACCTCCGCGTGGGAGAACGGTACCCCGGCGGTACTCGCGTGCGGTCGCCGTTCTTCGGACTCTCGTTCGTCGTGCCGCCCGAGTGGCGCGCGTCGCTCCCGGCAGGGTCCGTCGTGTTTCTCGACAGCGCGGTGAGGCCGGGGCTGGGGACGGTCCATTTTCTGAGCGAGGTAAGCCGCAAGGATGTGGTTGCCGGACTTAGCGAGCCGCAAGCCCTCGAAGCCGGGTTCGTCCTGCATCCGACCGGTATGATCAAAGAGGATGGCAACCGGCTCTCCGCGGCCTATGCGGCGGGCGAGGACATCGGTGTCACGGTCGTGGTATTGGGGCCCGATCGCAACGCCGTGGTCTATCAGTTTGTCGGCCGCAAGACGGAGCAAGACCTGTATCGGCGGTTGGCGGAGGAACTGGCTGCCTCGACCGAGTTCATGAGTCTGGGTCAGTTACGAGCGCTGCGTGCCTGGTATGAACGCCTGTCAGGAATGATGCTCATGCCGAAGCGTTTGGCGGACAGCAATCAGCGGTCGGCTTCACCAACCATTCATCTCTGCAGCGACGGCCGGTTCATAACAATTATGAAACTGACGCCGGTGCCGGGACGGGAGTCAAAGCCCGAAACGGAAGAAGAATACCACGAAACCGGCACGTGGAGGATTGAAGTCCAGGATGCGGCGGCTTCCCTGATTCTCACAAAGGCCACCGGCGGAGATCGCAGCTATGTGGTTCGTGAGGAGACCGGCAAGATTCTGCTCGACGGGCAGCTTGCTTCAGTGGAACTTAGCACCAGTTGTTTTTAGGCTACCCTTTCCTGGGTGTACAGCTCAGGAAACGCGATGGGTAGCCGGGAGAGTTTCAATCTGTTAACCACCGAGGTATACTTTGCCCATGTCGATCAACCTACCCCTCAAAGACATGACCCTCCAAGAGAAGCTTGCGGTCATGGAGTCGCTCTGGGAAGACCTGGGTCGCACACCCGAAGCCATTGAGTCTCCTGCCTGGCACAAGGACGTCCTCGATGAGCGCCGTCAGCGACTTGCCGAAGGCAACGCTCGATTCACCGATTGGGAGACAGCCAAAGCCGACATCCGTAAGAAGCTGTCGTGAGAATCGAGAGCCTGGACGAAGCCCAGGATGATCTGCTTCAGGGCTTCCGCTTCTACGAAAGCCGGGAACCTGGACTCGGATCGTATTTCATAGACTGCTTGTTTTCAGACATTGATTCCCTCCTCGTTTACGCCGGGGTTCATTAAGTCGTGTACGCCTATCACCGATGCCTCTCCAAGCGGTTTCCATTCGCTATCTACTACAGCCTGGAGAGAGACCTAGTCCGTGTGCATGCTGTGCTCGATTGCCGCAAGAATCCCTCGTGGATCAGAAAGCGATTGAAGGGAGAGGGCTGATTGTCTAACTCTCTGTCATCGTCATTCCTATCAAATAGAGGTCAGATAGGCTGTGGGCGATAGCCGGATAGGCTGCCGGATTCGCAGTCGATCCCGGATGGCAGAAGCGGATAGCGCACTGGGTACGTGTTGGATTTCAAAGTAGACTTGGGCTTGAGCGGATTGTTTGGGCTGCCTTGCTATGCTGCACGGATAGGCTGCCGCGGGCTTGTAGTTAGCCGTTGGCGAGAAACGCTGTGAGACTGAAAAAGTCGAGGGCTTCAACCGAAGAAATCATCTTTCGCCTATTGAACCGTGGCTACCAATTGGCGCCAGCGATCTACCGCGACCATGTCCAGAAGCGGAACGCGGGGGCCTTTGACAAGGGAAAGGACCTGCCTGACTACCAGCGGAAATTGAGCGATTGGGTCAATGAGACGCAGCGAGCGTTAGCTGACCTCTTTCCCACAGACCTCGAAGCAAATCTTTTCTCCCAGATGTTTTCTGCCTCGGACTTTGACTACTCGAATGTAGACAATGCTGTCGGGAATTTGGTGTACCAACGGATTCCGACATACATCGAGCGGTTACACCGGATTCTCGATTCGCACATACGGCGGTACTCTGATCTGCCGCTTCAACAACGCCTGTTCGTCGAGGATATCGACAGCTTCATGAAGGTCCGCGATGTTAACCCTGCAATGGTCTCGCATTACTTGCAGGATGGCCGCATTGAACTGACCGAAGACGATGTGCAGATGGCGTTGGAGTCTATCTTGGACGTCCCGTTTCACAAGAAGGACTGGGGCGGAGAGATCAACGATCTTTACACTGCAAATGTTGTACTCAATGGAGCGAGGCGACCCACGGCCTTTTTATTGAAGGGCGGTGGCCTGAAGAAGGCTGTAATGACCATCGCTGATTGTGGCAAGAACGGAGACCAGATCGTCCGGCTATTTCAGAGTCCAGCGGAGCTGTTTGTCGTCCAGTATGTTGGGCTGATTGCCGAGGCAATAGTTCATGATCTCGAAAGCAAGACGACCGGGCGGCGCGCTGAGGGCGCCAACGCCAACTATCTCGTAATGGATGGTCAGGATACGGCGCGTCTGCTGTATGCCTACGACAAGTTGCCAAAGTGAGAAGACTGGTACGACGCACGGCTAACCAATGCATCAACTCAGGCTACCGACTACGCTGCGCTTCGTTGGCAGCCAGTTATGCAGAACGTTAGCCACTGTGGAGTTATAGAGAACAAGGGGTCGGACTCCCTAAGTAGCCTCGATGCTATACATCTCACCTCACGTCACCATCCCCGATTCTGAGATCGACCTCCATGCGGTGCGGGCGCAGGGGGCAGGCGGGCAGAACGTCAACAAGGTCTCGACCGCCGTGCATTTGCGGTTCGATGTCGGTGCTTCGTCCTTGCCGTCGTTCTATAAGGAAGAGTTGCTGAAACTCAGAGATCACCGGATTTCAGCGGACGGTGTGATTACGATCAAGGCGCAGCAATATCGGACACAGGAACGGAACCGTGAGGATGCGCTGAATCGGTTGCATGCGCTCATTCAGAGCGTCGCCATTCCACGCAAGAAGCGAAAAGCCACGAAGCCCACGAAGAGTTCTCAGAACAGGCGGTTGGAAAGCAAGAGAAAACGAGCACGGCTGAAGACGCTCAGGGGATCAATCGAATAGCAGGCCTCGTCAAACGTCATTCGTCATCCGTCAACCGTGATGAGGGCCGCTCCATCTTGTTCCTACGGTTGACGAATGACGCTTGTCGATTGACGACTCACTCCACAGAGGCGAGCGATCCTAGAATGTGATACCCCCCATCCACGTAGATCACTTCTCCGGTTATTCCGCGTCCCAGAGGACTAATCAGAAAGAGCGCAGTGTCGCCGACCTCGCCTTGTTCGGTGGCGTGGCGCAGCGGGGCGAACTCTTTGTGGTGATCGACCATTTTGCTGATGCCGGAGACGCCGCGGGCTGCGAGGGTCTTGATCGGGCCGGCCGAGATGGCGTTCACACGGATGTTCTTCGGCCCGAGATCATGGGCGAGGTACCGCACCGTGGCTTCAAGCGCCGCCTTGGCGACGCCCATGACGTTGTAATGAGGGACGACTCGTTCAGCTCCGAGATAGGTCAGGGTGATGACCGAGCCGCCGTCGGTCATCAGCGGCATCGCGGCCCTCGTGACAGCCACGAGGGAGTAGGCACTGACATCCAGCGCAGTCGCAAATCCCTGGCGTGTGGTGTTCACAAACTGGCCCGTAAGTTCTTCCCGTGGCGCAAAGGCGACGGAGTGGACGAGAAAATCCAGCCGGCCAAATTCTTTCTGCACGTGCTGCATCAACATGGTGATCTCGGCATCGTTGCCCACGTCGCAGGGGAAGGCCTTGGCGCCCGGCATCGTGGCGGCCAGTTCCTCGACGTTCTCCCGCAGCCGCTCGTTCTGATAATTGAACAGCAGTTGCGCGCCTTGGCCGGCCGCCGATTGGGCGATGGCCCAGGCGATGCTGTGCTTGTTCGCGACGCCGATGATGAGTCCTTTTTTGCCTTCTAGCAGCATAATCCCTGCTTCTCCTTCAATTATCGTCACCCGTCAAACATCAGTCGTCAATCGGGGAGTGCGAGAAAAAATATCGATGAAGACTCGTCGTGACGATTGACGGTTGACCATTGACGCACGTCGTCCGACGGGCGCTCAAGATAGCACGATTCATGGTTGGTGTGAACCGGCTGCATTTCGGAGTGCCCGGAATGCGGTGAGCATAGTCCGGTATGAATAATGAGCATTGCGCCCGCTGGGGTTCGGCAACAGGAAGATGCGGGCGTTGCCCAAGGTCTCATCCTGCAATCCCAAGCTGATCGTTTTTGCCCCTGTCCGGGGAAACAGGGTTCGAAAGATCGTTACCCCCAGCAGGGCCACTATCGCCGGACGATACCGACGAACTCTTGCGAGCAGTCGTTTTTGGCCCGCTGCATAGTCGCTTGGCTTGAACACATCAATTCCTTTGCTGGGTCGTTGGATGATGTTTGTCAAGCCCAGTTGCCACTCAGGGAGGCGCCAATCGTCTCGATACGTGAGCGGCTCCGACACGAACTTCGACTCGAACAGGAGCTTCCAAAATCGGTTGGAGTAGCCGGCAAAGTGGTGACCAGTGGCCGCCGAACGTAGACCAGGATTGATCCCGACGAACAGGACACGAACTCCTGGTTTGATGTGATCCCGGAGGGCGTTGCGCAGACGCATCCTCACGCTTTTCCTGTCGATTCGACTTATGCTCTTCCGCCGGAGCTGTGGCTTCTGGGAGCCGTCCTGTACCCTGGTGGAACTTGTGACGCGCGCGGAGTATTCTGATATAAAACACCCTCGCGCTTATGCACAATGTGGTGCTGGGGTCGGTCGCTTGGCTAGACGGAGGTCAGACCGTGAATGTAGGCGCTGGTGGGTTCTTCTTGAACATGAGGGCTATCGAGTGAGGGAGGTGCGGCGGTTGTGCCACGCCGTGCTGCGCCCCATCCTCCTCCTGGGGTGGGGCTCCCTCACCTCGATCAGAATTCCCTCTTTACCCCCCAGAAGAAAACATAGGCTTTCGCCAGGAGAATTTCGCGCTCTGCCACGGCTGAGGCGGTTTGGCGAGAATTCAGCCAATCCGCCACAGAATTCAGAAGGGGAATCCCTTTGCTCATAGACAATGACGATTTCGTAACCACCGGCAATCACAGGATATTGTCACTCTCTACCCGGTCGGCACCAAGCTTGCTGAGAGAGTCGTCCATCGTCTTATAGAAGGCGAACGCCTAAGATCGAGAGGAGGTGAGGTCTTATGAAGCGCATGCTGATGGCTATCATGGCGGTTGCAGTGGCGGTCGCGTTCAGCGCTCCTGCTTTCGCCGCTGAGGAGAAGAAGGACAAGAAGGACGAGAAGAAGGGCGGCAAGCTGGTCCAGATGCTCAACGCCGAGGAAAAGAAAAAGGACGAGAAGAAGAAGGACGAGAAGAAAGGCAAGTAATCGCGTTTTCTTGGCGAGGCTAGCCGGCTTGAGGGGTCTCTCGCTTTTCGTGGGAGACCTCTTGGGCGGTTTCCCTACCGAATGATGTTTCGAATATACACCGCCTGCAGTCCCACGATCGTTTTTCCATCCCGGATAGTTCCTTCCTGAATCTGCTTGATCGCTTCTGTGAGGGGCATCTCCAGCACTTCGAGGACCTCATCCCGATCGAGGTGTTGTCGGCCTTTCGTGAGGCCGGTCGCCTTATAAATGTGAATGACCTCGTCCGCGAAGCCGGGCGCCGTGAAGATGCTGGTCAAAAGTTCAAACGACGCGGCTCGGTAGCCGATCTCTTCCTCAAGCTCGCGCGAGGCGCAGTCGAGCGGGTCCTCGCCGGGGTGTAATTTCCCGGCTGGAATCTCGTAAATAAACCCGTTGGCGGCGTGGCGGAACTGGCGGATGAGAATGACCGTGTGGGCGTCCTTCATCGGCACCACGGCGGCAGCGCCCGGGTGTCGGATAATTTCCAAATCGATCGTCACGCCGTTTGGGAGGATCACCGTATCGACGTTCAGGGTGACGACCTTCCCCTTGTAGATGTGTCGAGTTGACATCTCGTTCCCTCTCGCCCATTGCCTCGTGCCCCCGCAAGGCTAGCGCTTGTAAAACGGTGGTTTTACGACGACGGCCTGCATGGCTTTCCCGCGAATATCCACGACGATCGATGAGCCAGGTTGAGCGAATGCCGGGGGAACATACCCAAGTCCGATCCCCTTCTGCAGCAGAGGCGATAGGTTCCCACTGGTCACTTCCCCAATCAGTTCTCTAGACGTCCCGGGCTTGGTGATCTTGAATCCGTGACGGGGCACGCCCTTCTCCAGAAGTTCGAAGGCCACGAACCGACGAATGAGTCCGGCCTCCTTTTGCTCCAGTAACGCCTTGCGGCCGATGAAGTCTCCCTTCTGGAAGCTCACCGCCCATTCGACTCCGGCTTCGAGCGGGGTGGTGTCTTCCCCGATGTCGTTTCCATAAAGCAAATAGGCCATCTCCAGCCTCAAGAGATCGCGTGCTCCGAGGCCGGCCGGTTTGAGGCCGACCGGGCGGCCATGATCCAGCAGGCTTTCCCAGAGATCGGCCGCACGGTCAGCCGGCACATACAATTCATAGCCTAGTTCACCAGTGTAACCGGTTCTGGCAATCAGGCAGAGATTGCCCACAAGGTTTGTCTCGATGCAATGGCGAAGCTTGAGCGAGGCGATTCCGGGCACTCCCATCCGGCTCAATACGTCGCGCGAGGCCGGCCCCTGCAGCGCCACTTGCGCAAGGATGGCCGACTGGTCCATCACAGCGCATCCGGAAACACCTTGAACGTGCTCGCAAAGCCAAGTCAGCAGCTTCTCCTGATTGGAGGCGTTGACGCACAAGAGATATCCGTTGGGCTTGAGGTGATAGACGAAAATGTCGTCTTTGATCCCGCCCTGGTAGTTACACACCATGGAATAGTGCGCCTGCATCAGCGAGAGCTTGACCACGTCGTTGGTCGTAACTTGTTGGAGGAATTTGAGCGCGCCCTCGCCGGTCACTGCGATCCGGCCCATATGGCTGACATCAAACAGGCCGGCTTTCGCTCGGACCGCGTGGTACTCGTCGAGTACGCCTGAATATTGGATGGGCATTTCCCACCCGGCGAAATCCACGAGTTTCGCCCCGGCAGTTCTGTGGCAGTCGAAGAGCGGAGTCCGTTTCATGACGAGTGTTCCAAAGTTTGAAAGTCGAAAGTCGGAAGGTCCTTTAGACTTTGGACTTTATGACGTGATGACTTGGTGACGTTCACCGTAAGCCGAGCAGCTCTACATCGAAGGTGAGGGTCGCATTCGGCGGGATCACGTTGCCGGCACCACGCGAGCCATAACCGAGATCCGGTGGAATGATCAGTTTACGCTTGCCGCCTACTTTCATGCCCATCACACCTTCATCCCACCCCTTGATGACCTGACCGGCGCCGACCCGAAACGAGAAAGGCTGGCCATGATCATGCGAACTGTCGAACTTCTTCCCATTCTCAAGCCAGCCAGTGTAGTGAACGGTCGCTTGGTCACCCAACTCAGCCTGACGTCCGCTTCCGGCAACCAAATCGATGTACTTCAATCCGGACTCCGTCATGACTTCTTGCCCTCCCCCTGCCTGATCACCCTCCTTCACTTCACCGGCCCCTGCCGACGCGAGACAAGCCACGCTGATCAACATGCCGATCAATGCCTGAGCGATGCGCATAGAGCTCTCCATAATGGGCGAATACTTGGAATATCTCGCAGGACCTGTGAGACCCGCGCAGCCATACAGAAGCCGGTCTCCCGCTTGTTACGGACCGGACTTGGAAAATAAGGCCACGCTGGCCGTGTAGCCGTGCACGAAATTGCTGCCTCCGACCGGGCCGATTTCACCCTGAGCAAAGAATCCCGCCACCGGGATCTCTCCGAGTCGCTCCCGCAGGACGCGCGCGTCATGATGAGGCTGGCCAAAGAGACCTTGTCCCCTCCCGCAGCAACTGAACAAGAGCGCCCCGAGTGGAGGCTGCCTGTGAGCGGTTCGATACCCTGCCAACAGAAGATTCAGGTCTTCACTGGCCGATCGCGCGTCACGAAGATGAAACTGCACGGTCTGGCCTTCTTGGATAAGCTCCCCGATGGCAATCGCCCCGGTACGTTGATCGGCTCCGATCAGGTTCCGCACGAGGAAGTCCCCCCGCTCAAATCGGTTCAGGTGTTCATTGATGACGATGCCGAGATGCACGGCCCTCTGCGCGTGCCGTTGCTGCTCGTTCCCGAACGAGTCGAATAAGGTCTGCAAACACTCCAGCGCGGGGATACCACTGAGCTCATGAATGACGTTGTGCTCTGCTTTGGTTACCACGTATCGATCGCCAACCGGCCGGCAGCCCTGCGAGATGACCGTGTGAACGGAGAGAGGACCGGATAGGCTCGCTCCCACCAATCCTCCGTCGAACGCTTCATTCTGGAAGAGGAGTCGGTTCTCACCGGAGTCATGCCCTCCACCGGCCAACCCGCCGATCACGATCGCGCCAGGATAGCGCTCCTGCAGCATCGACAAGACATCTCGCATCGGTGTCGAGAAGGGATCGGCCAGTATCACGAAAACCGGACGCACCGGGCTACGTTCGACAACCTCCGGCCATCCCCGCGCGATGAGCTGATCCTGGACCGGCGAGAACGAGAGCCGGAGCGGCACGGCGTCCACGTCCGGTAAGGAGGCAGCCCACAGCGTCACGGCCGGCGCAGTTTCAATTTCTTCGCTCCCCGCGATGATGCCTTCACCGGAGCACCCCAGGAATATTCGCGGTGATAGCGCCTCGCGCACGGCGGCAGACAAGTCCTCAACGCGCGGCGCGTAATGCGACGAAAAGAAGAGAAACGCCAGGTCGATCGGTTCAGTGATCTGCCGGCGAATCTGTTGCGCGACATCATGCCCGGCCGATTTCGGGTTCGCGGCGCGCGTGACGGCAGACGCGAAACGGAGTTGGGACGCTGTTGCCAAACCCATCATGGTATCCGGATCATCAACTGGTTTGTATCGCGAAATCGCCTATCTGCGTGTCCGCACAGGCAGGCGACTGCGCGATTGCAGCAGAAGTGCTCATGAATAATGCGCGCTACACATCGGGATTGAGGCGTTCCCCACGATCTTTAGCGAGCTTTTTATAGTAGCGCCACATGTAGGAGTGGTAATCGTCCAACTGAGCAAGTAGGTAGTGGAGTTCGGTCGGATCTTGCGTTTCGACCGCCCGCACCATCCGGTCTTTCAAAAAATCGGCGAAGGCTTGGGTCTTCTCGATGGCGGTGAGGAGCCGTAGCCCCCCGCCGATTTGGTAGTCGCTCATATCGCCTCGGTGCTCGTTGCCACCGCGAGGCCAGCATAGCGAGGCGATAGCCGAAAATGCAAGCCGTTTACCGACCAGACCGTTGGCCTCATGGCACTGGCCTCGTGTGCTGTTCCATGAGCGAGCGGAGGCGTGCCAGTGAGATGGCGTCCACTCGGTGCCCATCACGGCCGACCACAGTGGTGGCCGTGGTCAGTGCGTTGAGAATGGCCTCTTCCGTGCACTCAACGGTCGCCGCGATCAGCGGATTCAAGTGGGTGTCCGATAGGTGCGTCATGCTGAACGTCCGCTCTTTGGGATAGTGAGGGATGACGTTGGCCGTGGAGAATGCCAGCATGAAGTCGCCGCTGCCGTGGCGGGCAGTGGACCCGGTGCGAGCCAGTCCCAGAGCTGCGCGTCTGGCCAGTCTCGTGAGCTGCCGCCCGTCCAGCGGGGCGTCCGTCGCAATGATGACGATGATCGAGCCTTCGGCGTTGCCTGGTTCAGTGCCGGGCGCGAGTACGGACGATTCGCTGTCTGGCGGACTCACGCGGTTCGTGCCGGCTCTCTGGCCGTCATAGAGTTGGCCGACCGGGACGCCAACGACGAGCAGCTCCGGTCGGCGTCCATGATTCGCATTCACCAGTACTCCGACCGTGTAACCACCCTCTTGCTCGGGCAACCGTCGAGAGGCCGTGCCGATTCCTCCTTTGAACCCATAGGAGACCATGCCGGTTCCGGCACCGACCGTTCCTTCGATGACTGGTCCACCGGCTGCGTTATCCAAGGCAGCGATGACATCTCGTTCGGAGACATGGCGACCTTGGATATCATTGAGCCGGCCATCATCGCATTCTGCGACCACCGGTGTAAGAGTGTCATCCGTGATACCGATCTCCGGATACCGGCGGATCATCCAGCTCATCACGCCGTTTGCGACACGAGGGACGTTAAGGGTGTTGGTAAGGGCGATGGGATATTCGAGAAAACCGGATTCAGCGACCCAGGCGAGGCCGGTCATTTCCCCCGTCCCGTTGAGGATGAAGGCACCGGCGGGGACTTTTTTGTGCCAGACATCATCCCGTGGGATCACGACCGTAACACCGGTTCTTACCGGTCCTTCGCCCGGCTTTAACGGGCCCTCTCCTTTGATAACCGTGGTGTGACCCACTTTCACGCCGGCGACATCCGTGATCGCATTAAGCGGGCCTGGCTGCTGCCGGCCGATGATGATGCCTAGCTCACGTGCGCGGAACCGCTGCTCCTCAGCGACATTCGGTACCGCCCGGTCTGCGCTCCACGACGCTGATGGCAGGCACAAGAAGACCGTCAGGATGATCAGCACCCTTGGCGATCGGTCAGAGCGGCGGGGTATTTGTCTACAATTCATGGATGGAGCCTTTGTGCGGCACAATCACCTCCATGTCGTGGTACTCCGTCTGGATGGCGGCCGCCAGTGACAGCGCTTGTTTTTCCTCGCCGTGTACCACGAAGACTTTGCCCGGCGGCGGGGTGATGGATCTGACATAATTTAAGAGATCGTTCCGGTCTGCATGGGCGGAGAATCCGTTGAATTTGACCACTTGCGCCCGGCGTGGCGTCGGCACGCCGAAGATCGGGACTACATCCCAGCCTTCGACCAATTTGCGTCCTAAAGTGTGTTCAGCCTGAAAGCCCACGATGACGATGACGTTCGTTTCGTCTTGGACGGCATGTTTGAGGTGATGAAGCACCCGCCCTCCTTCGCACATGCCGGACGAGGCAACGATCACGCAGGGCCCCTTCATCGTGTTGAGGCGTTTGCTGTCTTCCGTTGAGGAAACGTAATGGATGTACCGGGCGGCGAACGGGTCGCCCTCAGATGTAAAGGTCCGGTAGGTCTCTTCGTCGAAACATTCCGGATGCTGCCGGAAGACCTCGGTAGCTTTGTTGGCGAGCGGGGAATCGATGTAGATCGGGAGTGGCTCGATCCGCCCTTCCGTCACGAGCGCTTTGATCCGCATGATGATTTCTTGCGTCCGTCCGACGGCAAAGGCCGGCACAATGATTTTGCTTCGATGGGCTTTGGCATGAGCAAAGAGCTCCAGCACCTTCCGCGGGAGGGATTCCCCGACGTCTTCGTGCACCCGGTCTCCATAGGTTGATTCAACGATCAGCACGTCACAGGAAGGTGGAGGATCCGGGTCTCGAAGGATAGGCCGCTGTTTCCGCCCGAGATCGCCGGTAAAGAGCACGGCGGTCGTGTTGCCTCGCGCGGAGTACTTCACCCGGATGGCGGCAGATCCCAAGATATGGCCGGCATCATGGAAGGAGGCGGTCAGGCGAGGGGCGATCTTGATCGTGTCGGCATAACGTTCTCCGACGAATCGGCGCGCGATTGCTCGGACATGGCTCGTGTCGTAGAAGGGACGAACACATTTTCTCCCGCGACGCAGTTCTTTTCGGTTAATGTACGCGCAGTCGCTTTCCTGAATATGGGCGGCATCTTCCAGCATAATTCTGGTGAGATCGGCCGTCGCCCTCGTGCCGTAGACCTTTCCGGAGAATCCGTGTTTGCTCAGGACGGGAAGGGCGCCGGAATGATCAATATGCGCGTGTGAAAGCAGGACGGCTCCCACGGATTTCGGGTCGAAGCCCAGGTCACGATTTTGCCGGTCGGCTTCGTGGCGATGGCCTTGAAACAGACCGCAATCGAGCAAGACTCGATAGCCCGGCGTCTCGATCAGGTGGCGGCTTCCTGTGACCGATCGCGCCGCGCCATGGAACGCGATGTTCATGGGCGACCGCCGACTCCGTGGTTCGCTGCAATGAGATCCCAGGCGTCCCGTGCGGTCTCCGCATAATGGAACAACTGCAAGTCCTCCGCTCCGATCAACCCTTCCTCAACAAGCATCGGCCAATTGATCAGCCGATTCCAGAAGGAACGGCCCACCAACACGACCGTGACCCCTGTGACCTTGCCGGTCTGGAGTAAGGTGAGCGTCTCAAAGAGTTCGTCGAGCGTGCCGAACCCCCCGGGAAAGGCCACAAGGGCTTTGGCACGCAGCAAGAAATGCATTTTCCTGAGTGCGAAGTATCGGAACTGGAAACAGAGCGCCGGCGTGATGTAGGGATTCGGCCGTTGCTCGTGCGGCAGGGTAATGTTCAGCCCGATCGATTTGGCCCCGACGTCCGCCGCACCGCGATTGGCGGCTTCCATGATTCCCGGTCCCCCGCCGGTGACTATGACGAAGTCGCACTGGCTATCAATCTGACAGGCAGACGAAGCCAATCGTCCAAACTCGCGGGCTTCGTCATAATACCGCGCCAGTTCCAACTGACGTTCCGCAATCGCTACGACCCGCTTCCGGTCGTGATCGCGAGGATGGGATGAGAGATCGGCCTTCGCATGGGCCAGGCGTTCACGCGCTCGAGCGGGTTCCGGGAGCCGCGAGCTTCCGAAGACGACGACCGTCGATCTGATGCCCTGCTCCTGCTGAAGCAGTTCCGGCTTCATCAGCTCGAGGCCCAGCCGCATCGGCCGCAGTTCTGGCCGCTGCAAGAATTCCGAGTCGTGATCTGCGGGGATATAGGAGGAAGATTGCAGGATGGCGTCAAAGGGCTGGTTTGGGTCCGGTGTCGCCGGGCTCATAGCGCGGTCATTATAACGAGATGCGACCAGTGCGGCAATTCGTGAGGATGGAGAAGCGGCTCGTCAAAATGGCCAGAACTTGAAGCTGTTGCCCTCCGCGTGACGGGTGAACGCAGAGCTGCTGACCACCCACCGGTCGTCCCAGACGATCTCGAATGCGTCGATTCCGATCCCTGTCCCCGAGAGTATGAGGTCCGGGGAGACCGGTGACCAAGGCTTGATGAGCCAGCCGAAATTGACCCGGGAGTACTTCAGATCGAGAAAGTGGTACGTTCCCACCGCTCCGGAGTCGGACGCAGCGAGCATGTCGGGAGAGCCGAGCTTGGCAACGACTTCAGCCCAGGTGGTTTTCCCGGGAACAATGAAGGCCACGTCATCGGGCCTCAGCGTATCGTTTACCGATATTCTGGCAGCGCTGCACCCTTCCAGTGCGAGGGCGATGGAGAGCAGGCCCGCCCATCCCATAAGCAATCTGCCAGTGCTCATTCCGTCACTCGCCGAACGGCCAGAACTGAAATTCGAGCCGACTTGTCCGCTTCCCAAAAACGATGTCCTCCACCACGCCGTCCCGGTTGAGGAACACGTACAGGTCATCGCTTCGAATATTGATGCGAGAAAAATTCAACAAGATCAAGAGCAGGCTGCCCGCTTTGATGTCGTATCGGTAATACTGGTAGATCGTGTTGCCATTGGCCTCGATGATCCGGTCCGGTGCACCGAGACGAGAGACAACCTCTTTCTGGGTGGTCGCTCCTTTTTTAAGAGAACTCACCTCTTCGTCGCGCAACTCGTCGCCGACCGTGCCTCGGTTAAAGGCGCAGCCGGTCGTATGAATAAAGAGGAAGAACAAGGCGAGAACGGTCAGAGTTTTCATGCGCACCTTCTTGCGTGAAGGAACCCGGTACAACCGTGAATCACTCACTGTTCTGAGTCCGGAAACCGAGAGGCCCGTTCGGAGAGGACAAAATCTTCTTCGAATACCTGATAGCCCGCCGGTCTCAACCCCACTCGACGATAGACGGCTTGTGCCACTACATTCTGAGTTTCGACGTAGAGCCTGACCCCGCAGACATCGTTGCACCGGCGCGCCAGCTCGATCACCGCCCGATGCATGCGATGGTATACGCCTTTTCTCCGCCAGACCGGATCGACGTAGACGCTTTGAATCCACCAAAACTGGCCGTTTCGCCAATCGCTCCACTCGTAGGTGATCAGAAGTTGACCCACTACGAGGGGTGCCGTGCCGTGGGGAACCTCGGCGACCATGAAGAAGCCGCGGACCGGTTGTTCGAGCACCGCGAGAGTACCCTGTTGCAGCCGCGCGCGATCGAGGACGCGCCCTTCAGTCTCCCGGGCCATCGCTGCGCTGAATTCCGTGAGGCGGTCCAGATCGTCCAGCCGCGCGCGTCTGACTGTCAGGTGTTCCAACAATGTCATCGGGGCATGTCCTGCTTGGGACTCGCCAACCAGCCTCGAATCGGCCGATATAACCCGGCCGAGAATTCCAACTTCATCGCTTCCTCGGCGGGCAAATTGATGGGGCGAACCTGCTCTTTCGGCACAAAGGCCAGATAGCCTGTGAACGGGTGGATAGCAGTCGGGACAAAGACCATGAGGAGTTCCGTGACGGACACTACTTGGAGCGGGGCCGGCGCGGCTCCCATGACAAGACCGAGCGCCCACAGCCCGTCTCGAGGAAAAGGAAACACCACCACCGTGCTTCGGCCGAAGCGCGAGCGAAAGTTGAACAGGTCGGTCATTCCCTTGAGGGTAAGGAACACCGTTCGGACGATCGGGATGCGTTCGAGCCAGTGCTCCGCCCAGCGCACCGCATGCTGGCCGAGGACGTGGTTCGCGACCATCCCGATGAACAGAATCAACCCCGCCAAGACCAGGATGCCGAGTCCGGGAATATCCGATTGCATACGAGGGCCGAAGAGATCCGCAAGGACCTCATCGAGCGTTTGGAACAGCTTGGAAAGCACAAGGAATGTGCCCCACGCCGGCACGAGCAGCAGGAGGCCGGTGAGCCAATATTGCGAGAGTTTCCGTATCGAGAGCATAGCGTTGTGGAGAATGAGGGGGCCAGTGTACCAGATTTGGGTGGGCGGCACGCAAATGCGCGTCGATTTGACCTCTTGATCTGAAGTTGTCTTTGGGACTATCTTTTCAGCAAGATCAGTGTTCAATCTCCTCATTCATGGAGGCTGCTATCATGGAAGAGACATCGGGATCGATGAGGAAGGTGACGATTGCGCCTGACCTGTTGGCGATTCTGTGTTGCCCGGAGACGAAGCAGGAGGTGAGCCTGGCCGACACGACGTTGATAGAAAAGCTCAATGAGGCAGTGAGCCAGGGCACGCTCTATAATAAGGCCAAGAAGACAGTCATAGAGAAGCTCGATGGCGGTCTGATCCGAGCCGATCGCATGATCCTTTACCCGATCCGCGAAGATATTCCTGTCATGTTGATTGAAGAAGGCATTCCGCTCGAACAACTCTCATAGAGGTCTGTCCAGCCTTTGCTGAAAGGAGGTTACGGCAGGAACAACTGGCCGCCTCCTTCTTGCTTCTCAGTTTTCGATCCCGTCGAAGTCCCGCATTGCATACAGAGGTACTCGTATAGGTTGCCGGTCGGGAGCACGAGAAGAAGCCGCTCTCGCGTGGGCGTGGCCTGCCGACAGGTTGGACAGTAAAGTAATGAAGCCTGGAATGAGCCGTACTGATCCGGCGCGGAACCTGTTCCAGGTGGAGTGGGGCGCGGCGTGGATCGTCCATGCATGCCTGGCGGCCACCGGGGTGTTTTGGGCATTTTCGGGATGTTGGACATGGGAGAATCTTACCCACTGGAATCAGGTCTGGTCAAACCGGAGAAGGACATTGGTTCTTCCACACTTTCATGGTCACAGAAGTTTTCTGTGAGAGGCGACCTTGCGGCGGCGACCTCGGAGGAACCACCAGAGTGACCGGGCCACTTGGACCATTGCGTATAGGGTGAACCCTGTCAGCAAGCCATAGAGAGCGGCATAATTCCAGGGCCAGAAGCCTGGAGCATGGAGCACAACCCCCAGAGCAATATGCCCGCCTAGGCCAAGACAGATAGCGAAGATGATCCATTCACGAATCATGAGACAACTGTCCACGGAACCAAACAACCCTGTAGGGCTCTGAGTGGTAGTAGACCGTACGGTATACCATTGGTATGAATGGCGGCCAATCGGCGCGCAAACCACAACGTGCCTATTGGGAGCACCGCGAACCGCCAAACACCTCGTCAGCCTTGGACGGAGGTCTTAGCGGATTCGATTTCCGTGGCGGTGATGAGGCTGGAAAGATAGTCGGCCACAAACGTGAGGGCTTCTTCGCGGCCGTCGGCGCGGCGTCCCTTTTCCCGACGCTGAACAGATAATTCGTGGTCCAGGTCAGATTTTACATCCGTCAAGACGCGCTGTAGTGTAGATGGCGTGAGATTAGCGTCCATGTCCTCGAGTTCTTGGCATCGGTCGAGGACCCAATTCAGTCCCTCGATTCTCCCTGCGTAATTTTCCTGTTCCCCCGTATCTATTCTCGCCATGGCGGTGGCAAAGGTTTGGGCTTCATAGACGAGGTTGTAAAAGCTGGTGACGGCTCGTTGCAAAGTTGGATTCATAATGCTCCTTGTCTCAAGAATCGGTTGCCCCAATTATACATGAGATCAAGGGAGCAACAAGGGCTTTTTTCTGTTCTACGTGAAGAGGAGAGAGTGAAACTCGTTCATGAAGCCGTAATAGAGCGGAGCGAAGTCTTTCAAGCTATCAGGGCTGTTTTCTTTTAGTCGCTTAAAGAAGAACACCTGATCACGCGGGTCCAGTTGCTCGAGTAACTTTCCCAACTGCGCCATGGTGTAACTCCCAGATGGAATGCTGAGAACGTAATGCACCAGTCGCTCGACGAACTGTTGCGCGATGTACTCGCTGGTGATCAGTCCGGAGGGAATTCTGCCGCCGGCGAGGAACTCGTCGAACGGGACCGCTTGCGCAGCAAACGGGACTTGGCCATGGGACGGAGGCGTCATGCTGACTCCCTCCAAACGGAAACCGGAAGCGTGGTCACGGCCCACACTCTACTGAAGCCCCCTCGCATCGTCAAGTGTTGCCGACTAACTAGGCGCACCTGCGTTAGGAAAAACAAAGGGCCGGGCGCCCTGACGGACGCCCGGCCCCCTGCCTGCCTCCAGGCGCG
>JBBIQV010000030.1:0-40505 GCA_037442105.1 Nitrospiraceae bacterium | reverse complement strand
CTCGCCATAATTAAGTAAGTTTGGCATAGGTGGAAGGAGACACAAATGAACGGACAGCGGAAGAGAAAGTCAGGGGAGTCGAGGTTGGCCCTACAAGAGCAAGCCCTTCACGAAAGGCTTGCCGAATGTGGCCTAACTCAGCGGCAGCAGGAGGTCGCAGAGTTAGTGATGTGGGGATTGTCCAATCGTGAAATTGCAGAGCAGCTCCTGATCGAGGAATACACTGTAAAAGTTCATCTGCGAGATATCTTCCTAAAGCTTAACGTCCATCGTCGAACGGCTTTGATAGCGAAGATTCTGCAGCTTGCTCCTATTCAGATTAGCCATCCATCGAGATTGGTATTCCCAAGCCAGTTGAAGTCAAAGCCGCGGGACCTTGTTCACACCCCCGCTTTGACAAGCGGAGACCTCCCGACAAAAGTGGACTACGATTCTTAGATACGCAGGAGAGTGTGTGTGAAGATATTTACGACTGTGCCACAAGGCCGCCCACTGCGCCCATCTTACGGTATTTTTGTTCGCGCTGGGCGAGGAGTTGTTGGGAGGAGAGTTCACTAAGCTGATAGAGGTGGTTGGTGAGAGCTTTGGCGATCCGGTCGGAAACGGCTTTGGGTTCGCGGTGGGCGCCGCCGAGAGGTTCGGTGATTACGTCGTCGATCACGCCCAGATCGAGTAAATCTTGCGCCGTCATCTTGAGGGCAGTGGCAGCATCCTGAACCTTAGTTGGGTCATCCCACAGGATAGCCGCGCAACCTTCCGGTGAGATGACCGAATAAACGGAGTGTTCCAGCATCAGAACCCGGTCCGACACGCCGAGCGCGAGGGCGCCGCCGCTACCCCCTTCACCGATCACGATGGAAATGATCGGGACGGTGAGCCGAGACATGACGAACAGATTGCGGGCAATGGCTTCGGCCTGTCCTCGTTCTTCCGCCCCGATTCCTGGATAGGCCCCGGGCGTGTCGATAAACGTGATGATCGGTCGCCCGAACTTCTCCGCCATCTTCATCAACCGTAGCGCTTTCCGATAGCCTTCCGGGTTCGGCATCCCGAAGTTCCGCTGCATCCGTTCCTTCAGGGTCTTGCCCTTCTGATGGCCGATGATCATCACCGACCGGTCGTTGAATCGGGCGAAGCCGCCCACAATGGCCCGATCGTCACCGAAGGACCGGTCGCCGTGAAATTCCAGAAACTCCCGGCAGAGGTCGTTGATGTAATCCAGGGTGCTGGGGCGCTGAGGATGGCGGGCCAGTTGAGTGCGCTGCCAGGGAGTCAGTTGGCTGTAGAGCTCGTGTTCAACCTGGGCCAGTTTCGCCCGAAGCTTACGGATTTCGTCTTGGGGCGCCGGCTTAGTCGCGTGCGCCGCGGCAAGCTTCTCGATTTTTTCTTCGATCTCGCGGATCGGCTTTTCGAATTCGAGGTAGTCGCGCATCAAGACCCGGAGGAGTGGAAAAGACGAATGTAGTGAGTTGCGCGGGGGCTAGGATACCAAAACCACCGCCCCCTTGCCTAGCACTTCTTCAACATCCGCCACAAAATGTTCGCTGGGCAAAATTTTCACATTGGGCAGGGGAGTTAAGTCGGCTTCCAGGCCCATTCCCATCCGGAACGTAAGCGACACGGTCGTGGCACCGGGATGGCGTTGGAAGACGTCCCGGAGCCGAGGCAAGTGGCTCGCGGCGTGAGCTTCGTCCCCTAGGCGGATGGTCACGCGCTTGATGTTTTGGCTTCGCACTTCCGCCAACGGCTCCAGCTTGCTGCCACGGATCTTGGTGCCCTTGTCGCCGCGATCCACGGTACCGGTCAGGCGGACAACTCGTTCCGGCGCGATCAAGTCCGTCGCCGCCTTGTAGAGATCGGGGAAGGCGATCACCTCTACCATGCCGTGCAGATCCTCCAGCGTCAGGTAGGCCATCCGGTCACCCTTCTTCGTCAGCATTGTCTTGACGGTGGTGATGATGCCGCAAAGTTTGACTTCGCGCCCGTCAGGAAGTTCTGCCAACCCGATGGTCGAGGCTGTCGCCAGCGCGTTGATCGTCGCTTCATACCGGGCCAGCGGATGGGCGGTGATGTAGAAGCCGGTCAGCTCGCGTTCGTACTTGAGCCGCTGCCCCTGGTCCCACTCCGGGAGATCCGGCAGGGGAGGATCGGCCAGCGTGGCTGTCGGACTGTTCTCGATGAAGTCGCCGCCGAAGATACTCGTCTGGCCTTGCTCGCGCTCTTTCTGGGCTGCGGCTCCATCTTCAACCGCTCGATCCAGCACCGCCATCAATTGGGAGCGTTTTGCCCCCATCGAATCGAAAGCTCCGGCCTTGACCAAGCCTTCCAGCATCCGCTTGTTGACCTTGTGCAGATCGACGCGGCGGCAGAAATCGAAGAAGGACCGGAATCGGCCGGTTTCATTGCGAATCGCAATGATCGACTCGACTGCGCCTTCTCCCACGTTCTTGATCGCAGCCATGCCGAAACGAATTCCGCCGTCGACCACCGCAAAGTCCTTGTGGCTGTCGTTCACGTCCGGTTCCAGCACCTTGATGCCGAGCTCGCGGCATTCCGTGAAGTAGCCGACGATCTTGTCGGCGTTGCCCATGTCGGTCGTCATCAGGGCGGCCATAAACTCCGTCGGGTAGTGGGCTTTGAGATAACCGGTCTGGTAGCAGACGACGGCATAGGCCGCGGCATGGGATTTGTTGAACCCATAGCCGGCGAATTTCTGGATCAGCTCGTAGAGCTTCTCCGCTTTCTTCTCCGCGATCTTGTGTTTCTTAGCTCCCTCCAGGAACTGCACCCGGAGCTTTTCCATCTCCTCCGGTTTCTTCTTCCCCATCGCCCGGCGGAGGATGTCGGCTTGACCCAGGGAGAAGCCGGCCACCTTGTTGGCGATGGCCATGACCTGCTCCTGGTAGACGATGACACCGTAGGTGCCCTTCAGGATCGGCTCGAGTTCCGGTACCTCGTAGGTGATGGGAATCTTCCCCTGTTTGCGTTTGATGAAGTCGGGGATGAGGTCCATCGGACCGGGACGATAGAGGGCGATGATGGCGATGATGTCCTCGAACCGGTCCGGTTTGAGACCGGTCAACAGGTCGCGCATGCCGGAGCTTTCGAGTTGGAAAAGGCCGGTCGTCTTACCGGACGAGAGGAGTGCGAATGTCTTGGGATCATCGAACGGGATCTGATCGATTACAAGGGGAGGGGAGTCGGGATGCGCGTCATTCACCAGCGAGACGGCCCGCTGGATCATCGTCAGGGTCTTGAGGCCCAGGAAATCGAACTTGACCAGTCCGATCTTCTCCACATCGCCCATCGAGTACTGGGTGACGATTTCGTCGTTGGCTCCTTTGTAGAGGGGCACGTGGTCGGTCAGCGGCTCTTCAGAAATCACCACGCCGGCTGCGTGGGTCGAGGCATGGCGTGCCAAGCCTTCGAGGGACCGGGCGATGCCCATAAGCTCGCCGACCTTCGGATCTGTCTCCACCAATTCGCGGAGACGCGGCTCCTGCTCCAAGGCTTTTTCCAAGGTCATCTTCAGGTCGTTCGGCACCAGTTTGGCGACCCGGTCTACCTCGGCATAGGGAATTTCCAACACGCGGCCCACATCACGGATGGCGGCTTTGGCGCCCAAGGTGCCGAACGTGATGATCTGCGCCACGTGGTCTGCGCCGTATTTCTCGATCACGTAGTTGATCACCTCGCCTCGGCGGTCCATGCAGAAATCCATGTCGATATCGGGAAGGGAGACGCGCTCCGGATTCAAAAAGCGCTCGAAGAGCAGGTTGTACACCAACGGGTCGAGGTCGGTGATGCGCAATGCATAGGCCACGAGGCTGCCGGCTGCTGAGCCGCGTCCGGGACCGACAGGGATGTTGCGCGAGCGCGCGAACTTGATGATGTCCCACACGATCAAGAAGTAACCGGCAAAGCCCATCGAGCAGATAATCGTCAGCTCTTCGCGCAAGCGGAGTTGATAGGCGGTCAACGGGGTTTGACGGGGTCGCTCCTTCAAACGGGCTGCCAGGCCTTCCAGAGCGAGGTGTTCGAGATAGGTTTCACGCGTATAACCCTCAGGGACTTTGTATTGGGGAAGATAGGTTTTGTTCAGCGCCAGTTGCAAATCGCAGTCATCCGCGATCCGGCAGGTATTCATCACGGCGTCAGGGAACTCCGTAAACGCGGTCGCCATTTCCTCCGTGGTCTTGACGTAGAGTTGATCCGTGTCGAATTTCATCCGATTCGGTTCGTTGATCGTTTTGCCGGTCTGGAGACACAACATCAAATCGTGCGGGCGGGAATCCTCCTTCTTGAGGTAATGGCAATCGTTGGTGCCGGCGAGAGGAATGCCGAGCTGTTTATGAATCTCGATCAGGCCGGCGTTGGCCACTCTCTGGTGATCGAGTCCGTTTGCTTGCACTTCAAGGTAGAAATGATCCTTCCCGAAGATTTCCTGAAATTCCCCGGCCACCCGCATGGCTCCATCCATATCTTTCTGGCCGATCAGGTAGGGAATCTCGCCGCTCAAGCAACCTGAAAGAGCGATCAATCCATCGTGATGCTGCCTTAAAATATCCTTGTCTATCCGTGGCTTATAGTAGAACCCTTCAAGATATGCTTTGCTCACGAGTTTGATCAGGTTCTGGTAGCCGACCAGATTCCTGGCCAACAGGATCAGATGGTAGTAGTCGTTGTGGGCAAGCGCACTGTCTTTCGCGAAGCGGCTCCCCGGTGCCATATAGGCTTCGCAGCCGATGATGGGCTTTACCCCCGCATCTTTCGCCTTGCGATAGAACTCGATCGCCCCGAACATGTTCCCGTGATCGGTCATCGCCACGGCCGGCTGGCCGAACGCTTTGATCTGCTGCACGAGCGGCTCGATCTGATTCGCGCCGTCGAGAAGGCTGAACTGGGTGTGGAGATGGAGGTGAACGAATTGGGAAGCCATGGAGAAAAACTCGTGACGGATTCTAGTCGGGGCTCGGAGGGGAAGTCAATGAAAGGAGCGAGAGCGATTAGGCTTCCCCTCGTGCTAGCAGAACGTGCGGCGATCCCCTTTCTTCAACCATTCTAATACCTAAGTAGATCGGTGTCATCGACGGGCAAGCGCAGCCGCGAAGGAGGAAGGCATACTTGAAACAGTATGTTGACCGACTGAGCGGCGAGTACGCCCGCCGAAGGGCTCGTCTCAGCGGCGAATCCGCGATTGCAGCAGAAGCGCTCATGAATTATGCAGGTTAAAGAAGGGAATCCAGACAGAGGTGTCAGCGATGACCATGCCGGCGGCGTTTCAAGGAGGCTTGATGGCGGATCTCGGCCTGTTCGAGTGCGTTCCAGTCCAGGTTGAGATGCAGTTTGCCGCTCAACGACTTGAGTCGATCCATTTTCTTCCTGCGAATCAATTCCGCCGCTGCCTGGTGGATGGCTTCCGTCTTGGTCTTGGCGGATGTGACATCCATGAGCTCTCGAATGAGTTTCTCGTTGAGATCCAAGGTCGTCCGCATAATGGCCCTCGCTCAATCTGCCTGAATCGTGTGCATAGACCATGCAGATGTCAATCATTGTCGCCCCAGATGGTTGAAGCGCCGCGAACAAGTACTACTTCGACGTGCCGTGTGGACTGTTGGATGTGAGGAGCGATGGAAGCCGGAATAAGAGACGGTGAATGCAACGAAATGGATTAGGGAGCAAACAGTTCTGCCAGGAGCGCCAGTACACGCTCAGCCGTGCCATGGTCAACGGTGCCCAGACGTTTGACCGGGCGGGCCTTGTCAACGGCGCGGATTTGATCGAGCACAATCTGTCCCGTCTTGCGGTGAAAACGAACGGGCACGCGGGTGGGATAGGGATGACCCTTCGTCGTCATGGGAGCGACGATCACCGTGTCGATATGACGGTTCATTTCATCGGGCGAGATGATCAGACAGGGGCGGGTCTTTCTGATTTCGCGGCCTTGCGTGGGATCGAGGCGAACGAGATGGACCTCGAAGCGGCGAACTACCACCGCCATTCTTCGCGATCCCATAGGGAGGGAGACGAACTCTCACGGTCGAGCAGGCGATCGACGTCGGCCTGGTGCATGGTGCGAAAGGCCTCATCCCACCCGCTGCGCGGGCGTGACACCGAACGCACCACCAACTGGTTTCCTTGGACATCGACTTCCACGGGACCGTCGAGATGGCATTGATGAAGCAGCGACTTCGGAATGCGGATACCCTGCGAGTTGCCGATGCGGACGACCTACGTTTTCATGGCCGAGCGCCTTTCAACACCGTGTGGCTACGGTGTAATTACATAGGAGAACGGGCATCTGTCAAGGCTCGGTCCAGGGAATCTTGGTTTGAATAACGGCGGAATTAGATAGGGGGGTCATAGATAAGGGGGTCAGGTCTTGCAATCATACATTGTCGAAAGAGCGGGCGAGGAGTGAAATGCGAGGTCCATGCCCTACGTGTCCTCGGTCGATGGTAGCGCCCCCGCGGTTAACTCTGCCCGACCTTCCCATAGTTCCTCTGTGGCCACTATTCCTTCATCCACGCCACCCGTGTAGAATGCCTCTCAACCGATGGTTAGCTCAATGGCTTTCCGGAGGACTTGATCGCATGAATCTGGATTGGCGACGGATTGAAGTGATGGTGCGGAAAGACACCCCCTGCGATCGCGGTCGATTTGCACGGGCACATTCACCCCGCCCAACCGAATCTTACACTGCCGCATTTGCATCGGCGGAGGATGCCATTATCAAAAAAATGGAGTATGACCGGGAGGGAGAATCGGACAAGCATCTTCGGGACATCACGGGGATGCTGAAGGTCAGCGGTGAGGAGATTGACGAGGCCTACATTGTGGAATGGGCCGACCGTTTGGGGCTACGGTCCATCTGGGAGATGATCCGGCATCGGCTCAAAGACAGAACGTAGCACGCGAGTTGGTTGAGGATGCTGACGGCATCGTAAAGCGGGGTTTTGCAATCACACACCAGTTTCCTACCGGACATGCGGAGGGGCGTTGCCTGGCTTCCACTTGATGCTGCAGCCGATGCTGGGGTTTTGGGTGCCGGTGACCGGCTTGTTGTTGCTCGGGCGACTGTCGTCAAGCTGCCCTCGATAGACCAATCGCCGCTGGGCGTCAAACAGATAGAAGTCCGGTGTGCAAGCGGCTTGGTAAGCTTTCGCGATCTCTTGGCTCTCGTCGAAACAAAATGGAAAACGCCAGTTGAGGCCTTGGGCCATTTCCTTGAGCCGTCCGGGCGCGTCATCGGGATACTGCGCCGGATCGTTGCTGCTGATGCCGATGATTCCCAGTCCTGTGTCCGCGTAGTCCTGTCCCAGCTTGGCGATCTCGTGCTGGATGTGCTGCACATAGGGACAATGCCGGCAGAGGAACATGACGAGCAACGCAGACTGTCCGGCAAACGAGTTGAGGGAGTACATCTGGCCGCCCACGACGTCTCGCAATGAAAATGGGGGAGCGGCTGTTCCGAGCGGAAGCATCACCGATGCTGTGGCCATAACGCCTCTTCCTCGATCGTTTCACTCGATGCTTGGGAAGATGCTGCCTTACGGCCGACCTGACGTCAAGAGGCACGATTGTCCCAGCGATCGACCACGTTCTGCCGGCCACGTTCTTTGGCAACTGCATAAGCTGACCGGCGTCTTCCTGAGCGTTCCGAAATCAGAGGGGTACCGGCGCCAGGCCCATCTTCAGGATGGCATTCGTGACCTGCATCTTGGCGCTCGTATATCCCACAAACCCTCCTACTGACTGGATTGCCTTGACGTAACGCTGTACATCCTCCGAAGTAGAGGCTGTGTTCGAGCCGTCCGGCAGAATCTTGAATCCAGCGAGCCGTTCGATTTCCGCCCACTTCTCTTTGTAAATCTTAACCGCGTTGCGGGCATGTTCTTTGACTGCATCGCTGTATGTCAGCATGTCTTCTCCTCGGTCTGTGTAAGCGAACAGCGAGTAGCTAAGAGCTCAGAGTCATCTGCCATTGGCTGTTTGCTGTCCGCTACTGGCTGGGAAGAGATAGTCCACACCGCACGGCAGCGCCCCCAGCCACTGGAAAAACTTCTGCACCTCGTCGCCCCGATAGATCACTCCATGCTGCGGAACGATGGCCTTGATCGGAAGACCCGCGACGCTGCGGATGAAGGCTGAGACGGCCCGATTAGAGCTCATATAGCGCTGATGAAAGCCCTGCATGGCCTTGATCTGCTCATTCCAGTCATCAATCACCAATCGCGGTTTGCCGTCCGCGTACACGGCTGCCCCGATATCGCCGGAGAATAGGAAGCCGCTGATGGGATCGAAGACCACCATGTTCCCCGGGGAGTGCAGGTATGGAGCCGAGAGGCATTTGAGCGATCCTCCGCTTTTCAACGGCAGAGTCAGCCCGTCGTCCTTCATGGTCTTGTACGTGGCGTTGTACACCATGTAGTGTGGCATGAACCGTTGCCAGAGCGACGGACAGACCACGTTGAGCTGCGGGTTGAACTCCAGCCAGCCGGCGGCCGCGCCGCACACGTCCGGATCCTGGTGGCTGAAGAGGAGGTGGGTGATAGACCGGGCAGAGAACACCGAGTCGACTTTCTCCTGGATCGGGGTGAAACGATCGAACCCACCCGGCTCCAGCAAGTAGCCCTCACCCTCGTCTACCAGGAGGTAGGCGTTGCACTCGATCTCCTCCCCGCCGGTGACGGTTCCGATCCAATAGACCTGGTGACCCGGCGTGTGGTAGAGCGGAATCGCCTTGGCGATCTCGATGTCGCGGTTGGTGAGTGTGGACAAGCAGTCGGTCGGCATGGAGCACCCTCCTTCACATTCAAATAGGTGTATGGCCGGGTTCATCCCGAACCTTTGCTGCCTTTATCGGAAGGAGTACCCGCCGACTGTAGAGAACAATGCCTTGTTCTCTTTGGGGAAAACCGCCCGGGAGGGGTCTGCTTGACTCCCTTGTTCCCCTTCCCCTACGATAACGGGCCGTGAAGTGAGTAGGCGATCCTGGCACACGTCCTCAGGGACGCTTCCTTATTGCTGGGACCTCCTGTCGCGGAGGAGAAAACACTGATGGGTGGACGAGCGGGAATAAGCTCGAACACGTGCCAGACGTGTCCCGTCCGCGCACAGAGTCTGGTCTGCCGCGCGGCAGAGGCAGATGCCACGACGTTCCAGCGATTCCTGCACCGGTTTACCTACCAGCCGCACCAAGTCGTCTTCTATGAGGGACATCCGTGCCTGGGGATTTACGTCTTGTGCGCCGGCAAGGCCAAGCTCACTGCGTCTTCGTCTCGAGGACATCGGCGCATCGTCGGCATTGTGGGGCCTGGTGAGCTGATCGAGTGCAACGGCTTCTGCGAGAGCGTTGCGCATGAGGTGACTTGCGAGACGCTCGAACCCTCGCGTATTTGCCTGATCGATCGGCGGGGGTATTTGGAACTGCTGCAGAAGAACCCGGCACTGGCGATTGAACTTCTTCAGCTCGTGAGTGGGCGGGTGTTGTTCGCCACGATGAACGGCGAGCGCGCTCCCTTCTGCAAGACGATGGAACGTCTGGCTGCCCTCCTGCTTAGTCTTGGACAACGCTTCGGCCACCGCGGTTCAGACGGTATCACGCTCGACATCCGGTTAACGCGCGAGGAACTGGCGGAACTGATCGGGGCTGCCCCGGAAACCGTCATCAGGCTTCTGAGCCGGTTCAGACGCGAACGTTTGGTGAATACGAACGGAAGCGAGATTACGCTGCTGAAACCGGAACGACTGAACAAGATTGCCGGTTCTCTCCAGTAGCCGATAACAAAAGCCCTTCTTTACCCGTCCTTCCCTCGTCCTCCGGCTATCCAACATGCTCCCTTTCCTGACGATTGTCAGTCAGTGGGATGACGACCGTCATAGACGTGCCTTACGTCCTTAGCCACAATCCACCGGTCTGTTTTGAGAATAGCGAGCAGCCTTTAGCGAACAGCTAACAGCTCGGAGCTATTCGCTGCTCGCCATGCGCTGTTCGCTATTCGTGGCTTATGGTACCAGTCAAACTCATCATGACCCCTGTCGAGAAACTCAAGACCGTTGATCGGGACGAGCCCATTCGCCGTTCAGCCAAACTGATGCGGGATTTCAGGATCGGCAGCCTTCTGGTTACCAACAAAGAAGCCGTGGTGGGGATTGTGACCGACACGGATTTGGCTCGCCGCGCCATGGCAGAGGATCTCGATCCGGACAAGACGCCGGTGGAGCGGATCATGTCTGCGCCGCTGCTGCGAATTGAGGCGGAGGCGACATTGCTGGATGCCAACGACCTGATGGCCAAAGAAGGGGTCCGCCATCTGGGAGTGCAGAGGGACGGAAAGATGATCGGCCTGGTGTCGGTCCGCGATTTGGTGAACTTTCTGACGAAGTATCCGAGGAGCTAGCCTGCCGATCAATGATAAGTTCAAAGTGCAAAATGCAGAATGTGAATCGCGGCTTCCGAAATTTTGCATTTTTCATTTTGCATTGACTGTTCGATGATGAAGATTTCACTCGACACCATCAGTGAGCAGAACGCCTTTCTCGACCAGGTCGAGCGGGAAAGCGGCGAGGATCTGTCCCGTTGTTATCAGTGCGGGAACTGCTCAGGTTCATGCCCGGTTTCGTTCGCGATGGAGATCCCCGTCTCGCAGGTGATTCGGTTCGTACAATTAGGCCAGGAGCGGATGGCGTTACAGGCCAATTCCATGTGGCTGTGCGTGTCCTGTCTCCAGTGCCAGGCCCGCTGTCCGAAGTGTCTGGACCCGTCGAAGGTGATGGAAGCCCTCAGGCGGATGAGCCTTCGCCAGGGCAAGGGACCGGTTGCGTTGGCGCAAGTGCCTGACGGTTTTCTCGAACGATCCCCGCAACAGGCGGTGGTGGCAGGGTTTCGGAAACTGATTCCTTGAAGCTATCAGCCATCAGCTATTAGCTGTCAGCTTATGACAAGCATCCCCTACTATCCCGGCTGCACGCTCAACACGGTCGCCAAGCCATTCGACCTTTCCGCGCGCCGGTCGCTGAAGTTGCTCGGCATCGAGTTGGCCGAGTTGGCCCAGTGGAATTGCTGCGGTGCCTCGTTCCCGCTGACCCCGAACAACATCATCGGCCTGACCGGGCCTACCAATGTGCTCATTCAATCCCAAAAAGCGGGTGGCACGGTCTCGACCCTCTGCTCTTTTTGCTATAACACGCTGAGGCGAACCAACCAGGTCATCAAGGAAGATGAGGGGCGCAGGACGGTCATTAACGACTTCCTGGGGACGAGCTACGAGGGAGATGTGGAAGTCGTGCACCTCCTGGAGGTCCTGAGGGATCGCCTGGGGTTCTCTGAGTTGAAAAAGCGGGTGACGCGCAACCTCAAGAAGCTGAAGGTCGGAGCGTATTACGGCTGCACGTTACTCCGGCCGAAATCAGCGGCGATCGATGGAGGAGAAACGACCCGCATCTTCGAGGAGTTTCTTGAAGCCATCGGGTGCGAAGCCATCGAGTTTCCCAACCGAGGGGAATGTTGCGGATCGCATCTGGCCATGTCCAATGAGGAAGTCGTGGTCCGGCTGTCCGGCGCAGTCGTGGCCTCCGCTCAGGCGTTCGGCGCTGAGCTGGTGACGACCACCTGCCCGCTCTGTTTCTACAATCTCGAACGGAGCCAGAAAGCCCAGGGGTCAGACACCCTTCTGGCCACGCGAAGCGAGGCGGTGTCTGACCCCCTGCACGGGGACTGGCTCAGTCGTCCGCGACAGTGCCTCTCCCCTTCCGGACGGGGACAGACGCCACGCGCAGACGCGGGGAAGGGTGTCAGTCCCCCGATGCGCGAAGAAGGGGACCAGACCCCCGGCGCCACGCTGCCTGTTCTGTACTTCACGCAATTGCTGGGCCTCGCGCTCGGGTTGCCGGAGGAAGAGTTGGGTCTGGGCGAGAACCTGATCGATCCACGCCCGGTGCTGCGGGCGAAAGGGATCGTGCGCGAACAGCTGGTAGCGAGCAGCTAACAGCTATTAGCTATTCGCTGAAAGCTTACGGCTATATGAGCAAGATCGGCGTCTTTGTCTGCCAGTGTGGAAACAATATCGCGGGTACGGTGGATACGGCCAAGGTGGCCGACGAGGCCAAGAACCTGCCCGGCGTTGTCCATACGGAGAACTGCCGGTTCTTGTGCTCTTCTCCGGGGCAGCAGCTTGTCAAGGAGATCATTAAGACCAACGGGCTCGACAAGGTCGTCATTGCCGCCTGCTCGCCGCACATGCACGAGAAGACTTTCCGCAAGGCCTCGGAGGAAGCCGGCCTCAATCCCTTCCAGTGCGAGATCGCCAACATCCGGGAACATTGCTCGTGGGTCCATGAGGACAAGACCAAAGTCATCGGTACGGAGAAGTCTCTCGACATCACCCGTATGACCGTGGAGCGAGTCCGTCGAAACGGGCCTCTCGACAAGATCAGAGTTCCCGTCACCAAGAAGGCGTTGGTCATCGGCGGAGGCGTCGCAGGCATCCAGGCCGCGCTGGACATTGCCGAGGCCGGCCACGAGGTCATCCTCGTCGAGAAGGAGCCCTCGATCGGCGGACAGATGGCCAAGCTCTCCGAAACCTTCCCGACGATGGACTGCTCGCAGTGCATCCTCACCCCGAAAATGGTGGAAGCTGCGCACCATCCCAAGATTCGCTTGTACACCTACTCCGAGGTGGAGTCGGTCGAGGGCTACATCGGGAACTTCACCGTCAAGATCCGCAAGAAAGCCAAGTCGGTGATTGAGGAACTCTGCACGGAGTGCGGCGAATGCACCGCCAAGTGTCCGTTCACCGCGCCGAACGAGTTCGATTCGGAGATGGGTAAACGCAAGCTCATCTATATCCCGTTCCCCCAGGCCGTCCCCGCGATTCCCATCATCGACCGCGACCATTGCCCCAAGTACGTCAAGGACAAGAAGAAGTGCGGCGTCTGCGCGAAGGTCTGCGGCCCGAACTGCATCGACTTCGATCAGGAAGACACGTTCGTGACGGAGAAGGTCGGGGCAGTGCTGGTTGCCACCGGCTACGAGGTGATGGGCGTCGAGCGATTTCCGGAGTTCGGCGGCGGTCGCTACAAGGACGTGATCACCGGATTGGACTTCGAACGGCTGGCCAGCGCTTCCGGCCCGACCGGCGGCGACATCAAACGGCCTTCAGATGGAAAGGTGCCGAACCGGGTGGTGTTCATCGAATGTTCCGGTTCGCGTGACGAGAGCAAGGGCGTGGCCTATTGCTCGAACATTTGCTGCATGTACACCGCCAAGCACGCGATGCTCTACAAACACAAGGTGCATGAGGGGCAGTCCTTCATCTTCTATATGGACATCCGATGCGGCGGGAAGCGCTATGAAGAATTCCACCGGCGCGCGGTCGAGCATGAAGGTGCCGTGTATCTGCGCGGGCGTGTCTCGCGTGTGTACGAACGCAATGGAAGACTGCTGGTTCAGGGCGCCGACACCTTGAGCGGGAGCCAGGTGGAGCTGGAGGCGGATCTGGTCGTGCTGGCGACGGCAGTCGTTCCCCGGATCGGGGCCAAGGACTTGGCCAAACGGCTGGGGATCAGTTACGACGGGTACGGGTTTTACAACGAGTACCATCCCAAGCTCCGTCCGGTGGAAACCGCCACGGCCGGCATCTACCTGGCCGGAGCCTGCATCGGTCCGGTGGACATTCCCACGTCGGTGGCGCAGGGGTCGGCGGCGGCGAGCAAAGTGCTCGCGCTTTTTTCCAACGAGGAGCTGAGCCGCGAGCCGGTCGTGGCCGAGGTTAACACCGCGACCTGCAATGCCTGCTGGGATTGCGAAACGGCCTGTCCGTACCATGCGATCCAACGGGAGGCGGTGAAAGATCGGGCCGGCAATGTGCTTCGGTATGTGGCGAAGGTGAACGAAGGGGTCTGCGTGGGTTGCGGGGTCTGTGTCGCCGCCTGCCACTCAAAGACGATCGATCTGCGCGGCTACACCGATGCGCAGATCTATGCCGCGATTTGCGCTCTTTAGCGAATAGCTAGCAGCGAGCAGCTAATAGCTCGGAGCTGTCGCTGTTTGCTATTCGCGTTAGCTACTCGCTGTTGGCTGTGAGCTATTGGCTATGAGTTGGGAACCCAAAATCGTCGCGTTTGTGTGCAACTGGTGCACCTATGCGGGGGCGGACCTCGCCGGGGTCACCCGTACTCAGTACCGGCCGAATGTGCGCCTGATCCGGGTTCCCTGCACGGGCCGAGTGGATCCGCTCTTCATCATCAAAGCGTTCGAGCAGGGAGCGGACGGAGTCCTGATCTCCGGTTGCCATCCGGGCGACTGCCACTACATCTCCGGAAACCTCCACGCTAAGCGCCGGTGGATCTTCTTCAAGGGCTTGACGGATTTCGTAGGGATCGAACCCGAACGAATCCAGTATGCCTGGGTATCGGCCTCCGAAGCGAACAAGTGGGCCAAGATGGTGGACCAGGCCACGGAGACCATCCGCGGGTTGGGTCCGTTCACGAAGTACCACGCCCTTAAGGGGACAGGCACCGCCGCAAACGGCGGAGCCTGTCCCCTTCTGGTGTGGAGCGAGGCCTGGCAGCCCGGCATCCCGGATGAGGTGCCGCTTCCCGAAGACGCGCCGTTCGTTCCGGCTCTCAGAGAGAAGGCACGCGAGCTGTTGGAGAAGGGCGAGGTCAAGGTGGTCATCGGGTACGGGTGGGCCAAGCGCCAGCGGCGCATCGTCCCGGTGTTCATCACCGAACCTGGCGACGTGTCCCGCCTCGTCTTCAACCCCCTCTGCGTGAACAATCTCTCGGTCTATCTGCCGCGTAAGCAAGGGGACATTGCGAAGTTGGGCAAACCCGCGATCGTCGCGAAGGGCTGCGACATCAAGACCATCACAGTGCTGTTGCAGGAAGAACAGATTGGGCGGGACGGCATCGTGATCTTGGGAGTCTCATGCTCCGGTGTGATCTATCGGCAGGAACTGTGGGCGGGGAAAGCGGCTCCCGATTTACTGGCGCCCAAGTGCATCGGCTGCGATGTGCAGACGCCTCGGCTGGCCGACCATGTCGTGGGCGAGCCGGTTGCGCGATCCGTCGAGCAACAAGGGCCATCCGAAGTCCAGCGGCAGATCGAAGCTCTGGACCGCAAAAGTCCGGGTGAGCGGTGGGACTTCTGGGCCGAGCATTTCGACCGCTGCATCAAGTGCTATGCCTGCAGCCAAGTCTGCCCGCTCTGCTACTGCGACCGGTGCATCACGGAGAAGAACAATCCGCAGTGGGTCGAGACCAGCGCGCACCCGCAGGGGAACTTTTCCTGGAATCTCGTTCGCGCGATCCATCTGGCAGGACGGTGCACTTATTGCGGCGAGTGCGACCGGGTCTGTCCCGCCAACATTCCGTTGAATTTGATCAATCGAAAACTGGCCGTCGTGTCCGAGGAAGCCTTCGACTATCGGTCCGGTTACGATGAGAAGGCCCATCCGCCGATGGTGGTCTATCACCCGGACGATAAGGAGAATTTTATTCGGTGAGACATAGCGAATAGCAAATAGAGAACAGCGAATAGCTCTGAGCTACCAGCTATTCGCTGCTCGCTACTCGCTGCTAGCTTGTAGAGTCGATGAAACTACTAACTAGACAACACCTCGATCGCTGGGTGGAAGCGATGCTCGCGGAGAAGGTCCGTGTTGTAGGGCCCGTCACGCGGGCCGGGCAACCGGTCTATGCTCCCGTAGATCGGGCCTCGGCGCTGGATTTCAGCCAGGTCATCGGACGCAACTCCATCAAGGACTTTCTGTTTCCCCAGACCGAGCCGGTCATGCTCTACACCATTAAGAAGTCCAGCGTGGAGATGAAAGATGTGGGAGGCGCTGGTCAATGGCCGGACACCGTCCTGCTGGGTTCCCGCGCCTGCGATGCTGCCGGCATCGCCGCGCTGCGCTCGGTATTTGTCTGGCAGGGAGAAGATGACCCGCTCTTTCTCGATCGTTACGAGCGGACCACGGTGGTGACGCTCGCCTGTGCGAGGGGGGACCGGTCCTGTTTCTGCACCAGCGTGGGGCTGGCGCCGGATGCGACAGAGGGGAGCGACCTATTGCTTCGGGAAACGGTCGCGGGGAACTTTGCCGTGGAGCCGGTGACAGACAAGGGGGAGAAGCTGGTTGCCCGCTGGGCCTCGCATTTCGAAGAGGGGTCGGAGTCGTTCCGTCCCGTCGTTCCTCCGCCGGTTATCGAAACATCCGATGTCGAGAAGATTCTGGCCTGGCTGTCGGACCCCTCTCATTATCAGGATGCCGTCTGGGCCGAGCATGCCGCCAAGTGTTTAGGCTGCGGAGCCTGCACCTATGTCTGCCCGACCTGCCACTGCTTCGACCTGACCGACGAGGGTGGCGCCTTCCAGGGCGAACGGCGAAAAAACTGGGACGCCTGCCAGTTCGACCATTTCGCGGCCCATGCGAGCGGGCACAACCCTCGATCCTTGCAGTCCCAGCGGTGGCGGAACCGGTTCATGTGCAAGTTCCACTTTTACCCGACGAAATTTTCGGCCAAGGGCTGCGTGGGTTGCGGGCGCTGCATCCGGGTCTGTTACGTCGGTTTGGATATTGCGGAGATGATGGAGAAAGTGAGCGGGTTGGCCGAAGCCAACCCACGCCATCAGCCGTCAGCCATTAGCTGACAGCTGAATGCTGATCGCTGAAGGCTTTGTATGCGCAATTTATATTTGCCATATCTCGCCACGATCAAGACTTCTGTCCAGGAGACGGTGGACACCTGGACCTTCGAGCTGGAGTTCCAGGATCAGGCGGTGCGGGACTCCTTTTCGTTTCAGCCGGGCCAGTTCGGGCTGATCTCGGCCTTCGGCGCAGGGGAATCCACCTTGACCTTGGCTTCGTCATCCTTTCGGCAACGCTCGCTGGACATCACATTCCGGAAGATCGGCCGGGTGACCGGCGCGCTGGCGTCGTTGAATCAAGGAGACACGGTCGGATTCCGTGGACCCTATGGCAATCGTTTTCCCATGGAACTGTTCAAGGGGAAAAACCTTCTGTTCATCTCCGGCGGGATCGGGCTGCCGGCTGTGACGTCGGTGTTGTACGACTGCCTGGAGCAGCGGGGCGACTACGGAGCCATCACGATTCTCTATGGAGCTCGAAGCACGAGAGACCTCGTGTATCAGAGGCAGATCGCAGAGTGGGAGCGGCGCTCCGACGTCAACATGGTGAAGACGGTAGATCCCTGGGGTGTGACGGAAGGGTGGGATGGCATGGTCGGGCTGCTGCCGGCTGTGCTGGAGAAGATCAATCCGTCTCCGGAGAACGCCTATGTGATCATGTGCGGCCCGCCGATCATGATCAAGTTTACGCTGCAATCCCTCGAAAAGCTGGGCTTCACCCCGGAGCAGATCTACCTGACGCTGGAAAACAAGATGAAGTGCGGCCTGGGGAAATGTGGCAGGTGCAACGTCGGTGACCTTTACATTTGCAAGGAAGGTCCGGTCTACACCGCCGCGCAAACGAGAAGAATGTATCCGGATTTTTAGGAAGGTTGAGGCTGAGGTTAAGGCTTAGGTGAGACGATCGGTCAGTTCTTTTCCTTGACCTTAGCCTCAACCTTAACCTTGAAAGAGGTTTGGACCATGAGCGATATCAACGGATCCATCAACGGCAAGAGCAGTGAAAGATTGATTCCGCTTCAGATCATGGGCCGGTACTGCGAAGTGCCGGAGGGACTGACGATCATGAAGGCGGTCGAATACTCCGGCTACCAATACATCCGGGGCTGCGGCTGTCGCGGCGGCATTTGCGGAGCCTGCGGGACTTTTTATCGGCTCCCGGGCGACTTTCAATTGCAGAGCGGCTTGGCCTGCCAAACCGTGATCCAGTCCGGCATGATGATCATGCAGTTGCCCTACGTGCCGGCCAACCGTCCTGACTATGATGTGGGATCGTTCGAGAGTAACGGGCACCCTGTGGCACCCGGGGCCTTGCACGAATCCGTTCGCCGGCTCTTTCCCGAAGTGTACCGGTGTGTCGGGTGCGCCACCTGTTCGCGCACCTGCCCGATGGGCATCGATGTGATGGATTACGTGGCCTTGATCGGGCGGGGTGACTTGACGAAGGCGGCCGAGGTCTCATTCTCCTGCGTCATGTGCGGACTGTGCGCCATCCGATGCCCGGCTCAGATTTCTCAGCACACGGCGGCCATGTATGTCCGCCGCTTAGCGGGACGATATCTGGCGCCCAAGGCCCAGCATCTCGCCAAACGCGTGGCGGAAGTGAAGGAAGGCCGGTTTGACGCGAAACTCAGCAAGCTGAAAGCGATGAGCAAAGAAGAGTTGAAAACCTTCTATGCCAACCGGGAGCGGGAACCGGACCTCAGCAAACCGGGAGAGTGGAAGCCGAAGGACACGGTGTGGCTGTAGCTGCGAGCGAATAGCGAGCAGCTTTCAAACTGAAGCGAATAGCTGATAGCCAATAGCGAATAGGTTGGAACCGGTAAGAGGCAGCCCCTCGTTTCTAGCTACCCGCTGTTTGCTATTCGCTATTCGCTGAAAGGACGCATGAGTTATCCACCGGAATTGAAAACATTGATCAGATTGGTTGAGAAAACCCGTCCGCAACGCGTGGAGCGGGCGAAGCGAGGCGAGGCGTTTCCGGCCTTGACTTTGGCCGAGCGCGAGGCGCGGTTGAAGCAGTTCCATCCGGACTACCGGCTCGACGCGAAACGGCCGCTGGCTGTCGGCCCCAACCGGGGAGACAGCCTGCCGGTGGAACTGGTTGATCTCCTGGAATCCCATAGCCGCCTGGATCTTGATGCGGTACGTCTGGATCGCGTCGACATCGACACGGACGTCTTGATCATCGGAGCGGGCGGAGCCGGGACAGCGGCGGCCCTTGAGGCAGCGCAGGCCGGTGCGTCCGTGACCATAGCCACCAAGCTCCGGCATGGAGATGCCAACACCGTCATGGCGGAGGGCGGCATCCAAGGCGCGACAGCCGAAACCGACTCCCCCTGCTATCACTACGTCGATGCGATGGGTGGCGGGCATTTCTCCAATCAGCCCGATCTCGTCGAGACGTTGGTCAAGGATGCGCCGGTTGCCATCGAATGGCTGGAGCGGCTCGGCGTTCTGTTCGATAAATATCTGGATGGAAGGCTGCGAGTTCAGCATGGAGGTGGCACGTCCCGCAAACGACTGCACTCGTGCGGCGACATGACGGGCGCGGAGATCATGCGCGTGCTCCGCGACGAGGCGAGGAACCAACCAGGCATTCGGGTGCTGGAGTTTACGCCTGCGTTGGAGTTGCTGCTGGATGAATGCGGGCGATGCGCGGGCGCGATCCTGCTCAATCTGGAAACCAAAGAGTTGTACGTCGCGCGCGCCAAGGCGGTGATCCTGTCCACCGGCGGACTCGGCCGTCTCCACATCCAGGGCTTCCCTTGCACGAACCATTACGGCGCCACGGCCGACGGTTTAGTGATGGCCTACCGGGCTGGGATCAAGACCTGCTTCCTGGATTCGACCCAGTTCCATCCGACCGGCGCGGTCTTTCCGGAACAGAACGCCGGATTGCTCATCACGGAAAAGGTCCGCGGATTAGGCGCCCAACTGCTCAACCGCGACGGCGAGGAATTTCTCTTCTCGCTTGAGCCGCGCGATGTCGCGTCCGCCTGCATCATTCGGGAGTGCAGCGAACAGGACAAGGGCATTGCCACCCCGGCCGGCAGAGCCGGCGTCTGGCTGGACTCGCCCATGATCGACCAGCTACATGGAGAAGGGACAGTCAAGCGGGAGCTGGGCGCCAAGTATCTCCAGTTCCAGCGGTTCGGGATCGACATCGGCCGGGAACCGATGCTGGTCTATCCGACCCTCCACTATCAGAACGGAGGCTTGGAGATCGGCGTCAACGGTGAGACGTCGATTGCGGGACTGTTTGCGGCTGGCGAAGTGTCGGGCGGCGTGCACGGCAAGAACCGTCTGATGGGGAATTCCCTCCTGGATGTGGTGGTGTTCGGGAGACGAGCGGGGCTGGCCGCGTCTACCTATGCGCACGAAGCCGGCACGCCAAAGGCCTTGTCACTCGACCATGTGCGATCCTTCGAGCGGGAGTTGGCCGAGACGGGGATTTCCGATGGGAACGTGGGGCCCATGCTGCTCCCCAATTATGCCCCTGAACACATCAGAGCCAGGCGGGTGGCGATGCAGGTGCCGTAATACGTGAGTCGTCAGGCGTGAGTGGAATGGAACCGTTCGCGTCACGCTTCACAAGGAGTGCGAAGGCTATGGCGTTTCAGGATCGAGTCTCAATCCAGTTCATGGGCAAGACATACCGCGTGTCGAAAGAGAGCACTCTGATGGAGGCGCTGCTTGAAACCGGGTGGGAATCTGCCAGAGAGCTTGGGTGTCTAGGGGAATGCTGCGGGGCCTGCGCCGTACTCTATCGGCTCCCCGATGAAACGCATGTGCGGACCGGGCTGGCTTGCCGGATTCCTGTTCAAGACGGGATCTCCTTTTCCCTCGTCGGACGGTACCCCTGTCCCAAGCCGACCTATGACCTTGCTACGATTGATGACCCGAAGCAGGCTCTCTTTGACTTGTTTCCCGAAGTGACCGGTTGTCGGAAGTGCGGTTCCTGCGTGCAGGCCTGCCCTCAGGGGATCGACGTCATGCGCGGCATCTGGTGCGCCGTCTTCGGCGATTTTCAGAGCGTGGCCGACCTGTTCGTAAGTTGCGTCCAGTGTGGACTGTGCGTCTGTGTCTGCGGTGCCGGCCTCCGGCCCTTTCTTGTGGCAGTATATGCCAGCAGGGCGCATGGTACTCTGATGGCCAAGCAATCCTCCGACCTTGGTACTCGCATCCACCAGATTGAGAGCGGTGCTTACAAGGATCGGTGGAATGTTCTCCTGCGCCAGATCAAGTCGTCTCCGCCTCCGGCAGAATAAATCCGATCTTCGCACATCGCGTTGGTTCCGGGTCTGCTTCCTTACTCTACTATGGCGGCGTGGGGCTGACCGAGCCAGTACTTGCCGTACGGACAGTTTTCGTGTCCGGCCTTGGGCGCGTGCTCTCCCGATTTCTTCCCGGTCGCAGCAGGGCTGATCGTTTCATAATGGCTATGCCACCACTTTGCGGCCTGCCAGATCGCTTCCGGGCAACTGGCACGTGATTCCAGGCCGGGGGTCAGTTCCATGCCCATCGCTGCGAACACCGCTTCGACGAACGCAGCCGACGGGATGCCGTTTCCTGCCAGCAAGGGATTGCCGGGCGTTCCAGCCCCCCAGACAAATCCCAACCAGGGCAAGATCATGGCTGTTAAGTCCAGGAGGCCCCGTTCAGCTTGGATGCGGCGGATCGCCTTCTTTACCGTGCCGTCGAGCGTCATATCGGGATCGGCTTTAATGGGAAACCGCACCACCGCAACGTTGGGAAAGCGCGTCGTGTTGTCGTACTCATTGTCATTATCAGGGTAGCGCAGGTACGTTTGAATCCCGTTCGTTTCGGGCATCCTCGAAAAACCTCTGGGCGGATCTAATGGAACTTCCACGAGCGAGAGTTTGTCCTTGCTGTGTGGCATGACGATTCCGATGTGAGACCAGTAGCTTGGCGTGGTATCGCTGCGTACGTGGCTTTGGGCGACGCGGAGCCGGAAATGGGTCAGATCAGTCCCGCCAAGGAGCAGGATTGTCCCGGCGACTTCTTTTTTGCCGCCAACAACCTCGCGAATGCACCGACCGAGCGAAGGGCGGCGTTCTCCTTTGCGGAGGGACACCGGTTCGAGGTCGGGGTTGTCGTGTGTCGCGAACGATCGTCGTGAAGGGATCATGCGCTACCTCCTAGGCAATTTGCAGTCGTACGCTCCTCGGCAAATGGGGATATGCGGCGTGCGGCGGGTGATCTCCCACACGATCGCCCGGACGTTGACGGCCTGGTCGACTTGGGTAAAACTGAGTGTTATGAATTGGTTTTGGTCGAGACCATGGCCTGTGCCATTCCACTTATCCCATTGTCTGGTCTTGACCCCGATCCGGCTATCTCCTGGCGCTGCCTCGACCGGAAAGCGGGCTGGTGCCGGCTCGAATGTACCTCCAGCCAGATTGCTCACCAGAGCGAGGGGAGAAGAAATGAGTTCAAACAAAGTGATCCGGCGCTCAGTGTCCTGGGGGGACAGACCGATCGCTTCGGCCACACGGCCACAGTGGATGTCTCCGCTCAGTATGAGCAGGCTTCGCGGGGAGTCAAGGACCGCTTGGGCGAGCTCACTATACTGATCCTTATAGTTTGCGAGGGACCGATCGGCCAACCAGGATCCGATCCAACCAGCCGGCTGGGTAAATAGCGGGGCTCCAATCACCAGCACGCCCGGTCTGTCCGCAGGACTTGCAAGCCAATTGGACAACTTGCCCAATTCATCCTGGTCCATAAACCGGCTTGAACCGAGGTCTCGTCCGAAGCGCGTGTCTGCCAGGAAAAAATCTACCGGCTCGACGGAAAATTGTTGAGCTTGCGCCGGCTGTTGGTCGGGAAGAGTCTGAAACTTCTTATACAGTTCACCGGCGATTTGAATCCACTCAGCGCGTTTTTCCGGACCTCGGAAGGCGATCAACGGGCTCCAATTCGGATGGTTGTTCCAGAACTCATGGTCGTCGGCGAGAAAGTATGTTCCCCCCTCAGCTAGGATACGCGAGAAGCCTCCCCATCCCCCGCCCTGAGTCCAGGTCGCCACATATTTGTTGAGCAGGCGGGCGGCCAAGTCCGGGGCCTTGCGGGGTAATACTTCGGTCGCAGGGTTGTCCAAATACACCTGATCGCCTGCCAGAAACTTGAGCGCAGGTTTGAATGGAGCAGGAAGGTTGGCGAGGTTGGCCCCCGCCAGTCCTGCCTCGTCCTGGAAGTAGGCGAAGCAGGAGCCGAGCAGGATTGTAAAAGGAGAGTCCTGCTTGCGGGGAAGCTGCCGGGGAAGCGTCTGGAATCTGCACCACGCCGGCTCAGTCCGCAGAGTCCCCGTGAGCCGGACCTCTTCTCCGGGTGAGAAAGGTCCCACCGTGATGGCCTGCGTCCATACCCTGCGATCGGACGGAGCAAGATTCCCACCCGCCTGGATGGCTGTCCATGCAGCAGAAGGAGCAGACCAAGTCCGGGAGCCAAACCGGATCTGCACGTCATCCGGCCTGGCGTGTGCCCCGAACACGCCGAGCCAGATTGATGCGGAAGTGTCGGTGACTCGATGGGGAACTAACTGGAGGATCATCCGGTTTCACCCGGTCGACGGTGGTTGCGCGCATTGGCCGGACAGTGCATCTTCCGACCACCTCTTGGTTTGAGCTTCTTAGGGCAATTCACGCGGAATTGCAAGGCCGGTCGGATAGCCGTCTCAGATCACCGGAGTCCCATGGCCTTGAACTTCCCCGGACCATTTGTTATTCTGCGCCCGCCTTTCACGAAACGGTCACCCTTTCTCAAACACTCGTTACTTCCAGGAGTTGAACATGGCCAGCATCAGGCGGGCGTTGATCAGCGTGTCAGATAAAGCCGGTGTTGTGGAGATGGCTCAAGGCCTCGAAGCTCTTGGGGCAGAAATTCTATCCACGGGCGGCACGGCAAAAGCCCTTCGCGATGCAGGCGTCAAAGTGACGGATGTTGCAGCCTATACCGGCTCTCCGGAAATCCTCGATGGCCGCGTGAAAACTCTGCACCCCAAAATTCATGGTGGGTTGCTCGGTCGCCGCTCAGTACCCGCTCACGTTGAACAGATGATACAACACAATATCGGCCCGATCGATGTTGTGGTGGTGAATCTCTATCCGTTTGAAGCCACAATCTCGAAACCGAACTGTCCGTTCGAAGAAGCCATTGAGAACATCGATATCGGTGGGCCTTCCATGTTGCGGTCTGCCGCGAAGAATCATGATGACGTACTCGTGGTGGTGGACCCTGCAGACTATGCGCGCGTCCTCGATGCGGCGAAGGCCGGGACGGTGACACACGCACTGCGTCGTGAGCTGGCCATGAAGGTCTTCCAACATACGGCGCGGTACGATAGTTTGATCGCCGGCTATCTGGAGAAACAGGTACAGGACAACGCAAGGACGTTCCCCAAGATGCTCTCATTGCAATTCGAGCGCGTCGAGACGCTGCGGTATGGCGAGAACCCTCATCAACAGGGGGCGTTCTACCGGGAACTGAATTCCGTCGAGCCATCCGTTTCGCGCGGCAAGATTCTGCACGGCAAGGCGATGTCCTACAACAATTTTCTGGACGCGAATTCGGCACTTGAGCTCGCCAAGGAGTTCGAGGAGACGGCCGTCGTGATTATCAAACACAACAATCCCTGCGGGGTGGCATTGGGTGCCGCTCCGGTTGAAGCGTATAGGAAGGCCCGCGAGACAGACCCTGTGTCGGCGTTCGGCGGGGTGATCGCGTTCAACCGTCCGGTCGATCTGGACGCTGCCAAGGAGATTACCTCGACCTTCGTCGAAGTGGTCATCGCGCCGGAGTTTGCCGAGGAAGCGCTGGCGGAATTGAAACGGAAGAAAGACCTCCGCCTGCTGGATGTCGGGCCGCTCATCAAGGTCAAGCAAGAAGGCTATGATCTCAAGAAACTGGTCGGAGGCCTGATTGTGCAGGACCGCGACCTCGGCGCGTTGGCAGATCTGAAAGCGTTGCCGGTACCGACCGTCCGGAAACCGACGGATGATGAATATGCCGCCTGTGCCTTTGCCTGGAAAGTGTGTAAGCACGTGAAGTCGAACGCCATCGTCTATGCGAGATCCGGCCAAACCGTCGGCATCGGCGCCGGGCAGATGAGCCGCGTCGATTCCGTGAAGCTAGCGGGAATGAAAGCCGTGTTGCCGGTGAAGGGATGCGTCATGGCTTCAGACGCGTTCTTCCCCTTCCGTGACGGCCTTGACGCAGCAGCACAGGCCGGGATAACCGCCGTGATTCAGCCGGGCGGGTCAATCCGCGATGCCGAAGTGATCAAGGCTGCCGATGAGCACGGCATGGCGATGATCCTCACGGGGATGAGACATTTCAGGCATTGACCTAATGGTAATGGGTGATGAGTGATCAGTGATGGGTGATCAGTTGACTCATCACTTTTCGCTACAAGTGTCCACACACATCGTCTTCCTCCTTGACCCGTCACTCATCACGGATCACTCGTCACTGAAGGCCTGACATGAAGATTCTCGTCGTCGGCAGCGGAGGGCGCGAACATGCGCTGGTGTGGAAGATCGCGCAGAGCCCGCGTGTGTCGGCGCTGTATTGCGCACCGGGCAATGCCGGCATCGAGGCTCTGGCGAGGTGCGTGCCGGTCAAAGCCGAGGACATTGCCGGCCTGAAGACCTTCGTGCAGACGGAGAGAATCGATCTGACGGTCGTGGGGCCGGAAGCCCCGCTGGCCCTTGGCATTGCGGATGAATTTCGGAAGAGCAAACTCAAGATTTTCGGCCCCACACGAGGCGCGGCACGCATCGAGGCCAGCAAGATCTTCTCGAAAGAATTGATGACCGTCGCCAAAATTCCTACCGCCCGGGCACAGAGCTTTGATCAGCTCAAGCCGGCACTGGCTTACCTGGATCAGCACGAGATGCCGGTGGTCGTAAAGGCCGACGGACTCGCGCAGGGGAAAGGCGTGGTGGTGGCAACAACCCGGGACCAAGCGAGGCAGGCAGTAATGGATTCGATGGATCGCGCCGTTTTCGGCCAGGCTGGTCGGCGGGTGCTGATCGAGCAGTTCCTGGATGGTGAGGAATTGACGATCATGGCCTTCACCGATGGAAAGACGATCGTGCCGATGCTGCCTGCTCAAGATCACAAGCGCGTCGGCGATGACGACACAGGCTTGAACACCGGCGGCATGGGTGCCTACTGCCCGGCGCCGCTCGGCACACCCTTGCTGCGAGAGGCTGTAACGCAGCAGGTGTTGCAGCCGATTGTGGATGCCTTGTCCCGCCTGGGCTGCCCTTTCCAGGGCGTGTTGTATGCGGGGTTAATGATTGTGAAAGAAGTTCCGTACGTGCTGGAATTCAACGCGCGCATGGGTGACCCGGAAACCCAGGTGGTCCTCCCGCTCCTCAAGACTGATCTCGTGGATGTCATCGAAGCCGTTGCCGAGCATCGATTGGATCAATTGACGGTCGAATGGCACGACCGGATGGCCGTGTGCGTCGTGCTGACGTCGCGCGGATATCCAGGGCCATACGAGACGGGTGCGCCGATCCATGGCCTAGGCAACGAGATGGAAAATCGAGAGGCACTGGTCTTTCACGCTGGTACAAGGCGGCAGGGGAGCGAGGTCGTCACCGCGGGCGGGCGGGTGCTGGGTGTGACGGGGATTGGATCATCCCTTCTCACGGCCAGGGACCGAGCATACGAGGTGATTCGATCGATTACGTTTGACGGTTGTCATTTCCGGTCTGACATCGCCCATCGGGCTCTGGCAGCGAGAGCCTAGCGACCGATGAATGAGGCATCAACCATGGCTCAGGTTCTCGCGTATCACACGGGTCTAAATACCGCTGTCCTTCACGAGGTCGCAACGGTGGTACAGGCGGGCGGCGTGATTGCCATTCCTACGGAGAGTTCGTACGGCCTGGGCGTATCGCCGTTTCAAGCTGATGCGGTGGAGCGGCTCTGCCGGCTGAAGGAACGTACTGATGGCAAGCCCATTCTGGTGCTGATCGCTGCACGCTCCCAACTTGATAGGCTCGTGCGCGATATTCCCCTTGCAGCCTATTTACTGATGGAGGCGTTTTGGCCTGGCCCGCTGACAATTGTGTTTCCCGCGGCAGCGTCGTTGCCCGCCGCGTTGACGGCCGGATCAGAATCGGTGGGAGTGCGCTGGACGATCTATAGGCCGCTTGTCGACATATTGCGCGTCACAGGACCGCTGACGGGCACCAGCGCCAATCGGGCCGGACGGCAGCCGGCGCAGACGGCGGAGGCTGTGCAGGCTCTCTTTGGGACGGAAGTTGATATCATTCTGGACGCGGGCTCGGCACCCGGCGGCGCGCCATCCACGGTAGTTGATGCCAGGGAGCCTGTGACGCTTATCCGAGAAGGACCTATAACGCGAGAAGCACTCCGGACCACGTTACAGCGAGGTGGTTTCCAACTGAACATAAGAACAGTGCCGAGTTAACCCATAGAGCAGGAGGTTGCCCGATGAGACGATTTTCCTTGTCCCGTGCCGGATTCCTGGCGGCTGGGTTGTTGGTCGCCGTTAGCCTGAGCGGATGCGATTACTGGCCGCCCGCGTTGCAAGCGCAAATCGAGCAACTGAAGATGGATGTCCAGAATGTGCAGAGTGAAAAGGCCCAGCTTCAGAATCAACTTTCCGCGGCTACCAAAGCCAGAGAAGAGTTAGAAGCTCGCGTCGAAGAACTGACCCGTGTGAATCGGGAACGGACCGCCACGATCACAGGGCTGGAGCACAATCTCGCTGCGGAACGGGAGAAAGTTGCCAAACTGACCCGGCACGGTTCAGCGAAGACCTCCGTAAAAGCCCCAGCCAAGACACCAACCAAACCGGCGGCGAAAAAGAAGACCGCGAAGAAACGGACGTAGGACCGGCCAGACGAAGGAGCTGCTAAGTTGTCGATTTGGTCGTAGAAGGAGTGGAACTAGTGGAGCCTGATGAGGCTGGTGCGGTGGGTGTGGCGCTAGTTCCGGCGGGCGGGCTCGATGCTCCCGCCGGTGAGGGCGTCGGTGCCGGAGTGGCCGGTGCTGCGGTCTTGTCTCCCTTGGCTGATGGCTCCGAACTATTCGCCTCAGACGGAGGCTTCATTTTGTCTGAGTAGTCGGTGATATACCAGCCGCTCCCTTTGAACATAATAGCCGGGGCCGAGATTACCTTCGTCACGTCTTTCCCGCACCGCACACAGCTCGTGACGGGATCGTCTTTGATGCTCTGCTTGACCTCAAAACGATGCGCACAGCCCTGACAAACATATTCATAGATTGGCACAGCGATCTCCTCCTCAGTCTACCCTCTGCCGCTCAGTGGTGGTGCTTTAGATAATGCCGGATTATCCAAGATCAAAAGGAGACTGGAAGCCGTTTGCAGGGACTACTGGAGCTGTTTGAGAGCGGCTGCAATCCGATCCAATCCTCGTTCAATTGATTCCATGCTGGTGGCATAGGAAAGACGAATATGTTGCTGGCTTCCGAATGGTTCGCCGGGAACCACGGCCACTTTTGCCTCCTTCAGGAGATACGTGGCTAAATCGGCTGGTGACATTATGGGTCCATCTTTGGTCCGCCGGCTTAAGACGCCGCCGATGTTTGGGAAAGCGTAGAACGCACCGGCCGGCATCCGGCAACTCACGCTGGGCATCTTGTTCAGCCGTTGAACCATCACCCGCCGCCGGCGATCAAATTCCTCTACCATTCGTTGTGTGAATGGAGCGCCGAGCCGGATGGCTGCCACGGCGGCCTTTTGAGCGATGGAGCACGGGTTCGACGTGCTCTGGCTCTGAATGTTGGCCATGGCGGTGATCAGCTCTTTGGGGCCTGCTGCATAGCCGATCCGCCATCCCGTCATCGCATAGGCTTTCGAGACGCCATTGATCACGATGGTTCTCGCCGCGACCTCCGGCGCAAGGGCGGCAATGCTCACGTGGCGCGCGCCGTCGTACAGCACCTTCTCGTAGATCTCGTCAGAAATAATGACGAGATCATGTTTCATCGCGATGTCTGCAATGCCCTCGAGGGTCTTGCGATCGTAGGTTGCACCGGTCGGATTGCACGGGCTGTTCACAATGATGGCTTTGGTTCGCGGCGTGACTTTCTGTTGCAACTCCGCATGATGGATCGTGTACCCCTGGTTCTCCTGCGTATGGAGCAGCACCGGAGTGGCATCGTTCAACAACGTTTGATCCTGGTAAGAGACCCAGAAAGGGACCGGAATGATAATTTCGTCCCCCGCTTCCAAGAGAGCCTCTGCCACATTGTAGAGCGAGTGCTTGGCTCCGCACGACACCAGGATCTGAGACTTCTCGTAGGTGAGCCCTTGCTCAGCGCGGAGCTGTTCCGCGATGGCAAGCCTGAGTTCATCAATTCCGGACGAAGGCGTGTATTTCGTAAAGCCGGCTCGGATGGCAGCCTCCGCCGCTGCCTTGACCGGTTCCGGAGTGTCGAAATCCGGTTCTCCCGAAGCGAAGTCGACGATATCGATGCCCTGGGCGGCCATGGCCTTGGCGGTCGCCGTGATGCTCAGGGTGGGGGATGGGACGATGCGTCCAGCACGGGCAGCCAATTTCATGGTCGAAAACTCCGAACGCGCTCCTTGAGACGTTGCGCGACTTCTGGGTGGAGGAAATCGGTCAGGGTTCCCCCGTGGTGCGCGACATCTTTGATGATAGTGGATGACAGATACGAATACTCCTCACTCGGCATCAAAAAGACTGTTTCAACGCTCTCGGCCAGCTTTCGATTGATCAAGGCCATCTGGAATTCATGCTCGAAATCGGAGATGGCGCGAAGGCCCCGGATGATCGCGCTGGCACCGCGACTTTGGACGAAGTCGACCAGGAGACCGTCGAATGTGGTGACATCGACCTGCGACAGTCCTTTCGTCACCATTTTGACCATGCTCAACCGTTCCGGGAGATCGAACATCGGATGTTTGCTCGGATTGGGAGCAACGGCCACGATCACCTTTTCGAACACGCGCAGACTTCTGGTAATGATGTCCAGATGACCGTGCGTAATCGGGTCGAATGTGCCGGGGTACACACCGATTTTCATGGGGCGAGACTACGGCTATTCATGGTGCGAAACACACTCAGGCAGGAATCCCCGTATTCGTACCGCTTGGTCAACGCTATGCCACCTAGCGTGTCGGGTATCCGTGCCTGTTTCGCATGTTCCAGCACAATAATGCTCTGATCAGCCAGAATGATCTTGCCAAACAATCTCGACAGCATGCTCAGTTCTTCGTCTGCCGAGTAGGGGGGGTCGGCGAACACGATATCGAACGGGGTAAGATCGGGACCAAACCGCCGCAGGAATTGCTCCACTCGACACCTACGAACTTCAGCCTCATCACCGAGCGCACAGCGATCGAGATTCATTTGCAGGATACGTTGGGCTGTCGGAGCGGACTCGACAAATGTGACATGGGCAGCTCCCCGACTCAACGCTTCGATCCCGACCGCACCGGTTCCGGCATATAAATCCAACACACGAGCCCCTTGTACTCTGGTTCCGATGATCGAAAAGAGCGCTTCTCTAACCAGGTCTGAAGTAGGCCTGAGGCTGTTGCAGTGAGGTCCGGTGAGCCGACGGCCCCGATGTGCCCCGGCAATGACACGCATGTCTGTACGGTTCTCCAGAAGCGGTCAAATTTATCACGGTGATTTGGAAAGGGTCAAGGCGCAGTCATATCAGAAGATTCCTGGTCGGAAATAGGGGGGATACCGAAGATCTGAAAGAGAGATTCAAACGATTCTGTGCTTTGACGCTCGACAATCCCAATGGCTATAATGGTGCGCCCAAGGGATGCACGTTCTCAACGTTGGTGTTTGTGCGTTGCGGGGCGAGGGCTATCTGAAAGCAGCACAAACTCGCCGGTAGGCAACAGTGAGAACCGACTCAGCGGGTCGTCACAGCCTGAGGTTCACGGGCCGCTAAACTCCGTCTTCTGTTTGTTGAAATGGTACGGTCGATGATGGCGCCACAATTAATGCACTTCCAGGCGTAAAAGATGAGGAAGAAATCGGAGAACCGCTCCAACATCATCAACCCTTTGCACTTCGGACATTCCATTTCACCCTCCTGGGTAGTTGCGTTCAGTGCTGTAGGGTGTGGCAAGCAAGTCCTGCACCAATTTGTCGATTTGTTGAAATTCAACAGGTTGTATGACCAAGGAGTGTCAATCTAACCCTATGTGACCAGTACAAAATCGTTCGTCATGTCATAATTTTGTCCGGCAAGGAATTCCATGGCAGTGAAGAAGCCAGGCAACGGAATCGTCCATTGGCCTGAAACAGAACGCCCACGAGAACGGCTGCTGCGTGAAGGGCCAGACTCTCTGTCCGATGCGCAATTACTTGCAATCCTCTTGCGAGTCGGGCGTCAAGATGCATCGGCGGTGCAGGTTGCTATGGAAGTCCTGCACCAGCTTGGAGGACTAGCAAGCCTGGCAAACTGCGGACTAGAAGAGCTCCGCTGTATCTCCGGAATCGGACCAGCTAAAGCCGCCCAGCTCAAGGCGGCGGTTGAGTTAGGCAAGCGTACGCTTGCGACTCCTCTCTCGACGGGCGTCCGTATCACCTCAAGCGCCGATCTGTACACGCACTATCATCCTCGCGTACGTGATCTGCGCCATGAGATCTTTCAGGTCATCCTGCTGGATGCGAAGAACACAGTCATTCGCGACACAACGGTTTCGGAAGGCAGTCTCACCCTGAGCATTGTTCATCCCCGCGAAGTCTTCAATCTCGCCGTGCGAGAATCCGCCGCCGCGGTGATTTTTCTCCACAATCACCCCAGCGGCGATCCTACTCCCAGTCATGAAGATCGCATTCTGACAACGCGGTTAGTATCCGCGGGCGAGGTGCTCGGGATTCGCGTGCTCGATCACGTGATTGTGGGAGATGGGCGTTACATCAGTTTCGCGGACAAGGGATGGCTGGCCGATCAGGCTCCATCAACGTAGCGATGAGATAGACTGTACAAAGAACGGGAGTCTCTAGCCGCACCGACTCCACCGGAACGAGGAGGGCACCATGAACGATCTTCGTGCTAATGCGTTCAGAAATGTTGCCGTTGTTTCGAACACGGGGGTAGGGAAAACGTCGTTAGTTGAGGCCATGGCCTATGCCACGGGGGCGATTCCAAACATGGGATCTGTGCTCCAGGGCACAACGGTCTCAGACTTCGAACCGGAAGAGATTCACCGCAAGATCTCGCTCAACACGAGCGTCCTTCACATGACCTGGCAGGATACGACGTTGAACATCCTTGATACCCCGGGAGCATTGAGCTTGTTCGGGGAAGTACGGGCGGCCTTTCGCGCAGTCGATGGAGTTCTGCTGGTCGTCGGTGCATCCACGGGCGTCCGGAGTGAGCTCGTTCGCGTCTGGAAGGTGGCCAGAGAACTGGGTCTTCCCTGTCTGCTGTTCGTCAATGAGTTGGACAAGGAGGGGACTAAGTTCTCGGTAGCGGTCGAGGATTGTCAAAAAGCGTTCGGGGTTACTTGTGTGCCGATCTTGCTTCCTGACGGTGAGGGGAACAGTCTCAATGGCGTAGTGGATTTGCTCCGAAGCGTCGCGGTGAAACCACGCCCCGATAGCGCGAAGGTACTGGAGGGGAGTGTGCCGGGCGGACTAGCTGCCCAGGTCGAAGAGGGAACCAAGCGGCTTGTGGAAGGGGTCGCTGAAATCGATGACCAATTGCTCGAGACGTACCTATCAAGCGGCGAGTTGAGTGACGGGCAACTGGCCGACGGACTTCGCTCTGGTGTGCAATCCGGCGCGTTGCTTCCAGTCCTCTGTGGATCGGCTATCCGAAACATCGGCACAACAGCATTACTCGATGCGATCGTGACATTGCTTCCGTCACCGGCGTCGGCGACTGCATCGGTTCATCTTCGAGGCGTGCATCCTGCGACCGGTGATTCTGAGTCTCGGAAACCCCTCCCAACGGAGCCTCTATCGGCCTTCGTCTTTAAGACCATTATTGATCCATTCATGGGGCGCCTCACGTACGTACGTGTGTTGTCGGGCATCATGTCGGCGGACGCGGGACTCTACAACGTGACGAGGCAACTACGAGAGAAAGGAGGGCATCTCTTTTCGATCGTGGGCAAGAAATACAGCTCCGTGCCAGCCGCGGTGGCAGGCGAGATCGTCGCGATCGGAAAATTGAAGGACACCCAAACGGGGGATACATTGTGCGATGAACAAGCACCGATCCGATTTCCGGAGCTCCATCTGGCGCGCCCTGTCCTCTCCTTCGCGCTCGAGCCGAAATCGAAAGCTGATGTTGAGAAGGTGAGTTTGGGATTGCACAAACTGATCGAGGAAGATCCGGCGCTTGAATTCGTCCGCAATCCTGAAACGAAGGAGATGGTGCTCAGCGGGACAGGACAGCTGCACATCGATGTAGCGATTGAGAAATTGCGCCGGAAATACGGGGTAGAGGTGACGCTGCGCACCCCGAAGGTGCCCTACAAAGAGACCATCCGCGCCGTGGCGCAAGCGCAAGGCAAGTATAAGAAACAAACAGGTGGACACGGACAATACGGCGATTGTTGGCTCGAACTGATGCCCCTTGCAAGAGGTAAGGGGTTCGAGTTTGAGAATCGGATCGTGGGTGGGGCGATCCCACGCAATTTTATCCCAGCAGTTGAAAAAGGAGTCGTCGAAGCGATGCATGAAGGAATCCTGGCCGGGTTTCCGGTTGTGGATTTACGGGTCAGCGTCTACGACGGCTCATATCACGTGGTTGATTCTTCGGAGATGTCCTTCAAGATCGCCGCCTCGATGGGGTTCAAGAAGGCTATGGAGGCGGCGCATCCTGTGCTACTCGAGCCGTTGATGACCGTGGATGTCGAAGCCCCGCAAGACCAGATTGGAGCAGTCATCGGCGATCTCAATGCACGTCGGGGGCGGATCGTGAGTGTTTCCGCAGCAGCTCATACCGAGGTCATCCGAGCGGTGGTTCCGCTGGCTGAGATGCTCAAATACGCCCCATCGCTGAATTCGATCACGGCTGGGCGAGGCAGCTATGTAATGGAGTTCTCACACTACGAAGAAGTGCCGCGAGAGCTGGCGTCCAGAGTCATCGAGGAACAAAAGGCTGCAAAGATGGCGGTTGCGGCTCACTAACCTCTACCGGTCGGACGGCTTGAGCACCACGTAAAATGCACGGTTCTCTCGCAGGACACGCAGCAGGATCGTCTCTCCGTGCTTGACTTTGGCGACGGAGGTCGTGAAGTCAATCACGGATGCCACTTCAACGCGATTGACTTCTTTGATCAAGTCGCCCTCGCGAAGCCCCTCGGCCTGCGCCAGGCTTCCGGTCTCTACTTTAGTAATGAGCACCCCATGACTTTCCCGCAGTTTGAACTTTTCCGCCAACCCACCGGTGAGATCCTGCACATCGATTCCCAGTTTGATCTCTGTCCGAGCTTGGGGGAGAGAAGCAACAACCACGCTCTCTCGGCGTTCAGAAAGTGCCACAGTGAGAACCAGTCGCTGGCTGTCTCGCACAACTTCGATTTTTGTCGTTGCACCGGGCGGCAGGCTCGCGATCAGACGAGAGAGCTTATTCGGGGTGTCCACGATATTCCCGTCGATCTTTGTAATAATGTCGCCCGGCTTGATGCCGGCCACGGCGGCCGGATCGCTCTCGAAGACCTCGTTAATCAATACACCTTCTCCTTCAGAGACTCCGAATTTCTTGGCAAGATCAGCGGTCAGCGGCTGAATTCCGACTCCCAACCATCCGCGCACCACCTTGCCGCTCGCCACTAACTGCTGCAAAACCTGCTTCGCCATGTTCGAGGGAATGGCAAATCCGATGCCTTGGGCAAAGTTGATGATCGCCGTGTTGATGCCGATGACTTCACCGCGCAGGTTGAATAAGGGACCTCCGGAATTTCCGGGGTTGATCGAGGCGTCGGTTTGGATGAAATTCTCGTAGCGAGAAAGATTAATGTTGTCTCGACCGATTCCGCTGACGACTCCCAACGTCACTGTGCGGTCCAGCCCAAAGGGAGTGCCTACGGCGAGGACCCACTGGCCGACTTTAATGGTGCTGGAATCGCCGAATTGAGCGCTCACCAGATGGTGATCGGTAGTCACCTTCAGAATTGCCAAATCGGTATCGGGATCTTTGCCGATCACTTGCGCGATCAACTTAGTTTTGTCGGAAAGGCGAACTTCCACTTCGGTCGCGTCGCCGACCACGTGGTTATTGGTCGCAATGTGGCCTTCTTGGTCTATGATCACACCGGAGCCGGAACCGGGGGAATTGGGAATGCGCTCGCCGGAGAAATCCTGAGATCGACCGGGCATCGGAAGAGGGAATATGCTCACAACCGACGGTTTGGTCTTTTCCGCAAGATCCGTAATCACACTTTGGATTTCTTCTAAGAGCCGCAGGCCTGATGGCTGCTGCGCGATCGGTTTTCCGGTGTCGGTTGCGGCACCCGCCGCCGGGAGCACATAAACATTTGCCGCAGTCAGCGTGAGGCCGAGAACGAGCGAGGCTGCTCTGAAGTTCATGGGTTCGTCCCTCACGCGGTCTTCAGTGATCGACGCGCGGTAAATAAGGGCAAGAGCCGTGATAAATCGTCTTGGAGACCCACCACAATGATAACGTCGTCGGCCCGAAAGATGAATGATTCATCAGCCGGCGGTACAAGGAACGGGCCGCGGAGGACCGCAACAATGCGCGTTGCCGATGGTAGATGAAGGCTTGCCAGCGTGTGGCCATCGGCGGGGGCTCCCCGCGCGACAACTACGCGTTCAAGCGCTGCAGACCGAATGGCAAGATCTTGTTGAACTTTCAGCAAGTCCTCCTGGATCGTTTCGAGTTTGAGTTCACGGATGAGGTTGTCCACTTTGCGGACGGTCTCCTTCAGTTGGATTGCGGTTTCGGAAGCGACGCTCAGTTTTCGAGAGAATGCGACCGAATCGACCCCTGGTGGTCTCTCATCGAGGGCTGTGTGCGCGGAAAGCGCCAGACAGACATGCGCTCCCAGGTCTTGATAGAGATTATTGACCCGATTGGAGATCGTGGTGGCCTGCCAGTGGAGCTGGAGGATTTGTACTTTGCGATTGATGCGCTCGGAGATCGCCAGGATTGTTTCATAGAGCGTATGCTCCGTCAGCACGAGTTCCTTTCTCATCCTGCTGAAAAATTCATGCGTCATGGCATGTGAGTCAGATAAGAAATATTATGTTAACTTTATCGCATATCAAGCTCATGTTCATTTTACAAAACCCTGCACTCCGACTCAACTGTAACTAGTCCTCGCATCGCCGTAATCTCTCAGGAAATTTTGATAGGCTCCCCTTGTCCCATCTTCAGCCGGTCACTCGCAGGAGCTTCTTTTAGAAAGATCTCAAGTTGGCCGTTGCTGTTGATGAGTGCGCAAGGGGTTTCTGACGAACCATCACTGTAGCTGGCGACCAGGCTTTCAATGGTGAGATTGCCGAGGCGGATGCGCGGTGTAGTGTGTTGCGTCACGCTGCGCACTTCGTTGAGGTGAAACGAAGTGAGATTGGAGATAAGATTGCCGAAGTGGTCTACATACACAATCTGCCCGACCAGCGCCTGTTGCTCCCAGCGAGGCTCCGGTATTGCGAGGCGGGCGTAGTCGTGAATCAACCTGCCGAACGACCCTACCGGCTGCCCTTTCGTGAGCCAGGCCGCGGCTGGTGCAAAGAGATCCCGGCCATCGAACGTGGCACCCTCGGAATCCAAGCGGTACTGCTTGTTTTCGATCTGCCGGACTTCGACATCCGTTTCCTCGTTGAAGATGTAGGTCAATAGGCCATTGTCCGGCGCCATGAAAAAATAGCGCGAGCTGTTGACCAGCAGCGCACGCCGCCGGCTCCCGACCCCTGGATCGACGATTGCGAGATGTATGGTCCCCTCAGGAAAATAGCGGTAACAGGACTTGAGGAGGTATGCGGCCTGGCCGATCTGATGCGGTGTCACCTGATGGGAGAGATCAACGATCCGTGTCTGTGGATTGATGTTGAGAATGACGCCTTTCATGCTCGCCACAAAGTAGTCGCGGTCTCCGAAATCGGTAAGGAGCGTCACGACGGGCAGCGCCTGAGGCACCTCACAACTCCTCGTAGCGGATATCGACGAGCTCGTATTCGACCAGTTTGGTCGGCGTCGTCACCTCCACCATGTCTCCGACTCGCTTCCCGATCAGCGCGCGGCCTACCGGAGATTGAACCGAGATACGATTCAGCTTGAGATCGGCTTCATCCTGGCCGACGAGCGTGTATTGTCTCTTCGCTTGAGATTCCTGTTCGATCAGGACGACAGTGGCGCCGAAAACGACCGTGTTGCTGACACGTCCGGCGGTGTCGATGATCCGTGCATCCGCGAGCTTGCTTTCCAGTTCGGCGATCCTCGCCTCGATAAATCCCTGGCGTTCCTTGGCCGCGTCATATTCCGCATTCTCGCTCAGATCGCCGTGAGCCCGTGCTTCGGCGATCGCCTCGATCACTTTGGGCCGCTCCACTTTCCGAAGGCGATCCAGCTCGGCTTGCAACGCATCGTAGCCTTTTCTCGTAATCGGTGTCGGCATGCGTCTGTTCTCCGTTACGAAGCTCGGTGGTACTCCTGCAAAGACTTGATCGACATCCCCTTCTTCAGAATCGCTTCGATGCCCATGACCGCCGCCAATGCGCCGCGCATGGTAGTATAGTACGGCACGGCCTTGTGTAGCGCCTCTCTCCGGATGGACAGCGAGTCTTTGTGCGATGAAGCGGTGCGGACCGTGTTCACGACAAGACAAATGTCGCCGTTCTTGATGTGGTCCACAATGTGCGGGCGTCCTTCTTTGACTTTGTTGACGACATCGACCTCGATTCCCTGCTCGCGAAAATAGCCGGCCGTCCCACTGGTCGCTTTGATCCGGAAGTTCATCTGACGAAGTCGTCTGGCGACGTCCAGCGCAACCGGCCGATCTTGCTCCTTCACGCTGATGAACGCCGTGCCCCCTGACGGCAAGATCGCGCCCGCTCCAGCTTGAGATTTGGCGAAAGCCCAGCCGAAATCGCTATCGATCCCCATGACCTCACCGGTCGATTTCATCTCAGGACCCAGCAATACGTCAACTCCCGCAAACTTCGTGAAGGGGAACACGGCTTCTTTCACTGAAAGATGCCTCGGTGTCGGCGCCTGCGTAAATTGGAGCTCCTCTAGGTTCTTGCCGATCAGTACTTTCATCGCGAGCTTGGCCAGCGGCACCCCGATCGCTTTGCTGACGAATGGAACGGTGCGTGAACCGCGCGGGTTCACTTCCAGAACATAGATGGTGCCGTTCCGGACGGCAAACTGCGCATTCATCAGCCCGACGACGCCGAGTTCGAGAGCCAGGGCCTTCATCTGCCGCTCAATCTCGACGACGATCTTTTTATCCAGGGAGTAAGGCGGGAGCGAGCAGGCTGAGTCCCCCGAATGGACGCCGGCTTCTTCAATGTGCTCCATGATACCTGCCACGACCACGCTCTTCCCGTCGGAAATGGCGTCGGCATCGACCTCGATGGCGTCCTGCAAGTATTTGTCGATCAGCACCGGGTGCTTCGGCGAGGCTTTGACCGCTGATCCCATATAGGCCAACAGCCCGGCTTCGTCATAGACGATTTGCATTGAGCGCCCGCCCAGCACATACGAGGGGCGCACCATAACCGGATAACTGATTTGTGACGCCACTTGGACCGCTTCCTTGACGGACCGAGCCATGCCGCTCTCAGCCTGCTTGAGCCTCAATCTATTCAACAACTCTCTGAACCGTTCGCGATCCTCGGCGCGGTCGATGGCGTCCGGGCTGGTGCCAAGAATTTTCACGCCAGCCCGCGCGAGCGGCAGCGCCAACTTCAGCGGCGTCTGCCCGCCGAACTGCAACACGACGCCGAGCGGACGTTCTGTCTGGACGATGTTCAACACGTCTTCTTCGGTGAGGGGCTCGAAGTACAGGCGATCCGATGTGTCGTAATCGGTGCTGACGGTTTCGGGGTTACAGTTCACCATGATGGTCTCCACGCCCTCCTCACGGAGCGCCATGGCGGCATGCACGCAGCAGTAATCAAACTCGATCCCCTGCCCGATCCGGTTCGGGCCCCCACCAAGGATGATGACCTTCTTGGTCTCCACCGGCCGCGCCTCACACTCGTGGCCGTAGGTCGAGTAGAGGTACGGAGTCTGGGCTTCGAATTCGGCAGCGCAGGTATCCACACGCTTGTAAGTGACACGTCGCGGCGGGCTCGCTTGTTCGCCGGCCTCCGTCCTCCAGCGTCGAACTACGGCGGAGTCCGTGCCTATTAGGTATGCGATGCGTTCATCTGAAAACCCGAGCTCCTTCGCCTGCCAGAGGAGGTTTTCGGGAAGCCGAGGTGGTGAAGTCTTGGCGGATTGCCGGATGAGTTCTTCCTCGAAATGCAGGATCTCCCGAATCTGATCGAGGAACCACGGATCGATCTTGGTAAGCCCATAGATATCGTCGTTGGTCATGCCCAGCCGCATTCCGTCAGCCAACCGCCAAATCCGATCCGGTTGCGGCGCACGGACCGCCGTGCGAATCCGCTCCAACTCCTCTGCGCGATTGACGTCGGCAGGCACGCCGCGGTCAAGACCGAGTCTGGAGCTCAGGCCGTATTGGTCCAACTCCAACGAGCGGATGGCTTTCTGAAGCGATTCTTTGAAGGTGCGCCCGATCGCCATAACCTCCCCAACGGACTTCATCTGCGTCGTCAACGTGGGGTCGGCGCCGGGGAATTTTTGGAAAGCGAAGCGAGGAATCTTGACCACGACGTAATCGATCGTGGGCTCGAAGGAGGCCTTGGTGATGCCGGTAATATCGTTCGTGATTTCGTCGAGCGTATAGCCCACCGCCAGTTTGGCAGCGATTTTCGCGATGGGGAATCCGGTGGCCTTCGAGGCCAATGCGGAGCTACGCGACACCCGGGGATTCATCTCGATGACTACCATATCGCCGGTCGCCGGATCGACGCCGAATTGAATGTTGGAGCCGCCGGTGTCGACGCCGATCTCGCGGATAATGCGCACCGCCGCGTCGCGCATCAATTGATATTCTTTGTCGGTGAGCGTCATGGCCGGTGCGACGGTGATGCTGTCGCCCGTGTGGATGCCCATCGGGTCGAGATTCTCGATTGGGCAGACGATCACGACGTTGTCCTTGAGATCGCGCATTACCTCCAGCTCGAACTCTTTCCAGCCGATGACCGATTGTTCAATCAATACCTGAGTGACCGGACTCATGGCCAGACCCCAGTCGACAAATCGGTCGAATTCCTCGCGGTTGTACGCGATGTTTCCGCCGGTCCCGCCAAGCGTGAAAGAAGGCCGCACGATGGCAGGGTATCCCACCTGCTCCAAGACGCGCAGCGCTTCGTCTCGCGTATGTGCGGTCCCGCTCGTGGGCACCTTCAGCCCGATCCGCTGCATCGCCTGCTTGAACGCATCGCGATCTTCGGCTTTATGAATCGCCTCGGCCGACGCCCCGATCAATTTGACGCCATACTTGTCCAGCGTACCCCGCTTGACCAATCCCACGGCCGTATTCAACGCCGTCTGGCCGCCCATCGTCGGCAAGAGAGCATCCGGTCGCTCCCGTTCTATCACTTTCTCTACGACATCCAGGGTGATCGGTTCGATATAGGTCCGGTCGGCCAGTTCCGGATCGGTCATGATCGTGGCCGGGTTGCTGTTCAGCAGCACGACGTGCACGCCCTCGTCACGCAAGGCGCGACAGGCCTGCGTGCCGGAGTAGTCGAACTCGCACGCCTGGCCGATGACGATCGGGCCG
>JBBIQV010000029.1:0-40719 GCA_037442105.1 Nitrospiraceae bacterium | reverse complement strand
CACGTCCGCGTGATCCATGATCCAGTCGGCGAAACCCTGACGGTCTACTTTGCCGAGCCGCGCGGTTCGGACGGGGACAGACACCACGCGCAGACGCGGGGAAGGGTGTCAGCCCCCGGGGCTCCGCGTGCCCGTCTCGCTTGGCGACTCCGCGATTTCACGACGAACCGTCATGAATTATGCGGGTTAAGGTGAAATGTGAAAGGCTGGGGATGTCTCGGCGGATTGTCGCTCCATAAAGTAGGTTGAGGAGGAGGAGGCTGCGCTGGATCGTAACGCTCTCAGGGAAGCCATCGAGGGAGGACGGGTCGAATGGCAATTGCACGCGCTCAGGAGGATCTTGCAGCGTGGAATCTCTCGAAGTGACGTGTTCGCCGTCCTGCTTTCGGGTGAAGAGATCGAAGACTATCCCGATGACCAGCCCTTTCCCAGTGCCTTGTTCCTGGGATGGACAGAAACTGAACCGCTCCATGTTGTTGCGGCAATTGATCCGGCAAGCCGGTGGGCGTACATTATCACCACCTACCGGCCGGACTTGGAACGCTTCGAGCCCGACTTTAAGACACGGAGGAAGCCATGAACAGACGTAACTCCCCGACGCAATGTCCGCTTTGCGGGGGCACAAAGAAAGCGGGAACAACGACGTTCACGGCGGACTTTGAATTTGGTGTGGTCGTTGTGCGGAGCGTCCCTGCCATGGTCTGTGTGCAATGCGGGGCCGACTGGATCACGGATGATGCAGCGGCGCGCATCGAGGCCATTGTTGAGGATGCAAAGAAGAAGCGTCGCGAGGTCGAAGTGGCCACCTATGCGTAAGCCGCGGTAAGTCACAGTGCCCGACTCTGACAGCGATGGGCGATTGGCTGGGATCGAAATTTTAGATGCGGTCAAGCGATTCGGCAGCCAGGATACGCTTCGCCAGGTGGTGATTGAAGGGAGCGGCCCCGCCGCATAAGCTTCCCCCCGAGTCGCTTTCATGAAGGAGTATCACCTCAACATCTTCTACAGCGACGGCGACAAGGGCGACATCGCCGACATTCCGGATCTCGAAGCCTGTTCAGCTTTTGGTAAGACCCCCGCAGAGGCCCTCAGGCAGGCGCTCCTGGCCAAGAAGGCTTGGCTGGAAGCCGCCCGCGCCGAAGGCAAGGCTGTGCCCCGTCCACGCTACCGGCCTGTGATTTATCAGACCGGCTCATGATCGTTTCCATGAATGCTGACGAGTTGGATGCCAACCCGCGCGCGTGGCGCAAGCAGCACAACACGCCCGCGAAGGTGGCGGCGGCGCACCGGAGGGTGCCGCTCCAGGGGGGTGCGGAGTCCAGACATTGGACTCTACGCTTAAATTAGACGACACCATCTGGGGACTTGAAGAAAAAGCCTTTTGGCAACTTGCTGACCCGGAACGATTGGCCCAAGACAACGACAACACAAAGTCTGTGACATGGCCATGAACGATGAGCAACTCGAAGCTGAGATCATGAAACTGGGCCTGGAGGCGAGGGCGCGCCTTGCGGAAAAGCTCATCTTAAGTTTGGACGCTCCCTCGGATGAAGAAAATCTGCATTTGTGGGTTGCTGAAGCTGAACGAAGGCTTAGAGACTTGCGTGAGGGTAGGGCTAAAGAGATACCTGCCGAGGAGGTGTTCCGCCGGGCGCGTCAAGCAATCTCATGAGGAGGGTAACTCTTCATGAGGAGGCGGCCGCCGGGACACCGAATTGGGGTCGGAGTCAGGTTTATGTGAACACCCGTCTCCAGCATCAGATTGACGTCACCGACCGCGAGATCGACCGGTTTGCGTACCACCTCTACGACCTGCCCGCTGAGGAGATCGCCATCGTGGAGGGAACGACGTTGTAGGCCAGCGCGAAAAGCTTTTGCAGCCTGTCAAGCATGCGATAGCCAAGTCAAAACGACGCAAAGGTAGCGGTACCGAGAGAACACCGTGGTCTTGCACAGAACCATGCCGTGTCTTGAATCGGTGCATGACTAAGCGTAGGATGCTCGCATGTTCGATTGGTCGTCTTGTCCAGCAGTCGCACGTGACCCGGAGCGTGTCAGCGGCGCGTGGGTCTTTCGCGGCACACGCGTCCCGGTCTCAGCTCTTTTTGAGAACCTAGAAGACGGGGTCGAGATCACTCGGTTTGTGGAATTGTTTCCGGGTGTTACCATCCAGCAGGTGCGCGCGGTGCTCGACCATGCGGCGAAAAGCTTAGCATCGCCCCACGTTGCCTGAGTGCGCATTCTCTTCGATCAGGGCACACCAGTCCCTCTGCGCAAGCTCCTGAATCCTCATCAAGCAGAAACCGTGTTTGAGCGTGGATGGAGTACGTTGACCAACGGTGAATTGTTGTCCGTGGCCGAGCGGGAGGGCTTTGACGTGTTCGTCACCACCGACAAGCATCTCCGCGATCAGCAAAACTTAGCTGGACTCAGCATTGCCATTGTCGTGCTGTCGTCCACCAGTTGGCCCCGCATTCAAAAAGCGGCTGCGGCAATCAAACACGCCATTGATGCCGCTTCACCAGGGAGTTTCAAAGAAGTGGGCATCCCCTAGCCCGCATTATTCATGAGCACTTCTGCTGCAATCGCGCATTCGCTGCTACGACAAGCCTGCGGCGGGCAGGCTCGCCGCTTGCCCCCTCGACGTACTGTTTGGGGACTGGCTCCGTCGTCCGCGACGGTGCCTGTCCCGGTTCGGACGGGGACAGACACCACGCGCAGACGCGGGGAAGGGTGTCAGTCCCCGGGGCTCCGCGTGCCCGTCTCGCGACGCGACTGCGCGATTTCGCGACGAACCGTCATGAATAATGCGGGCTACGCCGTCAGTTCGCTGAGCCGCAGCGTGTAGAGGTAGTGGTAGAGGCCCTTGCGGTCCATGAGGGAGGCGTGGGTGCCTTCTTCGACGAGCCGGCCCTTGTTCAGCACGAGAATCCGGTCCGCCCGTTGAATGGTCGTGAGGCGATGGGCCACGACGAAGGTGGTGCGACCGACCATCAGTTGCTCCAACGCTTCCTGCACCAGGCGCTCTGACTCGCTGTCCAGCGACGAGGTGGCTTCGTCGAGCAAGAGGATGCGGGGATTCTTCAGGATGGCGCGGGCGATGGCGAGCCGCTGCCGCTGGCCGCCCGACAGATTGGCGCCTTTCTCTCCCACGAGGGTCTGATAGCCGTCGGGCAATGTCGTGATGAACTCGTGTGCGTGTGCGGCGCGGCTGGCTGCCAGGATCTCCTCGTCCGTTGCTGTTTCCCGGCCATAGCGAATGTTGTCCTGGATCGTGCCGCCGAACAGGATGGTTTCCTGCGGGACGAGCGAGATCTGCCGATAGAGACTCTCGAGACGTGCTTGCCTTAAATCGTAACCGTCGATCGTAATCCGGCCGGCGCCGGGGTCGTAAAACCGGTGTAGCAGATTGACGACCGTCGTTTTGCCGGCTCCGGTCGGGCCGACGATGGCGATCATTTCTCCCGGCTTGGCTTCGAACGAGAGATCGGCGAGCACCGGGTGCCGTTCATCGTAGGCGAAGCCGACCTGTTCCGCCCGCACCCGTCCCACGACCGGCGGTAGTTCGATCGCGTCCGGACGGTCGTGAATCTCAGGGACCGTGTCCAGGATTTCGAAAACCCGCTGCATCGCTCCCTGGGCCTCTCGCACCTGAGCGAAGACCCGCGCGGCGGAGCCGAAGGGACCGATGAGGATGCCGGCGAACAGGACGAAGGCGAAGAGATCGCCGGGTGTGACGCTGCCCTCGATGACCTGGTTGCCTCCGTACCAGAGGACTGCGGCGGCAGCGGAGAAAGTCAGCCAAGTAATCGTCGGAATGAAAATGGCCAGGATGGCGGCTCGTCTGAGCGAAAGGGTCAACGCAGAAGACACCTGGCCGGAAAATCGGCGTTCTTCTCGGCTGGTCTGGACGAACGATTTCACGACTCGAATGCCCGACAACACTTCCTCCACGAGGGTGCTGAGAGAGGCGGTCTGATCTTGAATGGTCGTGGAGAGGCTCTTGAGCCGTCGGCCGAACAAACGGGCGACCAGGACAAGCAGCGGGAGAATTAACACGATCAACAGGCACAGCCTCCAGTTCATGGCGAGCAAGAACGCGATGCCGCCAATGAAGGTCACTACCTGCTTGGCACTGTCGATGGGCGTTTCGGTCAGCAGGCTCTGGATCACCGTCACGTCGTTCATCAGCCGCGACATCAGCTCACCGGTGCGACGCGTTGTAAAGAAACTCAGCGACAGTTTCTGCAGATGGGCGAAGAGGTGCGTGCGGAAATCCGCTATGACCCGTTGCGACACCCAGGACGTCAGATAGCTGTGCCCCATCGAGCAGAGGCCTTGGAGGAGCACGAGACCGAGAAAGCCGGCGATCATCTCGGTCATCCGCTGTTGGTCGTGTTGAACGGTGATGATGTCCCAGAGCAGGCCCGCCAGTCGGAGGAGCGCCAGGTTGATGGCGGCGACTCCCATGACCAAGAGGCCGGCCACGGCCATACGCAACAGGTAGGGTTTGAGAAAAGGAGCGAGGCGGGCGTACCAGGACATCAGGACGGGTGGTGCGTGATGTGGAGAACCGGCAAGTATGATTTGGTGATCCGGCGATTTGGCAAAGTCTCAGAACATCACGAAATCACCAATCGCTGAATCACGAAATTCTGCTAGAGTTGCGCGATCGACTCGATGAGATTCTTATTGATCGCGACAAAGTCCATACGCTCTTTATCGTCGATCACCACGTCGGTCATGTTGATGAACAGCCGCGCCTCTTCGTTGATGGCGTCAGAGACCCGGTTCCGCATAGGAGGGACCAGGAAGTCGCCGACGTAAGTGCTGTTGACGGTTCGAACTCGGATGCGAACCTTCTTGCTCTCTGGCACGGGGACCTCCCTCCTGTTTGGAGGATGCGGCTAGCTTTTCCGACGGAGAAATTTCTGCCGCCGGCGGAGCTTCTTATACTTGTGCTTCCGCATCTTCTTGCGGCGTTTCTTCAAGACGCTCGACATAGAGTGATTGCTCCTGCGGTTCGGAGTCTAGAGGCATTCCAGCCAAAATGCAAGAAATCGTGCATCTCGGACTTACGTACTACCCAGCAAACGCTGCGGACTGGTAACACAGTGATTGCGAAGGTGTCAAGCGCGCAGTGCTCGATCCGGGCGATGTGGTCTCCCAACCCTGGTGCCTTGACCTCACTGAATGGCGCTTTCTATACTGCGCTATGTCCCCCTTTGTGAGTCTGCCGACACGGGCTAGCCTTGCCGCAGCTCTTCTGTTCGCGCTGGCTGGTGTGAGTTGCTCCTCCAAGGAAATCCAGTATCCCGAAGACCACGCGCGTGTGCTCCGGGTTGATGCGGCGGTGGAGGCCCTTCGCAAAGCGTATGTGACAAAAGACCGCTCCGCGCTGGACGCGCTTCTGCTTCCCACGGATACGATCGATCAATTGCAGCGGGATGTGCAAAGCGATTTCGACAGCTTCGCAGAGATGATGTTGGAATTTGCGGTCGAGCGAATATACATCGATGGGGACAACATCGATGTGTTCGTACACTGGCATGGTCTCTGGAGAAAGAGCGAGACTGATCCCGGACTCCGTCAACGAGGCCATGCGCGATTGGAGTGGGTCGGGGTGCAGTCGATCTTGCTGCGCGGTGTTCAGGGTGATCTGCCGTTCGGGATGCGTACGCGCCAAGCGGTGATCGAGCCGGCCTTCCAGAAGTAGAGGAGCCTGCCGACATGAGCGCGACCGGGCAAGCGAGCCAACCAGGCGCCGATTTTCTGGTGATCGGGAGCGGGGTGGCCGGGCTACGGGCTGCGCTGGAGTTGAGTTGTGAAGGGCGGGTTTTGATCCTGACGAAAGGGCATCCGCTCGAAAGCAGTTCCAGTTATGCGCAAGGTGGAGTTGCGGTCGCGTTGAGTGAAGAAGATGATGTGGCGATCCATCTGACCGATACATTGAAGGCGGGGCACGGGCTGTGTCGGGAAGAGGCCGTCAGGGTGCTGGTCGAGGAAGGTCCCGCTCGGATTCAAGAGCTCATCCGGTGGGGAGCAAAATTCGACAAGGCCGGTGGAAAGTTTGCGTTTGCGCGGGAGGCGGCACACAGCCGGAGTCGTATCCTCCGTGCTCGTGGGGATGCTACCGGCAACGAAATGGTGCGCGTCCTCCTCGCCCAAGCCGGTCGCAGGGAATCCATCCAGCGGCTCGACCGGCATTTCACGGTGGACCTCGCGGTGGCAGACGGCCGGTGTTGCGGGGCGCTGGTGCTCAATGAAAATACCGGTAAACGGACCATGATCGCGGCGCGCGCGGTCGTGCTGGCGACCGGCGGGGCCGGCCAAATTTACGCGCGGACCACCAATCCCCCCAATGCGACGGGCGACGGCATGGCGATGGCGTTCCGTGCCGGCGCGATACTCCAGGATATGGAGTTTGTCCAGTTCCACCCTACGTCTTTGTATCTGCCATCCAGCCCGCCGTTCTTGCTGTCCGAAGCGATTCGCGGCGAGGGAGGACGGCTCAGGAACATCAAGGGCGAGCTGTTCATGCAACGGTACCATCCGGCTGGCGCTCTTGCGCCGCGTGATATTGTGGCCCGCGCCATTTGGTCCGAGATGGCGGCGACTCGCGCGCGGCATGTGTATCTGGATGTGACGCATCTGAGCCCATCTTTCGTCAAGCGACGGTTTCCGACCATCTATGCCACCTGTCTCCGGTACGATATCGACATGACCGAAGAATGGATTCCCGTTTCGCCCAGCGCTCATTACATGATGGGCGGAGTTTGGACGGATCTCAACGGCGCGACCAGCCTGCCGGGGCTCTTTGCGGCCGGCGAGGTGGCGTGCAGCGGTGTGCATGGCGCAAATCGTCTGGCGAGCAACTCGTTGCTCGAAGGGCTTGTTTTCGGCGCGCGGGCCGGGCGAGCTGCGTTGGAGTATTCTGCTCGCGAGGGGCGGCCACCGTCATTGCCGCTTCCTTCTTGTAAGTCTTCCGAGCGAGGCGAGGACGATCTCGTGGATGTGGAGAAACTGCGAAGTTCGCTACGCCGGGTGATGTGGGGGAAGGTCGGCTTGGTGCGTTCAGGTGAGTCGTTGACGAGCGCCTGCGCGCAACTCTCGCGTTGGGCCAGGGCGGTCTCGAAGCCTCTCCGGTCTCGGGCCGCCCTTGAGGTGAAGAACATGATCCAGGTCGCCCACTGCGTGGCTGAGGCGGCTCTGTGGCGACAGAATAGCGTCGGAGCGCATTACCGCTCTGACTTTCCGCAGACGAAGGGGCCTGGCTGGCGCCAGCACAGCCAGGTTTCAGAAGCGGATGGGGTTATCGGGAAGACACGCCGGAAAACACGAGGGTTGGTGATCGGGTTGCGAGCGCGTGCGGGCTGATAGTGGCGCCGGTCACCTGCTCGCGTGAAAGGAACCTTCGATAGTAGCGGAGCACCTTGCTGACATACCGGCGAGTCTCGTCGATGGGCGGGAGGCTTTGGTAGCGATCCACAAGGTGCTCGCCGGCATTATAGGCTGCCAGAGCCAGCGGTAGGTTCCCGTGGAACCGGTCCAGTAACTGCCGCAAGTATCTGGCTCCACCTCCGATGTTTTCGTCCGGGTCATAGAGATCGCGGACCTCCAGCCTTGCTGCCGTCTGAGGCATCAACTGCATCAATCCGATAGCGCCGGCTCGCGACACCGCGGTCGGATCGAAGTCTGACTCAGCCTTGATGACTGCGCGCAGCAACGCGGGGTGCAAACGATGTTGTTGAGAATGTCGGCTGATAACGGGGGCCAAGTCCCGTTCTGACAGAGATGGCCGAAGACGGCTTGCATCGAGGTCGACTCGCCGGTACCGAGGGTCGGTCGGTACATTGGTGAGGGAGACGGTCCCGTTGCCGTCGATATACTGATAGACCTCAGCCAAGGATGTGAGCGGCGTGAAGAGGCTGAGCGCCGTGGTCAACAAGCCGGCGACGAAGTGCGGGAAGTCAGCACGCATGGTTCAACCCTAGCAGCCACCCGGAAACCTGTCAAAGAACCTCAGCTCTTATGCCGCTCCGGCGCGGGTGTAAGACCGTGAGAAAACAGTGAGAGGTTGCGAGGCCGGCCGGGAGGCGCAGAAAACCGGCTCCGGCCGGCAGCAAACAGGGCCTGGAGTTTACAGGTGATAGGACCAGGACGACCTTGCCCGATAGAGGCGTGGCTCAGGCTGGTCACCGGCATGATTTCCATGCTGGTATTGGTCAAAAAGCATTCGGACGCCTGGCTCAAAGCGGTAGCCTTGAAATGTCCCTCTCCGATGGTCATTCCATTTTCGTGGGCTAACAACAGTACGATCTCGCGGGTGATTCCATCGAGGATTCCACAATCCGATGCCGGTGTGTGGAGCCGGCCTTTGTAAACGAAGAAGATGTTGCTGACGGTGCACTCGGTCAGTTCGTCTTGCCAGTTCAACAGCACAGCGTCGAAGGCGCCGGCGGCGATCGCTTCGCGCTTGGCGAGGATGTTGTTCAGAAAATTGGTGGCCTTGATGTGTGGAGACAGCGCGGTCGGCAGGTTCCGTCTGGTGCGGGCAATGATGAGGCTTACGCCGTCCTTGTATAACTGGGCCGGATAGGGGTGTAACGCCTTGGTCATGATGACGACCGTCGGCCGCGGACACAGTGCCGGATCGAGCCCGATCTCGCCTGCCCCGCGCGAAATCGTGATCCGGAGGTAGGCATCCACGCGATCGTTGCCGACATCGTTGCGCTCCATTGCTTCGTGGAGCAGGGCCGGCCATTCTTTCTCAGGGACGGGGATTGAGAGTCCGATGGCCTCTGCCGAGCGTCGGAGTCTCGCCAAGTGTTGGTCCCGCATGAAGAGACGCGATCCATACGAACGGATAGTTTCATAGACACCATCACCGTAAAGAAAGCCGTGGTCGAACACCGAGACGACCGCGTCTTCCTCGCGTACGAACCGATCGTTCAGGAAAATCCACATCGCTCAATCACCCGTTCTTGTTTCCCATCAGTGCCTTGAAGACCGCTTCGGCTTTGTACAATGTTTCGTCGTATTCTTTTGACGCGACGGAATCCGCCACGATTCCGGCTCCCACCTGCAAGTAGCCCTGGTTTTTCGTCATGACCAAGGTGCGGATGATGATGTTCAGGTCTAGATCTCCGCTCCAACTCAAGTAACCCAAGGAGCCGGTGTAGGGTCCACGGCGGACGGGTTCCAGTTCCTCGATGATCTCCATGCACCGGATCTTCGGCACACCGGTAATCGTTCCGCCGGGAAACATGGCCTTGATGAGATCGAAACCGTTCGCTCCGTCGCGCAGGGTCCCGGTCACGTTCGAGACGAGGTGGCTCACGTGTGAGTATTGTTCCACCGTCATAAACTCGTCGACGCGCACGGAGCCGAATTTGCACACGCGCCCCAGATCGTTCCGCTCCAAATCGACGAGCATGAGATGCTCGGCCCGCTCCTTGGCGCTGGTGAGAAGTTCGCTGGTAAGACGCCGGTCTTCCGGCGACGTGAGTCCCCGAGGCCTGGTGCCGGCGATCGGGCGCGTCTGGGCCTGCCGACCTTGCAATCGAACCAGTCGCTCCGGTGAGCAACTGATTAAGTGGACGTTGTCGAAACTCAACAGGGCTGAGAACGGAGAGGGATTCACAGCCCGAAGACGCTGGTACAACTGAAGCTCGAACAAGTAGTCGGGCAAAGCCATGTCGCGTTGCCGAGCGAGGTCCAACGTGAATCGATGCGATAGGTTTGCCTGGTAGATGTCTCCGGCCGTAATGTAGTCCAAGCAACGGCGGACGCGCTCGATATAGGCCTGACGCGGTTGATCCGGGTTCAACGCGAGCTGATGAAAAGGGATTGTGGTGTCCTGCGAACGGCTGGGGTCTGTCATGCGGGCTTCCAGTTCAGCCAGGCGATCGCAGCCCTCGCGATACAGTTTTTCCCGCGGCTCGCCGAGTTGACGTTCTCGCGGTGGGCAGAAAAGTAGGTAGACGACTCTGATCTGGTGATCAATAGCGGCCAAGAGATCAACGAACGCGAACTCGAGATCAGGCCAGTCCAGGTCATCCTGGGCCAGGGTTGGGATAGCCTCGAAGGAGCGTACGAGATCATAGCTGCAGTACCCCACCGCGCCACCGAAGAACGGAGGTGCCCCTTCCGGTTTTTCGATGGGAGAACTCAGCATGAGCTGGGTAAGGAGCGTGAAAGGATCGCCCTGTTGGATCGTCACCTTATCAGAGGTTCGTAGTTCACAACGCCCATGCTTGCCTACAAGAGTGAGATATGGCTCGCTGCCTATGAAGGAATAGCGGGCGACCGCCTCGCTCCCCTTGCCGCTCTCGAGCAAGAAGGATGGACGGTGGGATCGGGCGATCCGCCGGTAGAGTTCGAACGCCTCGACCGGAGGTTGGGGTATAGCAAGGATCAGGGGTTGGGGGGGGCCGTCGAGAAATTGTCGCTGTGAAAGTACGCGCATGGTGGTTAGAAGAAGTTGCGTCGGCACCCATGCTTCTATCACAAGCAGAGGAAACGGGGCCAGTGCACCGATTGACGACTGATCAATCAGACTGATTTCTCCGTGGCTTCACTTTAGCCCTTTGCCCCTTTCGCGGCTTGACAATTCCCTGATGTTTTTGCTTGAATGGCGCGCCTGTCACGGCCAGCGCAAGGCATCGTGAACAATCCATAAGGCTGGCCGGGGTTCTGAGTTGTAAGCGATGAGTTCCGCAACTCAGAACTTAGAACTCAGAACTTGGTTCTCAATGCCCCCCTCGAACGATCCGTTTTATGCGGGGCTTGGTCAGGCGGTGCGGATCGGCACCGAGCTGCTGGCCGCGTTAATCGTGGGAGGAGGGCTCGGCTGGGTCGTTGATACCTATCTGTTTGCCTCAACTCCATGGGGCGTAGTGGTAGGGTTGGCCCTTGGGGCGGTTGCTGGTGTGCTCAATGCGTACCGGACAGCCCAGCGTTGGAAGTAGCGGAGCGATAGGAACCGGCCCGGTGCTTGCGTATCCTGCATCTTCAGAAAGATGCGCGGTAGACGTGCGCAGGTTGGCCCGGCTCCCATCGCTCCTTAAAGTGAAAGGAAGGAAGAGTGGAAGAGAGTCCGCTCCATCCGTTTGAACTGCACAACTTCGTACCGATTTCTCTCGGCGGCTTGGACATTTCCCTCAACAAGGCTGTGATCATGATGTGGGTGGTCGTCGGGCTTGTGACGGCGCTCATGATCATTGCCGGCTCCTCGAAACGACTCGTTCCAACAAAACTCCAAAGTCTGGCCGAGATGCTCGTCGATTTTATCCGCGGTATTATCCTGGATACGATGGGAAAACAAGGGATGCGTTTCTTCCCGTTGGTTGCGACGTTGTTCCTCTTCATCCTCTTCTGTAATCTGCTCGGGCTCATTCCCGGCACCTATACCGTGACGAGCCAAATTGTCGTCACCGCTGCATTTGCTCTGTTTGTGTATGGGATGAGCATAGTCCTGGGTTTTGCGCTACATGGGATCAAGTTCCTGGGCATTCTCGTTCCGTCTGATACACCGGGTTGGCTCCTGCCGCTCATGGTGCCTATCGAATTGATCAGTCAACTGGCGAGGCCTCTCTCCCTGGCCGTGCGGTTGTTTGCCAATATGACGGCGGGCCATACGGTTCTGGCGGTCCTTTTCGGCATGGCGCTGTCGCTGCCGCTCCTGATCGGCTGGCTGCCGTTCGCCTTTACGATTGCCATCAACGGCCTGGAAGTGATCATCGCCTTTATCCAAGCGTACATTTTCACCGTGTTGACCTGCGTCTATTTGGGAGATGCGATGACGCTGCACGGCCATAGCGAGCATGCGCACTGAGATGAACAGCTAATAGCGAATAGCGAACGGCACGGGGTAGATTCTTGCTACTAACTATCTACTATTTGCTGTTCGCTCGTTGAAGGGAGGAGGAGAGACGATGGATTCAGCAGCAGCAGCGTTATTGGGCATGGGCTTAGCGGCGGCCGGGTTTGCAGGCGCCGGTGTGGGGATCGGCTACATCTTCGGCAAGATGATCGAAGCCGTCGCGCGTCAACCGGAGGCCGAAGGCCGGGTCGGCAAATACATGTGGATCGGCTTCGCGCTGGTGGAAGCCATTGCGCTGTACGGGCTGGTCATCGCGTTCATTATCATGGGATTGCGGAAATAGGAGCAGGTCAGAGGCTAGAGGCAATGGGCCGGAGGCAATACCGATATCGTACTTCCTCTTGCCCCTCGCCCCTTGCTTAGAGCCTGGTGATAAGAGATGCCTCAGTTTGAATCACACTTTTTCTCTTCTTTGATCTTCTGGGAGATCGTGTCGTTTGCCGTTCTCCTATTCCTGCTCTACAAGTTTGCGTTTCCCGGTATCTTGAGCATCCTCGAGGAACGGGAGCGGAAGATCAAGGACAGCTTGGACCAGGCAGAACGTCACCGGTCCGAAGCCGAGCGCCGACTGCGCGAGTATGAAGCCAAACTAAGCGCCGTGTCGAAAGAGGCCGAGACGATTCTGGCTCAGGCGAAGGAGCGGGCGCAACGTGTCTTGGAAGAGAATGAGCAGCGCCTGACCGCCGAAGCCGAGCGCATCAAGGGAGATGCGGCACGGGAGATCGAGCACGAGCGCCGGAAGGCGGTACAGGATATCCGGAACCAGACGACCGACCTGGCGCTGCTGGTGGCCGAGAAAGTAGTGGGGCGTAGCCTCACGGACGCTGACCACCGCCGCTTTGCCGACGAGGCGATCGAGGCGTTGGCGAGAAACTCCCGTGAAGTGTGATTTCACCTCTCATATGCTCACGCCCCCTGGTCGGTACCCTTCCAAATCCAGGGTCACATATCGGAAGCCGAGCTTCTTAAGCTTCTCGCTGATGCGTCGCCTGCGTTCCTCGATCAACAACAACGCGGTGTCTTCACCGGCAATCTCAATTCTGGCGATCTCGCCGTGGTCCCTCACGCGGCAGTGCCTGAACCCCTCCTGAAACATCACCGCTTCGGCCTGCTCGACGCGGGTCAACTTGTCCCTGGTGATCTGGATTCCGCGCGGGATGCGCGAGGATAAGCAGGCTGCCGCCGGTTTGTCCCAATTGGAGAGGCCCAAGAGTCGCGCGAGCTCCCGCACTTCGGCCTTGGTAAGGTCCGCTTCCAAGAGGGGGCTGCGCACGCCATATTCTCTGGCGGCTGTGAGGCCGGGGCGGTCGTCTCCAAGGTCGTCCACGTTGGTTCCATCCGCGACAAATCCTGCCTGATAGTCATCCCGCAGTTTTCCCAGCAAGGAATACAGGTCCGATTTGCAATGGTAACATCGAGCAGCGTCGTTCTGGACGAAGGCCGGGATGTTCAATTGATCCGTCCGGACGATCCGGTGAGAGGCGCCGATTTCGGCTGCGACTCGTCGGCAAGCATCGAGTTCTATAGCGGGAAAGGTGGGCGATGCCGCCGTGACCGCCACGGCACGCGTTCCTAACTGCCGGTGAGCGACTTTCAGCACAAGCGAACTGTCGATGCCGCCGGAAAACGCAACGAGCACCGATTGCATATTGGAGAATAGCCGCTCGAGTGTTCGAAGTTTGTCTTGGATGAGAGCGCTGTTCGACATCGACATCGGACGGAGAGAAAAAAGCCGGCGTGGTGATGCGCGCGACGCTTATTTGTGGACTTTCGCTTTCGCGAGATCGCCCACGACAACCAGCGCGTAGCGTTGCGGGTCAAGGTACTGTTTCGCGACGCGTTGGACATCTTCTTTGGTCACCCGCTCGATCCACTTCGGATACTGGGTAAAATAGTCCAGCCCCAGCCCGTAGAACTCGACTTGTGCCAACACCTGCGCGAGCTTCGCCGTGGAATCGAACCGGAGCGGGAAGCTCCCTATAATGAACGATTTGGCTTCGGCCAGCTCCTGGTCGGTTACCGGCGCGTCACGCATGCTCTTCAGTTCGCTCAGGACACCGGTGATCGCTTGATTTGTCGCCTCGCTTCTGGTTTGCAGATTCACCATAAAGGGGCCGGGCATCAGCCGCGCATCGAAGTGGCTCATTACTCCGTAGGCGAGGCCCTGTTTGTCACGAATCGAATCCATCAACCGGGAAGAAAACCCGCCGGCTCCCAGAATGTAATTCATGACTGTCACGGCATAGTAGTCCGGATTCGTTCGGCTGATCCCAGGATGCCCCAGCATGATGGTCGATTGCGTGAGGCCCTTCTCGATCAGTTGGACCATCTTACGTTCGAGCTGGTTGGGCTTTTTGAGCGCCCGCGCCGGCGGTGTACCTTTCTTCCAGGAACTGAAATGGGTCTGCACCAAGGCGTTGACCTGGTCGTAGGTGAGGTCTCCGACAACGGCGAGGATCGTTTGATTCGGGAGATATTCTTTCGCGTAAAAATTCTGGACGTCCGACAGCAGGATCTTCGGCAGGGTGTCCTCGGTGCCGTTCACCGGCCAGCGGTAGGGGTGCCCATGGAAGACCAGTTGATTGAAGGCCTTTGCCGCGACATGGCCGGGGTTGTCATTATCGCTAACGATTTCGCCGAGAATTTGATTCCGAATCCGCTCGAACTCCTGTTTGTGAAAGGCCGGATGCTGCAGGATATCGGCCAACAGAGAAACCCCCACGTCCAGGTCTTTCTTGAGGACGCGCACCGACGCGGTCGTGAAGTCCTCCGACGTCTTGGCCTCAAGGGAGCCGCCCACGAAATCGATTTGCTCGGCGAGTTGTTTGGAGCTCCGGCTCGCAGTGCCCTCGTCTAACAGGCTGGCGACCAAGTTGGCGAGGCCGGCCTTTTCCGGGGGATCCTGGGCCGAGCCGATCTTAAGCAACGCATGGACTTCGACAATGGGCAAATAATGTTGCTCAACGAACAGAACAGCGATCCCGTTCGCAGTCAGGAACCGCACCGGGTTGATGTCCGATGCCTGAGCCACGGACGACAGCAAGGTGAAGCCCACCGCAATAGCTACGAACAACAGATGAGGGATGTTCCTCATGCGATGGGCCGCTGCAGGAGCGACCCAAACCTGGTTTGTGGCGGGAAAGGATGGCAGAATCATTGTCTTGAGGTGGTGGTTGGTACCAGAGGCTGATCTTTGCCCGCCGGAAGCGGGATGAGCGTTCCGACCGTGAGCGCATCATCGAGCAGATACTGGCGTGCAACCCGCTGGACATCTTTGGCTGTCACGGACCTCGTCCGTTCCAAGAATTGCCCCACCTTCCTCCAACCGGCACCGATCGTCTCCGCTTGGCCAAGGAGCATGGCGGAACGGAAGTTGGAATCTTGCCCAAACACATGGGCCGCTTCGATTTGATTTTTTGCCCGCTGAAGCTCCAGCTCGACGGGGGGATCGATCTGGAGGCGCCTGATCTCCTTGCGCAAGGCCTCTTCGACCTCTTCCACCTTCTGACCTGGATTCACGAGCGCGAAAAAGTAGAAGAGTCCCGGGTCGGCCTGCATGAGGCTGTACTCGGCGCCGACTGCGATCGCGAGTTTTTGATCGTAGACGAGGTTCTGGTAGAGACGGGAGCTTTTCCCGCTAGAAAGGATCGCTTCGAGGATGTTCAGCGCATAGGAGTCGTCGCTGGTGTAGTTCGGGACGCGGTAGCCCAGCATGACGAACGGGACCTGCGCTTCCCGCTTCAGGAGGAAGCGCCGTTCGCCACGCTGGTCCGGTTCCAGCACTGTCACCGGCTTCGGCGTGGGACCTTTCGGGATCGATTCGAAGAGTTGGGTGATGGTAGGCATCAGCGTCTCGGCCTTGATATCGCCGACGATCACCAGGGTGGCGTTGTTGGGTGAGTAGTAGGTGTCGTAGTGGCGCTGCAGGTCGTCCAGGGTCATGGCATCCAGGTCGGCGAACCAGCCGATCACCGGCCAGTGATAGGGGTGGCTCATGAAGGCTTGCGCGAACAGCGATTCGACCAGGTGTCCCTGGGGATCATCCTCGTTACGCAGACGCCGTTCTTCCTTCACCACTTCGCGTTCGGTCTGGAGCTCTTTGGCATCGAGGAGGAGTCCCTGCATGCGATCGGCTTCCAATTCAAGGGCCAGTTCAACCCGATCTGCTGCGAGGTTCTCGAAGTAGGCGGTAAAATCCTGGCTGGTGAAGGCGTTGTCTATGCCGCCGTTCTTGCGAATGATTCGGGAGAAGGTGCCATTGGGGTACTTGTTGGTTCCTTTGAACATCATGTGTTCGAGCATGTGGGAGAGGCCGGCCCGGCCCATGACTTCGTTCCGCGATCCGACCTTGTACCACACTTGAATCGTCGCCACAGGAGCTTTGGGCACCTCGACCAGCAAGACTTTCATGCCGTTCGACAGGACGAACTCCTTCGGGTCGGTGGCGAAAGCAACGGTGGTTGTCAGGGAGAACGCGAAGAGGGCAACACCGAGCACTCGAACGAGTGAGCTTTCACGCGCAGGAAATGGTCGAGTCATGAGCGTTCGTTCATCACCGCCACGCATGCTAACAACGGGCTTCGATGTGTGTCAAGGCGAGCGGAGAGGGCGGCACGCCGGGGCGCCCCAATTGACCGCAGGCACCAAGCACGTCGCGGCCCTTGCTCTTCCGCACGTAGGTGTCGATGCCGGCGCGCCGGAGAATGGCCTGGAATGCCGTGACCGACTCGTTGCTCGGACATTTGAACGAACTGCCGGGAAATTCGTTGAAGGGAATGAGATTGATCTTGCAGCGGATGCCCCGCACCAATTTCGTCAACCGGCGGGCATCCTCTTCCGTGTCATTAACGCCGCCGAGCAACACGTACTCGAACGTCAGCCGGCGGCGGGGCGGCAGGGGATACCGGCGGCATGCGGACAGCAATGTGGGCAGCGGATGCAAGCGGTTCACGGCCGGCATGAGTTGCGCGCGCTGCGCTTCCGTCGATGCGTTGAGAGAGAGGGCCAAGTTGATACCCAGGGCCGCTACTTTGTCCAGCCGAGAGGCGAGCCCGGCGGTGGAAAGCGTTATCCGGCGGGGTGAGAACCCGAGTCCCCACTGGGTATTGGTCAGCCGTGCAATCGCGTCCGATACGGCGTCGAAATTAGCCAACGGTTCGCCCATGCCCATCAGTACGATGTTGGTCACCCGTTCGATCGGTGCGAGATGGTCCTGCGCCGTCAAGACTTGTCCGACAATCTCGTGCGCGCGGAGGTTGCGCAGGAGCCCCATGGTGCCGGTGAGACAAAACCGGCAATCCAACGTACAGCCGACCTGGGTCGAGAGGCAGAGCGTCAGGCGGTCGTCATCGGGGATCAAGACACTTTCGACAGTCAGACCGTCTTCCAAGGTGGAAAGGAACTTCCTGGTTCCGTCTTCCGACGAGAGGATACGGCAACTGTCAGCTTTTCCAATGTAAGCCTGAGCCATTAACGTCTGTCTCTCTGCTTGGGAAAGGTCCGTCATCTCCCGTATATCCCGCACCCGTCGCCGGTATAGCCAGCGGAGAATCTGCCGTGTTCGATAACGGGGCCAGCCCAGTTCCTTCACCAACTGTCCCAGCGTGGGTTCATCAAGGCTGAGGAGATCCGGACCAGACGGTGACGATGGATGATATGAGGCAACCCGAGTAACCATTGAAGTCAGCCTAACACAGCAAAAATTCCAGTGACAAGGAGAGCGGAACATGGTCGTGGGATCATCGTTGCTTTGTTATAATGGTAATTTGCAACGCCATGCCGTCTCTCACCCCCACCAACGCCATGGTCTCATCGTGCTACCTGCCTCTTCGCATTCTGATGATGATGTTAGGAGGACTTCTCGCTCTATGTCTTTGTTTTTTCACCACGGCGTCTTTGGCGGCCGAGCCTGACCTGGCCGACTCCGTCGCTTCCTTATCGTGCGAAACAGCCGAAGAGTGTTTCCGTGCGGCGGTTGCCATAAGAGAACAGAAGCCAACGACTTCGGCAGAACGTGAACGACAACTGGCCGCCAAGCTCGACCGGCTCCATCTCGTGATGGAACGGCAGCCCGCGTCTTTATGGGCCAAACGCGCGGGCCTGCTCTCCGGCGTGCTGTTGGTGGAGCATGATCCTGCCGTGGCGGTTAGGTTTCTCCGATCGGCGCAGCGCGATTTTCCGGTGCTGGAGGATTATGTGCGGTTCTGGCTGGGGGAAGCGCTCTTGAAACAGGGCAATACCGCACAAGCGGCAGCCATGTTCGAGTCTGTCCCCCAGGTCGTGCCCGACACAAATTTGTCGGTTCGGATAGCGTATCGGGCTGGGGAGGCGTGGTTTCAGGCCGATGACTGCATACGGGCTGCACAATGGCTGAGCCAAGCGACCATGCTAAACGACAGGGACCCCTCGGCTCCCTCGGCCCTGATGCGCCTCAATGAGTGCTACCAGCGTGAAGGGCGGTATGCGGAAGGCAGCGTCTTCCTCAAGCAGATCTGGATCCGATACCCGAATAGTCTTGAAGCGCGGGAGGCAGAGAGTCGACTCAGCGGAAATCTTGGGGGAGAGGCGTGGACGCCGTCCCCCGACGACCGCTATGCGCGAGCCCAAGCCTACTTAGGACTTGCCTTGCATGCGGAAGCAATCGAAGAGTTGCGGAAATTTCTCGCCGTGGCCCCGCATCATGCGCGTCGTTCGGAGGCGAGACTTCGGTTGGGAGTCTCCCTCGTGCGGCTCAAGGCCTATGACCAGGCCCGAGACACGTTTCGAGAACTGATCGCGGATGGGGGCTCCGAGTCCGACGAGGCGACGGTGTGGCTGGCGCGCGTCTATCTGCGGCAGGGACAGGGAGACAAGCTGCTCGATCTAGCCAGGTCCACCGGAAAGACGCTCAAGGCTGAGCAGCGAGCGACGGTGCAACTCTTCGCCGGTATCTGGCTTGAAGATGAACACAGGTTCGAAGAAGCGATCTCCCGTTTCCGGCAGATTGCCAATTCCGGAGTCCCTGCGGCACAAAGGCTTGAGGCGCTCTGGCGGGTCGGATGGGTTCAGTACCGCACGAATCGGTATCGCGAGGCGATCGCAACCTTCCAGGATGTGGTGGACCTTAAGGATGGCGAGTGGGAACCCCAGGCACTCTATTGGATGGGCCGCGCAACGGAACGATCGAGTCGTGACAAGGCCAAGGACTTCTATAGTCGCGTCTGCCAGCGCTATGTCTACACCTACTACTGCCAGCTCAGCCGCCAGCGCGCGGATCTTCCTCCGCCCCTCGGCGCCGTGGTCAATGGTGAGCAGGAAGAGATGTATGCGCTTCCGCTGGACAAACGCCGAGGGGTCGAACGTGAACCGGCGTACCAGCGGGCCATCGAGTTGAAGATTCTCGGGCTGGATCAGGATGCGGCTCGCGAGCTGGCAGTCCTAACCGAGCGGTACGGTCGTGACCAGGAAGTGATGCTTACCCTTTCGATCCTGCTGAACGAAGTTGGATCTCACCATCAAGGCCTGCGTTTGGCCAGGCTCCATTTTCGTGAGAAACTCGAGCGGAGCGGAGGCCCGGTGGCTTCTTCCCTCTGGGGCGTGGCCTATCCCTCCGGCCTCTTGCCTGCTATCCGCGCGCAAGGTGTGAAGCGGGTTGATCCTTACCTTGCTGCGGCGATCATACGGGAAGAAAGCCAGTACGACGGACGCGCGGTGTCCCGCGTCGGAGCTATCGGCCTTATGCAGCTCATGCCGACGACCGCCAGCGCAGTGGCTTATCGCTGGGGGCTTCCAGAGGTGGGACGGGATGATCTCTTCGATCAAGAGACCAATATCCGAATCGGCGTGCGCTATCTCGACGAATTGTTGGAACAATTCTCCGGCAATATCATTGCGGCAGTGAGTGCCTATAATGCGGGGCCTGTGGTGGTCCAAAAATGGATGGCGATGAATCTTGGACGTGAATCTGATGAATTCGTGGAGTTGATCCCCTATCAGGAAACTCGGCAGTACGTGAAACGTGTGCTCCGGAGCTATCGCGAATACATTCGTCTCGGCGAACCTGCCTCGTGATCTTCGTTTCTTGACAAGATGTAGTGAAGTTTCTATAGTGCGCCACAATCCGTCGTGGCTGATGAGGAGCCAGAGTCATGACCATCGATCGTTTGGACGCTCTTGAGGCCCGCATTCGGGAATTGGTGAGATTGGTGCAGGAATTGAAGCGCACGAACGCGACGTTGGAGGAAGAGTTGCGCGCTGCGCGCCAGCGTCTTGCGGCGCAAGACGATGCAAATCGCCGGTGGGAGCGCGAGCGAAGCGACATCAAGTCACGCATCGAAAAGGTGTTGGGCGAGATGGAAGTGATCGAGTGCCTGGATGAATCCAAGGAGGTGGCGCTTGACTAAGACCATCGAAGTGGAAATCTATGGCCAGAAGTACAACATCCGCGGAGAGGCTGATGAAGTCTATGTGCGTCAGTTGGCGCATTTCATTGATGAGCATATGCGTGGGTTGGCGCAGGGAATGAAGACCGCCACGCTATCGAAACTGGCGGTGCTGACCTGCATCAATCTCGCGCATCAGCTTCTTGAGGCCGAAAAGAGGCGACAACAGGGCGAAGCGGACGTCGAGCGGCGTATGATGTCGTTGATGGAATCGATCGAGGAGCAAATGCCGCCCTCGGTTCTCAGATGAGAATCGCCTTGCAATCAAGGCGGGGCTTTGTTATCGTGCCCTTAAGTAGATGAGTGCGCGATAAACCGGAAAAGGTATTGGAAGAAGAAACGGTTTCGAGATCAGAATGACGAACAGCGTTGTCGCTGTGTTGAATGTGGAAGTATCGATGCTCTTTGCCGTGATAGTGCGAATGTTGTTCGGGGTGATGGCCAAAGTGGTCGAACACGTAATAACCTCTTGCGGTATAGATAGAGGAAGCTCGGTTCGACAAGAGGAAGAGAGTCCGTGCACATTAGGGGATTTGGCCGTTACCGCCGATCCGGTGTGCATCGTGAGGAGGGGCCTGCGACAGCCAACTGGGCAGTTGACCATTCCTGCGCGAGGACGACCTCCGGTTCTGGCCAGTCTCGGCCAATGTTCGGGGTAAGAGCGTTCGACGTCCAACCATTCTGATTTCCTTCCCGTTCCCGATAGCAACTACTCTTCCTACCGGTACACCGTACTCACATTACATTAAAATGTCCGATTGCGACGAGAGCCGACGCGCGTCCTTTGGCCACCAAAGGGGGTGAGGGGTATTGTGTTCAGCGTATTAGCCTATATTCTGGCCGGAGTGGCCGGGGCACTGGTGGGCATCGGCGTCTTTGAATTGGTGCGCCGGCGGACCTCGGTGGCGAAACGGCAGGAAGTGGATGAACAGGCGCGCCAACTCGTGTTGAGCGCCCAACGCGAGGCAGAGAATCTCCTCAAGGAAGCAAAGCTGGAGGCAAAAGATCTCGTCTTCCAGGCCAAGACAGAGCTTGAAAAGGAGCAGAAGGCCAAGCTTGTCGAACTCTCGGCCGTCGAGAAGCGGCTGACCCAGCGAGAAGATCTGCTGGATCGCAAGCTTACGAGCTTAGAGAAGCGGGAACAAGAGGCTCAGCAACGTGATCAGGAATTAGCCAGGCGGGAAGAGGGGCTGTCGCGTATGCAGGCTGCGTGCGATCAGGCCGTCAGGGAGCATCGAGAGGCGCTGGAACGAGTCGCCGGGATGACCGCGGAGGAGGCCAAAAAGCAGTTAGTGCTGGAGATGGAGAGCCAGGCGAGGTTGGAAGCGGCCGGCCTCGCCAAGCGCACAGTGGAGGAGGCCAAGGAAAACGCCGAGCGCGAAGCGCGCGAGATCATCGCGCGCTCGATCCAGCGAGTGACTCGCGATTACGTGTCGGAGGCCACGATTTCCGTCGTGCCGATTCCGAACGATGCGATGAAGGGAAGGATCATCGGTCGGGAAGGGCGTAACATCCGGGCGATCGAAGCGGCCACAGGGATCGACCTCATCATAGACGAGACTCCGGAAGCCGTTATCATTTCGGGATTCGATCCCTTGCGTCGAGAGATTGCTAAGGTCTCGCTCGAACGGCTGATGCACGATGGCCGGATCCACCCGACTCGGATTGAAGAGATCGTCGAGAAGGTCAAGGCGGATATCGACAAGCTGATGATCGAAGAAGCGGAAAAAGTCATTTTCGAGGTAGGCCTGTCCGATTTTCATCCGGAGTTGGTCAAGGTCCTGGGACGGCTCAAATATCGGACGAGCTACGGGCAGAACAATCTCTACCATGCGCGCGAAGCGGCGTACATCTGTGGGATCATGGCGTCGGAGCTGGGGCTGGATGTGAAGCTGGCCAAGCGCGGTGCCTTGCTGCATGACATCGGCAAAGCGGTCAGCCACGAAGAAGAGGGCCCGCATGCCATGTTGGGGGCCGAGATCGCCAAAAAGTACGGAGAGAATCCTAAAGTAGTGAATGCGATTGCCGCGCACCATGAACAGGTGGAGCCCATCTGTCCGGAAACAGTGCTGGTCGCGTCTGCGGAAGCATTGTCGGCAGCGAGGCCTGGGGCTAGACGGGAAGCGCTGGAATCGTACGTCAAGCGTCTGGAGAAGTTAGAATCGTTGGCGACCGGTTACAGGGGAGTTCAAAAGGCCTATGCCATTCAGGCAGGCCGTGAAATTCGAGTGATCGTGAGGCAGGAAGATATCACGGATACGGAATCCTTCCAATTGTCGCGAGACCTCGCCAAGAAGATCGAACAGGAGTTGACTTACCCCGGTCAAATCAAGGTGACGGTGATCAGAGAGAGCCGGTACGTGGAATATGCGAAGTAAGCGCGAGAGGCTAGAGACGCGAGGCTATGGGAAGGGCAAGGTTCTTCCCCATCACTTATAGCCGATTGCCCATTGCCTGCTTTATGAAGATCTTATTCATCGGCGACATTGTGGGCGAGCCGGGCCGACGGGCGGTCTCGCGTCTGGCGCCCAAGCTAGTGGCGCAACATCGGATCGACATCGTCATTGGCAATGGGGAAAACGTGGCCGGCGGGTTTGGCATTACTCCCGACTTGGCAGAGGAACTCTTTGAGTTAGGGCTCTCGGTCATCACTACCGGCAATCACGCGTGGGACAAGAAGGAAATCCTTGATTATTTCCCTCGGGAGCGGCGTTTGTTGCGTCCTGCGAATTATCCTGATGGGGTGCCGGGACATGGCAGTATCGTGGTCGAAACGCCAGGCGGAGATCGACTGGCCGTGCTGCATCTGATGGGCCGGGCATTCATGCCCACACTCGACTGTCCCTTCCAGGTCGCCAAGCGGGAGGTGGCGAAATTGAAGCGTGAAACGCCCGCTATCGTGGTCGATATGCATGCGGAGGCCACGTCGGAAAAAATGGCCATGGGCCATTATCTGGACGGCGAGGTCACGGCTGTCCTTGGGACCCATACGCACGTCCAGACGGCGGATGAACAGATTCTCCCCAAAGGGACCGCCTACATCACCGATATCGGCATGACCGGCCCGCTCCATTCCGTCATCGGCATCAAGAAGGAACTGGCGATCGGGAAATTTCTCACCGGGATGCCGCGCCGGTTTGAAGTGGCGAATGGGCCGGCGGTGTTCTGTGCGGTGCTCATAGAACTGGATTCTGCGTTGGGAAAGGCCATCTCTGTTCAACGGATCCGCGTGATTGATTGACGAAGAAGCCACTGGTGTCGACTCGTAGCTCCTTCTCTCCCCTGTCTGACGGTGAGCTTTCCGGACGGATTCTCACTGTCTCCCAACTGACCGCTCTCGTTCGCGACTCGCTGGAAAGTCGATTCTCAGACCTTTGGATCGAAGGAGAAATCTCGAATCTCCGTGCGCCGGCGTCCGGACACCTTTACTTCACCCTAAAGGACGATGCGAGCCAGATCCGGGTCGTCTTGTTCCGATCCGGTGCGAGCCGTCTCCGGTTCCACCTTGATGACGGTCTCCTGGTGGTGGCTCGAGGTCGTCTCTCCGTCTATGAGCCGCGCGGCGAGTATCAACTGGTCCTTGAGTACGTCGAGCCGAAAGGGTTCGGCGCCTTGCAGCTCGCGTTTGAGCAACTTAAAGAAAGGCTGGCGCGAGAGGGTCTTTTTGATCAGAGTCGAAAGCGGCCGCTTCCTCCCTTTCCGAGTCGAGTGGGAGTCATTACGTCACCGTCCAGCGCCGCCATTCGAGATATCTTGTCAGTGCTCCATCGACGCTGTCCCATTCTCCATGTGATTATTGCGCCGGTGCCAGTTCAAGGGGAGGGCGCAGCGATTCAGATCGCTGACGCTATTCGAAGCCTCAGCGAAGCACGGATCGTCGACGTGATGATCGTTGGGCGAGGAGGTGGGTCACCGGAAGACCTTTGGTGCTTCAACGAAGAGGTGGTGGTCCGCGCGATTGTCGCGTCGAAAGTGCCCGTCGTGTCGGCGGTAGGGCATGAGATCGATTACACCTTGGCGGATTTCGCCGCGGACTATCGAGCTCCGACACCGTCGGCTGCAGCAGAAGCGGTGGCCCCAGTCCTCTCGGACCTGACCAATCGTCTGGTTGAATTAGGGGACCGCGCATCCCGCATTGTTCGACAGGAGATGGCTGTCTCGCGGAACCATTTGGACTGGATGGTTGACCGTCTCACAGTATTCCAATGGCGGGTTCAGCATGAGGGACAACGTCTGGATGACGTGGTTGAAGCTCTGACACGCCATCTGCGGGATAGAGTGGGGCGGTTACGTCACCGCCTCCTCGTCGTGCGCTATGGACTGCTCTCGCGTAGCCCGCTGCTGGTCGTGAGGCGGGCGGCGGCAGTGGCTCCACAACTTCTACGACGCCTCGAACAGCAGATATGTGCTGGTCTTGCGGAAAAACGCCAGCGCCTGGCGGCAAAAGTCGCATCGCTCGATAGCCTAAGCCCCCTTGCCGTTTTAGGCCGGGGGTACAGCATTATTCTCACTGTTCCGGATGGCAAGGTCCTGCGACAAGCCAGCGATGCCCGGGTAGGCCAACTGGTCCGAGCGCGACTGGCCGTTGGCCAACTGGACTGCGTCGTCAAACAGATTCGTTCCGGTCCCTTTTCTTGACCTGTTTACAGTGGCGAGTATAATGACGCGATTTCATCGTTATGTCTTGAGGAACCCGTGGCACCTGTGAAGTTCGAATGGGCAATGGCTCGGTTAGAAGCGATCGTCGCCGAATTGGAGAAGGGGGATCTGCCTCTCGATGAATCGCTGAAGATCTTCGAAGAAGGGATCCGGCTTTCTAAATCCTGCCTTAAAATGCTGGAGCAGGCTGAGCGGAAAGTGGAAATTCTTGTACAGGACAAGGATGGCAAGAAACAGATTCAAGCGTTCTCGCTGGGCGATAGCGAGGGTGATGAACCAGATCCCGGTACGTAGCCTCTCACCAGCTTCGGAGTTTCTACTTTCCTCCGCGGTCCCATTTCTTTTGCTCAATGGCCTCAAGGGCTCGCGCACCCAAGGAACGGCTCGATCGTCTGCTCGCGACTCGCGGGTTGGCGATGAGTCGTGAAGCGGCTGGTCGCATGATCTTGGCTGGTAACGTTACCGTGGATGGTGCGCTGGTTGATAAGCCGGCTAGGCTCGTTCAGCCCGATGCCCGCATTGAGGTTCTCGCACGAGGGCCTTCTTACGTTAGCCGTGGTGGGGAGAAGCTGGCGGCTGCACTCGATGCTTTTCAGATTCATCCCGATGGGCTCATTGCATTGGATGTCGGTTGCTCAACCGGCGGCTTCACGGATTGCCTTTTGCAGCGTGGTGCAAAACGGATCTACGCGGTTGACGTCGGGTATGGCCAGTTCGACTGGCGGCTTCGCCATGACGCGCGCGTGGTCTTGTTTGAGCGAACCAACATTCGCTATCTGGCCCAGTCTTCCATTCCTGACCCAATCGATCTTGCGGTAATCGATGTTTCCTTTATCTCTCTCAGAATTGTGCTTCCTTGCGTGGTGAAATTCTTGGGCGCTTCGGCCACAGTCATTGCTCTGGTTAAGCCACAATTCGAGGTGGGGCGGGGGAGGGTCGGAAAAGGCGGGGTGGTGCGCGATGACGCGCAAAGACAAGCCGTGACAGATGCAATCATCCAGCGCAGTGCGGCGCTCGGTCTCGAACCAATTGGCGTCATGGACTCGCCTATCGAGGGGCGTAAAGGGAACCGTGAAATCCTGGTTGCGTTCAAGAAGAGACAGCTTCGGTGCAGCCAGGTGTCGTAGGGAGCTGGGATGAGCCGGCGATATGAAGAACGGCTGGGTCTAAACCTGAGTCGTACAAAAGTCATTCACGATCTGAAGCGGGGGAACGCATGAAAGTTTTGGTAACAGGAGGAGCCGGTTTCATTGGGTCGCACCTAGTGGATCGGTTGGTACAGGAGGGACATGAGGTTGTGGTGGTCGACAACCTCTCAACAGGTAAGCGTAGAAATCTGAATCGAGCGGCGCGCCTTTATAAGCTCGATATTCAGAGTTGGCGCCTTGAACGGGTGTTTCGGAACGAACGGCCCTCGCTCGTGATGCACTTGGCGGCACAGATGGATGTGCGACGTTCAGTGGAAGATCCTGTCTTCGATGCACAGGTGAATATTTTGGGAACCCTGAATGTGCTTGAGCAGGCGGTGAAACATGGGGTGAGGAAGGTGATTTTCTCCTCGTCTGGTGGAGCTATCTACGGAGAGCAACAGGCCTTTCCGGCGCCGGAATCCCACGTGACGCAGCCGCTCTCCCCATATGGGATCAGTAAGCTGTGCGGTGAACAGTACCTGTCCTATTACCAACGGGTGAGCGGAGTACAGTACGTTAGTCTTCGCTATGCCAACGTGTATGGCCCCCGTCAGGATCCAGAGGGAGAGGCGGGTGTCGTGGCGATTTTTATTCAGAAGCTACTGAGTCATGAGCAGCCGATCATTAATGGGAACGGGCGACAGACCCGTGATTTCATCTTCGTGGAAGATGTGGTTGAGGCGAATTTGGCAGCTACAGGTCAGGAAGTACAAGGGGTCTACAATGTTGGAACGGGGCAGGAAACTTCTATCAATGATCTATTCCGGAATCTGGTCGAACTAACAAAATCGACTTGTAAAGAAGTGCACGGGCCAGCCAAGAAAGGTGAGCAGGCGCGCAGCGCCATCGACTCCACAAAACTCCGTCAGGAACTTGGGTGGGAAGCAAAGGTGGACCTACACGAAGGTCTCCGCAGGACTGTTGCCTTCTTTCTTGAAAGGATGGGCTAGCGGTATCGCGAGTGTCGTTTAGTAGCGAGGGATAGAAGCATCGATCTGGACGGACCAGGCATCAATGCCCCCGATCAAGTTCTTTACATTGGGAAATCCTTGCTGAAGAAGGAAACTTGTGGCATCTGCGCTCCGCATCCCATGGTGGCAATACGCAATAATCTCGGCCTTGGGATCAAGCTTTTCTAACGAACGGGGAAGTGTGGCAAGTGGAATGAGGACTGAGCCTTCAATCTTCGCCAGGTTGTACTCCCACTGTTCCCTGACGTCGATCAAGACCAATCTCTCTCCTTTATCTAGGCGCAACTTGAGTTCTTTGGGGGAAATAGCGAATCCCATATGCTCACCTCTAGCTGGGGGAGCATCTTATTAGAGCGGTTCCAACGGTGTCAACCGGACACGTCAAGTCGTAGTCAAGTTGGCCGAATACTGTGGGCTTCTGCCTGATACTAAAGTCAGTGTGCTGTCTGGGTTCCTTCTCTTTCTCTTTTGCCTTCCTAGAATACATCTCGGTGACAAGAAATGGACATTTTTGTCAATTTTATGTCTTTATGTTTCTTTTTTCATACATCGATTCACGAGCTTTGTTGATACCAAAGGTGCCGTATAATATTAAGTTGTTGATTTATTGATGTTATTTATTTCATTTGCGATATAAACTGGGCACAGATGTTGCTGTATTTATTATTGATCCGGCACATAAACGTTGATCTATCCTTTATTAAGCTGTAGCGAGAAAGGTAGAACCAGATTGGTTACAAAAAATAGGAAAAAGGCCGCTGCTGACCTTGTCGTATTAGTCAGTTCAGCGACCATTGATGAGGCTACCAAGATTGCAAAGACTGTCGTTGATGCCAGGCTAGCAGCGTGCGCCAACATAGTTCCAACCGTTCGATCAATCTTTCGATGGAAGGGAGAACTTGAAGATTGCACGGAGACATTGATCATATTTAAGACCACCACCTCGTGTTACAAGCGCCTTGAAGACAAAATAAAGGAGAATCATTCATACTCTGTTCCAGAAGTTATTGGATTCTCTATCGATTGTGGTTCAAATGCATACCGACGGTGGATCAAAAACCAGACCTCAAAATAATGAGTGGACTTTGTCAGTGCAATGATTTCGTTACCAAGGAAGAGGGGATTGACGGGCGTTAGCCAGATCGGTAAACTTTGTGCTAATCTAGCGTCTCGGTCTCCCTTTTGAAGAGGGAGTGAAAATCATGGCACACGGAACAGAGAATAATGACGCCTATACGGTTGTCATCTTTCGCGGGTCGGCGGCGAAACCACTTCGATTTAGTTTTCCCCAAAAGTTTGTCCGTAAGTTGTTGATATTGCTTGGCTGCTTTGTTTTTGCCGACCTGCTCTTAATCTCCCATTATGTGATAAGAACCGGTGAAGTCTGGGAACTTTCTGCATTTCGAGCTGAAGCAATGAGCGCACGCGAGCAGACAGCCGCTTTTTCTTCAGCCATTGACGACCTGAAGAAGCGACTATCCTCGATGAGGGAAGTCAATCAGCGTTTACGAGTGATGTTGGGGATTGAGTCAGTGAAGCCCGGAGACCTCCTGAATGGGCGAGGTGGTGAGGAGGGCCCCTTACCGGATGAGAAAGGAGTTTCGGTAGAAAAAATGCGATCGAACTCCATGTCAAGTAGTGGGACTGACGACACTGATATCGCACAGTCTAGGGTGTCCGGGGCAAGAGGATCAGATTCAGCTCCTAGTATTGACGAGAAACAAGTAGCTAAGGTCAAAGAAGATCTTGATCAACTCTCAAAGGAAGCATCGATTCAGGAAAAGATTCTTCAGGAGTTGACGGAAGCCGCGCAGCAACGTTCGTCCCGCTGGGCTGCCACTCCTTCTATATGGCCGGTCAAGGGGTGGGTCACATCTGGGTTCGGCCCCCGGATCTCTCCGTTCACGGAAAAGCCTGCTTGGCATGATGGACTTGATATCGGGGCTGCCCCTAATGCACCGGTGCAAGCTCCTGCGCAAGGGCGTATCACGTCGATCGGATTCGATCCAAAACTAGGGAACATGGTGCGGATCGATCACGGGTATGGAATCGAGACTCTCTACGGACATCTGGCCAAGTCACTGGTGAAAGAAGGTCAAAGAGTAAAGCGCGGGGATGTTGTAGGGTTAGTCGGGAGCAGTGGGCTAGCGACGGGTCCACACCTGCATTACATGGTAAAGGTCAATGGTCAAAGTATTGACCCAAGCCGATACATTCTCGAATAATTTCTACTAAGTAGTTATTTTCGACAGTATGGCGTGCCTCAGTCCTTGAGCATGCTCTCCTTACTCGTCTCCGCCGATCCTGTCGAAAGCCACCCTCTCCTTTTTTCGAAGAGCATCACCAAAAGATCCAGTCTATGCCGAGACCCAGGGCGGTCAGCACCGACTGTGATATACTGCGCTACGTTGCGTCGAACTCATCTACCGCCAAGTCTCCTGTGACAGACCCACAATTCGCCCGCTTCGTTACTCCTCGTCCTATCCAGGAAGTTGCCGACTATTTGGGGTTGGACCGTGACGAAATCATTCCTTATGGGCTGGCGAAAGCCAAGATTCCCGTTGAGGCTATGACACGGCTTGGGTCCCACCCACGAGGTCGCTATGTCCTCGTGACCGCAATCAATCCGACTCCTCTTGGAGAGGGGAAGACGACGACGGCAATCGGTCTGGCCATGGGGCTATGTCGACTCGGCCATCGCGCGGCGGTCACGCTACGGCAGCCGTCACTCGGTCCAGTATTTGGGATCAAGGGAGGGGGAACAGGAGGGGGACGAGCACAGTTGATTCCGATGGAGGATATTAACCTTCACCTGACTGGCGACGCTCATGCTGTAACTGCCAGCCACAATTTACTGGCCGCCAGCGTGGATAATCACCTCTATCATGGGAACGAGTTAGGCCTTGATCCGAGTCGAATCACCTGGCCGCGCGTGATGAGCGTGAGCGACCGGGCCTTGCGACGGGTATTGATTGGTGAAGGAGAGACAACAGTAGCCCGCTGGACGCAATTCGTAATCACGGAGGCGTCTGAAGTGATGGCCATCTTGGCCCTCGCCTTGGGCCAGGCTGATCTGAGAAGACGGCTGGGTCGAATCGTAGTCGGTTTCACCGAACAGGGACAGCCGGTGACGGCCGACGATTTGAGATGCGCGGGCGCCATGGCAGCATTGCTGAAAGATGCCTTTCTTCCGAATCTGGTTCAGACTCTTGAAGGGACTCCGGCGATTGTCCATACGGGTTCTTTCGGAAACATCGCCCACGGTAACTGCTCAGTGATGGCAGATGCCATTGCGCTTCGTTGTGCCGAGTATGTTGTGACAGAGGCGGGATTCGGGAGCGAGTTGGGCGCGGAGAAGTTTTTTAACATCAAATGCCGCGCGTCTGGTTTCCGCCCTCAAGCCGCTGTGGTGGTTGCGACGCTCCGGGCTTTGAAACTTCACGGTGGCGGCGGGGTAGTGAAGGTAGGTGCGCCGGTACCTGCCGGACTGATAAGACCCAATCGTGAGGCGTTGACACGAGGCTTGGACAACCTGGCTCAACACATTGCCAATGTGCGGGCCTATGGGGTTCCCGCTGTGGTTGCCCTAAACGTGTTCACCGATGACTCCAAGGAAGAGTTGGACTTCGTGTGCCAATGGGCCAAGGAAACCGGGGCGGCAGAAGCAGCCGTGTCGACTCATTGGACTGATGGAGGGCGAGGGGCAGAAGAATTGGCGCAGGCAGTCATCGCAGCCTGTGATCGCCCGTCCAACCCTGTGCTTCTCTATGAGGATGCCTTGCCGATCAAGCAGAAGATCGAACGCGTGGCGCAACTCATGTATAAGGCAGCGGGTGTGTCGTATGAGGACAAAGCACAGGAGCAGATTGCTCTCGCGTCCCGTATGGGGTTCGACCGCTTTCCCATCTGCATGGCCAAAACGCCCCTGTCTCTGTCGCACGATCCTTCGCTTAAGGGGCGCCCAACCGGTTTTACTCTTCCGATTCAAGAGCTGCGGATGTTTGCAGGGGCGGGATTCTTAACGGCGGTCTGCTCGGGAATCCAACTCATGCCGGGGTTGCCGAAGCGGCCGGCAAGCGAACGCATCGATGTGGATGCTGAGACTGGTGAAATTGTGGGGCTCGGGTGAGTCTGACAGGTGCGGCATGTTCAGCGCTGCTTGAGGTATCTGAAGAACTCGGAGTCCGGACTCATTACCACGGTGGATTTGTCGTTGAAGGTCTTCTTGTAGGCTTCCATGGAGCGGGTGAATTCAAAGAACCGTTGGTCTTGACGATAGGCGTCCGCATAAATTCGAAACGCCTTTGCGTCGCCGGATCCTCGCAGCTCCTCAGATTCCCGGTAAGCCTCAGCGAGAATAATCTCTCGATCCTTCTCCGCTTCTGACCGGATCTTCTGGGCCTCTTCCGCTCCCTCTGCGCGATATTGCTTGGCTTGCCTCTCCCGCTCGGCTTGCATCCGGGCGAACACCGCTTTTTCATTCTGCTCTGGTAAGTCCGCGCGCTTGATCCGGACATCCTGAATCGCGATCCCATAGGCCGAGGCCTTCTCGTTCGCTCGTTCGGTGACGATCTTCATGATCTCGGCCCTGGTTTTCGAGACGATTTCGGAAAGGTCGTGACGGCCAAGTTCCACCCGCAGCTCCGAATAGATGATGTCGTGCAGCCGTTGCAGCGCTCCACGCTGGCTCTGGAACGCCTGATAGACCTTCAAGGGATCGGTGATCCGCCACTTGGCGAAGTTGTCGAGCAGCAGGGTTTTCTTATCCTGCGTAATCACATCTTGGGCCGACGAGTCGTAGTCCAACAACCGCTTGTCGAAATAGGTCACTTCCTGGATGAAGGGCACTTTCAGGTACAACCCAGGTTCGGTGACGTTGTTGACCGGTTTGCCGAGCTGCACGACGATCGCGGTTTGTGTGATATCGACGATAAAGAACGGCGAGGCGCCGAGCAGGAACAACCCGATCACCACCGCAATGAGCGCAATGAGGAAGTGTTGTTTCGTCACGGCTTTTTCTCTTCGGAAGATGACGCGGCCCCGCCGGATTTCGAGAGACGGTCCAGCGGCAAATAGGGGACCATGCGCTCGCCGCCCTTGCCGTCGATGACGATTTTTTCGACGTGCGGCAGCACCTCTTCCAACGTTTCGATGTAAATGCGCTTGCTGATGATGTCCTTGGCCTGGTTGTATTCCTTGAGCGTGGCGAGGAAGCGGTTCGCTTCGCCTTGCGCGCGAGTCAGGCGGGCCTGGGCATAGCCCTTGGCCTGGTTGACGAGTTGGGCGGCCTCGCCCTTGGCCCTGGGAATGATGTCGTTCCGGTAGCCCTGCGCCTGATTGATCAGCTTCTCCCGATCCTCTTTTGCACTGGCAACGTCTTTGAACGCGGCGACGACTGCCTCCGGGGGATCGACGTCTTGCAGTTGCACCGCGGCCACTTGCACACCCGCTTGGTATTGATCGAGGATGCCTTGCAACAAGACTTGGGTATCCTGTTGGATCTGGGCCTTGCCGGTCGTCAGTGCCTCGTCGATCTTGCTTTTTCCGATGACCTCGCGCATCGACGCCTCGGCTGCCTTCCCGATCGTGTCCTGGATGTCAGCCACGTTGAACAGGTACTCGCGTGCATTCTTGATCTTGTATTGGACGATGAACTCGATGCCCAGAATATTTTCGTCACCCGTCAACATCAACGCTTCTTGAGCAACCATCTGTTGCCGGCCTTGCCGATCGGTGCGAAAGCCCACTTCGATTCGGTGCAGTTTGGCCACCTTGGGTTGCATGACGCTTTCGATCAGCGGGATCTTGAGATGAGGGCCAGGGCCGACCGTCCGGACGACATCTCCGAACCGCTTGACGACGCCCTCTTCATCCGGTGCCACGATGAAGGCGCTCTGCCAGGCGAGGAACACGAGGACCGCGGCCAGGAGCAGGTTTCGCAACCCGCTCGACGGGACTATCTGGCGAAGCTTGCCTTGCGCCTCCTTCAGGGCGTCGTCCAGCCTGTCGCCTTTCTTACTCCACGGGTCTTTCGGGTCCCACACCATCGAGCATCCTTCCGATCACAAGAGATAGGGCGAAGAGGGTCTCACCATAGCAGAGTGGGTTGCTGAGGGCAACCCAGGTCACCGCATCATGGGCGTGCCCCTTCCCCAATAGTAATAGAGAGAGAGGTTGGGGTAGATCGCGTTGATGTTATTCTGCCCAGCAACGGTAAAGAGGCAACCGGCTGCGCCAACAAAGGCCCCGTTGGAATCGTGAAAGAATTTGTACTGGAGCGTGGGCTGGACGCCCATCAGTGAAAAGCTGGTCGGGTTGATGTTCACCTGGTGGCCATCCAGCCGGCGCGAAAGTCCGTGGAGCGTGACGAATTCCAGGTTATATCCGAATCCACGCTCGTCGTTGAGGATATGTTCGACCACGAGACGTGTATTGATGATATCGCCGGGGTAGGTATTCATGCCTGCTGTACTGCCTGGGTTGGTATAGGTGTAAAAGACGCCGCCGCTGATGCGAAAGGGTTCCAGGTTCTTCCGGAACATGACTCCTTCCGTGAAGGACAGCGCGCCGAAACGAGTGGCAGGGAGTCGACCGAGCGGGGAAAACCCACCTGGAATGCCTTGAGTGCCAAACCACTCGCTCGATGGGAGTGCAACCTGGTTGTAGATCGTGACCGACGGCCGCCAGCCATCTGGGTCCTGGACGATGGGCCGGTACTTGAGATAGATCGTGGTATCGCCCACGCCGCTTTCCGAATCGACCGTTCTCCCGTTGGTGCCGCCGGCTCGGCTGGCTTCCCAGTAAATGCCCGAAAAAGCCACGTTCAGTTCCACGTGGTCGCTGATGCCATAGGCGAAGATGCCTGTCGGGGCGACCGCCCGCAGGTGAGTGGGTGCGTCGGTCGAGTGGGTGCTGAGCTGGTTTCCGAATTTCTCGTGACCGATTTGGCCGAAGACAAACGGTTGGAAGAGAAACTGTCCCTTTGGTTGGATGTCGACACCTGAAATCAGGATGGGGCCGTTGGCCATCGGATTCCAACTCTTCCGATATTTCTGGATTTCCTCGTCCGTCGGGACCCAGTCGAACGAGATACCATCTTCAGCAAAGACAACAAAGAGCAGAAGAAGCAGCAAGACATATCGACATCGATAGGTGTTTGGCGTGGCGCGCGTCTTGCCTGAGTACACGATCTCCTCCTCTGCATGGTGAACGTCCAACGGGTTTTACAGTAGTCGATCGAGGATGAAGTAGGCGAGGCAGGCAAGCACGGCCGCGGCGGGGAGCGTCACGATCCAGGCCAGCACCACGTCGCGGACGGTTGTCCAGCGAACGGCGCTCAGGCCCTTCAGCAGCCCGATACCGATGATGGCGGAGCTGCTGACATGCGTTGTCGAAACAGGGAGACCCATCGTGGCCGATATCATCACCAGGGAAGACGTTGTCAAATTTGCCGAGAGGCCTTCGGCATGGTCCATTCGCGTCACCTTCTCAGCCAGCACCTTCGTGACGCGAAGACCTCCAACATAACTGCCAAGCCCCATCAACAATGTAACACCGAGGAATGAAGCGATCTTGGAGATGGAGCCGGGCCAGGACGCGACCGTACTGCCGAGCACCAACATTGCCACGATCTTCGGTGTGTCGTTCGTTCCCCGGGCAAGCGACGCAAGTCCGCTCGAGATCCAATGGATGCTGTCCAGGCCGATGGTGATTCCCTGGAGGCCGTCACGTTCGCACTGGGCTGGAACTGCGATCACCGGTGATCCGAAGCCGGTCGCTTGAAAAAGTGTGCGGGTCATTCCTTTCGCGTCGATGGTCACTAACGCGCGCGAGGTCGGCATGACGCACAAACAGGACCCTTCCCACCGCTCCGCCAACATCCGGACGGCAGGATGGATCAAGACTGAAACGGTCAGGGCTAACAGAGGGCTCAGAAGCAAAGGCAGCACGATCTTGTTCAGAATGGCCGGCCATACCAGACCTTGCAGACCGGAGGCTATCAGGCCAGCCCCGACGATTGCACCGGTCAAGGCATGGGTGGTCGAGACCGGAAACCCTGTCCGCGACGCGACCAAGACCCAGGTCATGGCACCGGTCAGCACGGCCGGAGCAAGCTCTGGTGGAATGACGAAGTCGGGCTGGATCAACCCGCTACTGAAGGTTTTCACCATCGCGGCGGACACGAAAGCGGAAGCGCTCGCGCCCACCATCGTCCATATCGTCCCCCACAAGATGGCCGTGCGATAGTTCGTGACGCCGCTGCCGACTAATGTGGCGATGGCTTTGGACACGTCATTGGTGCCGTTCGCGAACGCGAGGGCCACAACCAGCAGATAGGTGACGAGCGCGAGTTCCATATGGCCTAGGTTGTGACCGCTCCGCCGCAGGACGAGCCGGAGCCGGCGGTGCAACCGTAACAGTGATTGCGGGTGACGATCTGTCTGGTGTGGAGACGAGCGGGATCAAAATCGCGGATGTGTCGAGGCGCTCCGTGATCGACGGGGAGATCCAACATCTGGTTGAAGTCACAATCATAGAGGGTGCCGTCCCAGCCCACCGAGAGGGTATAGCGGCACATGACGCCGGCTGCAGCGGCGGGATTGAAGGCGTTGGCCAGCCGCTCCATATAGCCTTCGTAGTTGCCGCTCTCGATGAGGAACTCCAGAAAACGGCTGATGGGCATATTCGTGATCGTATAAAGATGATTGAATGTGATGTGGTATCGACTGGCCAATTCACGTCTGAACTGGGCTTCGATGGATTCCTGTCTAGGAGGAAGAAAGGCGCCCACGGGATTGTAGACCAGGTTCAACGTCAAACCGCTGCCCTCCACGCCATAGCCGAAGGTATTCAGAAGTCGCAGGGCCTGGATAGACTTGTCGAATACCCCTTCGCCCCGCTGGGCATCGGTTTGGGATGGCCGATAATAGGGGAGGGAAGCAACGATTTCGACGCGATGTTGCGCCAGGAATGCTGTGAGGTCTGCCTGAGAGGGAAGCAAGAGCACCGACAGGTTGCACCGATCCATCACGTGACGCCCAAGCGTCGTAGACTGTTCAACCAGCCAACGAAAGCTTGAATTCAACTCAGGTGCCCCACCGGTGATATCGACGGTAGGAATGTCGTTCCTTGCCAGAGCCCGAATACACAGTTCGGCCGTGTCGCGCGTCATGCTCTCCGTGCGGTCCGGGCCGGCATCCACATGGCAGTGGCGGCAAGTCTGATTGCACAGTTTTCCGACGTTGATCTGGAAAACAGTGATACCCGTGGCAAGGAGAGGCTGCAAGCCGGCTTGACTGAGGCGCGACTCGAAGGGGGGACATGCCCCTGTTCGCGCGAGAACGGAAAGTTGTTCGGCTGATGACGCGAGTAAATTCTTACGTCCAAGTAATGTCAGCGCCATGAATGCTCCTCGCGTTGAGCGGTCATGCGTGGTCAGCCGGCCTTGGGGATGAGCACGGATTCTGGAAAACTCACTTGGCAGCAGCCAAAGTCCAAGGCATGGCCCTGGTGGTTCTTGAGGACCCGCTGAACGCTGGGCGTCACGCGATAACACACTTTCTGTCCGTCTCGGAGGCCTTCCACCAGGCCGGCGCCGCGCAGAATCCGCAGATGATGCGAGATGTGTGGCTGCGACTTGCGCAGTTCGCGCACAAGATCAGTGACGCACTTCTCCCGTGCGAGCAGGGATTCCAGAAGGCGCAAGCGCGTTTCGTCGGCCAACGCACGCAAGACATTGGCACATTGCCGTTCAGTCAATATCACGGCCGCCACAGGCCACCTGATTCAACAGCAGCCACCATTTGGAGCACAGGACACGGCTTCACCCGACACCGACCGACCGGCCCGATTAATGATGGCAAAGTGCTTCTCATAGCCGTCGGTTCCCAACACCTTCAAGGTTTTTGAGCAGATTTCGAGTGGTTCCCCACGCCGGAAGAGATGATGGTCGTCGTCCGCTGCGGCAACAAAAGGACCGGTGAAGATGACAAAGTGCCCCTGCCACACGCAGGGTGTCTGTTCGGGAAGAACGGCCACGTAGCGCGGATCTCCTGGGGTCAACCGTTGTGGCTGCTCGGACAACACGAAATGTTGTGCAACAGGCGGGGTCTGAAGAAGCGCAACAGTGCGCGTATCAACGGCCTGCGGAATACCGCGCTGGTAGGCGGTTCCCAGTTCGTCCGTCACCCGACTAAAGGGGCCCCGGAGTGTCGCGTACCGGACTCCGTTCGGTTCGATTACAGCGGGCAGCTTGTAACCGGTCAGAGTTATGGAGAGGAAGTGAATGCCGTCGATCACCTGCCAAGGGATATATTTGATCTGATGGACGCCGAGAAATCCCGCCTCGACCATTCCGCCCACATATTCGCTGACCGGCAAGGCACCGGAGAGACAGTTGCCCCACTTTTCCGTGTCGTGGACAAGGTACTGCGGCACGATCTGGTCGGAAACGATATCCGAGATTGTGAAGCGTCCGCCAGGTCTCAGCACGCGGTACATTTCATGGAACACCTTTCGCTTATCTGGAGCTAAATTGATCACGCAGTTGGAGATGATCAGATCGACGCTGCCATCTTCGACCGGCATCGCGTCGGCCATCCCCTTGCGGAACTCGACGTTAGAAGATGGATACCCCAGATGAGCGGACACGATCGGCGCATTGCGACGCGCGATCTCCAGCATCTGGTCCGTCATGTCGATGCCGATGACATGACCGGTCGGCCCGACCCGCCGCGAGGCTTCAAAACAATCGATCCCGCCCCCGGAGCCGATGTCCAGCACCGTTTCTCCTTCGCGCACCGTGTCCAACCCCGCCGGCGTCCCGCAACCGTAGGAGATTTTCAAGACCTCATCAGGGATGAACGAGCGGAGGTCATCGAAGTTGTAGCCGGTGGGGCAGCACATCTGCTCGCCGGCCACGGCCGCGCGCGCATATCGTTCGCTGACCTTTAGGGTAATCTCGTCGATCGCCATAGCGTCCCCCGTCATTCAATGAACCTATCGAGATACGTCTATGTATCAATCCCTGCCATTCCCGTCAATCCCGTATTGGCGGACGGTATAGCTTCCGATAGGCTGTGTCTGTAAGCCACCTCACAGTGAAGAGGGAAGAATCCAGTTGCTAGATGCAGCGGTCAGATGAATCAGTCGTCCAAGGTCCGCAATCCTTACAAACCGGCAGATAGTTTCATGCCGTTCCCACCCCCTTGACTCGGTACCGTGGTACCGGGTGTAGCATCGGCCTCAGAAAGGAGGTGAAGCCTATGTGCCCGTGGGTCGAAACACTCGGCTTCTGCCCGTATGAGGCGGCTGCCACAGTCTGGCAGTGGATGCAGAGCTTCTTTGTATAAGAAAGGGCAATGGAAGAAAAGGGCGACCGGGGCTGCGCACCGGTCGCCCCTCCTCATTCTGTCAAACTACATGCCGTATCCCATTTCACTCGAATCAAAAGGGCGGCGTGACCCACAGCCCACTTGACTCCGTACTATGGTACAGGGTGTAGAGTTTAATATTGAAAAGGTGGCGCCATGGACTCAGCATTAACGATTGGGCAACTTGCGAAAGAAGTTGGCGTGAATATCCAGACAATCAGGTACTACGAGCGGCTGAAGTTGCTGGCGCCGACATCGCGAAAGCCGTCTGGGTACCGGTTGTACAGCGATGAAGCATACAGAAGACTACGCCTCATCAAGAACGCCCAAGGGTTGGGTTTCACGCTCCATGAGATCGAAGAACTCCTCGATCTGCGGATCAGTTCAAAGGCGCGATGCCGGGATGTGCAGCGAAGGGCAGAAGCCAAACTGAAGCACATTGAGGCCAAAGTGCGCGACTTGCAATCGCTAGCGAAGGCGCTGCAACGCTTGATCCGCACCTGCAGGGCGGGTCAGCCCACCGAACAGTGTCCGATTCTGGCAAGCCTGGAAAATGAGAACAAGGCGCCAGGAAGAGCAAAGGGTGGCCGGAGCGGGGATGACTGAAGGTCACGATTGACGAATGACCGATGACGGCATTTTGAAGAGGGGACACCAAGATCACCATGACAAAAGGTGAAGCGACAACGATGATCGGCGGGCTCGTGGCGGCGTTCTTCGCTTCTCTCTGCTGCATCGGGCCACTGGTGTTCGCAGCCCTCGGCGTGGGGGTTGGGGCCACAGGATTCCTTGCCGGGACGGCGGGGTTTCTCAAGGCCTTCTTGCCGTATCGGCCGGTCTTCATTGGCCTGACGTTGCTCTTGCTGGGCGCCAGCTTTTATCTCGCCTATCGAAAGCGGGAACCCGCCTGTGGTCCAGGGATGATGTGTGCGACTGGAGCGAAACATGGTGTGAATCGGACGCTGCTGTGGCTGATGGCGACCGTGGCGATTGCATTGGTCTTGGCACCGTACTGGCTTGGATTGTGAGAGTGGCTCGGTGCGCGCTATTCTCTGTTGGCTATTCGCTATCGGCTCTTCTGTGAACGGAGGTGAACGCTGATGTGGCGATCGATTCAATTGACTCTCCTTGCCGGGATCATGACGCTGAGCCTGAGCGGGCTTCAAACATGGGCGGCTGAGGGCCAGGGACTTCAGACGGTGACCTTGCGCATTGACGGTATGACCTGTGGAGTCTGCGTCAAGGACGTGAAGACCGCCCTCGGCAAAGTGTCCGGCGTCACTGCGGTGGAACTCACCGTGGGAAAGAAATGGGTCTTCTTCTCCGATTACGGAGATGCGCGCGCTGCTGTGACGTTCGATCCGGCGAAAGCGGGCGCGGAGTCATTGGTCAAGGCTATCGAAGCAGCCAGCACCCCGCTGTCGACGTACAAGGCGCGGCTGCTCGATAAATAGGCGAGAGGCAAGAGGCGCGAGGCGAGCGGAGGAGGAGGAGAACAGCATCATGGATCAAACAACCAAAGTTGAAACTGGACTATTCGCCGAACTGAGAAAGTTGAGCCCCAAAGTCACGGGCGGGCTGCTGCGGATGCGGCAAGAAGCCTATCGCGATGCGGCAGTCGCATCGAAGTACAAACTGCTCACCGCCATGGCCATCTCGATTGCAATCCGGTGTGAGCCCTGCATTCGGGCTTACGTCCAGATGGCTTGCAACAAAGGTATCACACAAGAGGAATTGATCGAGTTTCTCGAAGTCGCCATGACCATGCAGGGCTGCCCCGGGGAGGAATGGGCCCTGAAAGCCTATGCCGTTTACAAAGAGTCCTGTGCTGGAACGCCGTCTGATGCGGCAGCCGCGTGCTGTTCCCATTGAACCGTCATGATGCGCGCTTCACCGTAGGCGTCTCTGAGAGACGATCATGCCCCGGTCATGTTTACAACTCGTAGTCGGAATAGTGCTGGCGGTTGCGCTGGCTCCCGACACAATCACCTTGGCGATGGAAGATGTCTCCAGCCTGCTCGCTGAACTCAGTCTGGCGTGGCAACAAGGGCGGTCCAAAGACATCGCCGATCGCTTTGACGAAGCGCTCCGACTTGCCCCACAGAACTATCGCGTCCACAAAGCCTATGGGGATTTTCTCACCGCGAACCGCCGGAACCAAGAAGCCCTGGCGGCCTACCGGCGGGCGGCCGAGCTGGCGCCGGATGCCCTTGACGTCCACTG
>JBBIQV010000028.1:41547-41776 GCA_037442105.1 Nitrospiraceae bacterium | reverse complement strand
CCGCTGTAGGATTGCCGCCGTTGCTCCAACACGAGCTGCGCCGGCCCCTTTGGAAATAATGATTTCCGGCCTGATCACGCCGGCCCGGATTTGCGTGGCGCCAGAAATCGACGCCTTCTGTCCCTCATGAGCAGACAACAACGTGAATGTTTTGCTCGCCATCGGAATCGTGCCGAATCCTTCAGTAAGAATGAGCGTGAAGCCGACCTGCTCGGTTCCCGTGATGGCG
>JBBIQV010000028.1:0-41518 GCA_037442105.1 Nitrospiraceae bacterium | reverse complement strand
TGTCATGGATGCCACCGACGACCAGTCCCGCCACGCCGACTTTCTTGGCCGCCGTCATGGTATCGGCAGAGAGGAAGGAACCGCCGACAATGACCTTCCCCGCCATGCTCCGGTTGATCTGTTCCGGCGTGAGCGGTTCGTCCGGGGATTTGACGGCGATCGTAATCTCACCCCACGTCTCGCCGCCGATACCGAAGATGCCTTGCACGAGGCTGCACGTCGTCTCGACCGTCACGCCCTGTTGCGGATGGAGTTCGACGACCGTGCCATCCACGTACCCCAACAACTCCAGTACGTGCGGAGGTTCGCGCAGGAGCACTTGCCCCGTCACAGTGGAAACGGATTCCACCATGCCGGTGACCGGCGACTTAATTTCTGTTTTGAACCATTTGATGAGCGGCTTGTTCTCGGCCAGGATTTCATCTTTCCCGACCTGATCGCCTTCTTTCTTGACAAGATACTCCTTGATTTCGTCCGGCGCGATGCCGAGTTGGTTCGCAAGGTTGATCGGATGGACCTTGCCCGGCAGTTCTGCGCGCGCGACAGCGGTATCGGCACGGACCGCATCGCCTCTGTTGACGAGTACCGTGCCGGGCAAAGGCAACAGCCGGCGGCGCCGGACAACGGTCCGTTCGGTAACGGTCAGCCCTGGCGTGTAGGAATGGGGCATGCTTGCAACAAGGTTGAGGTCGAGGTTCAGGTTGAGGGAAGACTCATGATGTGTTTTTCCCCAACCTCAGCCTCAGCCTCAACCTGCCTTCGGGTATAAATCCACCGCCTGGTGCCACCGGTTCAAGGCTGCGACACGAGCATTCTGTTCGCGCGGCAATTGCAGCGGCCGGCCTCGCCCATCCAGCAGGAGTCCTACCACGCCTCCCTGCACCTCGCGCGTGACGGACATCCCGGCGCCTGCGCCGAGATCCACCTGCTTCGTCGGTTGCATCGTCACCTTCGCACGTTGCTCACGGGGCAACGGCAGATGTCGCAGCTCGCCGAATTTCAATGTGCCTTTCTCTGCCGGACGGCCATCACTGAACGCGATGTCGTAATCGGCGCAGCGTTCGCCGTCCTTCCCCTGTCCGATCGGCGCGATGCAGGCGCCGAGGTAGATCATGCAGTCCCGCACGAAAACATCCGCCGCCGCCTTCTCGTTGATCGTCGAGAGCACCCCCAGGTGCGGCATCATGAAGATGCTGTCCACAGCCAGCATGGTGAACCCGAGCGGTTCGTAGGCATCGACCATCATCACCATAGACTGGATGCGTCGGGGCGCGTGGGAGAGAATGCCGCCGCTGCCGACGATCAAATCCAATTTCAACATGTCGATCAGCGTCCGGCCGGACTGTTGCTGCTCGAACACGTCGGAGATCGTCCGTTCCTGCTGCACGCCTTTCAAGCCCGTAGCGAGCGACTTGTGGTGGATGAGCGCCAACCGGAGCGCTTCGCGTGAAATGGCATGTTCGATCTGCAGCTCGTCCAACGTTTGCGGGATGGTCGTCGGCCGTACCATCTTATTCTTGATGCGGTTTCGCAAAGTCTGTTCATCGAGCGTGAACGGAACCCACCGCAAGATGTTGTCCAGCCCGGCCTCCGCGAGCACGTTCGAAATACTGTAGGACATGCCGAGATTGGCGCTGACGGTCCGGTTGAAGATGCCGTTGAACACAGAAAACACGTCGGTCGTCGCGCCGCCGATGTCCACGCCGATCAGATTTAGGCGCTCGCGCTTGGCAATGGTCTCCATGATGAGGCCGACCGCGGCCGGCGTCGGCATGATCGGCGCGCCGGCCATGTCGATCAGTTTCTTGTAACCGGGAGCCTGGGCCATGACGTGTTCGAGAAAGAGATCATGAATTTTGTGCCGTGCCGGCGCCAGATTCTCTTTCTCCAGAACGGGGCGGATATTGTCCGTGATCTCCAGCGCGGTCTTTTTGCCGAGGATCTTCTTGACCTGATCCTGCGCGTTTTTGTTGCCGGCGTAGATGAGCGGCAACGTATAGGTGCTGCCGAAACGCGGGCGGGGTTCTGCGGCGGAGACGTACTCGGCCATCTCGACCACGTGAGTCACCGCGCCACCGTCCGTGCCTCCCGACATCAGGATCATGTCGGGTCTCAGCGAGCGGATGCGTTCAATCTTTTCATGCGGCAAGCGGCCGTCGTTCGAGGCCAGCACATCGATGACGATGGCCCCCGCGCCAAGCGCACAACGTTGGGCGCTTTCGCCGGTCATATTCTGCACGACACCGGTCACCATCATCTGCAACCCGCCGCCGGCGCTGCTGGTGGAGATGTAAATGTCCGCGCCAGTTTTGGGATCACCCTGGGCGGCGCGGTTCGGGGTGATGATTTTGTCGCCGTCCAGAATCTTGCGACCGGAGAGTTCTTCGATCTCGGCGATGGCGTTCAGCACGCCGCGGGTCACGTCTTCGAACGGCGCTTCGACGGTTGTGGGAGCTTCACCTCGATACGTCTGGCGATACTCGTTGCCGACTTTCTCGATGAGAATGGCTTTCGTCGTTGTGCTGCCACAATCGGTGGCGACAATGACGTTCAATGGATGCGTGATGGATGGGACGCCGGAACTGGAAGCGGTCATCGAGCAGACTTCGCCTCGATGAGGGTGATGAGCCGGGCGATGGTATCGCGCCGTTCAAGCAAATGAGCCACCTGCTCTACTTCGCGCGCATTGAAGGCGAATTCGAGAATCGGCGTGAGAAAGTGCAACGCCTGGCTGCCGAGAAAGTTCATGGGACCGAGCGATTCGAGAAACGCCGTGGCTGGCGCCGCCATCCCGCGTTTCACGACGGCCTCGGCCACCCGTTCAAGCAGAGCCACGTCTTCGCTGGTGAAGTCGTTCTGCTCTCGGCGAACCGCAAACGCGTGTCTGAACCCATCACGGAACTTGCCGAGCGTCTGGACGATGGATTCTCTGGAAAAGGAAGCCATAACCTGAAGGGAAAAGAGCCAACATCGTTGACAGCCGGTCATTATATGAAGGGGTCGGAGGAGAGTCAATTCAATGAACGGGAACAGGCTTCAAGAGGAAACTTGCCTCTCAGCGTGATAGGAACTTCGCACCAGCGGGCCCGATTCAACGTGGCTGAAGCCGAGGGCGAGGCCTTCCTCTTTCAGAGCGGCAAATTCGTCGGGATGGTAGAAGCGGGCGACTGGTAAATGCTCTTTTGTCGGCTGGAGGTACTGGCCGATGGTCATGATGTCGCAGCCGACGGCACGGAGGTCCCGCATCACTTCATGAATCTCGTCCATTGTCTCGCCCATGCCGACGATCAAGCCCGACTTGGTTTTCATGTCCATCTGTTTCGCTCTGCCGAGCAATTCGATTGATCGCTGATATTTGCCCTGTGGCCTGATGGAAGGGAACAGCCGCCGGACCGTCTCGATGTTGTGATTGAGGATATCCGGTTTCTCTGCCGCGACCATCGCCAGAGCCGCTCCGTTCCCTTCGAAGTCCGGGATCAGTATTTCGACGCTGCAGGACGGCAGTAAGCGGCGGATGTGCCTGATCGTTTCAACGAAGATCGACGCCCCTCCATTCTCCAACTCATCCCGGTTCACCGACGTGATGACCGCATGCCTGAGCCCCAGCGCCTGGACGGCTTGAGCGACTCGCAGCGGTTCTTCACGATCCAGCTCCAACGGCCGGCCTGTGGTCACGGAACAGTAATGGCATCGTCTGGTACAGATGTCGCCCAGGATCAGGAACGTTGCGGTGCGCGCGTTCCAACATTCCCAAACGTTCGGACAACGTGCCTCTTCACAGATCGTGTGAAGGTTGAGCCGGTCCATGATGCGACGGATGTCCTGATAGTCCGGCCCGGTCCGGAGACGGACCTTGAACCAGGGCGGCAGGCGCCCGCTGTAGCCGGTGGCTGAAGTCGACGCTCCGCCGGCCCTGCGAAGCTGTGCGATCGGCACGAAGCTCATGGCGCGACTCCTCTCCCCTCGAACCAGCGGCGAACTTTGGCTAAGAGTCCGCGACTTGACCCGCGGGGTGGATCGGGATACTCGATCCACGGATGCTGAGATCCCTGATACATGCCCTGCTGAAAACTGAGCTGGGACCGTAGCTGCGTGTAGCCCTGTCCTTGAAGTAAGTGTATCAGTTCCCGGAGAGCCGCAGCCTGGGACGATTGGGGTTCGGTGACGATCGTGGTCGTTTCGTAGCGGAGAATCGCACGGTAGCCGATTTCCGTATGCTCGAACACGACCGGACGGCTGAACCCGCGTTCCCGCACATCGAGTCCGGCCAACTGATATTTCTCAGGCGACTCCTCCGCCATGGTGAGAAACGGCTCTGCCAGCGCGCTTTCATCGGGCGCGGAACACGGCCAGCAAATCGCTCAAGGCGATCGTCTTGTTCCGCAGGATGGCACGCTGTGCCTTCATGTGCTCCATCACTGTTGCTCGCCCGCTCCCGCCTTTCAATATGGCGGCGCCGATGGCGAGCACGTCGTTGCATTCTTTCTCCACCTTGTTCTTGACCACCGGATTGACCGCCAGGATATCCGCCATGGCGGCACGCGTGGCGGCAAGGTGCGCATGGAGCTCTTCGTCCGGATACGCCTTCCTGGCGGCTTCGTCCGTGCAGCGATCGAGGTACTGCGCCAGAAACACGTAGAGCCGGACGAGCGTTTCGGTGACTTCGATAGGACTTGGCGCCGGCATCGTCGTGCACTGTTTCTCCAAGACGTTGGTTACAGCAGCACCTTCACGTCCGATCCCTCGACCTTCACATCGTATGATTTGACGCAAGCGGCAGGGTTGTTCTCGCAAGCACCTGTCTTCACATTGAACTGCCAGCCATGCCAGGGGCAGGTGACGATCTCTCCGTCTACGTCGCCTTCGCCCAACGGGCCACCGCGGTGGACACACGTGTTGTCAATCGCGTAGAAGGTGCCGCCGAGATTGAACAGGGCGATAGCCTGGCCGTTCACTTCGGCGACTATGCCCGTGCCTGGCTTCACATCCGTCGCATCTGCAACCCTTACAAACTCAGCCATCTCCATTCCTCCGTCTTGTACCGGTATGTTTCAGTGGTTAGATGCCGGTCGCCAAGGGATTCTTGATCTTCTTCAGCAGGCTCTCGATCGGTGGAACCTCCTGCCCACCGGCGAGTTCTGCCATCAGCTTCGCGGCGATTTGGCGGAATGCCCGGGCCTGCGGTGAGTCGGGATTGGCAACGGCGATCGGCCGGCCAATATCTCCACCTTCACAGATCTCGGGGTCGATGGGAATGCCCCCCAAGAATGGCACGCCCAGTTTTTCCGCCGCTCGTTCCCCGCCTCCGTGCGAGAAGATGTCCGTCCGATGGCCGCAATGGCCGCAGACGAAATAACTCATATTCTCGATGATGCCCAGCAACGGCACGTTGACTTTCTGAAACATCATCATCCCTTTCCGCACGTCATGCAGGGCGACTTCCTGCGGTGTCGTGACCGTCACGGCGCCGGACAGGGGTACCAGTTGCGACAGGGTGAGTTGCGCGTCGCCGGTGCCGGGCGGGAGATCGATTAAGAGATAGTCCAGCTCACCCCACAGGACGTCGCGGAAGAGCTGCTGAATGGCGGTATGGACCATCGGGCCTCGCCAGACCACCGCGGTTTCCGCCGGCACGAAGAAGCCCATCGAAATAAGCTTCACCCCGTGGCTTACTGCCGGCGCAATTTTTCCGTCTTTTTGTTCGGGCGGCTTCTCCACTCCCATCATCATAGGAATGTTGGGACCGTAGATATCCGCGTCGAGCAGCCCGACTTTCGCGCCGGCCAAGCTCAGCGCGACGGCAAGATTGACGGACACGGTGGATTTCCCCACGCCGCCTTTGCCGCTGCTGACGGCGATGACATGTTTGACGCCGGGAATCAGATTCTCTCTGTCTTGAGGGGTCGGTTCGGGATGACCGTCAGCCATCGTAGGTCCTCCTCTATCGAGTCAGTGGCTCGTACCGCCGTCCTATATCGGCCGCACGAAGTCATCATAAGCGAACTATGCACGGAAATGGAATGGGCCGGACGGACCAAGCGACGCCTGGCCCGAAAGGGAAAGTCGGAGGGGTCTCCTTCAGCCGGTCATATTTTCGTTGCGGCGAAGATTCGAAGCCAGGCCGAGAGTCGAGAGTCCATAGATGATCCACTTCGAGGGATCGAAGTTGTACCACTTCGGCCCGTTCCGGTAATCGCGCGCGTAGGTGTGGTGGTAGTTGTGATAGCCCTCGCCGAAGCTGACCAAGGAGATGAGCCAGCTATCACGGCTGCTGTCGTTCGTGCCGTGCGGCTGGCTGCCCCAGATGTGGCAGAGCGAGTTGATCGTGAAGGTGGAATTCAGCACGAGGACCGTCCGGAGCATCCCGGCTATCAGAAAACAGCCGAGGCCTCCGATCCAGCCGTCGTTAATGAGGCCGACGACAAAGGGTAGTGCCAGGCCGGAGATCACGATCGGGACGTAGTAACGATGTTGCCACATGACCATCGGATCTTTCCGCAACCACGTCTCGTATTTTTTCTCCCGATAGGGTGTATCGGTGAACAGCCATCCGCAGTGGCTGTGCCAGAATCCCTTGGTCGCATTGTAGGGGTCCTCTTCCTGATCGCACCGCGCATGGTGGCGTATGTGATCGGCACACCAGAGCAGCGCCGTATTCTGCAACGCCCATCCCCCAATGACCAGCAGGCAAGCCTTCACCCACGGCGCGCATTCGAAGCTCCGGTGCGAGAGCAGCCGATGGTAGCCGACAGTGATGCCCATGCCTGTGGCGATATAGAGGACCCCCAGCAGGATCCAGTCCAACACGGTGTAGTCGTAATAATAAGCGAACAGCGGGACGCCGATCAGCGTAACCGCGGTCATCGTGGAGAAGAGCACGACCATTCCCCACGCAATCGGAGATTTCGACGTATCCGTCATGAATCCTCCTTGCAAAGTGGATTCGGAACATGAGGTGCGGCGGCGCATGGTAGCGAAGCACCTTCCAATTTTCAACACCAGCCTTGGGGTGTATACTGAATTTGTTGTTTATCAAGTCCTTTCCTTCTATCGCGACCCGGGCTATGGCGCCAGAACTTTCCTCATTCGAGCCGCAGATCCGTCGGATCGGCGATGAACTCGCCCGTCTCTCAGCCGGCCTCTCCCCGAGCATCTTCGATTCCCGCTGGTGGTCGCAGACGGTCATGAACCTCGCCATGAAGGACACCGTTTTCAAGACACAGCTCTTCCGATTCATCGATGTGCTGCCCTCCGTCCGCGACGATGCGCAAGTCGTGAAACTGGCCGAGGAGTACTTCGGGGAGATGAGCGGGAGCGTCTTCGGCCTGCAGTGGGGGCTCAAAGCGTTGACGTCGGTCAGTCTGGGAGCCCGGCTCAGCGGCAAGTCGATACGCCACCAGGTCGAACAGATGGCGCGGACATTCATCGGAGGGGCGTCCGTGGACGAAGCCTTGCCCGTCCTCGCGCGCCTCTGGAAAGAAGGCAGAGCCTGTTCGGTCGATCTGCTCGGTGAAGCGACGGTCAGCGAGCGAGAGAGCGACCGCTATCGTGACCATTGCCTGGCTGCGCTGAGAGAGTTGGGACGAGCCGCGGTCTTGTGGCCTGCTGCTCCGTTGCTCGAGCGCGACCACCTCGGTCCCCTGCCCCGGGTACAACTCTCACTGAAAATCTCTGCGCTCTCGTCGCAGCTCGATCCGATCGACCCGGAGGGAAGCTTCCGATCGGTGGCCGCGCGAGTGCGCCCGCTGCTGGATCTCGCCTGCGCTTTGCCGGCGTCTTTGATCTTCGATATGGAACAGGCCGAGACAAAAGACCTGATTCTCTTCATCTTCAAGCGGCTTCTCTTGGAGGACTCGTACCGATCCTATCCATATGCCGGCTTGGCATTGCAGGCCTACCACCGAACGACGCACGACGACATCGAGAGCCTGCTGCTGTGGACACGGCAGCGCGGCGCGCCGATCACGATCCGGCTCGTCAAAGGCGCGTACTGGGATTCCGATACCATCCGGTATCGCCAACAAGGGTGGCCGGTGCCGCTCTTCGAGCAGAAAAGCGAGACCGACGCCCACTACGAAGCGCTCAGTCACACGCTCTTACAGCATATAGGCGAGATCAGACCCGCCTTCGGCACACATAATCTCCGGAGTCTCGCCCATGTGGAGGCGGTCGCGGAGTCGCTCAATCTGCCGCCGGAGATGTGGGAGTACCAGATGATTTTCGGCATGGCCGAGCCGTTCCAGGAGGCGATGACGAAGCTGGGACGCCGCTTGCGGATCTACACGCCGGTCGGCGAACTGCTGCCGGGCATGGCCTATCTTGTGCGACGGTTGCTGGAGAATACCTCCAACGAATCGTTCCTCCGAAAGGAATATGTGGAGTCGCAGCCCCTCAGCAGCTTGTTGGCCGCTCCGCCGACTTTTCCTTCCTCCGAAAACCGGGTGAGCGGTCGATCGTCGCTGCCACCGCCCGAGTTGGCTTCGGCACAGCATGAGCCGCTGCCGTTTACGAACGAACCCCACTCCGATTTCTCGCAAGCCCCGGTGCGCGAGGCTATGCGCCAGGCGATCCGCTCGGTCGCTGCGCAACTCGGCCGGGAACGTCCGATTCATCCTCCTGCCGGTGCGTCCATGACCGGAGAAGAGGTCCGGTCTTACGATCCGGGGCGGCCGAGCCAACCGGTCGGACGTCTTCGGACCTACGCGCCGGAGGATATATCGGCGGTGGTCCGTGCCGCGCAACAAGGATTTCATGAATGGCAAGCGATTCCCGCGTCTCAGCGCGTGGCTGTCTTGCGAAAGGCCGCTGCCCTCATGCGTGTGCGGCGGTACGAACTGGCGGCTTGGGAAATTTTCGAAACCGGGAAGCCGTGGAGGGAAGCCGATGCGGATGTAGCCGAGGCGATCGACTTCCTGGAGTTCTATTCGCGGGAGATGGCGAGGCTGGGTAGCCCACGGCGCTTGGGCCGGGCTCCCGGCGAGCTGAACCATCGACTGTATAGTCCGCGCGGCGTCACAGTCGTGATCGCCCCATGGAACTTTCCGCTGGCGATTCCGACCGGCATGGTATCGGCCGCACTGGTCACCGGCAATGCCGTCCTATTCAAGCCTTCCGAACGGGCGCCGGTCATGGGCCACCTCCTGGTGGAAATATTGACGGAAGCCGGAGTTCTTCGCGGCGCATTGCACTTTCTTCCGGGCGGTCCGGCGGTAGGTCGTGCCTTGGTGATGGACCCGCACGTGGCGACCATCGCGTTCACCGGTTCCAAGGAAGCCGGCTTGTGGATTCTTGAGCAAGCAACCCGTATCCTGCCGGATCAACGCATGGTGAAGCGGGTCATTGCGGAAATGGGAGGGAAGAACGCCATCGTCGTCGATGAAACGGCAGACTTGGACGAAGCGATTACCGGTGTGGTGACATCGTTCACCGGCTATGCCGGGCAAAAATGCTCGGCCTGCTCGCGCGCGATCGTGCATGAGACGGTCTATGACGTATTTCTGGAACGGCTGGCGGAGGCGGTCCAGAGCCTGTACATCGGTCATCCGGAAGATCCGGGAACACGCGTGGGGCCACTGATCGATGCGCGGGCACAGGAGAAAGTGCGGCAGTATATAGAGATCGGACAACAGGAAGGCCGGCTCGTCGTGGAACGGCGCGTCGATGATGCCGGCTACTTCGCCGGACCGGTGATCTTTGCCGATATCCAGCCCCATCATCGACTGGCGCAGGAGGAGATCTTCGGGCCCGTGCTCGCCGTGATGCGGGCGAAAACGTTCGAGGAAGCGCTCCGGCTCGCCAATTCGACCTCCTATGCCCTGACCGGCGGGGTCTATTCGCGCAGCCCGGCCAATCTCGACCTGGCCCGAGACACGTTCGATGTAGGGAATCTGTACCTCAACCGCCCGATCACCGGCGCGCTGGTGAGCCGCCAGCCGTTTGGAGGACACCGACTGTCAGGAGTCGGTGCGAAGGCCGGTGGGGAAGACTATCTCGCCCAGTTCATGGTCGCCCGCGTGGTCAGCGAGCACACTCTCCGTCGAGGATTCGCGCCGGCTGAATGAACCGGACGCCGATTGCACCTGGTACTCGTCGAGTTCCTCGGAAATTTCCGTCACCATCCCGCGATCCGTTCTGATCGGGGGCAGTTCTTGCCGTTCGACATACTTAATCAACCCGACCCCTTTGGCAAACCAGGCGGTCATGACATCGATACCTGTGGCCGACTTGCCGGTGCTGGAAAGATGAATGCGCAGGGTCATGCGCGCCTCCACCTTCACGGCATCGGGATATGAGCCGGCCGGCACATTCACGGATTCCTGGGCGAGGACAGAGACGACTCCCTGGACGTCGACATGCTCGTTGGTGCCATCACCGTCCACATCGGTACCGAAATCGAGATCATTCCGGTCGAACTGCTGAAACGAGGAAGACAGCGTCAGGGGGAATCTGACGATCTGGTAGGGGACCAATTGCTGTTCCAGCGGCGTACCGGGCTCAGACCCATAGTAGACGATTCCGGCCGCATCTCGGCGATAGAAACTGTCGGAAGGTCCATGATTGCCGGCGTTTGTGTCGTGGAAGACGGTCACTGTCACACCTTTCACGGTGCGTGTGCCCGTGACCTTCGATTCGTTGACGAAGAATTTCTGATCGATGACCTGCAGTGGTCCCTCTGAGATCTCGCCCCGATACTGCCAGCGGTTGCCCGGGCGATCGGGAAAGTACTCGTCTGAGTGTGCGATCACAGTAACCGTTTCGTCTGCCTGAACCTGGCTCACAAGCCCGAACAGCGTCAGAGCGACCCAGCCCATGAGTGAAACGGTCAAGAGATACATAGCGCCTCGGTTCCGTTTGTTCTTTGCTCGCATGGTCGGCATGCCACGGTACCATACCTTTTGTTTGAGCAGCAAGATTTCCTCCCCAGGGATCGGCTGTTGCTCCATTGCTTGCCTTGTCGGGTTCACCCCTTTCATAATGCCGCCCACGTGAATTATGGCACGGCAATCTCGCTCACAAGTTGGGCCTACTCGTCATCGATCGCCCTCCACCAAGACGGTCTTGGTCACCGGAGGATCCCGCGGGATCGGGCGCGCCATTTGTCGAATATTTGGGCAATCCGGATGGCAGGTCGGCGTTCACTACCGGGAGCGCAAGGCCGAGGCGCTCGATACGCTCGATCTGATACAAACCGCCGGCGGAACCGGGTCGATCTACCAGGCGGACGTTCGGCACGCGGATCAGGTAGCCGCCATGGTAGACGCGTTCTGTCGAGACCACGCACATCTTGATGTGATGATCTGCAATGCCGGCACAGCCGCAAGCGCCTTGGTCGTGCGGCAATCCGTTGAAGAATGGGAACGAGTGATTGAGACGAATCTCACCGGGGTTTTTCATTGCCTGCAAGCAGCCGCGCCCCGCATGGTCGAGCAGAAAGCGGGATCGATCATCATCATCGGCTCCTATGCGGGGCTTCAGGGCACAATGGGGCAGGCTGCCTACGCTGCCTCGAAAGCGGGACTTTTCGGGCTCATGAAAACGGCTGCGCTGGAGTTGGGACCGTCGAATGTGCGGGTCAACCTGGTGTTGCCTGGTTGGCAGAAGACCGACCTCGCCAGTCATCGCCTGCCGGAAGGAGAAGCGTTGCACGACCACTGCCTTGGCCGGACTCCGAATCTTGAAGAGGTGGCGAAGTCGGTGGTGCATCTGGCCCAGCTCGAAGATGTAGCAGGCCAAGTATGGAATTTGGATAGTCGGATTCTCTGAGACAAGGCAAAACGAACTTTTGCCTTCTTACTTGAACCATGCTTCGCGGTTGTTTCATCACCGGGACCGATACCGGCGTCGGCAAGACGGTCGTCACTGCGGCGTTGGTCCGGCATTGCGTGAAGGCCGGCTTCTCTGTCGGCGTCATGAAACCGGTGGAGACCGGGGTTGGCCTTGATGCTGGTCCATCCGACGCGAGCCGTCTGGCTGCCGCTGCTTCATTCGACGGAGCACTGGAACTGATCAACCCCTACTGCTTTCGCCTCCCGTTGGCGCCGCTTGCGGCGGCACAAGCAGAAGGACGAACGATCGAGTTAGACGTGATTGTTCGTGCGTACAACACGCTGGCGAAACAATGTGCCTTCCTGTTTGTTGAGGGTGTCGGGGGGGTCAGGGTTCCGCTTGGGCCGAAGAGCGACGTGGTGGACCTCATCGAGGCCCTTCGATTACCGGTGCTCGTGGTCGGTCGAGCTGCGTTGGGCGGGATCAATCACGCGCTCATGACCGTCGATGCCCTCCGCGCACATGGCTTGCGCATCCTTGCCATTCTCCTCAATCAACCGGTAGCTCCCGCCTCCTCGCCGCAGGCCTTGCAACAAGCGGCATCAACTGTGCAGGTATTGGCAGAGCGGACTGGCGTGCCCGTCTTCGGTCCCCTCCCCTACGATCCGGATTTGGAGCGGAACTGGGTGCAGCGCATCGAGGCCCTCTCCTCTGATCCGACGATCGGAAGACTGGCGGCGTTGCTTATGAAACCTTTGTGAGAAAGGCACCGACGGCTTCCCCTGCTCTTCAGGGCCTAACGAGCCTGTAGAAAAACCCCATCGCGCTGTCGAACAAGCGAGTGCTCTGGCCCAACGGTGGGCGGGGGATCGGAGTTGGTCATCGCTCCCAGCCATCTTTTCCGGTGGTCCTCGCTGCTCTGCCTGGCGTGACCAGCCCCGGCCGCTTCATTCATGTGAACCCCGGCCCATAGTGATGAACCTTGAAGAGGTTGTGCACCAGGCAGTACAGCTGCCACTGGCCGTTGACCTTGGTTCTTCCGCGTCGCGTGAAGCGATACAAGCCTTTCGCATGCCGCAGGTGCACGAACGGTGGCTCGGCGGTGGCGAGCCGCTGGCGGTAGAGGAGCTTTCCTAGGACCGAATCAATTTTGCGTTTCATCTTGTCGGTACAAGTCTCCGGCTTGGTCGGAGATCGGCCGGTGAAGAACACCACCTGCCGGACGGGGGTCTGGTTCGGTCGTCTCAGACACTGCGTGCGCAGCGCACAGGGGCCACAGGCCGATTTCGGGGCGGTCAAGTTGACGCCGACGTGGCCGCGGATCGTGATGTTCGCGCCGTTCTTGTAGAGCGGCTTCCCGGCGGGGCACACGCAGGTCCGTGCCTGTGGGTCGTAGGTGAAGCCCTGCGGGGTGAACCAGGCGGGGCGGCCTGCGCGGTGGCGGCGCTCCTTGCGGTGGCGCACCTTGTAACGGTCAGCTCCGGCACCGCGCGGATCGCGTTGCCGGAGCTGCTTGTCGGCCATGGAGGCGTCGATGTGCTCGTCGAACACATACTGCATGTTGGCTTCGGTGTGGTAGCCGGCATCGGCAGTGAGGCGGGTCTGCCGAAAGATGTCCGGCTCACCCTGGATGCCTTGAAACGTCTCGCGCACCGCTTTGACCATGGGTTTCAGCAGGTCGTGTTCCTGCCCTTCCCCGACGGCTTGTGCGTGCACGACCACGTGATGTTTGGCATCCACCGCCGCCACCCCGGTGTCGCCCTGCAGCACGCCGTGGGCAGTCTTCATCTTGGCGCTGTGCGGGTCCGTGCTGTTGCTCTGGCGCACCGTGCCCTTGGGACCCAGGTTCTCCGGTTGGGGAGCCAGGAACTGCTTGATCTTCCGGACCTGGCGGCGGACCGTTGCGAGATACTGCTGTGCTCGGTCCCGCACCGCGTCATCGGCGCCGCACGCATCCTCGTCGCGATGCCGGCGCAGCATCACTCGGATCACCTGTTCGAGCTTCTGTTGTTTCTTCCGGAGGTCCGCATGCGTCCCGCTCCATTCCTTGGCGGCGTTCGAGGAGAGCGTGCAGCCGTCGATGGCGACGCGCTCCGTGCCGAACAGCCCCAAGGTGTCGCACACCAGCAACACGTCCCGCAATAGCACCGCGATCGCCTCGTGCCGGGTCCTGATGAAGTCCGCGATCGTGGTCCAGGGCGGTTGGGGGTCAGCCGACACCGCCATACACACGACGTGCTCCCGGCACGCCGGCTCGATGCGGCGGCTGGTGAAGATCCCGCGCGCGTACGCGAACAGGACGAGCTTCAGCAGGAGGCGGGGATCGTAGGCCGGGGCACCGGTGTCATCGTTGCGATACAGGTCATCGAACGCCGAGAGGTCAACGTCGTGGTCGATGAGGTGGTTGAGGGTGTCTTCACACGTGCCGGGGAGGATGTGGCGATCGACGGAGACGGGAAGGAACTTGCCTTGGTCGTAGGAGTAGTCCTTGTCTCGTGCCATCCGCACCTCGCGTTGCCGCCTGAGCGGTCATCGTGATGGTCGATCCAGCGCAGATGCGGCGATTATAGCGGTTTGCGGACTTTTTCTACAGGCTCAACGCCCAAGCTGAGGCGCGGCCAGGCGGCGTCGCCGCCAGTGGCTTGTTAGGCGCTAGCTGGAGAAGAGCGCCGCTTCGCCAATGTCCGTGAATCCACAATCGTGAAAAGCCTTCCTGAGAAGATCAGCGAGAACGGTATAACCTCGAGGCCGAACGCCATCGGAGTAATACTCGTTGGTAAAGGTGAACTCCCCGCTCCCCTCTCGTTCAACGACTTTGATAGTTCCCGGGAGTGCCTCGTAAGTACGGTTGTATTTCCAGTCTCCATTCGGTGTGACCTCTACTTTGTCAGGAAAGTGGCGCAAGACGGCCTCAGCCAATTCTGTTCGCATGTGCGGGCAGAATCGGTATCGATACAGGGCCGTTGCGAGCTCGTGGCGAATTCGCTGCTTGTCGAAGACAAACACATAGCCACCGCGAAGCAACCCTGCCTTCTGCCATCGGCCATAAGAGAACCACTGCCCCCACTCTGTCCACTCCATGCGAGCCTGCTTGCATCCCCAAGGATTTAACCGGTTCTCGTCCTTACCGAAACAATACTCAATGGGTCTGTAGGCCCTAGCGCGCACTGAAGCGCACCACAAAAAACCAAACACCTCATCCCAGACGACTTCTTGTCCGTTGAGATATATCCGGCGGTTCCTCATGCCGCTCAAGGAAGAGGCCAGGGGAACCATGTCGGCAAATCTATTTGCGGGGAAGGTGGCGAGATACCAAGTCTTCTTATTCTTGAGGGCCGTTTGCATAGTTCCCGTAGCTTTGGCAAGTTCGACGGCGGTGGCAAACCCGCCTGCGGTGGATTCGCAAAATTCCACAACATAGCCTTGCTTCGGCATATCGAAGCCCATATGTATTGATGCTGCATCAACGCTCGCTAGCGCCTTGCCACAAGACGGGCAGAAACGCACTTGGGCGGATGCAGTCGTTGAACAAGCGGGACAGGTGATGGTGTGATTCGCTGCGTCGCAGCGACGCGACGTGTCGGCGATTATCGCATCTAACTGGTCCTGATAGATTCCTACGAGTTGGCAAAACTGGCTAACCAACTGCAACTCACGCTCGTCAAGGTCTGAATCTGTAAGTGCCACAAAGAGAATATCTTCAAGATTGCGGACTTGGTCGGCAAAGGAACCCACCCTCGTAAAGGTATACGAGCCACCCTCAACGGCTTTCTGCGCGGAACCGAGGTGGCCCTTCTTCGCATCGATGCTCTTTCGAATTTCCTCCAAAGCAGCAGCCTCTCTGGGTGAAAGGCTCTTATCGACGAATGCCACAAACAGTACATTCGCTAAATAGGAAATCTTGTCTTGGTCGCCAAGTGGCATAGGCATGCGTGGTGTCGCCTAACGCTAAGCATCAGCCGCCGGAAACCGCCCGGCAACCGACGTTGATTTCAGAACCAAGGCTGACCGGCGGTTTCCGGTCGGCTGCATGCGCTCGTTAGGCCATTGGCTCCATTCGCCAGGGCTCATTACGCTCGTGTTTGCTTCGCTTGATAAATGTAACAATCCTTCGCAGCGTCACGAAAACTGATGCAAACAAGCTCAAGGACACACCGGAGAGAAAGATTTTGCCGAGGTTACTTGGGTGATCAAAGTAGACAACGGATAGTGCGATGGCGGAGGCGAGGATTGAGAAACCGATGATGAGCGGCGTCGAATCGGATCCGCGTTGCTGGATCTGTTTCGATTCTGGAAGCACGCGCGACTCCTCGAATCTGTCGTCGCAACAAATGCAGGGCGTCGCTAATTTTTGGTTCTCCTCGGTCGCCGGGAAGGACCAGCCACCCGTGCCGGTACCCCAGTTTCCAATACCGAGTCCTAAGCCAACTGTGTCAGAGACAAAAACCTTTACGACATAATCGTACCGGACAGCGTTGCCGCAACCAGATTGCTGGCAAGGGAGTCGCCTAGAGTCATCCACCAGAACCTCAATGTCATATTCGTGGCCGATGATGAAGGCGAACTGTTTGAGTCCTCGGATTTTGGTGCTCTTGACTTCCGGCGCCGAGTCGCAGGAAAAAGCGACAATGATTTCGACGGAAACCCATAGCGTATCGCGCGGTTTAAGTTTGTGGCGTTGAAGTGGCATAGAGGCTCCGTTTGTGGCCTAACTATTAAGTGAACCGCTCAGCCTCTGGGATAGCTGCGCGGTGTATCTCGCTCCAGCTCGTCTCGGTTCCCGCCGCAAACGTCGTGAATATCAACCAGTTCAGGCCCTTTATCAAGGCCGGATTGGCCAGGATACCCCGCCGGACTTGGCGGGATATCCGGATATTGGCTCGCGGGATATCCCGGTCGCATGACCCACATTCGGCGTCCGCCAGGAACGGATCATAACCGATCAGCCGGACTCGCCACACCGTTTCCACCTCTGTTGAGCACATGGCTACAGATCACGGTCGCAATGAAATCCTTATCTCCGAAGAATTGCTGTCATCGTTGCAGTGATCTCCTTTCTTCTTCACCCGGACAGCCCTCATGTTTCTACCAAGTGAACCAGCCAAACAGACGGACGCCGCGGTAGGCCAATCTTCTCCTAAAGGCGCTCACCCCAGACTCTCGCATCACTCTGGCAAACAGCCTGTCGGCCGACTTGCGGGGCCAGGGAGCTGACAGGTCCTTCCATTGCTGCGTATTTTCGTCGAACATTTGGTAGCTCCCCTTCGGTAACCATCCTTTGTAACGGTAGATGAAATCATGGAGTAACGCAGCAGCTCTGATGAGGCCGTCAGGTGTAATTCCTGTTACTGTCCAGAGCCACCTGGGTACGCTGGCACCGTCATAGACGAAACCTTCCGGCACGATGAGTCTTTGGCGTGTGTCAATTTTGTCTCCTGTCCTTTTGTCCGTCCGTGTAATCCTCCATTCATACAAGTAGTCTTCTTGAAGTCGATAATACTTTTCAGTAATGGGCACGACATTGGGCTGATTCAGAGGCATCGGATGACCCCCATTTCAGAAAGGCGTTCGTCTGCTCGTTCACGAAGATGTCCGCCACGAGTCTTCCGTACATGTCCTGGCCGTGAAGACAAATTAAAGGCTACTGTTAAGTCACTTAACGTTGATCAAGAACCCCGAAAAATAGCCTGCCCCATTCTTGTCTGCTCACGTCGGTGGGGCCCAACAGCTCCTGAACTGTGCGGATGTCGTCGCCGTCTTCCATTAGGCCTAGTGCAACATCATCGAGCCGGCGAGCACGCATGCGCGCGGCACATTCTCGTCCGATTCATGATGTTCGTCAAGTACCTTGCCGGGAATAGGACCTAGGAATACTTCCATTACAAACCCGCATGAGTGAATCCCCGCCTCTTCAGCTCTCTCCACCGACGTAGCTTCGGTTGCAAAGGCAATGTAGCCTTAGCCCGCATTATTCATGACGGTTCGTCGCGAAATCGCGCAGTCGCGTCGCGAGGTCCGCGGCTCGACGAATAAGTCGAGCCACGCTTGCGGACGCCGGCGAGTCGGTGAGCCGGCCGTGTCTTGGGCACGCGGAGCCCTGGGGACTGACGCCCTTCCCCGCGTCTTCGCGTGGTGTCTGTCCCCGTCCGAACTGGGACAGGCACCGTCGATGACGACGGAGCCAGTCCCCGAACAGTACGTCGAGGGGACAAGCGGCGAGCCTGCCCGCCGCAGGCTTGCCTGCCTGCGCCAAGCGGAGCGCGGCAGGCAGGTCGCAGCAGCCTGTCTGCCGTGCCCGGCACAGGCAGGCGAATGCGCGATTGCAGCAGAAGTGCTCATGAATAATGCGGGTTAGCTTTCCGCGTGGACGGGTGAAGCGATGTGCGCTGTTGCTTACGCCAAGCGCGCCATGAAATCGTGGATGGCCCGTGACCTATCGGAGGCGCTGAGAATGGCGGAAATAACCGCCACGCCGTCGGCGCCGGCCTGTATGACTGGCTCGACGGAATCGAGTGTTATCCCACCGATCGCAAAGAGCGGAAGCGTCGTGAGGGAACGGACCGCCCAGAGCCCTTCCACTCCTATGACCGGTTCATGGTCCTTCTTGGTGCCGGTAGCGAAAATGGGGCCAACCCCCAGATAGTCCGGCTTGCCGGCAGTTGCTTCCCTTACTTGGTCGGGGGTGTGTGTCGAGATGCCGATGATCTTGTCCTCGCCGAGGAGCTTGCGCGCTTCCGCCAGCGGCAGGTCCGTCTGGCCGAGGTGGACCCCATCCGCATCGACCGCCAAAGCCAGATCGCACCGGTCGTTCACGATGAACAGCGCGCTTGCATCCGAGGCCGCTCGCCGCAATGCGGTTGCCAGATGATAAGCGTCGCGCATCGATGCACGTTTGTCCCGGTATTGGAATAGACGAACGCCTGCTTCCGCGGCCTCTTTCAGCATATCCACCAAGGAACAGGCTGGGCAGGCGGATGGATCCAGGATGAGATACAGCCCTTTCAGTTGTGGATGAGCAACCGATACAGGCATGGGCAAATTTTAGCGGGAAACGGAGAAGGACGCTACCTGCGAAAGGGCTGGTCAGCCGGTAAGAAACCGCTCGAGGAAGGTCGTGGACACGTGGCCCTTCTGAAAGTCGGGATCGCTGAAGATACGTTTGTGCAGCGGGATCGTTGTCTTGATCCCTTCGATCACGAATTCGTCGAGCGCCCGGCGCATGCGGGCCATGGCTTCTTGCCGGTCGCGGCCATGCGTGATCAACTTGGCAATCATCGAGTCATAATGCGGAACGACCGTGGCCTGCGATTCCATAGCGGAATCCACACGGACGCCGAACCCTCCGGGTGGCGTGTAGCGGGTGATCACGCCCGGACAAGGCGTGAACTTCTCCGGGTCTTCGGCGTTGACGCGGCATTCGAAACTGTGCCCGTTCATCTTGATGTCCTGCTGCTTGAAGGAAAGCGGCTGGCCGGCGGCGAGGCGAATCTGTTCTTTGACGAGGTCGATCCCCGTTACCATCTCGGTGATCGGATGCTCGACCTGAATGCGGGTGTTCACCTCCATGAAAAAGAAGTTGTGGTCCTTGTCGAGCAAAAACTCGACCGTGCCGGCGTTTCGATAATGGACGGCCCGCACCGCTTCAATGGCCACTCGACCGATTTCGCGCCGCAGTCGCTCGTCGACCGCCGGGGACGGCGTCTCTTCAACCAGCTTCTGATGCCGCCGCTGGATCGAGCAGTCCCGCTCTCCGAGATAGACGACGTGTCCACGGTGATCAGCCAGCACCTGCACTTCGATATGGCGAGGCTCCAGGAAATAGCGTTCGAGATAGACTCCCTCGTGTCCGAACGTCGACTTCGCTTCTGCTTGAGCCGCTTGGAACGCGCGCGCCAGATCTTCCGCTTTGTTCACGACGCGCATCCCACGCCCGCCGCCTCCGGTCGACGCCTTGATGATCACCGGGAAGCCGATGGTTTTTGCCGCTTCCAGGGCATCCTGCTCGCTGCGCAATTCCCCCGGACTACCGGGTGTCACCGGCAACCCTTTGCGGGCTACGATTTCCCGCGCCTTGGACTTGTCCCCCATCAGGGCGATGTTCTCGGAGGTCGGGCCGATGAATTTGACGCCGATAGACTCGCACACTTCAGCGAAGTGGGCATTCTCCGACAGAAAGCCGTAGCCGGGGTGAATGGCGTCCGCCCCGGTGATTTCCGCGGCGCTCAGAACGTTGGGAATATTCCGATAGCTCAGCGACGCCTCGGCCGGACCGACGCAGACATGTTCATCGGCTGCGCGGATATGCAAACTGTTCGCGTCGGCTTCCGAGTGGATGGCGACGGTCTTGATACCGAGTTCTTTGCAGGCTCTGATGACGCGGAGAGCGATTTCTCCGCGGTTGGCGACTAGAATCTTCTTGAACACAAGATCACCCCGGGATGGAGCGCGGGCGACTTACGATGCAGCTTTGGGATCGATCAGGAAGAGGGGCTGACCGTACTCGACCGGTTTCGTACTTTCGGCAAGAATCTTCACGACTTTGCCGTCCACCTCTGATTCAATTTCGTTCATGAGCTTCATGGCTTCGACGATGCACAGCACTTGTCCTCTCTTGACCATATCCCCTTCTTCGACGTAAGGGTCGGCGTCCGGTGAAGGAGAACGGTAGAATGTGCCGACGATAGGCGATGTAATAGTGACCAGCCCGCTTGTACCTTCGGGCGCTCCCCCGCCGGAGACTTGCGCTTGAGCGGTGGTGATCTGGGTGCTTGATAAGGAGTCTGCCGCCAGAGTGGGCACCACCCGTTGTCCGACCTCATAGCGAAGGCGGACCCGCAAACCTTCCTTCTCAACTTCCAACTCCGTCAGACTGTTACGCTTAAGCAGATCAACCAATTCTTGAATTTGCTTGCTCTGCTCGCCTGTGACAAGGGTGGGTTCCTGCGTCTGGACGATCTTGGCAAAGGCATTCGGCAGGATGATGGGCCGGCCCTTGCGGGACCGGGACTTCGAGGGGCGTTTGCTCACCGGACTCGCTCCACATATTCCCTGGTGCGGGTGTCGATCCTGATGACTTCTCCGACTTCCAAGTACAATGGAACCTTGATCGTGGCGCCTGTCTCCACGATCGCCGGTTTGCTTCCCCCCGATGCGGTATCGCCGCGCACACCGGGTTCGGCATCGACCACCTTCAATTCGATGAAGATCGGAAGCTCGACCGCAATCGGACGATGCTTATAAATGAGAATCTTCGAGATCATGTTTTCCTTGAGCAGATCCGCGTTCTCGCCCAATTGTTTCTTGTCGTAGGTGAACTGCTCGTAGGTGTCCGTATCCATGAAGGTATAGCTGTCGCCGGAAGCGTACAGAAACTGCATGTCCCGTTCTTCGAGATTCGGTTCCTCGAACCGCTCGCCTGACCGGAACGTCCGATCCAGCACGTTTCCGGTTATGTAACTCTTGAGCTTGGTGCGGACGAAGGCGCCCCCTTTGCCCGGCTTCACATGCTGAAACTCTACGATGTAAAAAGGTTCTCCCTCGACCATGATGCGCGAGCCGTTCCGAAAATCCGCCGTCGAAATCACAATACACTCCCTTACCGCATGATAAGTTGAATAGTAGAGGCATTACACCGATCGTCTACCGGCTTTCACCGCCGTTGCACGTGTGCGCCGTGGCCCAGCGCGAGGCTTCTTCGCTGCGAGATGTTCGACAAGTCCGCGAAGCGCCAGGAGATAGCCGGTGGGGCCGAAACCGGAAATTTGCGCCAGCGCCACCCCCGCCACGAAGGATCGATGGCGAAACTCTTCCCGCTGGTGGATGTTGCTCAGATGGACTTCGACGGTCGGCAACGCCACGGCGGCAATCGCGTCACGAATGGCCACGCTGGTATGGGTGTATCCGGCCGGATTGAGAATGATGCCGTCGAACGTCCCTCGCGCCTGTTGTATCCATGTTACCAACTCTCCCTCGCTGTTGGACTGGCGAATGTCGAGATCCGCACCTATGTCCCCAGCGAGCGAATTGAGCGCGTTGTTCACCGCGCTCAATGAAGTGGTTCCATAGATGGATTGTTCGCGGGCTCCCAATAGATTGAGATTAGGCCCATGCAACACAAGCACCCGCACTCTGCACCCTGTGGTTCAACGAGGAGCGCACAACAATCCCGCGCGGTTGCGAGGAGTCGGCAAAACGGCGGCATTGTAACAGGGAGATTGGGTTGGGTCAAACGGTCTCATGCAACAGCCTCGTGCGAAGAATTCACGTGTCCGTGCGTCAGGCCGTTGCCTCGCGGTTGGCTTGAATCTTCTTGAGCCAGGCCTCGAGTCGAGCCACCTTGCTGGATTGTTCAGCGAGCGGGCCATCGGACGAATCCGTCACAGTCCGCAATTCCTCCGTTTGGGCAGCCTGAGAAACGGTGACGGTCTGGGGACTAGACTCGGCTGGCAGACCTGGAGTAATCGGTGCAGTAGGCGCTGACTGTTCAAGCGTACGAATCAGGCTCAGTGTTTCTTCGTCCTGCGGGTTGACTTCGAGGATGGCCCGGCACGATCGTTGTGCAAGATCCCGTGTTCCTTCCACGGTGTAAATCTTGGCCAGTGTCCGGTGAGCCCGCAGATTATCCGGACTCAGCTTTACGGCTTCTTCCAGGACGACTTTCGCTTTGCCGGCCTGTCCAAGCTGGTCATAGGCGCGACCTAACGCGACCATCGCGGTGATGAATCCGGGACAGACTTTGAGCCCGTCCTCCAGAATCACCGTCGCTTCTTGCCACATACCTGCTTTCGCGTATTCGTCGGCTAAAGACAGGAAGACCTTCGATCGTGGATCATTGGCCAACACAGCCACCAAACGGTCGATCTCTCCTTTATTAGCAAGATGTCGTCGTGGCGAAGTCGGCATGTGTAGTCCTAATTTCAGCTCTTCTTCTGCTTGGGCGATTCCCGGCGAGTCTCGTTCTTCGAGGATCGTAACGCCAAGACGGCATCCAGAATGCGCTCTGCCAATTCCCTCTTCGGCATCAGAGGGCATTCAATGGACCGGCCGTGACGGTCGAGAAGGACAGCCGCGTTCTTGTCGGACCCAAAGCCGGCCCCTTCCACGGTGACATCGTTGGCGACAATGAGATCAAGGTCTTTCGCGCGCAACTTCTCTTTCGCATACGTGAGCAGGTCTTGAGTCTCGGCAGCGAATCCAACGATGGTCTGGGTCGTCTTCTTGCCGGCAAGGGAAAGGAGAATGTCTTGCGTAGGTTCTAAGTCGAGCGTCGTCCACCGCTGTTCCTGTTTCTTGAGTTTATGCGAAGCCGAACGAGAAGGCCGAAAATCGGCAACAGCCGCCGCCATGACGACCACGCTCGCCCACGAAAGCCTGGACAGCATGGCTTTTCCCATCTCTTCGGAAGTCGTAACCGGAACGACATCGACGCTGCGAGGGATAGGCAGCGCTGTGGGGCCACTGACCAGGCAGACTTGCGCGCCCCGATCGCGGGCTGCCTCGGCAACGGCATAGCCCATCTTTCCCGATGACCGGTTGGAAACGAAGCGGACTGGATCGATGGCTTCTTGCGTCGGGCCTGCTGCGACGAGCACTCGCTGCCCCTTCCAATCGCGACGCGGAGAGAGAACGGCCTCGACCGCCGCCAGGATTCGCTCCCCGCTGGCGAGCCGGCCTAGCCCCTGCCGGCCTGAGGCGAGCGGGCCCTCTTCCGGGTCAACGATCACGACTCCGCGCCGGCGAAGTTGATCCACATGATCGACAACGGTCGGATGCGTCCACATATCGCCGTCCATGGCAGGCGCCATAATCACGGGACAACGGGTCGTGAGCAACATAGTTGAGAGAAGGTCGTCAGCCAAGCCGAGGGCCGCCTTCGACAGAGCACTTGCGGTTGCCGGAGCAATGACAAGCGCATCGGCCTCCTCCGGCAGGCTGAGATGCAGCATCTCCTGGTGCGCCTCAAACAGATTGACCGCTACCGGCTTTCCGGATAGCACTTCGAAGGTCAGCGGCATCACAAACCGAGTCGCCGCCTCGGTCATGACAACCGTAACAGACGCGCCCTCACGGACCAAAGATCTGAGCAGCTCGACGGCCTTGTATGCCGCGATACTGCCGCTGACCCCGAGAATGAGGCGCTTGTCGGAGAATCTGGAGGTTGGGTCGTCGCGCACGTCCTCGCGTTACTCTTCACTCTCTGACTCGGTCGGTTTCACCGAATCATCGACATACACGCTTAGTTCCTTTTTGATTTCGCGCGCATCTTCTCCGGTCATCATCGCCAACCGTTCGGTCTCACCTTCTTTGCCACGCTTCGCCTCTTTGATCGCGTCGCGGGCTGCCTGACCCCGGAGATGCTGCACGTTGCCGCGGAGAACATCGTCAAGGGCGATGGAAGTCTCCTTGGTGAATTTTGATGGTCCGGATGATTTGGCGCCTTGAATCAGGTGCTTGGCGCGCTGAGCGGCTACGAGCACAAGCCGATAGCGAGAATCAAACTTGTCATCTGTGTACTCAGGCAGTAAGGACAACATATCAACCATGGTTTTTCGCGCTCCCCTTCGCGGTAGTGGTTCCGTCGAGATCAACTGTTCGAGGGTCCTTATCGAGAATAAAATTGTGCTCGAGCCATGCCATATCAAGTCGTTTGGTCTTGATGCGTTCGGCCAAGAGAATGCTTTCCAGTTCCTTCAGCGATTGGGCAAGATCGTCGTTCCGCACGATGTAATAGTATTCGCGATAACTCCACACTTCTTCCCGCGCCTTTTGCAGACGCCGTTGGATTTCTTCCGGAGAGTCGCCGCCCCTCATCTCCAAGCGAGTACGCAGCACCTCCATAGAAGGCGGGAGAATGAAAATAAACACCGCGTCTTCGAATTTTTTCTTCACCTGGATCGCCCCCTGAACGTCGATCTCCAGCAACACATCGAGCCCCTGCTCCATCCGATCCGTCAACGCCTTCCTCGGGGTCCCGTAGAGATGCCCATGCACGCGTGCCCACTCCAGGAATTCATGACGCTCCGCCATCTCCATAAAGGTGGGTTCGTCCACGAAGAAATACTCGTGTCCATGCGTTTCTCCAGGCCGTGGTTTTCTGGTGGTATAGGAAACCGAATGCCACAGATCAGGAATGTTGGCGATGATCTGCTTACAGAGCGTGGTCTTGCCGGCCCCTGAAGGCGCGGAAATGACGAAGAGAATCCCTCGGCGTTCCGTGGAGAGTTTGCGCTGGAGTGATGGGGACGGTGACGACATAGGGTTCGTTCGACTTTGGCGAATTACTCCACGTTCTGAACTTGTTCCCGGATTTTTTCCAGCTCCGCTTTCATCTGTACGACGTGATTCGTGATCTCGACATCGTTTGCCTTGGAGCCGATGGTGTTCACCTCGCGCCCCAGTTCCTGCAACAGAAAATCGAGTGTCTTTCCGACCGCCTCCTGGCTCTTCAACGTTCGCTCAAACTGTATCATATGTGAGTCGAGCCTGACCAATTCTTCGGTGATGTCGTACCGATCGGCAAAGGCGGCCAGCTCTTGATGCAACCGCGCAGGATCGGGGAGCTCGCCGCCCATCAGCTTTTCGATGCGAACCTTCGTTCGTTGGAAGGCCTCCTCAGCCAGCGCCGGTGCTTTCGCCGATACCAGCGCCTTTGTGCGATGGATCGCATCGAGGTGCTGCTGGATGGCCTTGGAAAGCGCCGTCCCCTCGCGGCACTTCATGCGATCGAGATCCTTGAGCGCCTGGGTAAGCAACCTCATCGCCAGTCGGCTCAACTGAGGATCAGGTTCGACCGATTCTGAAACCGAGACGATCTCACGAAACCCTGCAAGCAGGGCCACGTCTATCTTGCCGCCGACCTTCAGGGATTTTTTCAGTTCGCCAAGTTTGCGATAGTACTGTTCGGCCAACGCGTGGTCAAGGGTCACCGCCCGTATTCCGTTCCTTCCGCCATAGAAGGAGAGCGTCACGTCCACACGGCCCCGACGGCAGCATTGATGGACCGCTTTCTTGAACCGGTCTTCCAGATCGCTGAAGGCACGCGGCACGCGTACGGCAACGTCCAGGAATCGATGATTCACCGATCGGATTTCCACTACTAGGGCGGTCTTCTGGTACGCACCCTCTCGCCGGCCGAACCCCGTCATGCTTCGGATCATCGCGGCAGTTTCCCTTCCCACCGGCACTCGTCGTAGATCGCGCACGTGGCGCATTTCGGCTTGCGCGCGAGACAGACATACCGGCCGTGCAGCAGAAGTCGCTGCGAGCTTGACGTCCACTCTGTCTGAGGCAGTTGTTTCTGAAGATCCTGCTCAATAATAGCAGGATCCGCCGAACGGGTCAGCCCCAGGCGGTTCGCAACGCGCTTCACATGCGTATCGACGATGACGGCTGGTTGGTCGAAAGCATTTCCGAGGATCACGTTAGCGGTTTTGCGTCCCACCCCTGGAAGCGAGGTCAACGCCTCCATTGTCTCAGGCACGACTCCGCCAAAACGCTCAATGATTGCACGCGCACAACCCGCCAGATGTTTCGCTTTGCTTTTGAAAAAACCGGTCGTTCTGATGAGTTGTTCCAACTCGGTCATACGGGCGTTCGCGTAGTCGGCAGGGCACCGGTATCGTGCAAAGAGGGCAGGGGTGACTTGGTTGACACGCTGGTCCGTACATTGGGCGGAAAGAATGGTGGCCACGAGCAGCTCCCAGGGATTACGGTAGGCTAGTTCCGCACGGGCCGATGGCATACTGCGTGCAAGCGCGGCACAGAGACGTGACACTCTCTGTCCGTTGCGCGGCGATCGATCCGTCCCGTTGGTCTTTCCGCGGTAAAGTCGCTTTTTCATACAAAGGAGTTTCGTGAACGGACTATGAACGTGAAGTGACGCTCAACGCCTGGCTCTGCGCCGGCTCGTAGTCCAACTCGTGGGCAATTGGCCGGACCAACGCCAGTTGTTTTTCGAGACAGGCCATCAGCGGACGCAATGTCGTAGGATCGAGGGCGGAAATTCCGACCGCTCCATATCGGCGACAGAGGGCCTGCGCCTCCTGAGGCATCAAGCGGTCGCATTTGTTGAGCACCAGAATCCTGGGAAGGTGCGCAAGATTCAGTTCGTCCAGAATCGTGACGACCGCTGCGATCTGTCGCTCAATGTTCGCCGCGCTCGCGTCGACGAGATGCAGCAGCATGTCAGCGTCTCGCAATTCCTCTAACGTGGTCCGGAAAGCACCCAGCAAATCTTTCGGAAGATCGTGGATAAAACCGACCGTGTCGGTCACGATGATCTCGCGATCATGCGGAAACCGGAGGCGCCGGGATGTCGTGTCCAGAGTTTCAAAGGGACGATCCTGCGCCGGCACTGCACTCTTGGTCAGAACGTTCAAAAGCGTGGACTTGCCGGCATTGGTATAGCCCACAATGGACAGAATGGGCACAGCATGCTGAAGGCGTCGCGCACGACGCTGGTCCTGGTGTCGCGTAAAGGTATTCAGTTCCCGTTCGAGATGAGCGATGCGATCGCGTACTCGCCGACGGTCTGTTTCCAATTTCGTTTCACCGGGTCCACGGCTGCCGATGCCGCCCCCCAACCGGGACAGTGATGTCCCTTGTCCGCTCAGGCGAGGCAGAAGATACCGGAGGAGGGCCAATTCGACCTGGACTTTTCCTTCCCGGCTGTGCGCCCGGCGAGCAAAAATGTCCAGAATGAGCTGCGTTCGATCGATGACACGCATCTCCGTGACCTCAGAAATAGCGCGCACTTGGGCCGGCGCCAGGTCCTGATCGAACACGAGAAGGTTGGCGCCCCGCTGGAGAGCCCGAATGACGATCTCCTTCAGCTTGCCGCTCCCAACGACGCACCGCAAGTATGTCTCATGAACACGTTGGATGATTTTGTCTAACACGACAATCTCCGCCGCCGCCGCTAATTCGGAGAGCTCGTCGAGCCGTTCCTCCTGCTCACTCCGGCTCTTGGCGGAAGCACTGACGAGGATCGCCATGTCTTGCGCATCATCGACCGCCCGCTGCCTTCCCGCCCGCTGCATGTCCGCTTCCAAAGCGGCCACCATTTTGTCGCACTCCCACTGGAACGCGTGGAAGGGCACGGGCGGAAAGACCTCGAAGACCTGGCCGCGCGAATTCGGTGGAAGCAGATGCGCCAGGTACAGATGGGCCGGGGTTCCCTGCTCGTTCACTCCCACTGCAGCGATGAGGTCGAGCCGGAGCAGTGCAAGGTTCGTCAGGTCTTCCTGACTCAGCGGGTCATCATGCGGTTGCACACGGACAAGCCGCAGGCCACGGAGAGAACGTGATCCTGCCCGGAATTTGGAGAGGCTGGCAAAAGAGGGCACGCAACCGGCTCCAACAAGCACTTGTTCGATTGTTCCGCGCCGCGTGATCAGCAGGCCGATCGGACGCCGAATGTCGGCAGACAGGCAGGCGGCTGTCGTCGCAAGCTCGGAGGTGATCACACAATCAACAGGGATCCGTCGCCGATACAACCGCTCCATCGCGCTCAACTGACTTGGTTTTAACCCTGTGAGATGACCGTAAAGGGTGGGAATTTGGTTGCTCCTTTCTCTTTGTAAGACTCAGTCTGTGTGTGTTATTGGGTCGCCAACTCAAACCGAGGGTTGGCCTCTAGTTCCCACGAAGATTGCCGGCCTTGCGTTAAGGCAAGCCGACCGGCGACGGCGATCATGGCTGCGTTGTCCGTGCAATATCCTAGCGGGGGCAATCCAAGTCGGATTCCTTCTCTGGCCGAGCATTGTTCGAGCACCGCCCGCAGTCTCGAATTGGCCGAAACGCCGCCGACCACGGCTAATGCTGAAACATCGCACCGGCGGACAGCCGCAAAGGCTTTCTGCACCAAAACATCGACAATCGCCTCTTGGTACGAAGCAGCCAGATCGGCCTGGCGTTGCAGAAGGGAGGCAGGGTCGAGTCGGCGAAGGTCATACAAGAGCGCGGTCTTCAGCCCGCTGAAGCTGAAATCGAGACTCCCCTTCTTGATGATCGATCGTGGAAATGCGATGGCCTCCGGATCGCCCGTTCGAGCCAGCTTGTCGATGGCCGGACCACCCGGATAGCCCAATCCCAGCATCTGCGATCCCTTGTCGAACGCCTCTCCTGCTGCATCATCAAGCGTACGGCCAAGTAAGTGATAAGAACCAGGGCGATCAACGTGATACAGATGCGTGTGCCCTCCCGAGACGACGAGCAACACGCAGGGAATAGGAAATTGTGGCGAGTCGATCCAGGCGGAAGCAATATGACCATCAAGATGATTCACGGCGACGAGAGGGAGTCGTAGGGCATATGCTAATGACTTGGCATAACAGACCCCCACGAGCAACGCACCGGCCAGTCCTGGTCCCTGCGTGACGCCAATGGCTCCCAGACCTGACCAAGTACCCCCTCCTACTCTCAGGGCTTCCTCAACAACCAATTCAATCTGTTCTATATGGCTACGGGAGGCCAGCTCAGGAACAACGCCGCCGAACCGGCGGTGAATGTCGTGTTGCGACGAAACAATGCTCGCGCGAACACGGCCATCTGAGTCGACAAGAGCAGCAGCGGTTTCATCACAGGAAGTTTCAATCCCGAGAATCAGGCCATGTGGTGATGTGTCCACCCCCCGCTGTGTGAACGAACGCTCAGACATAACGCGATGTTACTGCAAGAGCTTCCTGGCTAGTGATCAAGTACGCTAGGACTAGGATAGGAACGAGGATCGTCCGCAGGGGGATGACGACGGCATCAGGCAACTGAAACACAACGACCCCTGAGCCCAAACTTGGACCGCAGGGGCCGCTGTATACCACCTTTGTGCTCAACGCCAGACCGTGAGGCTCCTCACTCAAGATATAGAGGTCGCTTACACTCCGGCCAAAGCTTCTTGCTCGACGAAAGCAGGAGCTCCGTCGCGAATGACCACCTTGATTCTGCGGCTGTCCTTAAACCGTCCTTTTATCAACTCTTCGGACAGAGGATCCCCGATCGCTCGTTGGATAGTTCTGCGCATGGGACGAGCGCCGTAGAGAGGCTGATAGCCCTCTTTGATCAGCCAATGCTTCACTTCATCATCGACTTCAATCTCGACTCCACGCTCCAACAAGCGGAGGTTCAGCTCCCTCAGGAGGATATCCAGGATATTGAACAGGTGCGTCTTTTCCAACTGATGGAAGACGACGATTTCATCGATACGGTTCAAAAACTCTGGGCTAAAGGATCGTCGCAATTCGCCTAACACTTCTTCCTTTTTCCGGCGATCTTGTTCGGATTGTTCCGCACTCTGGAAACCGAGGGAGACCCCCTTCTGAATCATCTTGGTCCCGATGTTAGAGGTCATGATCACAACAGTGTTCTTGAAATCCACCTTCCTGCCCAGGCTGTCTGTAAGCACGCCGTCATCCAATACTTGCAGCAGGACGTTGAACACATCCGGATGCGCCTTCTCGATTTCGTCGAAGAGCACGACCGAGTAGGGACGCCGCCGCACTTTCTCGGTTAGTTGCCCGCCCTCTTCATACCCGACATACCCAGGAGGCGCACCGAACAGGCGAGAGCTGGTGAACTTTTCCTGGTATTCAGACATGTCGATTCGGACGAGGGCGTCTTCACTGTTGAATAAGAACTCCGCCAGTGCCCGTGCCAGCTCAGTTTTCCCAACTCCTGTCGGTCCCAAGAAGATGAATGACCCGATGGGTTTCTTGGCCTCCTTCAAACCGGCGCGTGACCGGCGAATCGCGCGACAGACCGCAGAGATGGCCTCATTCTGTCCCACAACCCGCCGATGAAGGAATTCTTCCATCCGCAGCAGTTTGTTGGATTCTTCTTCTTCAAGCTTGAAGAGGGGGATACCGGTCATCTTAGAGACAACGTAGGCGACATCTTCCTTGCCGATGACGGGCTTGTGTTTTTCCTGGTTTTTCTTCCATTCCTTCTTCGACTCGTCCAGTAACTTGCGTAGTCTTTCTTCCTCTTCCCGATGGCGAACCGCTTCTTCGAAGTTTTGCATGGAAATCGCCAGTTCCTTGTCGCGGGACACCTTTTTCAGTTCCTGCTCGAGCGCCTTCAACTCGGTAGGCAGCGCATAAGTCTGCAGCTTGGCCCTTGACCCTGTTTCGTCGATCAGGTCGATGGCCTTATCCGGCAGAAAGCGGTCGGTGATGTAGCGATCAGAAAGCTTGACGGCTTCCGCGATCGCCTCTTCCGTGATCTCGACACCATGATGCTCTTCGTATCGATCTCGCAGTCCCTGAATGATGCGAATAGTTTCCTCCGAGCTTGGAGGCTGAACATAGATCGGCTGGAATCGCCGCTTCAGTGCGCCATCCTTCTCAATATGCTTCCGATATTCATCGAGGGTCGTCGCCCCGATGCACTGGATCTCGCCACGCGAGAGGGCGGGTTTCAGCATGTTCGAGGCATCGATCGAGCCTTCGGCCGCGCCCGCGCCCACCAGTGTATGCAGTTCGTCGATGAAGATGATGATGTTGCCCGCTTGGACGATCTCCTTCATCACCACCTTGAGCCGCTCCTCGAACTGGCCACGGTACTTGGTACCAGCCACGAGGGAACCCAGGTCCAGCGCGATCACGCGACGAGAAAGGAGATTGTCCGGCACTTCGGACTGGATAATTCGTTGTGCCAACCCTTCTACAATCGCCGTCTTGCCGACACCAGACTCGCCAATCAGCACCGGATTGTTTTTGGTCCGGCGGCTGAGGATCTGCAGGACGCGCTCGATTTCATCCGCACGGCCGATGACCGGATCAAGCTGACCTTCTTGGGCAAGCTGAGTGAGGTCGCGCCCGAACTCATCCAGAGCCGGAGTGTTGCTCTTCCGATCCCGTTCACGCGGTGCGGATTTGCGGAGGAACGTGACAGTCAACTGGCGAGCCGTCAACAGATTGGCCCCGAGGCTGCGTAAGATCTTCCCGCCGATTCCTTCTTCTTCGCGCAGGAGCCCGAGCAGGAGATGCTCGCTGCCAATATGGTTGTGACCGAGTAGGCGTGCTTCCTCGACTCCGTATTCAATAACTTTTTTGACCCGGGGGCTGAACGGAATTTCCCCGAAGGTCATGGTCGTGCCACCTCCGGGGAGATTGCGTTCGATTTCGAGGCGGATTTGCTCGGCGGACAGCCCCATTTTCTTTAAAATCATCAGGGCGATCCCATCCGACTCACGAAGGATGGCGAGGACGAGGTGTTCAGTGCCCAGGTAATCATTCTGGTGCCGCTCGGCCTCTTCTCGTGCAAGGATGATGATCTTGCGACCCTTGTCCGTGAATCGTTCGAACATCCTGCCTCCTTCTAGTGAATGAGGTCACCGTGTATGTGGTTTCTGTGTAGAAACCAATGAATTCTGGCCTAATTTTAACTAGATAGACGGTCAGTGTCAAGCATACCGAAAGTTTGTATCGATTCCGAGTATAATCCCCGTCAGCGCGCCTGCCATGAACGATTTCTTCACACTTCGCCGCCGCACTCTTCTTAAACTCGCCGGCCTCAGCACACTCGCCGGTGCCACAGGGGGCTGCGACGCCGTCGGGTCCCTGTTCGGTCGCATGTTCGCCGTGCCTCCGCGCGATACCACCTACTTCACACCGAACGACAAGTTCTATGTCGTCAACTACGCCGATTCTGCTGTCAGTGTCTCTCGCGAAATCAACATAGAACAGTGGCGTGTCACAGTAAAGGGAGAGGTGAAACAGCCACTATCGCTCGGCTGGCGCGATATTCTGAACCGCGACGCATTCGATCAGGTTGTGACCTTGGAATGTATCGATACACTCCCCGGCGGTGACAGCTTGGGCAATGCGCGGTGGCGTGGCATTTCGCTGAAGACCCTGCTTACCGAAGTAGGAGCCGATGAAGAATCGGCGCGCGACGTGATCTTCCGCGCTATCGATGGGTACGATGACAGCATTCCGTTTAAACGGGCGATGCAAGACGATGTGATGCTCGCCTACCTCATGAACGGCGAAAAACTCCCCAAGGCCCACGGCTTCCCGCTCCGGCTCATCGTCCCCGGCCTGTATGGCATAAAGAACGTGAAGTGGATCACGGAGATCGAAGTGTATCCGGGCGACCATCAAGGCTACTGGCAACGCAAAGGCTGGACCGACGACGGCACGATCAAGATTTTTTCGCGCATTGATTCACCAGGACATTATCAATCGCTCCGCGGAGCCGAGCAGAAATTCCGCGGCATCGCCTTCGGTGGACCGAACTCCATCAGCAAAGTGGAATTGAGCTTCGATGCAGGCCGCACGTGGCACGAATGCGAAATCGAGAAACCTATGTCGCCTTATTCATGGGTGATTTGGAACTACACGTGGAAGCCGCCCAAACGCGGCAAGTTCCAAACGGTTGTACGGGCCACCGACACGAAGGGACAACCACAAATTGCCGAAATCGTCCGGCCGCAGCCTGCGGGTGCCAGCGGGCTGCATACGATCATTGCGGACATCGAACAGGTGTAGCAAGATGTGTGGATCTGAACAGAAGGAAGATCGAACTTCTGTGCAAGGACTTGTCCAAGCTCTGTGGAAACCAACGCTCCTGCCGATTTCACTGGCCATCAATCTTATGCAGGTCGGCAAACATTACGAACATATCGATCGGGCGTTCTACCGGAAGATCCTGACTCTTACAATCCCGCTCGTCATTCTGTGTCTCCTGCTGGTCACCAAACTGAGAATCAACATCGGGATCGTCGTGGGACTGTTTCTGATTCTAGTGGCGCTGAAGAACTTCTCGACGCGCCTCGGTCGGCTCATTGAATCGCTCGTGTCTTATGAAAAGAGTTACTTCTAGGGATTGGCTTGAGGCGCACCTATTCGGCGGGCCGCTTCTCGCCCCGACGCCAAGCCTCGAACAGCTTCAGACTATCCTCACGAAGTACATCCCCTACAAGTTCCACGCCGCTCTGTCCCAGTTGGTTCATACGAGCGGACACAATGGGAATTTGCCGGATGCCCGTCTTTTCGGCATCCTCGATCCGACAGGCGTACACGATCCTGCCCACCTTGCTCCACACACAGGCTGTGAAACACATCGGACAAGGCTCACAGGTGGAATAGATCACACATCCGGTCAGCTCAAGCGTTTTCAGGCGACGACTGGCTTCCCTGATCGCCTGGACTTCGGCATGGGCCGTGGTGTCCATGTTGGCTTTCGCGCTGTTGTGCGCCACTGAGACAACCCGCCCCTTTCTCACAAGGCAGGCCCCGAAGGGCATTTCTCCTTGCTCAATCCCTCGCCAGGCCGCCTGGATCGCAAGCCGCATGAAGTCGCCGTCGGTCATGGTGGGAACCTCGGGAAGAAATCAAACCCGTAGTTGCGCAAGAAGAGAGAGTGGCATGCTATCGCAGCAGCGCCCGCGGCAACAAGTGCGCCACTGCAGGAGCTTTGCAAACGGTAAGTCTTGTGTAACGATGAAAGAAAAGTCGAGCGAGTGTGGGAAGGCTACGTTTGTTCGACCGGTTCGGGAACGAGAGCGTCTTCCTCTTCGGATAGTGTTATGGATTCTTCTGCATCCGCGAGGCTCTCTTCTCGGTCCGATGGATCGTTTATCGCGACCGGCTCAGTGGAGTCGACGGCGACCCTGTCTTCTTCGATCGGCAAGACGGCCTGTTCGGACTCACCCAACTCTTTGAACTCCCGCAAGGGCGGCAACTCGGATAAGTCTCGAAGGCCGAAATGCTCGAGGAAGAACTTCGTGGTTCCGTACATGATGGGGCGTCCCGGCACTTCCTTTCGCCCTACGATGCGCACAAGTTTGCGTTCGAGCAACGTCCGGAGCACGCCGGATGTCTCCACACCACGGATCTCTTCAATCTCCCCTCGCACAACCGGTTGCTTGTAGGCGATGATCGCCAGCGACTCGAGTGCTGACCGCGACAGCTTCGGCGCAGCTTTGGCCTTCTCAAGGCGCTTGATCCAGGGCGCGTATTCCTGCTTGGTCACCAAGCGATACCCCCCCGCAATGTGGACCAGTTGCAGGCCTCGCCCCTCCTGTTCAAAATCTCGCTGCAAGCCGGCCAAGGCCCATTCCACTTCCATCTTCGAGATCGACCCTAAAAGCGCCATGAGGCGCGCGATAGGAATCGGTTCAGGTGACACAAAGAGCACCGCTTCGAGAATCCCCTTGAGCTCGCGCACCTCTTGGACCTCAGGCACGACCTGTGACATCGCAGGGTCTATCCCGTTCATCGAGCTTTCGGCGGGACTCGCGCCTTCCGCGCGGGACTCTGCCTGGACCGTCTCAGCACACGCTTCCGCTAATTCTTTCGCTTCAATTGCCAGGTCCGCGATCGTGTTCATAGACTCCTCCATTCCGCATCGTCACTCTCCAGAGATTCCGTCTCTGCGACCAGCGAGAAGGCGCGCGAAACCAGAATAGGCCCGAAGGTTTCAGCCTGGAAGACCCGAGCCACCCGCAGGCGGATCAACTCGAGCAGCGCAAGGAACGTCACGATAATCACCAGCCGATGACATTGTCCCTCAAACAGCGACGCAAAGGTTATGGCATCTTTGCCTTCCAAAGACTCCACGATCGCATTCATACGGTCGCGAACCGTGAGATGATCAGGCTCGATCTCGATCAGCCGTCTGCCGGGGTTCCGCTCCAATATCTCCTGCAGCGCATCGACCAAATCGAACAACGACACGTTTTCCAGCAGCGTTTCTTCGGACTCGACCGGCTCAGGCGGTGCCGATTCCCGGCTGTAGATCTCCCGCCACATACGCTCCTGTCCATCCAATTGCCGGGCTGCTTCCTTGAATTGTTTGTACTCCAACAGCCGGCGCACGAGTTCTTCTCGCGGATCAGGCCCGTCCTCCTCATCCTCCATTGTTTCATCCGGCGGTAACAACATCCGCGACTTGATATGCAGGAGGGTCGCCGCCATGACAAGGAACTCACCGGCCACAGACAGATTCAGCGACTTCATAGCCGACAGATAGTCCAGATACTGCTGAGCGATCATGGCAACAGGAATATCGTAAATATTGATCTCGTTCTTCCTAATGAGGTGCAAGAGCAGGTCTAATGGACCCTCAAACTTTTCGATCCTGATCTTGTACCCCAGCTCATCTTGTTCCATGCTAAAGAGGTTCCTCCCGCTGCGAAATTGGTCCCTTATAGCAGCTTATGGTGGTTCGAGCAAGCCTGAACTCTATATGTAGGGGTCGAAAGAAATCGGGTGTCCAACTACTATCGCGCCTTAAACAAATAGACCACCAGTAATGCGGAAAAAAACAGAAGGGCGAGCGTGATCGCAAGCTGAATATTCCGGCTCTGTAGGCCGAGGGACTTTGCCTCTTCTGCCGGCTGCTTCACCCGATCAAAACGAGGAACCTGTTTAAACAGCACTTTTGCCAAATCGTTCCCTCCTTTGAATTCGGCGTCCGAGAAGTCTGCAACCGAGCGAAATGTGGCTCGGCGGAAGTGGGCGTCCCCTTCGAAGACCGTGTACGTGAAAAAGCCTTCCCGATCAAATACCGCCTCCGAGAAGTCCAGGCGCGCGCGAAACCGGGAGCCGGAAAATCCTGTCCCTTGCTTGAAAGAGGTCCGCGACAGATCCACATCCTTGTCGAAGGTGACCTCCAGAAATTCCGCCAGCCCGGTGAATTCTGACTGTTGAAAGCTCACCACGTCGTAGAAATGGGACCGGTGGAAACGGGTGTGCGGACCAAACACGGCTCTGGTAAACCGAGCCGGCCGGGAAAAGCTCCCGGCGATGAAATAGGCTTCCCTCAGGAAAACGGAATTTGATCCATCGACGGGCCCTAGAAAGAGCATCCGAGAAAGGTCAACTAACTCCTCGAACGTCGTCCCGATCAGCGTCACGGGCCCACGGACCACGAGGTATCCATCCGTTAACTTCGTCGCCAGTGTCCCTTTGACGTTGGAATCCCGAATGGACAGCGATCCGGCGATGACTCGTACTTCGCTGACGGGAAGGGATCGAATTGCATCCAGTTCAGGTTGGGAAAACCCGGTCAACTTCTCGACCGGCTGCGCCGGTACGGCATCGAGAAGCACATCATCGGTGACAACCACGCCGGCGAGATCGATCCCCTTGCCGGCTTTCAAGGCAGCGAGAATTTCCTGGCCTGTCACGGCTCGATGCACACGCTCCTGATTCGAGCAATCCTTGCCGAGATGTTTCCAGAGGACGTTCCCACCGGCTGGGGCCGGCTCTTCCGTACAAGCCGCCGACGCACATACGGGCGATAGCACCATCGCCGTCACTACGAGCCAGGCCCAAAACATCGCACGCATGCTGTTTCTTACATAAAACCACAAGGCATGGATGCAACGCACAATTCCGGCAAAACGTTGGTGCTTAGGTCCCCATCTCTTACAATATCGCTCAAGACCAAGAGGGGAGAACGCGTATGTCTCGACAGTCTGGTCAGGCAATTCACTCACGTTGTTTCCTGCCTTTGATGGCCGTTCTGCTGACACTGACTATGCTCATATCGCCGGCCGCCGGGGAGTTCCTCGTGGAAGTACCGGTCTTGGCCGCCTTTCGATCGAACGACCAGGGCGTATTCGAGATCATGCTCTTCCACTGGGACCAGAAGACCTCGCCGGATCCCATCGCCCTTCAGTGGAGGCAAGGTGGAGTCATCTTGGGAAAAGAAAATCTCGATTCGTTGGTCGTAGCCTTCCGCTATGCGATCGAACGTACCCCCTCCCTCACTCATACCGGTACGGTAACCGTACAAGGTATCGCTTACCTGCCGACCGCTAGCGACGGCCCAAGTGCCGGTGCGGCGATGGCCGTGGGATTGATTGCGATGTTCAAAGGGGAGTCCGTCCGGCGAGGTATGGCCTTGACAGGCACCATTCAGCCGGACGGCGCAATCGGTCATGTGGGAGCGATTCCGGATAAGGTGCGGGCTGCGGCCCGCGAAGGGTGCCGCACCATTCTCGTTCCAGCCGGCCAACTTCACGACTCGCGCTGGGATCTGACTCGCCTGGGATTCGAGCTGAACGTGGAGATCAAAGAAGTCGGAACGATCGACGACGCCTACGAACTGATGACCGGTCGGAGAATTTAATCGTCTCTCCGGTTGTCGCTTCATCAGAGCTACGATTTCGCCACCGTCTCTCACCCGAGTTTCGCCAGTATGGCCCGGTACTCTTCGTCGGTCAACCGATGCATTCCCAGCGTGAGTCGGCGGGTCAGTTCCGCCTGATCCGGTATCTGAAGCACCTGCTGCAACAAGGCATGGCTCTCGGCCGGCGAGGATGCCCAGCGACGGAGAAGCTCCACCCGCACAAAACCGTGCCTAGCCTCGGTTCGCAATTCGTCCTTCGCCAACTCGTCTAACTGCTGAAAGGGCAGCACCTCCGAGACGATCTTAAAATGGGCACAGATGCCCGCCTTCAGTACATAGACCAGGCCGCAGGAATCACGCGACAGATATTTCTGCAAATTATCGTGGATGAGTCCGGTGCAAAGTCCCCAGAGGTTGTGCGCCAACTGCAGTTCGGCGCTTTCACTCGAACTCCGCTCGCGCAGAGCGCCGGCTACAAAGAGGAAATGACTCATGAATGCAGGGGGCTCACTGCCGGTGTACCGCCGCGACAGGCAACTTCCAGACAAATTAGCTGCCGGCCGACAGCTTGAAGCTACGAAGAGCGGCCTTGCCCGCCCGGAGACTTGCTTGCCGGCACCAAGCAACAGGCCTCAGGCGGTGGCAGCCATCTATCTGTCGGATCACAAGCAGGCGAAACCGCCGGACTGCGGGGTCGCGGGCAGGCGATTGCAGCAGAAGCGTTCATGAATAATGCAGGCTAGTTATTGCGATAATCGTTGTTATCGTCGAGCAGATCCTCTGACTTCTCGAGGTAGTCGACGTCATCGTCGTCATCCTCTTCCAGAGCGAGATCCTCCTGCATCTCGTTATCGATCTCCTCGGTCATATCGAGATCTTCCTGCATCTCCTCATCAAGGTCTGGAGACGGCGGTTCCGCGGCCGGAAGCTGCGGCTTCGGCGCGACAGGCGCGGGCTCAGTGGCAGCGGGCGCTTTCGTCGACTTTGGAGCTTTGGCCGCAACTTTCTTGGGGGCCTTCTTCTTTGTCTTCTTGGGCCTGACGGCGGTCCCCTTCTTTGCGCCTTTCTTGGCCGTTACTTTCTTTGCTTTGGCCTTAGCGCGCACATTCGGCATCGCCTTCCTCTTCGCAGCTTTCTTCATCGCAGTCCGTTTCTTTTTCTTCACCATCCATTCCCTCCTCTCGGCTATGCCGCCTTGCGGCATCGGAATTTTTGCGGCCTCCATCTAGCATGAACCGCCAGGGTGTTGCAACCCTCTCTCTCCGGGCTCAGGGACGGATGTGGTGAATGATGGAACCGGCGCCCGTCGGAACATTCTCCAGAAGCACCATATGGTAAAATGTGTTGTGTTTGCCGAGGAATGGCTCCCCGCGAATCCTTTGTTGCGACCATGCATCTAAAATTAGGGGAGAGAAAAAAGCAAGCATCGTCTCACGTCGTAAGGAGTTGCGTGAAGTCGTTCACCATTATCGTCGCGCTCGCCTGCTTTCTGGCCTTGGGGCGGTGGCCAAGCTTGGCCGTGTCCCCGCAGGTCCAGATTCTGATCGACAGCGGATCTCCCTATTTCGTGCCGGCCAGTGCAAACGTAGCAGCCCATATGCCGATCCGTTGGGAGAATCCGACCCCCACGCACCACACAATCACTCATAACGGATGCGTGGAAGACGGGGGTGCGTGTGCGTTCGATTCCGACGTTATCGAACCGAATGGAAACTATACGCTCCAGGGCCTTCCACCCGGTCGTTATGCCTACCATTGCCGCTTGCACCCCATCATGCGCGGGATCCTGGTCGTGACTGAGCCGCCCTTCCCGTCTCAATTGTAAAGGGCTCTTGATTTTCTTCGTTCACCTCGCGCCCCGAGCCAGTGGACTTGCTGCCATGACTGTGAGCACCGAGGAAACACAATTTTGTCGCGCGGTCCAGGTTCTTGCGGGAACCGCACAGTCTCGTGTAGGCTTCGATCCACCGAATCGGACCGTTGTCCATGAAACCAGTTGTTGCCGTCCAAGAACCGTTCAGCCTCACCGGCGACGTCCTAAATCTGCTGGCCTGGCGCATCCCCGATCTTGTCACCTACCAGCATACGCAGAACGAGTGGTGGCTGGCCCCGCTCGACGACAACCTTCCCCTCGTCCGGCTCAACCGACTCGGCATAGAAATGCTCGCGGCCATGAACGGCCACATCACGGTCGGCGCGCTCCTGGAAAAGTACGGCAAATGGGTCTGCGGACCGGATGGACAGCCGGGGCAATGGCACCTCGAGCGGTGGTCGCTGCCCAACTACTCACTCTGTTACTTCGGCGCCGAGCCGCCAGGCGGCCACCGGCACAAAGCGAAGTGGGATATCTTGCTCCAGCAGATTCGCGAAGGCTGGTCCGGGCAGGAAGGCTTCGAGGGCGAAGACCACCTGGCCGAGTTCCACGTCCACGACCTCAAAGACAGCGGCGAAGATGACGGGCACTTCGACCTGATCGAGACGACGGTCTCCCACCTGTTCCGAGAGCCGAGCGAGGCCTTGAACGGCTTGACCTACGGCCGGCTGCTGATGAAGCAACTCCAGCGGCTCGGGTGGTTGGTGCCGAAACCGAAAGTCATCGTCGAAGTGGGAGGAGGGCTTGGGTACGTCGCCCGCGAATTGGGGCAGGACCTCCTGCCGTTTCAGAAGCAGGGCATCGCGTACGTTTCGTTGGATGTCACCAGGCCGTTTCTCAAGCTCCAAATGACCCGCGCCCGCGCGGGAGGCTGGAGCTGCAGCGGCACCCACGGCAACGGAGAGTGGCTGCCGTTCAGGAACAACTCAGTGGACCTGGTCATTGACAACGAGAACATGGCGGACATGACGCCCGTCAAACTCTCGCGCCAGGAAATGACCGAGGGACGCGCCGATACCCCGCAGCATCAGGAGGCACTGGATTGGATCAGACGCCTGCGATTGCCGTTGGGCACCGATCTGCCGGAAGAGATGATCTTCAACCTCGGCCCGATCAGATTTGTCGCGGAACTCTGGCGGGTATTGAAACCGGGCGGTCGGGCTTTCCTCACGGAGTTCGGCATCGAAGAGGGTTGGCCGGCTCCGGTCAAACTGCCTGGCCACACCGAATACGAAGTCCAGTATAGCCATCTGCGCCAAGCTGTTCGCTGGCTGGGCTTTCAGGAACGATACCTACCGCTCCCCCAATTTCTGGGAATCAAACCGGACACCAAGGTGCTCTGCACCGGCGCTGCCTATACAATCCAACGGTTCTGTCAGGCCCTGGGGAAACCCTTCGCAGTCCATGTTTATACGGAACGCGAACTCAAACAGGCCTTGGGAGATATGCTGCCTAAGCTCCAGGGCTGCCACTACCACGACATCGCCGATCCCGCCTGGTTCGGCCTGATCGACTTCAAAGTGCTCCTGCTCGAAAAGCCCGGCGGCGCCCCGAAACCGGCTTTCACTGAGACCAAAGGCTTCCGCTGGTATTCGCAGCGATAGACACGGAAACGGTCAGCCATCAGCGTCCTGCTTTCAGCTCTCCGTATGAGGGCGCCATGCATCCGAGTGAGATGGGGTCGGGTCTTGCAATCGAACATTTGGGAACGATCTGCTCCAGAAATGATTCCCGACCCTATTTCTCCGACCCCGGCAGAGAATGGGGATGGCAGTGGGTGTTTCCGGCAACCAGCCATTACACCGA
>JBBIQV010000027.1:0-42487 GCA_037442105.1 Nitrospiraceae bacterium | reverse complement strand
TGTGCTCAGCATGTTAGCGAGATACAGGGCATCAACGTTGGGACACTACTGATTTCAAATGAGAAATTGCGGTGGCTATCGCCACCGCTCTATCGGCCAGCCTTGGCGACGGGCGATCTGTGCCATCCCCCGAATAGGATTCACCACCGTCGGATGCCCCACTGATTGTAGCGTCTCCACATCGCCGGGACTATCGCCGTACGCGTAGGATTCGCGGAGCGTGAGGCCGGCCTTACGGGCCAGGTTGACAATCAATTGGCGCTTTCCCTCGCCGTACGGCAAGGGTGGTCGCAGCCATCCCGTATAGCCGCGAAGCGTCTGTTCCGGCATGGCAGCCAGCACCAGCGCGACGTCCAGCAACGAGGCGATTGGAGCAATGAGAAAATCCAGGGAACCTGTCACCAGCACCACCTGATGGCCGGCCCGCCGGTGCTCATCCAATCTCGCTACTCCTTCTCGAGACAGGCGCGGGATGAGTGCGGTGTGACAAAATTCCACCGCCAGGGGTTCGATCGCGGCTGGCTGCTTGCCGGCCAAATACAGCTTGCGTTCGCGCAACGGCTGAAGCGAGAGCGGCGGGGCCTGATGGAGGAGCCACCCGATGCTGAGGCCGATCTCCCTCCACCCGACGACGCGCCGGGCTCTCAAGTACCGGAAGAAGCCGACCTCGCTGGGCTCTCCAGGAAGCAGCGTATTATCGAGGTCGAAAAAGGCGGCCACTTTCCTGCCACTTTGGTCGGTCATGCATGTCAGGGGAGCGAGGACGGGGGTCAACACGTATGTCCCGATCACCGTGCGGTCGATTCCGGATGCAAAATGAATTCTACCGGATGGGCCCTTCATTGACAAGAATTTTGGCCCACTTCTATAATGCAGTTCGCTCTCTGAAAAAATGCCGGTAGCGAACAGCTCCGAGCTACTCTCTGTGAGCTATTGGCTACTCGCTCGAACCACTAAGTGCCGAAGTGGTGGAATGGCAGACACGCACGTTTGAGGGGCGTGTGGGGTAACCCGTGCGGGTTCAAGTCCCGCCTTCGGCACCAAATTTCTCTCTACGCGACGTTGACCGCTTCGGGAGACGCGGGACGCTTTCCCTGCTCGGCAATTTTCCGTCTGGACATTCTCACCGCCTCGTAGCACACTCTGTCAACGAAGACCTTCCAGCGGGACCGAGATGGACGCTTCGATTGCCTTCTTGGCCAGTTCGCCTCCTCAACCCGACACATCAGACCGAGCAGCCCGTCCAGACGATAACGGTTCCCGCACGGACGATTCCATGAAGCGCCTGTCCCAGGTTACGCCCCACCACGATTTGCGATCCTTCTCGTTGAAAGACATGAGCCAGTGCACGGCAGCATTGCGCAAATGCGGACGTGACGCGACGACGATGGAAGAAGCAGCCGGACGGATCGTGCGTTACCTCTATGACCACCTGGCGGATCCGCAGAGCGGAGAACGCCACTGCCTCCTCGTCCGGCTCTTCAAGACGCACCCCTACGACCAACTACCGGCGTCACTTCAACAGTTCGCCCTCGGCCGGATCGGGCAGCCCGTGGCGCCCCCCGGTCTGAAATGTTTCACGCTACTGGCCTCAGCCGGCCTCGAAACGACCTGGAACGACCGCCGCACCTCCGCCCGCTACCAGGCGATCCCGATGGTTGAAGCCGGGTTTTCCTCGCAGTTTCCGATGATCGCGCACATGATGTCGCAATTTGGAGTGGAGTTCAGCGCGGTGCTGCGCTCATCGCCCGACTTGGTGCGCGTGGAGATGGCACGCACGTACAACGTCTTTTATGTACCGGAAGCGGAGGGCAGCCCGCACATGCCGATCCAACAGGACTTTGTCCGCCGCTATGGAGTCAAGTCGGTCCTCGGAGGCGGGGCTATGCTGCCATGCGGCAACCTCTACGCGATGCTCTTATTCACGTCTGTCTCGATGCCGCCGGACACGGCCGACTCGTTCAAGGCGCTCGCGTTAGCCGCCAAGGTCGCCCTCCTTCCGTTTCACGAAACTCAGGCCTTCACCGAGACCAGCCGGACAAGAGAGTGAGGATTCCCATGCCAGCCACCATGACCCTCGATGACGCGACTAAGGAAATCGAGCGCCTCAAGGCCCAGGTGGTGGCCTTGGAACAACTCCTCGATACGCACGAGCAGATTGTCGCGGATCAAAGCGATCGCTTGCACGAGACGATCCAGGAGCGGGAACGTCAGACCGAATCATTGCGTCATCGGCTGGCCTTCGAAAACCTGCTCGCGCAAATCTCCGCCGAGTTCATCAACGTGCCTCTCGCCGAGATCGACCAGGGATTCAACCGGGCGCTCAGGATGATCGGCGAATTCGTCCAGGCCGATCGGAGCTACCTTTTTCAAGTTCGCAATCACGGCACCACGATGGATAACACGCATGAGTGGTGCGCCCCCGGCATCAGCCCGCAGATCGAGCGGCTCCAACAACTTCCTACCGCGGCATTTCCCTGGGTCATGGAACGTTACCGCCGCCATGAAGCGGTGCACATCCCGCGAGTGATGGATCTGCCTCCCGAAGCGGCGGCGGAAAGGCAAGAGTTCCAAGCCGAAGGAATCCAATCCATGCTCTGCGTGCCGATCGTGTTGCGCAACGAATTGCTCGGGTTCGTCGGCTTTGACTCGGTCCGGGCAGAGCGCACCTGGTCTGAGGACACGATCACCCTCCTCCGTCTAGTGGGAACGATCTTCGCCAACGCCTTGGATCGGGCGAGCGCCGAGAACACATTGCGGAAGAACGAAGAACATTTCCGCGCGCTCATCGAACATTCCCTGGACATCATCACCATCCTTGCACCAGATGGAACCGTTCGGTACCAAAGTCCTTCGCTCCAGCGAGTCTTGGGGTGGCACCCGTCCGATCGCGTCGGACGCAGCGCCTTCGAATTGCTCCACCCCGAGGACGGGCCCCACGCGCGGGAGGTCTTGCGGAACGTCCTGGGGAATCCCGGCGTCACCCACTCGATGGAATGCCGATTCCGCCATCAGGATGGATCGTGGCGCGCGATCGAGTCCTTCGGAACGATGACCCAGGACCCCAAGGGCAACCCCTGCATCGTAATCAACTCGCGCGACGTAACCGAGCGCAGGCAAACGGAGGAGGCCCTCCGGCGGAGCCAAGCGCGATTCGCCGCCTTCATGCAACACCTGCCGGCCGTCGCTTTCATGAAGGACGCCGAGGGACGCCACACTTACGTCAATCAGCGATTCGAAGACCTCCTCAACCTGACACACGACGACTGGTACATGAAAACCGCCGAGGAGCTCTTTCCGCCGGAGTTGGCGGCCATGCTCGTCGAGCACGATCGGATCGTCCTGACGCAGAATGCCCCGCTGCACAGGATCGAGAAGACCGTTCGCGACGGCGAGGTCCGCCATTGGCTCGTCTCGAAATTTCCCGTTCGGCTCGATGATCGGGCCTCCCCCCTGCTCGGCGGCGTGGCAATCGATGTCACCGATCGAATACAAGCAGAGGAGGCGCTGCGGGATCATCTCTCCTATGTGCAGGCTCTCAACGCAGTGGCCCAGACCATTGCCCAGGAGGACGACTGCACCGGCATGTTGCAACGGATGGTGGACATTGTGGGGAAGACCCTGAACGTGGACCGCTGTCTCATCTATGACGTGGACTTGGCTCAAGATCTGGCCATCGGCCTCTGCGAGTGGCTCAATCCGGAATCGCCGGGGGTGACGCCGACGGTCGCAACCTATCCCCTGGAGTTGTTCCGGGACGGAGCCCGCTACCTGTACGAGACGCACCGCCCGTTGGTCAGTCACGATGACGACATGACCCCGCATTTCCTGCGCGACGGGTCGGGAGAGATCCTCCATCGGCAGATGAGCATCAAGAGCCTGCTGTGGTATCCGTTTGCGTTTCGGCCAACCGGCGATCAACGCCCGGCCGGATTTCACGTGTTGGTTCTCAATCAAGTCACCCAGCGGCGGATGTGGACGGGAGAGGAACTGGCGTTTGTCGGGAGGGCCGCCGCACACGTGACCCTGGGGTTGCAAAAGCTGGAGCATCTCGCCGAGTTGCAGAAGCGTGAACAGACATTGGCGCGGGAGCGCCAGTTGTTCATCGGCGGTCCGGTGGTGGTGTTTCGGTGGATCGCCTGCGAAGGGTGGCCGGTTGAATATGCCTCGCCGAATGCCGTGGGCCTCTTCGGCTACACGAGTGAGGATTTCACCAGCGGGCGCGTGTCCTACAGCACGGTGGTCTATCCGAACGACCTGAAGCGCGTAGCCGGCGAAGTGGCGGCACAGAGCGCCGAGGGTGTGGTCCGGTTCGGACAGCACTACCGAATTGTGCGATCGGACGGCGCAGTGCGGTGGCTGGATGACTACACGGTGGTCGTGCGCGATGCGGAGGGCCGTATCACACATTATGAGGGGTATGTGCTTGATGCGACCGAACGCAAACGGGCGGAGCAACTCTTGGAAGCGGAGAAGCGCATCCTCGAAGCGATCGCGCGAGGCAATCCTCTCGCCGACGTGCTGGACCTTCTGGCAAGACAAGTCGAGACGCTCACCGAGAAGATGCTGTGCTCGATTTTGTTGATGGATGACGACGGGCTCCACTTACGGCATGGAGCAGCGCCCAGCCTGCCGGACTCGTATAACCAACTCGTGGACGGACTGGCCATTGGTCCCTCCGTCGGGTCCTGCGGCACAGCGGCCCATCGCAAGGAACGAGTGATCGTGTCCGACATCGCCACCGACCCCTTATGGAAAGACTTCCGCGAGGTGGCCAGGCGGTATGGATTGGGGGCCTGCTGGTCCACGCCGATTGTGTCGGCCTCCGGTGCTCTCCTCGGCACGTTTGCCCTGTATTACCGAGAACCGAGCGAGCCGATGCCGGACGATTTGCGGATGATCGACCGGATGACCCACCTGACGCAGATCGCCATCGAGCGTCACCGGTCGGAATCGGCGTTGGCCCAGTTGGCGCGGCGCCTGGAACTGATTCTGACCTCGGCGGGCGAAGGGATTTTCGGCCTGGACCTGGACGGCAGAGTGACCTTTGCCAATCCCGCCATGGCGAAGATGTTGGGGTGGCGGGTGGAGGACATGATCGGCCAGCCCGGGCACGCGCGGTGGCATAACACCCGCGCGGACGGGACCCCCTCTCCGGTCGAGGAGTGTCCGATCTACGCAGCCTTCAAGGATGGGCTGACGCACCTTCACACCAATGAGGTTTTCTGGCGCAAGGACGGCACGCCCCTGCCGGTCGAATATGTGAGCGCTCCCCTGCTCGACAAGGGCCACATCATCGGCAGCGTGGTGGTCTGCCGCGACATCACCGACCGCAAGCAGGCGGAAGAGGAACTGCGCCGCACCTATGCCTTTCTCCAGTCCGTCGTGGAGAATATTCCTCACATGATTCTCGTCAAGGAAGCGAAAGAGTTGCGATTCATCAGCGCGAACAAGGCCAGCGAAGAGTTCTTGGGCATTCCCCGAACAGACATGATCGGAAAGACCGTGTACGACCTGTTTCCCGAAGCCCAAGCCGATGCCTTATTCGCAGATGATCTTGATGTGCTGTCGGCAGGAGGCGCGAAGACGCTCCCGGATCAGGTGATAGAGACCAAGAACCGAGGCCCGCGCGTGTTTCATACCAGGAAGATCGCCATTCCCGGACCGGACCAACGTCCCGCATACATCCTTTCGATCTCCGAGGACATTACCGAACGCAAGCAAGCCGCCGAAGCGCTCGTGCAACGCGAGACCGATCTCCGGAAGGCGCTCGAAGAGCGTGAGCGGATCGGTCAGGATCTGCACGACGGCATCCTGCAATCGCTCTATGCGGTCGGGCTGGGTCTCGAAGCGTGCAAACCTCTTTTAGGACAGCAGCGCAAAAAGGCTGCCATGGCGCTCGACCATGCCATCAGGCAGTTGAACAGCCTGATGCGGGAGATCCGTGCGTTCATCACGGGCTTGGAGTCCGAGTTGCGGCAGACGGACGATCTTCCCGGCATACTCCAAAATATGGTCGCGGCCCTGGCACAACCCTATGCCACGAAATTCCATGTCTCCGTGGACCCGGCTGTGGGCCACGCCGTCACCAAGGAACAGGCCTTGCACCTGTTGAACATCGTGAAGGAGGCGGTAAGCAACAGCCTCCGCCATGGCCGGGCAAAGCGCGCGACCGTGTCGCTGCGCTTGCTGAAACGGTGCGTGCGCCTGACCATCCGCGACAACGGCGTGGGGTTCAACGCGACCAAGATGGGAAGAACCGGCCACGGCCTTGCCAACATGGCCTCGCGTGCGCACAAAGTCGGCGGGACCCTCTCCGTGTCCTCCAGGCCGAACAAAGGCACCTGCGTGATGCTCGACCTTCCGAAGGAGAACTCCTATGCCCGTAGCTAAAGCCAAAACCCTCCGCGTGCTGCTGGTGGATGACCACGAGGTGGTGCGGGTCGGCCTCCGCACGGTCCTGACCAAGGCCAACGGAATCACTATCGCCGGCGAGGCTTCCACTATGGCCGATGCCGTGCGCGAAGCCTTCCGCCTCAAACCCGACGTCGTCCTGATGGATGTCCGCCTTCCTGATGGGTCAGGCGTCGAGGCTTGCCGCGACATCCTGGCCCAGCGCCGCGAGACACGAGTGGTGTTCCTGACTTCGTATGCCGATGACGATTCCCTGCTGGCGGCCGTGTTGGCCGGCGCGCAGGGCTACCTTTTGAAGGAGATTGATTCGACCGCGCTCGTCCGCGCGATCCACACCGTTGCCGACGGTCGATCGATCCTCGATCCATCGGTCACCGAGCGGGCGCTCACATGGATCAAGATGCAGCGCGGTACGGTCTCACCGACCCAGACCGATGCGCTCTCGGCGCAAGAGGAACGGGTATTGGCGCTTGTCGCGGAAGGCAAAACCAATAAGGAGATCGCGACCGATCTCAGTCTCAGCGATAAGACGGTGAAGAACTACCTCGCCAACGTCTTTCAGAAACTGCGCGTCACCCGGCGGGCGCAGGCCGCAGCGTTCTTCGTGAAACGCCAGGGCTAATGCCAGCATTTATGTAGGTCCGAGTAGCCCTATCCTTGCAGGGCTGAAATATTTCCCTCTCTTTTACTCTCTTCTCTTCCGCCAGGAAGAGCTTCGCAGTACCCTAAGCACGTGTTCATGCCCGTGCGCTGGAATCGATTTCATCTCAGCCGCGAACATTCGCGAAACATGAGACTATCCTGGATTGCTTCTTCCAAGTTTGTCGTGGCGCTTATCTCCGCCGTCATGGTCGCCGTGCTGGCTATAGGTGTGATTGGGCTCTACTACGCGGAGGGTCAACTGGTGGATCGCACCGGGCAAGCCTTATCGCTGACCGCGGCGGATATCGCGCACAAACTCGACCTCGTCCTCTTCGAGCGGTACGGCGATGTCCAGGTCATGACGGAAGCGATCGCCTCATCTCCGAATGACCCCGATCGTATTCTCGGCTATCTATCTGCATTGAAGCGGGCGTACCCCGTTTATCTTTGGCTGGGCGTGACGGATGCCCAAGGGAGGATCACGGTCGCTACCGATCCTGCGACGGTCGGTGTACAGTTGAACGCCATGTGGCCTTCCCTCTTGCGTAAGAGCGAGACCGGGCAGGCCGGTGACGTGGTGCCCAATATCGTCGCGGCAGGAGGCGTCGATGCCGTAGCGTTCACCGCACCGATCCGAGGTACGCAGGGAGAGACGTTGGGCTTCGTCTCGACGCGAGTTGCGCTCCCCGCTCTGGAAGAGGTTGTGACGAGGACTCTTCATGAGTTCCAACGAAGCCATGGCTTGCCTGGGGCTATCGAATACCAGATTCTGACTCGCCGGGGAGACGCCTTCATCGATTCGGCCTTGTCTTTCACAGGCAACCCGAATCCGGTAGACAAGGGGTTGCCCTCCACGCGTCTGAGTGAGTCCGGCCAACCCGGTTACGTGGAAGAAACTCACGTTCACCGGCGGGTGCCGGTCGTTACGGGCTATGCGCAGACACAAGGCACCGGCCAATTCGAAGGTCCGCAATGGCGGGTATTGGTGCGGATGGACAAGCGAGATGTCATGGCTCCGGTCCGGACGGTCCTGCGGAAACTGGGCCCCGTCGTGGCCTTCGTGACGGCGCCGCTTCTGCTGGCCCTGATCTGGACGAGCCGCCGTCTTGCCGATGAGCGGGCCCAAGCCAGAATCCGCGAGCGTGCCGTGGCCGCCACGAGTAAAGGCATGTTCGTCACTGACGCTCGCCGACCGCACCATCCGATCTTGTTCGCCAATCCCGCCTTCCTCCTGCTGACCCGCTATATGGCCGACGAGGTATTGGGGCTGTCTCCGAGCTTCCTCGCCGGACCCGACACCGATCCGGTTGCAGCAGACAAGCTGGCTGCCGCACTCAGGGAGGGCCGGCCCTGTCGGACCATCATCCGCCATTATCGGAAGGACGGGACCTCGTTTTGGAACGAGGTTACGCTGTCACCGGTCCGCAATGATCGAGGCACGGTTACGGAGTTCATCTGGGTTCTCACCGACGTCTCGGACCGTCACGAAATGGAACAGGCTATGCGGACCAGCGAGGCGCGGTTGCGTACGTTGGCCAGCCAAGTCCCGGTCGGAATTTTCACGACCGACCTGCAAGGGAACTATCTCTATGTGAACGAACGGTGGTGTGAGTTGGCCGGGCTCACCCCACAGGAAGCCAGCGGCCAGGGGTGGGCTCATGCGGTGCATCCGGATGATCGCGCGCGAGTGCTCGAGGCTTGGTCTCATTCCACTCGCGAGGGCGGCGCTTTCTGTGCCGATTTCAAATTCCAGCGACCGGATGGACAAGTGAGTTGGCTTCACGGACAAGCCACCGCGTTGCACAACCATGCCGACGAGGTCACGGGTTACATCGGTACGGTCACCGACGTCACCGAGCGTAAACGGGCTGAAGACGAACGGGCTCGGCTGGAGGCGCAGGTTCGCCATTTCCAGAAGATGGAAGCCATGGGAGCACTGGCGGGGGGGATCGCACACGAGTTCAATAACAGCCTGACGGCGATTCTGGGATTCAGCGAATTGGCGCTGCCGAAAATCCCCTCCGACAGCAAAGCCCACGCGCAGATCGAGCAGGTCGTGGTTGCCGGACGGCGAGCCCGCGAACTGGTCTGCCAATTGCTGACATTCAGCCGGCAAACCGAGCAGACGAAGCGCCCACTGTCGTTGCATCTGCTTCTCAAGGAGGCACTGAAGCTGCTCAAACCGACCTTGCCGGGCACGATCGAACTGTGCGAGCGCGTTGCAACGGCAACCGCACCGGTCTCGGCGGACCCGGCGCAGATACATCAGGCGCTCCTGAACCTTTGGACGAACGCGGAGCAGGCGATGCGTATGACGGGCGGTGCCTTGGATATCTGGCTCGATGATGTATCCATTTCGCCGGAAGATCACACAGGCCCCGACATGCCCGCGCCAGGACGGTATGTGCGGCTCACCGTCAAGAACACAAGCCGCCGCCTGGACTTCGACGGAAAGAACCGGGGCATCGATCCGTTTTTCACGACAAAGCCGGTCGGCCAAGGGACCGGTATGGGGCTCGCCGTTGTGCACGGCATCGTGATCGGCCATGGCGGCACGCTGCGCATCGAGGGTTGTACGGGGCAGAGTACGACCGTGGAGATGTACTTGCCGGCATTGCCGGTCCACGAACCGGTTGCGGTTACTACCGAAGAACCCCTCCCTCGCGGCCATGAATGTATTCTCTTCGTCGAAGATGACGAGTCGCTTGCCCGGTTGGGATGCGAGATGCTAGACTCACTTGGGTACCACGTGGTGGTTCGCGCGCATCCTCAGGACGCGCTTCGGGCGTTTCGGTCGGCTCCCCAGCGGTTCGATTTGGTCATCGCTGCTCAGACCATGCTCAACGTGACAGGGGAAGCGCTGACGCATGAATTGCTGAAGATCAGGCCCGACCTCCCCATTCTTCTGTGTTCAGATTCGTTGCGGACGGTGCCGGCAGATTGGGGCAGCCAGGCGGGCATCTGCGGATGCCTGGGGAGGCCGCTGGTCCGGAAAGACGTGGCGTTTGCCGTCCGCCGTGTGTTGGATGGTCCGGTCCGGACCAACGGTCGTGCGTCTCTTAATGGTCGCTCGCTGGTAGTGCAAGAGGTAGAGGAACTTGATGCCATCCATACTGGTGGTTGATGACGAAGATCAAATTCGCAAGCTGATCCGCGACACGCTCGAACAGGCCGGATACGAGGTGAGCGAAGCCCGTGATGGCCGGGAAGGGTTGCACGCCTATAGGCAGCGGCCAAGCGATCTTGTCATCATGGATATCCTGATGCCGGACCAGGACGGGCTGGAAAGCATCATGACGTTGCGGCGCGAGTTTCCTTCCGCTAAGATCATCGCGATCACGGGCGGCAGCGATATGATCGGCATCCTCAACTTTCTCGACGTCGCCAAGATGCTCGGTGCCCGCCGCACACTGCAGAAGCCGTTCGAGATGAAAGCCTTGCTCGATGCTGCTCAAGCCGAGTTGGCGTCCTAACGAAATTGGACGGGCGGCCGTCTTTCCACCAGCCACTCACTACTCACCACTTTCCACTAACCTCTAGCCAATCCCCATGCGGACTCCACAGCTCAATGCCGTACTCGGCAGCCTTGTAGTCACGGTCGGCTTCTGGATCATCTGCGGCGCCCTGCCCATTTGGTGGAGCGTGGCCATCGGCCTGTCCATCGCAGGGCTTCTGGTATGGCAGGGAACGACGATCGGCCTTGTGTGGGCATGGTCGACGCTGTTGCTGGGATTGGAGAGCCTGATGTGGCCCATTGTGACGATGGCGCAGATTCGGGCGGCGACGGCCCAACCAACCGATGAGCAGATGGGCGAGATTCTCAATGCCGTCCTCTTCGGCCTCTTTTCCTCCGTCTTCTGGACAACGTTTGCGTTCGGCCTGTTCAAGAGGGCGCGCCGGCTGGCTGCGCCAGCGCCGTCCAGCTCGAGCGCACCGCCGGTGGGGAAGAAGGACGGGAAGCACGCGAGGAGTCGTCGCGCCGATAGCTGAACTTACCCGATCGCCACCGGATCTACGTCCACGTCGAATCGCAGGTCCTTCCGCCTGAATTGGTTCTCGATTTGTTCGAGCGTTGCTCGTACCACTCGGTGAGCGAGTTCTCGTCGTGCGGATTTCACCAACACATGCCAACGATGTCGGCCGCGCAGCTTTGGCACAGGGGCCGGCACCGGCCCCAGGATGATGGCCGCACCTGCGCCCCCTTCGTGAACGGATGATCTGCGTTGACCGGTTGGAGGGTCTGTGGATGCCGAAATAGCGTCCGCTTCGGCCTGCAAGAGGTCTACCCAATGCGCAGCGGCTGTCTCGACCTGTTCGGCATGTTTTCCAGAGACCAGGAGGCTGATCAGGTGTGCATAGGGAGGATAGCCCAAGGCCTCGCGAAAGCTCAGCTCGACATCGGCGAACAGCGCGGGGTTACCCGTGGCGACCGCTTGGATTGCATGGTGGCCGGGCAAGAGCGTTTGCACGACCACGTTCCCCTCAGACCCGGCGAGGCCAACGGCGTCGAGGAGTGTGTGGTAAGTACGTTCAGCAGAGCGGAAATCGGGGGCGTGCAAGCCGGAATCAGCCAATGGCACCCCGACGAATCCCGCACGCGGCAATGGCCCCTGCTGGAACAGCATCTGTGTACCTACCAGAATATCGATCTCTCCTGTCCAGAGGCGTCGTCTGAGTGCCGAGCTTTGGGACGAACGCCGGACCGTGTCACGATCGAAACGAGCGATTCGCGCGGTGGGAAACAATCGCCCAAGTTCCTCTTCCAGCCGCTCCGTTCCCGCGCCCACCGGTTCAAGCCGGGGTGCGGTACAGGCGGGACAGGTATCCGGCAAGGCTACGGTGTTTCCACAATACCGACAGGCAAGCCGACCGGCTTGCCGGTGATACGTGAAGGTCACGCTGCATCTTGGGCATCGAGGAACCTCTCCACACTCGCGGCAGATCAACGCTCCCGCATAACCTTTGCGGTTGAGAAAGAGCACCGCACCGGCTCGCCGGTCCAATGCGCTTCGAATGCCGTCGACCATCGGCGGCGTTACGAGGGTTCCGCGCGGGAATCGTCGGAGATCAACCAGTTCGATCGTGGGTCGGGTCTCCTGGGGCACCGGCAACGTGAAGGTTTCTCCCGTGTTCTTCGCCCAGTCTTGTGTCTCCAGCGATGGATGGCTCGATCCTAACACGCACAGCGTCCTCTCCTGCCGGGCGCGTGACCAGGCAACCCAGCGCGCGTGGTAGTGCGGCTCCTGCTCTTCCTTAAGCGATGGATCTTCTTCGCCGTCCACCCACACCAGCCCCAGGTTGCGGAGAGGAGCAAAGACCGCCGAACGGGTCCCGACGACAAGGCGTACCGAGCCGGAGGCGATGCGCGTCCAGGCATCGCCTCTTTCCTGAAGAGACAGGCCACTGTGGACGAGCGCAAGACGGCTGCCCCAGGCGTGTTCGAACTGTCGAGCGATCCAGGCCGCCCAAGCCGTCTCTCCCGTCACGACCAAGACGGTTCGATCACGCGCAACAACCTCTCTAACCATATACGTCAAGCAAGCCATCCGATGAGCCAGCGACGAATGGAGTAGCAAGGGCCTGTCCCTCCGGCGGTCGAGCCATTGGGAAAGATGTGCCAACCGGGAAGGATCGCGCGATGTTGTGATCGGACATGGACCTTCTTCCTGGTCCCTGTCTCTCTGAGACGATGGGTCAGCCAGATCGGATTTACGGCCGCGTTCCGTTCCGATCCGGCGAGCGGCGCCAATGGCTTCGCGCTCGGAAATCCACCCCTTCTTTCTCAATACCGCCAGAGTCCTCCGGAGGTTCGCCCCCCCTCCTTGCTGAAGGGTGGTCAGTGACAAACCGGACTTCCGCCGAGCCAGGCGGCTGAGGAGGTCTTGCGCTGGTGCGGATAAGCGATCTCCCGATCCCAGGGCCATGTGCCCCGCGTCGGTCAGCAGGTAAGTCTGGCGCGCTGGCTTAGCAGGTTGTGGTGGTGGGAACACTAACCTCAAACATTGTCCCCAGGGAACCAGATAGTTCTCTGAGATCTGTCGGGACAGTTCGAGGAGGGGCGCATCGGGCTCTCCACCGGTCTGCCCCGTCGCAAACGACACGATCTCCCTCAGTCGCCCGCTTAAAAGACCGGCCGGAGGCCGTGAGCTTAACGCCACCACGAGACCGTGCAGCCGATTGCCCGCAAAAGGGACGAGCACTCGCTGACCGACCAGGCTGTCGCATGTCCGCAAGTGCGGTGGGACAAGGTAGGTGAATGACCGCCGCAGGTGACGCGGTACGATCACTTCGGCATACAAGGGTGGCAACGGCCCATGGGGCTGGCCCTGCAGCTCGGTCTGTGGCAGAGACATGCGCCATTCTAGCAAGCTACCTCAGCCCCGGACAATCTGCACGAAGAGCATGGGTCACTCACGAGAATGCTGACCTTCCTCTTGGGTCTTGAACTGCCGGTGAGGGACTGGGAGACTGGTCAGGGAGTTAGGGCTGAGGCTGGGAAGCAGGAGGCTGTTCTATTTTCGAATCAAGCTGAGGCGCAAGATTTTCTCCGGCTCCTATAGCTGCGTCCGGCCTCGGCGATTCAACATCTGCTGCGGGCGGGGACCCGACAGCCGCTGTATCCGGCGCTTCGGCTGAAATAGCCGGTGACTGAGCCGGTGGCATGGCCGACTCCGAAACTGGCGATGAACCGATACGAGACAGACTCACGGCCGACTCTTCCGGGCTTGTTGGTTGGTTCACCGTATTTGGGCTCGGTACAGGTTCGGGTGACGAGAAGACGATCTCGATTCGTCGATTCTTCCGGCGTCCCTCTTCGGTAGCGTTGGACGCGACCGGTTTGGTATCGCCATATCCGACCGCGGAAAGCTTGGCGGAATCGATACCACCCTTCTCCACCAGATAGCGAATGATGCCTGTGGCACGAGCTTTCGACAATTCCCAGTTCGTCGGATAGAGCGACTTGAGTGACGGCCCGATCTCGACATTGTCCGCGTGTCCCTCTACACGAATCAGCTTGTCGTCGACGCCGACTTCCGTCTTGAGATATTCCGCGATCTGGCTCAGAATTCCGTATGACTGCGGCTTAACGGTTGCTTCACCCGATTCGTATTCAAGCTGGTCGACGAGTTCGTCCAGGCTGATACGTGTCTGTCTGCCAATGCGTTGAATGGTGAGCCCAGAGGTTACTTTTGCCGGCGCTATAGACGCCGGCGTTGTGGCCGGTGTTTCCCGGATTTCTGCCACGCCTGTATGCGCCGTACCAGGGTCGGCCTTGAGCATGCTCGGATTGCTCATCACCGATGTGAAACGGTCCCCTCGCAGGATTTGCGAAGTTGATCGGGTGACAAACGCGGTGGCCAAGCGGTCTTCTGTCGACAGGACTTTAAGTTCCCCGACGACCCGTCGCGGCAGCCCTGAACTCACCCGGAACACTTCAAGGAGATCGCCCGGTCTCAGCCCATCTTCCCGTCCCCGGTCGAGATAGACGATATTCCACCGTGCAATGAGGGTCATGTTCTTGTCCGATTGAAGATCCACGACCATGCCGTGGACATCACCCGCCACCCGCGACTCCTCACCGGGCTCGCTCAGGGCCGGTGGAACAAAACGCACGACCGGATCACCGGGCGAAATCGGGCCATACGCACGAACCATCGTGACTGTAAGAAGATCGGGATCGACCTGGGTTACACGCACGATGCCGAGGACGTTGACCACATACCCCAGGTACTGGCTGGTTGCCGGATGGAAGACCTTGTGGACCCGCTTGAAAACGGCGTAGAGATCCCCCACGGACACGTCGCTGGTGCTTTTCATCCTGAGATAGAGGGAGTCCCCGCTCCCGAGCAGCATGCGATTACCGCTCGTCTGGTTATCGCCTGTAACAGGGTTCACCACCCCGTCTTGAGGAATTGTCTGACGGATCGATCCAGCAGCAAAGGTCAAGGCAGCTTCACCCAGCCGGACACTGGAGGCATCTTGAGCATGAGCAGGAAAAAAGTCGACAGGGGCGAGCGTCCAAACGAGGGCGGCGCCCGTGGTGATTACAAGGAATGTCAGTCTGGTCGTTGGCATGAGATAACCGAACATGCAAACCATAGCAAATCATGCTGGGTTGTCAAGGAATTTGGCGGGCGTCCTGACTTTTGACTCGTCTCTTTTTCGGATGGTAAGGTACCCCAAAGACCCTCGCCGATTCTCCTTTGCGCTGCGATGAGTTTTATCGGGAACAAGGAGAGCAGCCCTTGGCTACGCGACAGGATACGATGCCCGACAGCGATCGTCCCGACGCCGTTCCGGCACCAAAGAAACGCCGTATCGATACCCAAATTCCTCGTAGAAAGAAGGTGAAGGCCTTTTCATCTCTTGTTGCCGAATGGGATGCCAGCAAAGAACCATTTCCAACCCGCTTGCGAACCTCTCCGGATCTCATGCAGCGACGCGGCGACCGGCAATCGTAATCGGCGCATAGTACTTTTAGCCCGCATTCATACATACCGGCTTGTCGCAAGTCGGCGTTTAGCTGAAAGCTGTCAGTTTAATGCGAAGGCTAGGACTTTCGGGTCTGGTCCGGTAGGTCCTTTGTTCGCTTGCTATTGGAAATCTTGAAAGCCTAAGATTGCCAGCTCCACACGGTAAGTCAAGGTGTTGGGTGGGGGGGTGGGATGGACGGTGCGGGCGTGCTCCTTGACTATTTAGCGAGATATTTTCCCATCTTGCTGTTCATCGTGATCGCGCTCGCGTTTGGGGTCGTTACTTTAGTCATCAGTTATCTGGTTCAGCCCAAGTATCCCGAATCGGAAAAGCTCTCTGCATACGAATGCGGGAGCGAGCCCTTCTCCGATGCTCGCATGCCGTTCCCTGTCCGGTATTACATCTTCGCCATGCTGTTCGTGATCTTCGACATCGAAGTGATCTTTCTTTATCCCTGGGCCGTGGTGTTCGACAAGGTTGGGCTGATCGGCCTGGTCGAGATGCTCATCTTCATCGCGCTCTTCTTAGTCGCTTACGTCTATGCTTGGCGGAAGGGCGCATTGGAATGGGATTAATTGTGAGCCATCAGCTCTCAGCCATCAGCCGTCGGTTCGAGCTGAAAGCTGATCGCTGAATGCTGAGAGCTTCTGGAGGTTGTTGTGGGTTTAATTCAACTCGGACGACACGACAAGGATGGACAGCCGGACGTCATCACAACCACCGTTGAGAAAGCGGTCAACTGGGCGCGCAAGGGGTCTCTGTGGCCCATGACGTTCGGTCTGGCCTGCTGTGCGATCGAAATGATCGCGGCAGTATCTTCACGGTACGACATGGACCGGTATGGCGCCGGGGTGTTTCGAGCCTCCCCGCGTCAGTCCGACCTGATGATCGTCGCCGGCACGGTGTGCCGCCGCATGGCGCCGGTCATCCGGAAAATCTATGACCAGATGCCGGAGCCCAAGTATGTGATCGCGATGGGCTCCTGTGCCACCTCGGGCAACATTTACGACAGTTACAGCGTCGTGCAGGGTGTCGATCGATTCATTCCCGTGGACATTTACGTACCCGGCTGTCCGCCGACTCCCGAGGCCCTCTTTGACGGGATTCTTAAGCTGCAAGAACGCATCATGCAGAAGCGGGTCTTCACCAAGCAGCCGGAGCAGGTCAGAGTGTAAGGGGTGAGAGGGTGATGCATCGGTTGGCCGAACGAGTTCAGGATACGTTCCCGTCCGGCTTCGTAAAAGCCGTGGAATGGCGAGGGGACGTTGCCGTGACCGTAACACGCGAGGCACTGCACGATGTAGCCCGATTCCTTCATGACGACCCGACGATGGACTTCGATTACATCGTGCACGTCAGCTCGGTAGACTGGCCGGATGATGAGATGCGGTTCGAAGTAGTCTATGAATTCTATTCCATCCGGAGGCGGCATCGCATCAGGCTGAAGGCGCGTGTGCCTGAGTCTGACTGTGTGGTGGATTCCCTGACCGATATTTGGAAGGGCGCCGACTTCATGGAGCGCGAGGTGTACGACATGATGGGGGTCCGGTTCCGCAACCACCCCGACCTGCGCCGGATTCTCATGCCGGATGAGTACACCGAGGGCTATCCGTTGCGAAAGGACTTCCCGCTTCGTGGCAAGGGCTGGCGCGACACATTTGAATTCTTGAATGAACGCGAATAGCTCATAGCGAACAGCTCAGAGCTATTTGCTGCCGGCTACTCGCTGTTCGCTAAAAATAAAGATGAAGCTCCACGACCAACGGACCACCGTTTACAAAGTCGATCCTGAACATCCGGAGAGCGCCACGCTCCCGACGCTCCGTACGGAAGAGCTACTTCTCAACATGGGGCCGCAGCATCCGAGCACCCACGGAGTGCTGAAAGTCATCCTCGAGTTGGAAGGGGAGCGGCTCGTCAAGTCCACGCCGGTGATGGGGTTCCTCCACCGCGGGGTTGAAAAGCTCGCAGAGGAAGGCACCTACCACCAGTTCATTCCCCATACGGACCGCCTCGATTACGTCTGCGCCATGTACAACAATTTTGCCTACTGCCGGGCGGTCGAGAAGTTGATGAACATCACTGTGCCGGAGCGGGCCGAGTATCTGCGAACGATCGTCGCGGAGGTACAGCGGATCATCGGCCACCAGTTCTGGCTGGGCACGCAGGCGCTCGACATTGGCGCCATGACGGTCTTCTTCTACTGCTTCCGCGACCGCGAGATCCTGCTCGACTGGTTCGATGAACTCTGTGGCGCGCGGTTGACGACGAGCTGGTACCGGATCGGCGGAGTGGAGCGGGACTTCACCCCGTCGCTCCTGAACAAATTGCGCCAGTTCCTGGACTACTTTCCTCCCAAGATCGACGAGTACGTCGTGTTCCTCGAAAAGAACCGGATCTGGCTTGCGAGGACCAAAGGGATTGCCGTGATCTCCGCGGAAGATGCCGTGAATTTCGGCCTGAGCGGGCCAACGCTCCGAGGATCGGGGGTGAATTACGACCTGCGCAAGTACGAGCCTTATGCGGCCTATCCCAAGTGCGAGTTCAGCGTGCCTGTCGGCAAGAACGGCGATACGTACGACCGGTACTGGATCCGCGTCCAGGAGATGTATGAGAGTGTGAAGATCATCCGGCAGTGCCTCGATCAGATGCAAGAGGGGCCGATCATGGCGGATGTGCCCAGTGTGACTCTACCGCCCAAGGAGCGGGTCTTCACCAACCTCGATTCCATGATCCAGCAGTTTAAACTTTTCTCGCAGGGCTTCAACGCTCCTCCGGGAGAAATTTATTGCGGCACCGAGGCACACAAGGGCGAGCTCGGGTTCTATATCGTGAGCACGGGCGGGGGCAAGCCCTACCGGTTGAAAATCCGCGCCCCCTCGTTCATTCACATGGGCGCGTTCGATTTTATGTCGAGAGGCTATATGATCGCCGACGCCGTCACGATCTTCGGGACCTACGACATTGTGATGGGGGAGTGCGACCGCTAGCAAGGGAGCGTTCAGCGATCAGCTTTCAGCTAAAGGCTGACTGCTGAGAGCTGACGGCTGATAGCTGGAGTTAGAGCATGGGACTGAAGCCGGCGACCAATCCTGAAGTCGAAGCCGCGACGATCGAACTGACGATCGACGGCCAGACCGTCACGGCCAAGGATGGGGTCTCTCTATACGACGTGGTGGCCAGCACGGGCAAGGTCATTCCGGCCATGTGTTACCACTACACCTTCGATCCATTCGGATCCTGCGGCATGTGTCTGGTGATACAGGAAGGGAAGAAGGCGCCGGTTCGTTCATGCACGGCGAAGGCCACAGCCGGGATGGTCATCCGCACAGAAGGCGATGACCTGTTTCAGGCCAGAAGGAAAGCGGTGGAAAAGCACCTCTCAGTCCACCCATTAGACTGCCCGGTGTGCGATGCGGACGGCCACTGCGAACTCCAAGACATGGCCTTCCTGCACGGCGTGACAAACCTTGCCAATGCCAAGCAGAAGTTCATCCCGGAGGACACACGGAGCCTGGTGCTGGACTTCAACATGAATCGCTGTATCGCCTGCGCCCAGTGTATCAACGTCTGCAAGGACGTGTTGATGATCGATGCCCTCCAGTTCATGAAGAAAGGCGGGTTCAACCAGGTGGTGGCCAAAGGCGATGTCCCGCTCTCCTGCGAATTCTGCGGAGACTGCCTGGCGGTGTGCCCCGTCGGCGCGATCACGAATAAGTATTCCAAATATCAGTACAAGCCGTGGCAGATGAAGAAAACCGCGACGACGTGTAACTACTGCGGCGACGGCTGCCAGATGTTTCTGGAAACGAAAGATTCGGAAGTCGTCCGCGTGACGTCGCCCCTCTCCTGGAAAAACAAATGGGGCGATCGCGCCGAAACCGTCAAGGGCCACGGCGGACTGTGCGTCCGCGGCCGGTTCGGTTTCCAGTACATCGATAGCGGCGCTCGACTGATGCGGCCTCTTGTCAGGCGAGAGGGAAGATTGGTCGAGACGCCGTGGATCGAGGCCATGCAGCAGGTCATCGAGCGTCTTTCCACCATCAAGGCCAAGCATGGGTCACAGGCCATTGCTGGGTTGATCACGGCCCGCTGTACCAACGAAGAGCTATATCTGTTCCAGAAACTGATGCGAACAGTCATCGGGACCAATCAGCTCGATAGCAGTGCCCGCTACGGGCATGCGAATTTTGTGCGTGCCGCCAAACACGCCTTCGGCATCGGCCGCATGCCGAACGACTGGGAAGACATCACGAAGGCCAAGGCCATTCTCTTGATCGGGTCCAATATCACCGAGACCAATCCGCTCACGTCGGTGCGGGTGAAGGAATCGATCCGCGTGTACAAGTCGCAGGTCATCGTGGTCGATTCGGCCAACACCAACATCGCCAAGCTGGCATCCCATCCCCTGTTGGTCAAACCGGGAACGGAGGGAGTATTCATCGACGGGCTGGTGAAGGCGGTGATCGAACAAGACCTGGTGGACGAGGAGGCGACAACACAACACCCGCAGGCCTATGCGGCATTGAAACAGGCGCTTGCGAATATTTCGCTGGAACAGGTGTCTGTGCAAACCGGGATTTCTGGCGACTCGATCAACGAGGCTGCGTCGATATTCGCCGAGGCCCCAAGGTCCATCATTCTCTGCGCTGAAGGGATCGTCCGTCGCCCGGATGGGTACCAGAACATACTCAAACTGATCGATCTAGCCTGGGTCACGGGCAAGCTCGGCCGACCTGGTTGCGGTGTGAACACGGTGACGGAGGAGATCAACGAACAAGGCGCTGTAGACATGGGGGTCGCGCCGGAGTTCTTGCCAGGCCAAGCCAGGTTCGACGACCCGGCTGCTCGCGAACGGTTCGCCAAGGCGTGGGACGCGAGCCTTCCGGCAATGGGGACGGGCGCCAGCCTGATGGACATTCTCTCCCGCTGCCGCAGCGGTCAGATCAAGGCGCTTTATCTCATCGGAGAGAATCCGCTCGCTACACTTCCCGCTTCCTGTGATGTGCATGCGGCTCTGGAGCGGGTTGATCTGCTCATCTGCCAGGATCCGTTTCTGACTGAAACAGCTCAGTTGGCTTACGTCGTCCTTCCCGCCTGCACTTACGCGGAGAAAGAAGGCACCTTCACAAACTTGGAAGGGAAGGTCTTGCGTGTCCGGCAAGCCATGGACCCTGTTGGAGAAAGCCTGCCGGACTGGCACATCATGACCGCGCTGGCTAATGGCTTGGGTTCCGAGTGGAACTACGAAACCCCGCAAAACATCCAAAACGAAATCATGAAGCTGCTTCCGGGCTACTACAACCTGGGGCAGCCGCGGAAAATTACGCCCAAAGCAGATGACTACCTTGCAAATGGTTTTGTCGCCGAGGTGGGAAGTCGGTATTCGTCAATCGTCAATCGTCAATGGTCAACAGTCGCGCATCGGTTCGCCCTGATCATGGGCCAGCTTCTCTATCACTCCGGCAAGCTGTCGACCCAGGCTTCGGGGCTGGTCAAAGTGGCACCCAATACGCAGCGGTTGCGGATGCACGCGCAGGATATGGAGCGGCTGGGGCTGACTGAGAGTGCAATGGTCAAGGTCACGTCCGATCGCGGTTCGCTGCTTCTCGGTGTGCAAGCGGACCCGGCGGTGCTGGCGGGCTCCTGCTTCTTCCCTGAGCATTTTAACGATCCTCCCGTGAAGGATCTGATGACCGTGGACGTGAACCCGACCACCGGAGTCCCGTCCTTCAAGCTGACGTGGGTCAGCATCGAGAAGGCATGAAGCAGGCGCTGTGGAGCGAGCGATGAGTGTCGCAGTCCTGACCAAGAAAGTGCTCCAGGCCGCGTTGTTCTATGAAATCTGGGACGCGATGAAGGTGACCTTCAAGCACATGTTCCATAAGCCGATCACGTTTCAGTACCCGCGCGAACAGCGCACGATCCCCGACGGGCACCGTGGGGCGCTCGGCCTGCTCCGCTACGACGACGGCAGAGAGCGCTGCGTGGGTTGCGACCTCTGCGAAGCGGCTTGTCCGTCCCGATGCATCAAAGTGGTCAGCCAGGAGCGGAAGGATCTTCCGCTTCAACGGTACGCGAGCGAGTTTTACATCGACATCACCAAGTGCGTCTTCTGCGGCTACTGCGTCGAGGCCTGCCCGGTCAATGCGCTGGCCATGACGAAGATGTACGAGTTTTCCACCCACGACAAGCGCACCCTCCTGTTCGATAAGAAGCGGCTCTACGAGATCGGCGAGCGCCATCTCGCGGACGCGAAAAAATATCTGGTGGCCCATAACCAGGAAAAAGACTCCGAGCAGAACCGCGAGTACCGCTACTACTTTCCACAGTCGGTGCTCAAATCCACCCAACCACCACCCAAACATTTGAGCTGAACCAGATGGTGCCGTTCTTTTTTGCCTACTTCTCGCTGGTGAGTATCGCCGCAGGGGTTTTGACCGTCGCGTTGAAGAACCCCGTGCAATGCGGGCTCGCGTTACTGGCCTTGCTGCTGCACGTGTCCGGACTGTTCGTGCTGCTCAACGCGGAATTTCTCTGGGCAGTCCAGGTCGTGGTCTATGCAGGCGCGATCCTTGTGCTGTATCTGTTCGTGCTGATGCTCCTCAACTTGAAAACCGACGAACGATACTTCCACTCGAAGTATCCCTACTTCTTGGTTCCGGCCGTGATCGGAACGGTCTATTTGCTCATGCTGATGGTGCGGTCGCCCTTCGGCGGCGCCAAAGGGGATGCGCCGGCGGCTGCGGTGCTTCAGAACGGAGACACGCACGCGGTCGGCATCAAGATGTTTAGCGATTATCTCCTCGCCTTCGAGATCGTGGGCATCTTTCTCTTGGGCGCCATTATCGGCGCGATTGTGTTGGCGAAAACGCCGAGGGCCGCGGATGTGGAACAGGAGTAAATGAAGCTGTCAGCGATCAGCTTTCAGCATTCAGCCAAGACCGCGAGTCGTTATCCATCGCTCGTTCGGTTGTCCGAAGCTGAAAGCTGACGGCTGGTGGCTGATAGCCGGATGTAATTTTATGGTTCCCTTAAGCGCATACGTCGCGGTCAGCGCCGTGCTCTTTGCGACCGGTCTGCTCGGGGTCCTGATCAGGCGAAACTTCATCATCGTCTTGATGGCGGTCGAGATCATGCTGAATGCTGCCAACATTAACCTGGTGGCCTTCTCCCATTACCTGGAATCCATGGCGGGCCAAATCGTGGCGCTGTTCGTGATCGCCATCGCCGCCGGCGAAGCCGCGGTGGGGCTGGCCATTATCATCGTCGTGTTCCGTGGAAAGATTTCCACCAACGTGGACGAAATGAACTTGCTGAAGTGGTAACGAAAACCGCTATCAGCCGTCAGCGGTCAGCAGCTTCTGCAGGAGCTGAGAGCTGATGGCTGAAAACTGACAGCTAAGAATTAAGAGAATGTTCGATCTCCTGGTTATCCTCATCCCTGTCTTCCCGCTCATCGCCGTCGTGCTGAACGGCCTGCTGGGGAGCCGCTACTCGCACGACCGGGCCCACCAGCTGGCCTGGGGATCCGTCCTCCTCTCGTTTCTCTGCGCCATTACCGTCTTCGCGGACACGCTCCAGTCCGGCCAAGCCCGCGAAGTCGTAGCCTATAAATGGATCTTCGGCGGAGATCTGACGATCAACCTCGCCTTCTTGATCGACCCCCTCACCTGCATCATGCTCCTGGTCGTCACCGGTGTCGGGTTTCTGATCCATGTCTACTCCGTGGGGTACATGCACGGCGAAGCGGGGTTCACGCGCTTCTTCACGTACATGAATCTTTTCATGGTTTCCATGTTGTTGCTGGTGATGGGCAACAACTACGCGGTGCTCTTCATCGGATGGGAAGGCGTCGGACTCTGCTCCTATCTCCTGATCGGGTACTATTACGACCGCATCTCGGCCGCGAAGGCTGCGACCAAGGCCTTCGTCGTGAACCGCATCGGCGACGCCGGCTTTCTGCTGGCCATCTTCCTCGTCTTCGTCAACTTCAAGACCCTGGATTACACCCAGGTCTTTGCGCAGGCCGGTCAACTCTCGCCGACCATGGCCACGGCCATCGCCCTGTGCCTGCTCGTCGGCGCCGTCGGCAAGTCGGCCCAGATCCCTCTCTATACCTGGCTGCCGGACGCCATGGAAGGTCCCACGCCGGTCAGCGCCTTGATCCATGCCGCCACGATGGTCACCGCCGGCGTCTACATGATCGTCCGCAACCACGTCATTTACGATCTGTCGCCCGTGGCCATGACCACGGTGGCCTGGGTCGGCGGAGCCACCGCCCTGTTCGCGGCCACGATCGGCCTGGTGCAAACGGACATCAAGCGGGTGTTGGCCTACTCCACGGTGAGTCAGCTCGGCTATATGTTCCTCGGCTGCGGGATCGGAGCCTACACGGCAGCCATTTTCCATCTGATGACCCACGCATTCTTCAAAGCCCTGCTGTTCCTCTCGGCCGGATCGGTCATTCATGCCCTCTCGGGCGAGCAGGACATTCGAAGAATGGGGGGCTTGCGAGCGAAGATTCCCTGGACCCACCGAGTGTTTCTCATCGGGACGCTGGCGATCGCGGGCCTTCCGCCGCTGGCCGGATTCTGGAGCAAGGATGAGATTCTGGGCCATGCGTTCATGCATCACCACTACGTGCTCTATGCCATGGGGGCGATCGGCGCATTCCTCACGGCCTTTTACATGTTCCGCCTCACGCACCTGACGTTCTACGGCTCATCGCGGGTCGATCACCACACGGCGGAGCACATCCACGAATCGCCGGTCGTCATGATCGCTCCGCTGGTGGTCCTTGCCACGCTCTCGGTCATCGGCGGGTTCCCCGGTGTACCTCCGGAGAAGGGGTGGTTCCATCACTTCCTGCAGCCGGTGGTCGGGGCCTTGGCGGAGGCGCATGAAGCAGGGATCGGGGTGATCCTGACGCTGATGGGGGCCGCGACTGCGATCGCTCTGCTGGGCTGGGGGCTGGCGCACTACCTCTACAGCATCAGTCCGAGTACGGCGGACAACTGGGCTGTGCGCGCGCCCGGAGCATATACCACGCTCTTGAACAAGTACTACGTCGATGAACTCTATGATTTCTTGTTCGTCGAACCCTGCAAGCGTCTTGGGCATCTGCTCGAATGGTTCGACCGGAATGTCATCGACTGGATCGTGCGCATGGTGGGGCAAGCGGCGGAGTGGGGCTCTGCCGGCAGCACGTGGATCGAGAAGCACGTGATTTATGGGGGACTGAACGTCATTGGATATAGCAACCATCTGGCCGCCCGATCCTGGCGCAAGCTGCAGAGCGGCATGGTGCATCACTACGCAGCCATCATTGTGGCGGGGCTGTTTATCTTAGTGCATCTCATCCTGATCTGGATGGCGGGCGCATCGCCCCTCGGTTTGGCTGCACGGTAAGAGGCATACAGGTTATCGATGTTGGAAGAATTCGCCTTCGGGTTTCCCATTCTATCCTGCCTCCTTTTCCTCCCGCTGGTCGGAGCGGCGGTGCTCTGGCTGATCGAGGATGAAGACATGGTCCGGACCGGTGCGTTGGGGATTTCGTTGTTGGAACTCGTCCTTGCCATCGTCGTGCTGCTGCGCTTCGTCCCCGATTCCGCGGCCATGCAGTTCGTGGAACGTGCACGGTGGATTCCTCCGCTCGGCATCAGCTACCACCTCGCGGTGGACGGCATCAGCGTGCTGTTCGTGGCACTCACCGCCTTTCTCACGGTGCTGATCGTCGTCTATTCGTGGGAGACGGTGCGCAGCCAGATCAAGCTCTATTTTATGGCTCTGCTTGCTTTGGAAACGGCCACGATCGGCGTGTTCGTATCGATCGATCTGATCCTGTTCTTCGTCTTCTGGGAACTGATGCTGATCCCCAGCTATTTCCTGATCAAGTTGTGGGGGGGAGGGGCCGAGCGCCAGTATGCCGCGCTGAAGTATGTGCTGTACACGCTGCTCGGGTCCGTCTTCATGCTGGTTGGCTTTGCGCTGCTGAACATCAACTACCACAACTGGGCCGTCACCCATCAAGTCGAACCAACCTATTCCTTCGACTTACTGGAACTGCTCGCGGTGCCGGTGCCGGTCGAACAGCAGGTGCTGATCTTCTGGCTGATCTTCTTCGGCTTTGCTTTCAAGGCGCCGGTGTTCCCGTTCCACACTTGGCTCCCGGATGCGCTGATGGAAGGCCCTATCGGCATGGCAGTTGTGCTTGGAGGCCTGAAGCTCGGTACCTTCGGCTTCATGCGATTCAGCATCCCGCTGTTGCCGGAGGCATCGAAGAGCGAGACGGTGGTGACGATTGTGATGCTCCTCGGTCTCGCCGCAATTCTCTATGGCGCGATTATGGCGTTGATCCAGCCGGACTTCCGCCGGCTTTTGGCTTTCAGCAGCATCAGCCACCTCGGGTTCGTCGTGGTGGGGCTCTTCGCGCTGAATTACCAGGGCTTGCAGGGCAGTCTCCTGACGATGATCAATCTGGGCTTCAGCACAGCCGGGCTCTTTTTCATTGCGGGCTTCCTCTACTCCCGACGACAGACGACTTCGATGACGGCATTCGGCGGGCTGGCGCAACAGGTTCCTCTGCTCGCCACCTTTTTCTTGATCATCGGCTTGGCGTCGATCGGGTTGCCCGGCACCAACGGATTCGTCGGTGAGTTCCTGATCCTGCTGGGCGCCTTCAAAGCCAAGTGGTGGTATGGCGCGATCGCGGTGTCGGGTGTCATCTTCGGAGCGGCCTACTTCCTCTGGTACTACGAGCGCGCGATGTTCGGCCCTTTGACGAAGAATCTGACGCACAAGCTGGCCGACCTGCGGCCGGGCGAGCTGGTCATCGCCGTGTCGCTGTCGATCATGATTCTGTGGATCGGGCTCTATCCCTCGCCGTTTCTCCGCATGATGAATGGCTCGGTTCAGGCCCTGGTCGAAAGACTGGATCGGGGTTTGGCGGTCGCGACGCTCCCGCCCGCCGAGGGGCGCGAAGCGCGAGGCGAGGGGGAGCTACTGGTCTCTGGCCCGAGGCCACGAGGCTCTAGCCTTGAGTGAACGAGATGGCTGAGTACACACTCATTTATATCCTCTTTGCCCCATTCGTCGGAGCCATTGCGCTGATTTTCGTGCCGAATCGTCAGGCACTGTTGGTCCGCGGAGTCGCAGCCGGATCGGCCTTTGTTTCTCTGTTGGCTTCTTTCTACGTGTTTTATGCCTACGATCCCGTCAAGGGAGGGTTCCAGTTCGTCCAGCGGTACGAATGGTCCAAACAGCTCGGCATCGCCCTTTATGTCGGGGTCGACGGCATCGGTACCCCGCTCGTGTTAGCCTCAGCCATCCTGCTGTTCGCCGGCATCTTTATCTCCTGGCATATCAAGGACCGTACGAAAGAGTTCTACATCTTCCTGTTGATTCTGGCTGCCGCCACGATCGGCGTCTTCATGTCCTTGGATCTCTTTTTCCTCTACTTCTTCTACGAGATGTCGGTCATCCCCATGTACCTGCTGCTCGGCATCTGGGGGAGTCACACGAAGAAGTATCTGGAAATGACCGATCCGGAAGGCCTCAAGAAGCGAGACTCGGTCGGCTTTATCTTCAACTTCGCCTCCAACAGCAAAGAATACGCGGCGATGAAATTGACCCTGTTCCTCTCCGCGGGAGCCGTTTTTGCCCTCATGGGCATTCTCCTTATCTACAAGTTCTCAGGCCTGAACACCTTCGACATTCTCGTGCTGCGCGAGAAGGCGCACTTCACCGGCACGTTGGCCACGATCATCTGGATCTTGGTCTTCTTCGGCTTCGCCTCGATCGCCCCGCTCTGGCCGCTGCATTCGTGGTCGCCGGTAGGGCACGCCGCCGCTCCGGCCGCCACCAGCATGTTGCATGCGGGCGTGCTGATGAAGCTGGGCCACTTCTCGATCATCCGCGTCGCCTTCGAGATCTTGCCGGACACGACCCGAGAGTTGATGCCCATTGCGGCCGTCCTCTGCATCTTCAGCATCATCTATGGCGGCTTCGTGGCGTTCTACGCGAAGGATACGAAGTATGTCATCGGCTATTCCAGCTCTAGCCATATGGGCTATGTGTTTCTTGGGATGGCGGCGCTGGACTACATTAGTTTGAGCGGAGCGGTGATCTACATGTTTGCCCACGCGATGGCAACGGGCATGTTGTTCGCTATGGCCGGGTGGGTCTATGACCAGACTCACAGCAGAGACATTCCATCGCTGGGTGGCTTGTCCAACCGGATGCCGTTCATCTCAGCCTGTTTCATCGTTGCCTGTATGGCCTCGATCGGCATGCCGGGGACCGTGAACTTCATTGCCGAGGTCATGATCATCGTCGGCAGTTGGAACAAGTATCCGTTCCAGGTCATTATCGCCATGCTCGGCATCGTCCTGACCATGGCCTATCTCTTCAAGATGATGCGAGGACTGTTCTACGGTCCGATGGATCAGAAATACAGCCACTCCCATGACGCCGTGGCAACGATCGACCGACTCCCGCTGCTGTTGATGATCGCGGTTAGCATCGGTTACGGCATCTTTCCTGGGCATCTGTACTCCGTCGTCCGGTCGGGCGTGGACCCGCTGGTGGCGCGGATCACCCACGTGGTCCCGCTGGCTCAGGACAGCAGTCAGCCATCAGCCATCAGCCATCAGCTTGCGGCGACGGAGGTTACCACTCCTGAGCTGACAGCTGACCGGCTGAAAGCTGACGGCTCTACAGGTACACGATGACCTTCTCGCTCACCATGTCCGGCTCCGATCTTCTGCTCCTTCTGCCGGAGATATTCTTGACCTGCTGGCTCTGTGTGGTCTTGATCGCCGATTTCTCGTTCCCCCGCATCAGGCAGGAACAGCTTGCCTATCTGAGCGTCGCCGGCTTGGTGGTGACGCTGGGGATTCTGGCCTGGTTCGACCTCACCGAGCTGTCCGGTGAGTTGTTCGGGAACATGTTCGTGTTGGATCGCCTGGCGCTGTTCTTCAAGATGTTTATCGTCGGCGCGACCACCCTGATCGTCCTCATCTCCATCGATTATGTCCACCGTTTCACCTTCTTCAAGGGCGAGTATTACTTCCTCGTCGTGATGTCGGCCTTGGGGATGATGTTCATGGCTTCGGCGAACGACCTCCTGTCGGTCTTCATCACGCTGGAGTTCTCGACCTTCGGCTTCTATGTGCTCGTGGCGTACTTGCGTGAGGACGTCGCCTCCAACGAAGCGGGTCTGAAGTTCTTCATCCTCGGCGTCTTTGCCGCCGGGCTGCTCGCCTACGGGATCAGTCTCGTCTATGGCGAAACAGGCAGGCTGGTTTTCTCGGACATGACTAACGCAACCATGACACCGGGTTTGGTGATCGGCTTCCTGCTGGTTTTCGCAGCCCTGGGGTTCAAGATCGGCGCGGTGCCGTTTCACTCCTGGATTCCCGACACCTATCACGGCTCGCCGACGCCGGTGACCGCCTTCTTATCGATTGCGCCAAAGGGGGCGGCGTTCGCCATCCTGTTGCGGATGTTCTATGTGGCCCTGGCCACCTTCAAGCCCACGTGGGTGTTGTTGCTGGTAGCCGCCTCGATCCTCTCGATGACCTATGGGAACATCGTGGCCATCGCGCAACGGAACATCAAACGCCTGCTGGCCTATTCCGGGATCGCTCAGATCGGCAACGTGCTGATTGGGTTGGCGTCCGGAACCAAGATGGGAAGCGATGCGATTCTGTTCTATCTCTTGACCTATCTCTTCGCCAATCTCGGCGCCTTTGCGGTTGTCATCGCCGTGAGCAACCTGATCGGCAGCGACGAGATCGACGACTACAACGGTCTGAACCGGCGATCCCCGTTCCTGGCCTTCGCCATGCTGGTCTTCCTCTTGTCCCTTGCAGGAGTGCCTCCACTAGCCGGATTCATCGGCAAACTCTACATCTTCGTCGCAGCCATGAACGAAGGTTTGTACACCCTTATCACGGTCGGTCTGATCAACATCGTTATCTCCATGTATTACTATCTCGTCGTCGTGAAGAAGATGTACATCAACGAACCGCACGACCCGACTCCGTTGACCATTTCCGGTCCCATGAGGGCTGTCCTCTATGCGGGGTTAGCCGGCACCCTGATCATCGGCATCTATCCCCAGCCGTTCATCGACTGGGTCGTGGCTGCGACGCTCAAGTTTTCACACCTTGCCGGTCCCTCCGCGTCGGTAATCCCGCCTGTTCTGCCATTCGGCGGATAGTCCTTCGGACCAAGCCCTGGACGGGCATTTTCTTCTGCTAAAATTGTACTTGCAGCATTTGACCAAGCAGCGGTACATTTCCGTCGGCGCTATGTCTGGTTCTCCAACCGTCATGCCTGTTCCCACAGAGAGTTCCCCGGAGGGATTCTCGGTTAAAACCGTCTCCGAAGAGCGGGCGCCCCTGCCCTCCGCGGTGCCTCCGCTACCCACAAATGAGCCCGATTCATCTGCCCATGGCCCGGGGCCTCTTGGGGTGTGGAGTCATGGTTCACGATGGCCGATCGAGCATCGGGTCCTCGCCGGATTCGGACTCGTGTTCTTCGGCATCCTCGTCATCAGCGCCGTGTCCTACCGGAACACGACCGTGCTGATTGAAAACAGCCGGCTCGATGCAAAGAGCCACGAGTTGATCCAGTTGTTGGATGGGGTCGGCGTCGCCCTGGACGATGCCGAACGCGGCCACCGCCGGTATTTGGTGACCGGGGAAGAGATCTACCTCGCGTCCCATCGGACCATCGCCGAACGAGCGCCGGAGTATATCCGCTATATGAAGGAATTGGCGACCGGGGTCCCCAACCAACAGGCTCTGGTCGATGAGCTCGAACGATTGATCACCCAACAAGTCGTTGCGGAGTCATCCGCGACTACAGCGCGTAAAACCAAGGGCTATGGCGCGGTGCGTCAGATGGCCTTGGAGGGAGCTGCAAAGAAACAGATCGAGGCCATTCACGGGATCATCACCCGCATGGCCGCTGAAGAAAACCAAGCCCTGCGCCGGCGGGTGGGGGAATCGACGTCCAGCACGAGGTCCACGATCGTGCTGCTCGGCATCGGAGCGTTGCTTTTGTTCGTCCTTCTTGCCACGGTGTATTATCTGATCCACCATGACATTACGGAACGGCGGCGGGTCGCGGCGGAATTGCAGCGGCGTGGGGAATTGCTCGAGGCAGCGAATAAGGAGTTGGAGGCCTTCAGCTATTCTGTCTCGCACGACCTCCGGGCGCCGCTTCGCCACATTGACGGGTATGCGGCCTTGCTGGAAAAGAACGCTTCGGCATCGCTCAATGAGAAGGCCCGGCGTTATCTCTCGACGATCTCCGAATCCGCCAAACAGATGGGCCAACTCATCGACGATCTGCTGGTGTTCTCCCGGATGGGACGGCAGGAAATGCTGCGTACTGTGGTGAACCTAGACCAGTTGGTGAAAAACGTGTTGCACGATTTGCGGCATGACTTGCAAGGCCGCTCAATCTCCTGGACAATCGGATCGTTGCCGCAGGTTCAGGGCGATCCGGCGATGCTACGGCAGGTTCTTGCGAACCTGATCCGAAACGCCGTCAAGTTCACCAGCACGCGCTCCTTGGCCAAGATCGAAATTGGGTGCGATCAGAGTAACCCGTCCGAAGCGGTGCTGTTCGTCCGAGACAACGGAGTCGGATTCGATATGCAATACGCGGCGAAACTCTTCGGCGTTTTTCAACGGCTGCACCGGGCCGACGAGTTCGAAGGCACCGGCATCGGCCTCGCAAACGTCCGGCGCATCATCCACCGGCACGGTGGGCGAACCTGGGCCGAAGGAGCCTTGGACCAAGGTGCGACCTTCTTCTTCACCTTGCCGATCCAGACGGTGTCACCATGACGGTCACGAAATCCATTCTGCTGGCCGAAGATAACCCCCGCGATGCCGAGCTGGCTTTGGCGGCGATGGAAGAGCATCACCTGGCGGACAAGGTCGTGCTGTGCCACGACGGAGCCGAGGTGTTGGACTATCTCTACTGTCGAGGCCGATTCAAGACGCGCCTCCACGGCAACCCGTCGGTGGTGTTCCTTGATCTCAAGATGCCCAAAGTAGATGGGCTGGAGGTCCTGCGCGTGATCAAGGCAGACGACCAACTGAAGCCGATTCCCGTCGTGATGCTGACCTCCTCGCGCGAAGAACGCGATCTTGTCCAGAGCTATGCGCTGGGGGTGAACGCCTATGTGGTGAAGCCCGTCGAGTTTCACGAGTTCCTCAACGCCGTCAAAGAATCCAGCATGTTCTGGGGCTTGATCAACGAACCTCCGCCGGAAGGGCTGGGACCGGCCGCCGACCGCTGGCGCTCGCGCTGATGACGGCGGTCCCTCGAAAAGACACCGGTGAAGACGCCGCTCCGTCTGCTGCATCTCGAAGATAACCCCTTCGACGCCGAGCTCATCCAAGCAACATTGGCCGAGGGCGGCATCGCCTGCCGGGCGCGCCGTGTGGAGACTCGCGTCGATTTTCTCGCCGCGCTCAAGCACGGCGAGTATGACCTGATTCTCGCCGACTATTCTCTTCCGACGTTCGACGGCATCAGTGCCCTCTCGCTCGCCCGCGATCTGAGACCGGAGGTGCCGTTCATTTTCGTCTCTGCCACGCTCGGCGAAGAACAGGCCATCGACAGCATGTTACGTGGCGCGACGGATTACATCCTCAAGCAACGGATGGGCCGTCTCGTGCCCTCTGTGCAACGGGCGATGCGAGAGCTGGAAGCGCGGCAGGAACGGAAGCGGGCCGAGGAGGCGTTACAGCAAAGCGAGAAGCAGTTCCGTCAGGCGCAGAAGATGGAGGCGGTCGGGCGACTTGCGGGAGGGCTCGCCCACGACTTCAATAATCTATTGACAGTCATCATGGGGTACAGCCAGGTGCTTCTGAGCGAGCTGGGACCGGACCATCCCCTGCGCGGCAAGATTGAGGAAACACAAAAAGCCGGTGACCGGGCTGCGGCGTTAATCCGCCAACTGTTGGCTTTCAGCCGCAAGCAGGCGGTGGAACCTAAAGTTCTTTCGCTCAACAACGTGGTCACGAGCGTTGAAGGGATGCTGCGGAGATTGATCGGAGAGGATATCGCGTTCACGATCCACCTTCATCCCCAGGAAGGACGTATCAAGGCCGATCCGGCGCAGCTCGAACAGGTGATCATGAACCTGGTTGTCAATGCGCGCGATGCTATGCCGCAGGGTGGCAAGCTGACGATCCAGACAGGTCGGGTCGAGTTGGCCCGCACACCCGTCTATCATCTGCGCCCTTTGCCGCCCGGCCCGTACATGAAACTCTCGGTGACGGATACGGGCTGCGGAATGGACCCCAGCACCCAGTCTCATCTCTTCGAACCTTTTTTCACGACGAAAGAAGAGGGCAAGGGGACAGGGCTCGGACTCTCGACGGTCTTCGGGATCGTCACGCAAAGCGGCGGAGGGATCGACGTGGCCAGCCGAGTCGGACTCGGCACAAGATTCGAGATCTACCTCCCCATCGTCGACTCTGAAGCGGAGGCTACTGCGGGAACGGCACCGTCAAGACAGCCGGTGCGCGGCACGGAAACGATCTTGCTCGTCGAGGACGAGCCCAGTGTTCGCGATCTGGTCCGGGATGAACTGTGCAAACTCGGCTATCGCGTGCTTGAAGCCAAAAACGGCATCGAAGCCTGCCTGTTAGCCACGCAACAGGCCGGCCTCTTCCATCTGCTCCTGACGGACGTCGTCCTGCCTGGCATGAGCGGGCGGGAGGTGGCCCAGCATCTACTCGCAATCAAGCCGGACCTGAAGGTGCTCTTCATCTCCGGCTATACCGACGATGTTGGGGTTGGCACGGGGCTCAAAGGCCGGCAGACGGCATTTCTGCAGAAGCCCTTCACACCGGAGGCGTTGGCGAAAATAGTCCGCGAGCTCTTAGATCAGGGTGCGGCTTAGGCCAAAATTTCGCCGGCGACTTCCGCAGCCCCCCGTTCGAAATACGACCCCCTGACAACCTCAGTGGAATTCCCAAGCAGTCGTTCCATCCTAGTGACCATAACCCCCCGATGAACATCGATTGACGCTCCGGTCCTCGCGTCTCTATACTGCGTTGAGCCAGCCACGACGAGGCCTTCCATGCCGTCCGCGTTCGATGCACTCGTGCGCCACCGCCTCCCGCCCGGGCTGCCGCACTCCGTCTCCGTATTGATCCTCGCCTGTGCTGCAACGTGGCTGTTTTCCATCACGCCGGGGGCGACCCAAGCCCCGCAGTGGGATACTCTGCAAGAGGGTTTGGTGATCACCATCTGGCAGCCGAACAGTGCATGCCAGGATGTGCCACCGTTGCTCATGGTTAGCATCGATCCTGAGCGATTCCGGTTTGCGGTCTATCAGTACCAGGATGAAGGACTCCCCAGCCCGCTCACGATCCAAGAATGGCAACAACATACAGGCATGCCGTTGTTGTTCAACGCCGGCCTCTTTCGGGAGGATTTTTCCTATCTCGGTCTACTGGTCAAAGGAGGGCGGCTTCTAGCGGGAAAGCGGCACCACGCATGGCAAGGCCTATTCGTAGCTGAGCCGGTCGAGCCGGGAGTGCGGAAGGCCCGTGTGCTCGATCTGGCCGTCGATCCCTTTCATGAAGAACATCCGGTCTATCGGGAGGCGGCGCAATCCCTCATGCTGTTCGACCGCACGGGGAAACCGCGGGTTCGTGTATCGGCCAAACGCGCCTATCAAACGGTGGTGGCCGAGGACGCGGAGGGACGCATTTTGGTAATCAGGCCGACCGACGTGGTGTCGCTCTACGGACTCGCCCAGTGCCTGCGCACCGGCATCCCGTCTCTCCGGCACGCGATGGCCATGGATGGTGGGTCTTCATCCGATCTCCTGCTTAGCTCCGATCTGATCCGGCGCGCTGGCGGATCGTTGCCCTGGCAACCGCACGTCGATGGAACTGCCACGCGCCACATCCCGCTTCCCGCAGTGATTGGGGTGGCACATCGTACGGACTCGAAACCGGGAAAGGACGACAACAGGAAACCACAACGCGGACCGGACCGATAAGAGACCCATGGTCAACGTCGAATGCGGTCTAGTGGATAACCGGCTTCCAGCCAGGCGTTGACGCTTCCTTCAAGGTTGTACACGTGCTTGTACCCCAGATCGGCCAGCGTCTCGGCGGCAATGTTGCTCCGGTGACCGGACTGACAATAGACGACAATGTGATCGTCCGGTTTGGCGCCGATCTCCCGATGGCGCGCCCCGATTTCTCGAAACTCGATATTCCTATCCGTCCCCGGGATCACACCGGTCATATGCTCTTGCGGCGATCGCACGTCGATGAGAAAGAACCCTTTCTGATCCGGGGACACCGCTTTCGCGAGACCGGCCCGAAGTTGCTGGACGGTCAGGAGATACGAATGATGGGCATACGTGACGCTGCCTCCCAGAAGCAGCGCGGCGATAGCCAGGAGACCCCACTGTGTCAGCCGATGGTGGTTCATGGTGATCCCTCCTCTTCTCGACACAGACTGGCTGATTCGGAAGACACTTTCCACACCGCTTATGATAGGGGGCGTAAGAAATACTGGTCAAGGGTGGGACTATTGGCTCTCAGTCTGGTCGCCGGCGGATGTGCCGAGGGCGCCAAGCTCCTCCAAGAGACGGAAAACGGCGGTGTTGTGGTGTATCCCTACAAGGGGGAACAAGGCTCCCTGCTGTCCTCCTTTCGACAGGATGCGTTACGACTGGCGGTGAAGAAGTGTGGCGGCGCTTATTCAATCTTGCGCGAGGGAGAAGCCAAGGGGCGGACCCGCGTGACGGGGGCTGTCGAAGGCGCGCAGGAGATCGTGCGAGAGCGCCGGTGGGCGATTCAGTTTCAGTGTAAATAAGCGAGAGGGATGAGGCGTCGGGCAAAGCCTCTCCCACGCCTAACTCCTTACGCCTAACGCAGCCTGCAGGTCCTGGATCGTGAGGAGGCTCACGAGTTGCACCTTTTCCTGTTCGACGCGCATCCGCCCGTCTTGCTCCTGCCGATCCACAATGACCAGCGCATGCTGGACGTTCAATCCGGCCTCCCGCGCAGCGGCGACGGCTTTTAGCAGTGAGCCCCCGCTGGTCAGCACATCGTCTACGATCAGCGCGCGATCGCCTGGCCTGACCGCCCCTTCGATTAACTTCCCTAGTCCATGATCCTTCGGCTGCTTGCGCACCACGAAAGTCCGCCAGTCTCGTCTCGGTGTGGCCGCGTAACCGTAATCCGAGATGGTCGTGGCGATGGAGATCGCCCCGATTTCCAAGCCCCCGATGCAGGTGAGGTCGAGCGTGTGAATCGCCTCCCATGCCAGTTGGGCAACCAGGCGCCTCGCCGAGGGATGTGCCATCAGCGCGCGACAGTCCACGTAAAATGGGCTCGTCGCCCCTGAGGCTAACGTGAACCCCTTCATTGGGTCCCACTGGAAAGATTGAGTGCTGTGAAACGCTCTTGCGAGTTCTTCTTTGATCGTCATAGCCTCTCTTCGTCTGCCGCCGGAACCAGCGGCCATAATTTTCATTCAGCGGACTTCTGATCGATCGGCAACGAGGAGGGATTCTACACGCTTCCCGTCCAGGAAGGAATCGGTGACACGACCGTGGCTACGAAAACTGCTTGCGAGCACTTACCTTGACCGCCACGGCCTCCATGAAGAGCTTCCCGTACTGCTCGATCAACTCCTTCGGCCGGTAGCGGTGCGCGTGAGCCACCAACCGTTCAAGCGCCTGGGAGTGCGCGCGGCTGTGAGCCAGGAGAAGATCCTGATGCGCCGTGTAAAATGCGACGAGGGCTTTTCGCGTGGCCGGTCCTTTCGCCAGACTGCGCCATCGATGATAACACCAGACTCGTTCAATGAAATGCTCGCGTAGCGCGGGATGGCTGAGGCGGCCTTCCTCTTCGACCGGGATGAGCGGAAACTGCTCCACGAACGTTCGCGCGAAGAGGCCGACGCCGGTGCGACGTGGCGCACCCATGTGATTGAACACGCGGACCCGCTCGATCCCGCAGCTCGGAGAATCTTTCTTGAACACAAAGCCGGAGAGATCGAGCACGTCGAGTTCCCGGACCTTTCGCTTGGAAAACGTCGCCATCTCCTTCGTGAAATCCCGATCCGTCTCGACCGTCACGAGCCGAGGCTTGCGCGGATCGCCCGTCAGCCTCATCGGCTCGCGCGGAGTCCCCAAGCCTAGTTCCACTTCAGGACAGACCGGTACCCATTCAACGTGGCGTCCAAGAACATCTACGAGGAAACTGTCTCGCTTGTGGCCGCCGTCGTAGCGGACGCGGTCGCCGAGGAGACAACGGCTAATTCCAATTCGAACTCGTCGGGATTTCAGGGCAGCACCTCGGAAGTTGGAGTCTTTCTCAAAATCGACTGAAGCGCGGACTCCAGTTGGGGAAAGCGGAACTGATACCCGCCGTCGAGAGCTATTTTCGGGAAGACTCGCTGACCGGTGGTCATGACTGAGCCGAGCTCACCGAAGGCCAGACGCAACGCAAATTCGGGCACGGGCAACCAAGATGGCCGCTGGAGTACCTTGCCCAAGATCCGACAAAATTCCCTCATGGTGACCGGCTCCGGCGCCACCGCATTTACCGGGCCGGAGAGCGTTGCATTCGTCAACGCCCATTCGATCAGGCCGATCAAGTCTGCCCGGTGAATCCAGGACACCCACTGGGTTCCCGGAGCGATCGGCCCCCCAACGAAGGCCAGAAACGGCGGCAGCATCTTAGCGAGGGCACCACCGTCTTTTTCAAGCACCATCCCAGTGCGCATGCAGACGACCCGGACGCCGGCGGACTGAGCGGCCAGCGCCACCTGTTCCCAGGCCATGCAGAGTTGGGCCAAGAAATCAGAGCCCGATCCGTTTCTTTCATCGAACCGTATTTCTCGGCTTGTGCCGTAATACCCCACGCCCGAAGCACTGATCAGGACTCGCGGCTTGGTCGCAAGGCGGGAGATCGCTTGGACCAAGAGGCGCGTGGCATTGACCCGGCTATCGACGATCGTCTGCTTGCGCTTCGGCGTCCATCGCCCTTCAGCAATCGGGGCTCCCGCCAGGTTAATTACAGCATGAGCCCCGTCCAGCTCGTTCTCCCAAGGCCCTGGCGCGACGGCATCCCACGCGACGAGCTTGATCGAAGGATCGAGCCTAGGCTTCGCCTGTTGCGGATTGCGAGACAACACCGTCACGCTCATCCCATGCTGCAACAATGACCGGCACAGGGCCCGGCCGATGAACCCCGTGCCGCCAGCGACCACAATCTTCATGGGAGCCTTGTCTCGACGAAGCCGAACAGATGAATCCGCGTGAGCTCTCCGAGCTTGTGTGGAGCGCCAATCTTACTCTTGAATCGACCGATGGGCCAACTGGGTCTCAGGCGTGTGCCGGAAGTGCGAAATGGCAAGACGGCATGTGAAAGGTTAAGAGGTGGTTTCCAGATCACTCGCTGGTTACAATTGCGCCGAAAAGTGAGCAGTAGGTGTCAATAACCGCCGAGGATTTTGGAGTTGAAATACCGTATAGCATCTCTTGACACAGTGTGTGGCGCTTTGACTAGTAACTTAGCCAGATGTGGATGATCGTTACCATGCAAGAACTTGATGGACAGGCTTTCTGGCTCTATCAAGATGCATCTCCTATCGAAAAGACGATGCATGGTTGGTGATAGGGAGAGCATGTTTTTGACGTCATCAGGGCCGTTGTGAGGTAAGCCCAATGGCCTGATATGAGCGCAGTCTACAGTGAACCAATCTCCGGGCAGTTTAAGCTTTACACCAGAAATCTGACAGACACCCTGATATACATCCTTCAAGAACTTCCTATTGTCGCCTCTACGAATTAGCTGCCCTATCTTCACTTCGCGACGCTTGGCCTCCTCACCTGGCGGTGGAGCTTCAACTCCCTTCTTAGCCGCCTTTCGTTCCTCGGTGCTCTCTTTCCCGGCCTCAAAAACATAGAATTCTTCTGTTAGAAACATATTAGCGGCACCTTCAACTCGCGCATCGAGCCATGTTCTGGGAACACCAATCAGTTTGTAAATCTCGTGGGTGTATGCAGCCGAAACCAAGGAATCGACGTCCTCGTTTGGATTGACCGCGGTGTATCTCTCGAAGAACAATCGCAAGGCCAAGAGGCCCCAAGTATCGGGAAAGGTTTCGACAGTGCCGTCTGGTCGAACCACAAAGTCGCATTGATGGAACATCCACCAATAATTGTTTACCCATTTTCGATGTGCCGATGTGAACTCACCGACTCGTGCGATGAATGGGTCGAGTGACCCGTCTTTTTCAAATCTAGAGGCATTCCATCCCTCGCCCTCATAGGCATGCGTCCGAACGACAACGTTTTGTAGGGCGGCTGCATTCCTATGCTCTTCTCTTAATCTCTCGCCAGGTATATTGAGATTAAGCGCAAAAAAATAGAGCCTGGCCAGCGTCTTGTCGAAACGGTCGCGAAGCAGACTTTGATTAACCAGGGTGTCTTCAAGAACATATTCCTTTCCTGATCGAACAAGAGTGCACAGAAAAAACTCTATGACCAGGAAAGCCAGGCTGTCAGACAATCCGCATTTCTTTTGGAAATCTTCAACTGACACACCAGAAACATAGCCCGCTCGAATAGCCTTGTAGGCTTTATCAAGTCCACCTAGATTTCGAGTGAAGCTGAGAGGACGGATTCCTGGCATTGCCACATCGATTTCCAGGATACGGCGCTAAGCGCTATCGACAATGGGTTGTTGAGAAGTGTCTAGTCTTGCCTAAAGGCACCATTGGCGTGCCCGTTTTTCGTGATGACGGTGAGAAAGTTCGAGGAACCTGAAAGGCTTACAAGTCCATGGGAGATGAAAGAAGTTTGTTGTTCTTCTCATTTGCTCGGTGTAGTTTTTCCTTTTTAGGCCTGTATTCGCCTAACTCTATTTCATCACCCCACTGAGCCCAGCCACTACGAGGATGTCTAGCAAACAGTTCTAGATAGGGTCCTGGACTGCATCGTTCAATAAGACTATAGAACTCATCCGGTTTTCTCGAATGCTCGCGCTTCTGACAGGCGATGAGATTCACGGCACGACGCCCCGGTTTTAAGGTCCGCATGTGTCCACGGACACCAAACAACAACAATTCAGTTACGTTTCGGTAGTAGAATCCCACCCCTCTTCCATCCGGGCCACCATCTTTTCGAATCTTGTACCAGACTAAATTAGACTTATACGTGAAGCCCCATGCTTCCATCACTCTTAAACCCCAAGATAATAGCGCGTTCGGGCACCACAGGTATAAGTGGGCTGGCTGATCAGTCACTTCCTTCACAGGAAGCGCACAGATCTCATCGATGGTCATCGTTCGGTAGCGATGCAAACGACGATGCTCCGGAGCCATTTTTCCTGTCCGGTTCTGAAACTGCCAAGGCGGGTCAGCGTATATGGTTTTGAAGGGATATGGTCGATAGAACATTGGTGCTCCATATGCCACGAAAAGTATGTTGTGTCAAGGTCATCCCCAACATGTTGTTGATAATTGTAAATGTTGCTCTTCCGCAATGATTCATAAATTCTGTCGCCTCTCCCACTCTTAATTCCTTTACCTATATATCTTTAACGTCCCGCAAACTTCTGTTTTGGGGACACCGGACGGCTAGTTTTCGCAAGCTGGAATTTCGAGGGCTTGAGGACTGGAATTCTTGCAGGTTTTGTGGACAAAGGACTTGGACACCTTTACGGCCTCGGCAATCGCCCGGACTGACTTCCCTTGAGCCTTCATCTGGAGGACCACTCGAAAGAATCCGGGATGGTTTCGTGATAGAGATGTGGAAGCGATGACGCGGCGCTAGCGTCTGTAAATGTCTCATCGATGGCCGACACGCTAGACAACGATCTCCTCTCCCGCCAGATCGAAGATGACTCGATAGTCCCCGATGCGGAACCGGTACGATCCGAGATCAGAATCTTTTAATGGCTCCGCGTATGCGAGCGGGCTTTTCTCGTAACGCAGGAGGGTTTTGCCGATTCTCTGTTTGATGGCAGGATCGAGTGCCTCAATGTCTCGGACTGCTCGGTGCGTGTAGGTCAGCCGATATTTCACCGGCCGAAGACTTCCTCGTGGGATTTCACTTTTCCGGCCTTATGGTCGCGCCGTGCCGCTCGAATGCTTCGCAGATACTCGGGGGATGTGGCCGCCATCAGATCCTCCAAAAAGATCAGCCGTTCTTTCTTCTTCATCTTCTTTACAACCTGAATGACGGTGGCGGGAGCCACTTCCATCCGTAACGCTGTGGGCATGGGTCGATCCTTTTCAGCCGATCAAGGTAGTGGTTCAAATACAAGAGAAGCAGAGATCCACTGGAAGCACTTATCCGCTGGCCTCAATCACGATACAGCGATAAACAGGCCAGCGGCTCAACCAAAGGTTGGTTTGGTGCCGAAGCCGGGATTTGAACCCGGACACCCTTGCGGGCGCATCACCGATATGCTGACGCCGCTGGTTTTGTACTGTTCGTAGGATTTGCGCATGGCGCTACTTTTTGAAGAGGCGCACGTAGTCATCGAAGATGAAGAGTCGATTGCGTTTCTGACCGGTGAACTCTTTCAAGATGCCGAGCTTGACGAAATCGTCGATGAGCGCAGCGGCGGTGTTGGTTTGGGCTTGAATGAGATCGGTCACCATCTTGATGTTAGTCACCGGCGCTCGGTAGAGCGATCGCATGAGCGCCTGAGCATTGGCTTGGCGCCGCACGTGGAAGGTCGGCATGTGTTTGCGCTCGACGCGCTCTTTCAGCGCCAGAATGTCCTTGAACACCTGGATAGACATGCCGGTTGTCTCACGCATGCCGAGCAGAAAGAACCGCAACCATGGTTCCAACTTGTGCGTGGTCCGGACGGCCATCAGTTGATCGTAATACTCGCCCTTGTGCCGCTCGAAGAAATCTGACAGATACAGCGCGGGCTTATGCAGGAGGCCAAAGTTGACAAGATAGAGCACGATGAGCAGACGGCCCAGCCGGCCGTTTCCATCGAGGAACGGATGGATAGTCTCGAACTGGTAATGGATGAGTGCAATCTTGAGCAGGTGCGGGACATGGATCTGGTCGTTGTGCATGAACTTTTCAAGGTCGCTCATGAGGTCCGGCACATGCTGGTGGTGCGGCGGGATAAATGTGGCGTGGTTGAGACTGACACCGATCCAGTTTTGGCTGGTGCGAAATTCTCCTGGCTGTTTGTGCTTGCCCCGCACGCCGCGTAGCAGTACTGCGTGGGTGTCGCGCAAGAGCCGGTTGGACAAGGGCATCTGACTGAGCTGCTTGATGGCGAAATTGACCGCCTGGATGTAGTTGTGCACTTCCTGCCAGTCATCACGTTTTTCCGGATCGACGTCGAGCTTGCCTACCAGCGCCTCTTCAATGTTGGTTTGGGTGCCCTCGATGCGGCTGGAGGTGGTGGCTTCCTTGGTGATGTGCATCCGGATGAAAAAATCCACGTCAGGGATGAGCTGGGAAAACGCGTTTAACTCCCCGAGCAGGCGATTGGCCTCTTCAAGAAGGGTGAGAATCTGTGGGTCGGAAACAATCCATTCCTGGTTGATCGGGGTCGGCAGGAAGCTCCGGTATTCGTACTGTTGTTCGTACTCCCCGGACTTGAACGCACTGATTTTCATAGACCTCCGGCTCTTCCTCACCGAATTTGATGTAGGCCAACCGCTATGTCAAATGCGAGGCCTCAAATTGATATAAAACGGGACGTATGTCAAGTGATCGGAGACGCTGGGGTGCGAAAACTCGACCGTCTAGGCGGAGAAGTTGGACGCCGTTGGGACTCGCCTGAACACGCTAAGAACACGGCGTGAGAACGCCGATCGCCAAGATGCTGGAATCGCTGCAGGATAGGAGCTGTGGTGCCGAAGCCGGGATTTGAACCCGGACACCCTTGCGGGCGCTAGACCCTGA
>JBBIQV010000026.1:0-44453 GCA_037442105.1 Nitrospiraceae bacterium | reverse complement strand
GCTCACCGCTGACAGTCGGCCCATCGGACCTCGACTGTCAACCAATTGAAAGGGGGCCCTATTCATAGAATCTCCTTTACTCATAGCCCCAACGAAAAACCCCCATAGCGGAACCGCTATGGGGGTCTTGGTGTTCCGAGCGGTCAGTGTTAGCCTTGATAGGCTTGCCCCAACGAGGCTGCTTCTCCTTTATGCGTCATTAGAGTGCCGTCCGCGCTCACCGCCTGCATGACGATTGCCTGATGCTTGGCGGCGTTGCAGACGACCACGCAGAGTTCGCAACCTTTGCAGCGGTTGATGTTCACCTCCGCGACCATTTTCGTGACGTTCAGGTCCAGGCAATTCGCCTCCGGGCAATACATGATACAGAGGCGGCAGCCTTTCTTCGCTACACACTTCTCTTCGATGACTTGCGCAACGTTATACATGCGTGCGTGTGTCCTTGTACGTTAAGCGGCAGCCATGGCCGCGACTTTGAGCTCCACGTTGTTCTTCTCGGCCCATTCCGATGCGACTTCGTAAGCGCGCTTGACGGTGGCCAGGTTTTTCTGAAGGAGCATTTCTTTCTTGGCGAACTTTTTCTTGATGGCCTCGTCGAGTGTGGCGGTCCCGCCGGACGCGACGAACTTCTTGCCGAACCGTTCCTGAAGTGCCTGGTCGAGGGCTTCCATCGACACGCACTTGGTGATGCCGGTGACCGATCCGATCATGGTCATGTTGGTAGACAACTCGGTCCCCGCAATCTCAAGTGCGATCTGGGTACCTGCAATATAGAATACGGCAACATTGAGATCCTTCAGCCGTTGGATGTCTTCATCTGCGAGCAATGGGACATCGGAGTTGATGATCACCACGCCACCCTCCTTGATGCCGGAATAGAACGGCATCGTGTAACTTTTTCCCATCGTGATGACTTGAGGATGGAAAACTTCGATCACGTCCGGAAACACCAGCTCGCCCCGGTCGTAAATTCGCTCGATGCCGATCCGGCAATAGCTTTCCGCAGGGGCCATCCGCTTCTCTGCGCCGAAAAACGGGTTCGAGATCGCGAACTTTCCGTCTTTTGACGCGGCCATGGCCATGACGTGCGCAGCCGTCACCGCTCCCTGCCCTCCCAACCCGGACATCCGGATGTTCAGTCTCTTCTTGATCATCGTGGCTCCTCTCGGCTCGTGTGAGATCCGGCTGCGGTCGGTTAGGCTTCCTGCGCGGCCAATTGCTTGGCGGTGGCTTTCTTTTCTTTCTCCTTCGCCGCGATTTCGGCGAGGAACTGTTTCGCCGGTTCGCTGACGTATTCCTTGTACGAAAATCGTTCCGTCGGTTTTTCCGAGTCGCGCATTTCCTGCAGCCCCTCCATGCTGTTCTTGCCGATTTCCAGGATGCACGGCGTATAGAACTGGAGGTAAGTCGGCCCGATTTCCCGCGCGACGTGCACGGCGTTCCGGATCACCTTCTCGATTACCGACGGCTTGCTGACGGTGCACTGGACGACGTAGTGACAGCCGGACTCCCGGGCGATCTCCGGCAGCCGGACTTTCTCGAATTGCTTTCCGACCGGCGCCATCTTGGCGACGAATCCTTTCTGCATCAAACCGCTCTCCTGGCCGCCGGTATTGGCATAGAGTTCGTTGTCGAAGCAGATGGTGGTGAACTTCTCCTGGCGGAACCAGGCCTGCAACGTCATATCGAGTCCGATGTCTACGGTCGCTCCGTCGCCTGCCAGCACGACCACATCCTTGATCTTGCCCGGGAACCGCACGGTGAGGGCTCGCTTCAGGCCGGACGCGATGGCGTTCTGGTTGCCGAACAGAGAGTGAATGTTGTGGACGGCTACCATGGGGAATACCAAGCTGGTGCAGCCGGTGGAGCCGACCATGACGGTGTCCTCAGGATTCGGCAGTGACGCGAGAATGTACCGGAAGGCCATGGACTCCGGGCAACCGGCACAGAGCGAATGTTGTTCGATCAGTTCCTTAGCTTGTCCGATATCCTTCCAGCCCCGGTCCTCTTTGCCGTATGTCGCCCGTTGAACGAGATCTTGATATTCGGGCGGCATAATATCGAAGAATTCCGGTGCAATTTTTATCCGCTCTTTACTCATGAACGCCTCCTCAAAGTAGCCGACAGCCGTTAGCTGTCAGCCGTCAGCTTTCTTTTATGGTGATCAGCTTCCCCGCCCGGCCAGCGACTCCGTGCGCATTCCCAAGGTCTGCTTGATCTCGGAGACAATGATCTCGGGCGGCATCGTCATTCCGCCGCAGACATGCGGTCCGGCGATGACACGGCCGCTGTTAGGAATGCTCGCCTTGATTTCCTTTGCAAGCCAGCCCGTGACGTTAAATTCCGGCACGAAGATGTATCTCGCGTTTTTGGTTGCCTCACGAATTTCCTCACCGGGCCAGGGGCGCAGGGTCTTGACCTTGACCAACCCGCATCGCACGCCTTCCTCCTCCAGAAGCCGGATGGCCTCGCGGCCTTGAGAGACCGCTGTGCCGGACGCCACAATCATGATGTCGGCATCCGTGTTCTCGGTGTCGATTAAGCCGTCCAGCCACATGATCGTGTGTTTGCGCGACCGTTCGACGGCCGCCCACACTTCCTGTTGCCAGCTCGCGTGGGTGGCGTAGCTGATGTAGTTGCTCTTCATGACGAACGGGTCGCGCATCATCCGGACGGGCGGGCATTCCATGTCCATGCAGGGCACGGGCGACCGATAGGGGTCGTAGGGCGGCAGACACATATCGGCCGGGGTTAGTTGCACAACGTCCTTCGTATGGGTGACGAAAAAACCATCGCAACAGAGGGCCAACGGGAGATGCACGTCCGGCTCCTCTGACACCATGTAACCCTTAAGAATCCAGTCGTAGAAGTCTTGCGCTGTCTCGGCGTGCCAAACGAGCATGCCGGTATTGAGCAGGTATGAGATCTCGAGTGTGTCAGGTTGGATGGAGAGTGGAGAGTTGATTCCGCGGCAAGTCACGATCATCTGGATCGGCAACCGGGCCCCAGCCCACATCGGGAAGTTCTCCATCGCACGCATCGTGCCAGGGCCCGCCGTGGTGGTAAAGACCCGGGCGCCGCCAAAGGCCGCGCCGGCGCATTGAGACATTACTGCAAATTCGCTTTCGCCCCGGAAGTACTCCTTGACATAGCCTTCTGCGAATAGCTCGCCAATCAGTGCTGCGGCCTCGCTCTGTGGAGTAATCGGATAGGCGATCATGACATCCACGTTGGCGCGCCGAATCGCTTCCTTGATTACCTCGCTGCCTGTGTAGAACGAGGGAGTACGGGGTGCCTCGTTCAACAGCTTCCAGGCATCCGTGATGGTTTGCCCTTTTTTATTCTTGGTCCCGATGACCGAGTGTGTATCCGCCATGGACCAGCCTCCTTTCACTCCGCGGCGCGCTCAAACGGTCAGTTTGAGGCGGTGCTTTTGGCTGATATCAGCCGTGGTTGGACAGTGCCCTTTAACTTGCGTACCCACTCAGCCAGACGCATGATCTTTTCGACGGACGCATCGCGGAAGGACAGCATGGCATCCTCGTGGCCGGCCTGGGCGCACATCGCGATTGTGTAGCAGGATGTTCCACCCCTGATGATTTTCAGCGAGAGATTGGCTTGGTGGCAATGGACTCCCACGAACATGCAGCAGTCGATCTTGTTGTGCCAGATCGTGAGGTTTGGGTGATTGGGGTTGATCTCAATTTCGGGATTGATCTTGGGATATTTAGGCCTGTAGTCCGGCATGGGAATCAGCATCGGCTTTTGCCCGGGCTGGACGCATTCCTTGATGGTTTCGTAGAGGTGGCGGATGGCCGTGGCTTTCTTGGCCGCTTTCTCGTTCCAGGCCCACAACACGAGCGGACCGGGGAAGATTGTCGGTACTCTGGCCATCAGGAATTGTCGTGCCGCCTCCTCGTAGGCCTGCTCTTCCGGAACGATGACGCCGTTAATGTGCGCTTCACCCGGGTTGGGCAGCCGGATTCCCATGGTGGCTGCAGCCGGAGGGAGGAAATGCTCAGGACCTGGGAGGACGCGATATTGGCTCATTACGAATTGCACTCCGCGTAAGGGGTTATTCCGACAGTCCGACGTTTGACAACTGACAAGCCAAGCCTGCGGACACTCTATGCTTTTTCAATGCGTTCTGCAACCCGGCAGAAGGCCCACGGGTACGAAATTTTGGGCTACTCGCCCACTGGACGCTAGGCCTTTTGAACTAAGATGCCGAGCCTTCTGTAAACGGAGCTCAAGGCTAATTCGACTAATTATAGGTGGCGCTCTTTTTTGCTGTCAACGAGCGGCAGGAGTAAGCTCGGGCCTCTTCTTTGGGTTCGATCGGTTCGCACTAAGGTAGTTCCTCACAGGCCGACGTCGCACCAAGAACGCACGCGCGTTCGAAGTCATCCTTGGCCAACCGGCCCTGCAGAAGCTTCTTATAGAGCTTTGCGCGATGGAGGAAGGCATGGGCATTGGTCGCATCCATCTGCACCACAATGGTCAGGTCGTCGATTGCGCGTTGAGTCTGGTGTAGTCTGGTGTAGATTTCACTGCGGAGCAGGTATGCCTCCTTTTGATAGGGAAGCCAACTGTCGGATGTCTGGGCGTTGAGCAGTTTTTCGATGGTTCCCAGAGCTTGGTGCCAGTGTTTGCCGGCCGCTTGTTGCCGTGCGAGCGTGGTGTAGAGGGTGATCAACCGCTGCCGGGCAACATCGAACAAGGGATCGATTCTCAGGACCTGTTCATAATCGGCAGCAGCCTGGTCGGTGCGCTTGTACCAGGTGTCGGTGTCTGCCCTCCCAAGGAGAGCCCACGTATTGAGAGGATCGAGCGAGAGGGCGTGATCGAAGTCGGTACGGGCGTTCTCCAGATAGCGTGAGAATTCTTCAGCGGGTGACTTCTGAGAGAAGGACGCGGAGACGATACGCAAATAAGCCTGACCCCGGACGATGTAGGCATCGATGGCTTGATCGTCGGCGGCCAGCGCTTGTGATGCGAGGTCGATCTTTTCAGTCAGATTTCGGGTATGCATGGCGGCGCGGACAAGTGCCTTGACGTGTTCACGAGCCTCTGAGTGCGGTGCCGGATCGATGACGACGGTCCGGACGCCGGGGGGCCTGGCAGTGAGCTCGCTCAGTATGGAGCGCAGCTCGGCGTTTTCTTTCTGTAGCTGGCGATAGTGATGAGCGAGTTGTTCGTCTGAATGGAAGCGTCGAATGGCTTCCTCCAGCTTATCCAGATTCACCACCGCTCGGATCTTGATGGAGAATACCGGCCGGTCGCCCTCGAACGATCGCTGTTTCTCGATGATTTCAGTTTCAGTGACTGCGGCCGCAACGGTGCGAATCTCCTGGGAGTTTGTCCTCGACGTTTTCCCGTTCACCTGTTTCTCAGAATCCAACGAGGAGGCCTCAAGATAGATGCCTGCTTCTTCGACCGCTTTGCGCTTTGCGTGCAGCAGCACCTTCTCTTCGGCTGCGCCCAGGGTATCGCCATCGGCCATGGTGTAGGAGGCGTCGGAGAAGATTACCTTCGTGTTGGACGCGTGGACTATCGGGCCTGCTATGAAGAGGAATAACGTCAGGTATGCGCCGAACACAGGGGATCGCTTCATGGTAAAACTATACCGCGCGTACGAAGGCGCCGCAATAAACCACACCGTATCTTCAGGATGATTAGGAGGGTGGGTAGGGTGATTGTGGTGCTGAGGGTGGTGGCCCGTTAAGGGGTTTCTTTGGGGAGTACCTGCATGAAGGGATGGACCTCCACACGCTCAAACACTCCGTGAACGGTGTAGGGGTCTTCTCTTGCGAATTGCTCGGCCTCTGCGAGCGAGGCGGCTTCAATAACAATAAGGCTGCCGGTTTTGTCGGTCAGTGGCCCGGCGAGGATGACGCGGCCTTTGGCATGAAGCGGTTCGAGCTTGGCCAGGTGGGCCGGCCTATAGATTTTTCGCTTTGCCTCCCCTTCAGGGCTGTCAAAGCCAAGAATGACGAATTTCATGCCGGCGCTGTATATTTGATCGATTGTTATGCTGTTCCTTCAAGCGGGTGGCGATCCTTGTAACCCGTAGTGACTTCGTGCCACCAGCAAATTTCACGCTCGCCGAGCTTCCAGCACAGATATACAGTGCGGCCATCCAGGAGATAGGGGAAATCGCAGAGACCCATATCGACATCCTTGACCAGTACTCCCATTTCCTGGATGGCCTGAAGATGGGTGCTGATCTGTTGCAGGGCCTGAAGGTAAAGCACTCCGACCGCGCTGCCTCCGCCCAGTGCCGCCTTGGACGAAGCGTGTTGGATCTCCTCTCTGGTTTGCAGAAGCACCGACTTACCTCTTTTCACGGCGCTCAGATGAGATTGAAGTTGCGGGAGAAGCCGGTTCGCTTCCGAAAGGGTAAAGAGACGCTCAGGGGATTCGTCTTCGTCAGGAGAGCCCATAGCGATATACCTTGTTATGTGTTTAACACAACAGATCGAGGGCGTGCAATGGCGGCCCCAGCAGTCCACGACCCCGAGAATTCGCACAGCCGGAATGTGCTTGCCCGGCGAGTGTTTCGAAAGTTTCAGAAACAGTCAAAACTGTGTTGACAAACGAAGAAGTGAGAGCTATGATTTCGCCAGTATTCCGGTTTGCTGGACGGTTGCCTCTTCTCCGATTCAACTTCTGGAGCCCATCTCGAGCCAAGCCAAGTAGATTCTGTGGTCGCCAGAGTGAAAACGTCGTTGTGCGATGTCCGTCGTTCCGTGGAAATAGCCCCCTTTCGAAATAAATAAACCGGCGTCGTGATGTTAGAGCGATTCTCCTTCACGGCTCATCCTCTCCAGAGATAGGCAATCACCAAATCGTATCCTTCGGTTGTGACACGTTCGATCATTCAACAGCGCTTGCTTGTGGCTCGTCCTGACCGCGGAGCATGGGGCTCGGTGGAAGCGGCATGCAACAAGTAAAGGGGGAGATCATGCATCTTGCAGAATTGAAGCAAAAGACGATCGCCGATCTGAACGAAGTGGCGCGCGAGCTCAAAATTGAAGGCGCGGCAAATCTCCGCAAGCAGGAGCTGATCTTCGCAATCTTGCAGGCCCAGACGGAGAAGAACGGGGTTGTCTTCGGAGAAGGTGTCCTGGAAACCCTTCCGGATGGGTTCGGGTTTCTCCGAGCGCCGGACTCCAATTACCTTCCGGGGCCCGACGACATTTACATCTCCCCCTCGCAGATCCGTCGCTTCAATCTGAGGACAGGGGATATCGTCTCCGGGCAGATTCGTCCCCCCAAAGAAAGCGAGCGATACTTTGCGCTGCTCAAGGTCGAGAAGGTCAACTATGAAGATCCCGAGGTTGCGCGAGACAAGATTCTCTTCGACAACCTTACCCCACTCTATCCTGAACAACGCATCAACCTCGAATTTGATCGGGAAGAGTACTGCACGCGCGTGATGGATTTGATCACGCCGATCGGGAAGGGGCAGCGCGGTCTGATCGTGGCGGCGCCCAGAACCGGAAAGACCATGTTGCTGCAAGCCATCGCGCGGGCCATCCTCAAGAACCATAAAGAGGTGACCCTGATCGTGCTGCTGATCGACGAACGGCCTGAAGAAGTGACGGACTGGCAGCGCCAAGTCAAGGCTGAGGTGATCAGCTCGACCTTTGATGAGCCGGCTCAGCGGCATGCGCAGGTAGCGGAGATGGTTCTGGAGAAAGCCAAGCGGCTGGTCGAACATAAAAAAGATGTGGTGATCCTTCTCGACAGCATCACGCGGCTGGCCCGCGCTTACAACACGATTGCCCCGCCAAGCGGCAAGGTGTTGTCGGGCGGCTTGGACTCCAACGCCTTGCAGCGGCCCAAGCGGTTTTTCGGGGCAGCTCGCAACATCGAGAATGGAGGCAGCTTGACGATCATGGCCACGGCGCTGGTCGACACCGGCAGCCGTATGGATGATGTGATCTTTGAAGAATTCAAGGGCACCGGAAACATGGAAGTACATTTGGATCGCCGGCTCGCCGATAAGCGGATCTTCCCGGCCATCGATATCAGCCAGTCCGGTACGCGCAAGGAAGAATTGTTGGTCGATAAGGACCGGCTGAACAAGATGTGGATCTTGCGCAAGGTCCTGAGCCCGCTTGGCACAATGGAGGCGATGGAATTCCTCATGGACAAGATGCAAGGAACCAAGGCGAATCAGGAATTCCTGCAATCCATGAACCGTTAAAACGGGCTTGCGCGGGCTCCGTCGGGGAGGGTAAAGTGCCTCCGCAAGTCAATGGGCTGAGTCAGACGGGTCTCAGGAACAGAGATGTGCAAGGAGTCGACATGAAAAAGGGCATTCATCCGGCATACCGCGTGGCAACCGTTCATTGCGCCTGTGGCAACACATTCAAGACCAGGACCACGGTCGGCAATCTCAATGTCGACATTTGTTCGAACTGCCATCCATTCTTTACGGGCACACAGAAAATCGTCGATACCGAAGGCAGGGTGGAACGGTTCAAGAAAAAGTACGCCAAGAAGGGCAAGTAGCGACGCACCTGAACATGCAAGGGACCCTGCTTCGCTGAGGGGCAGGGTCTTTTGTTTTTTGGACACGTGAAAATCAATATCCCAATAGACCGAGCGGACTCAATGGAATCGCCACTCCTCAAGAAATGGGAATCGGTCGCGAGCCGTTACGACGAGCTGACTCAGCAGCTCATGGATCCTTCCGTGATCGGCCAACCCGCGATGCTGCACAAGGTCAACAAGGAGCGAACCGAGATCGAGGAACTGGCTCAATTGTTTCAGACTTACCGGAGCTTGACGAAACATCTCGAAGAGGCAGCGCAAGTGTTGGGCGATCCATCGGCCGGCGAGGATCTGCATATGCTCGCCACAGAAGAGACCGTGCAGTTGCACGAACGTCAGCGAGAGATCGAGGAACGGGCGCAAGTCCTCCTCATCCCCAAAGATCCGCGGGACGAGAAAAATATGTTCCTGGAAATTCGGGCAGGGACGGGAGGAGACGAGGCCGCGCTCTTTGCGGGGGATCTGTTCCGCATGTACATGAAATATGCGGAGCGGAAAGGGCTCAGATTGGAGGTGGTAGAAGCTTCCGAGACGGGCATCGGGGGGTATCGGGAAGTGATCGCCCTCGTCGAGGGCAAGGGCGCCTACGGCCAGTTCAAGTACGAAGCCGGGGTTCATCGCGTGCAACGGGTACCGGTAACGGAAGCCAGCGGGCGCATCCATACGTCGACTGTGACCGTGGCGGTCATGCCGGAGGTGGATGAGGTGGATGTCCACATCGATCCGAAAGATTTACGCATCGACACCTTCTGCTCGTCGGGCGCCGGTGGTCAAAGCGTGAACACGACCTACTCGGCCGTCCGGATCACGCATATACCAACCGGCGTCGTGGTGTCGTGTCAGGACGAACGATCCCAACTGAAGAACCGGAACAAAGCCATGCGGACGTTGCGTGCACGGATCGTCGAGGCCGAGCGGGAGAAACAAGAGGCGGAAATTGCTCAGAGTCGCAAATCGCAGGTCGGCACCGGCGACCGTAGCGAAAAGGTCCGCACGTATAACTTCCCGCAGAACCGCGTGACGGATCATCGCGTGGGTATCACCCTGCACAAGCTCGATCAGGTGCTCGAAGGGGCGTTGGATGAGATCGTCGAAGCCCTACGGGCGCAGCAGGACACTCAACTTGCGGGAGAATCATGATGGATGGTCTGGCTTCCCCTGGCAGCCAAGAGAAAGAGGCCACCGTCGCGACCCTGTTAACGGACGGCCTGGCAATGCTGGAACAGGCCGGTATAGACAATGCGGCTCAGGAGACCGTCTGGCTGCTGGAAGCTGCGCTTGCCTCGGCACATCTGGTTCTCAGGCTCAACCCGCACCGCGCTGTGTCTTCCGGTGAACAAGCCAGGGCCCTGGACCTGCTCGCCCGGCGCGCGAACCGCGAGCCGCTCCAGTATCTTTTGGGGACCCAGGAGTTTTGCGGGCTTGATTTCGAGGTGACGCCTGCGGTGTTGATTCCTCGGCCGGAAACGGAACTGCTCCTCGACGAAGTAGTGCGGTGCTTGCCGTCCGGCCGAGCAGCGACGGTTGTTGATGTCGGGACCGGGTCGGGCTGTCTGGCCGTGGCGCTGGCCAAGGCTATGCCGTCGGTGTCCGTGTATGCGCTGGATTGTTCCGAGGCGGCGATGGAAGTTGCCGGCCGGAATATCGAGCGTCACAGGGTCGGCGATCGCGTACATCGTCGTCAAGGTGATCTTTTCGCGGCGTTGGATCAGTTGGAACTGAAGGCCAATGTCCACGTCGTCATGTCGAATCCTCCATACATTTCTGATGCAGACTGGGCCGGATTACAGCCGGAGGTCAGGCTGTTTGAACCTCGGAACGCTCTCAGTGGCGGACCTGACGGGATCGCGGTCCATCGTCGATTGTTGGAAAGCGCCCATGAATTCCTGGTTCCAGGTGGATTACTGGTGATGGAAGTGGGACAGGGCCAGGCGGAAGCAGTGTGTGAGCACGCTCGTCGGCAGGGGCGGTATGGAAATATCCGAATCAGGCAGGATGCGGGGGGAATCGACCGCGTCGTCTGTGCGGAACTGTCAACGAATGCAAAATGAAAAATGCAAAAGTAAAAATGACAGACTGCGGGCGGCCTCCAATTTTGCATTGGTCATTTTGAATTTCTCATTACCGTCGTAGGTAGGTATGGATCGGATCGTCATCACAGGCGGTATCCCTTTGCGGGGCGAAGTTCGCGCGAGCGGCGCGAAAAATTCGGCGCTGCCGGTCCTAGCCTCGACGATCCTCGGAACAGGCGAGAGCGTTATCTCGAACCTCCCGCGGGTCGTGGATGTGATGACGATGGGCAAGCTCCTGAGCATGCTGGGAGTCTCGGTCCGGCAGGAAGGGAACCGGGCGATCGTCAATGCCGACCAGTTGCACTCCACGCGGGCGCCGTATGACCTGGTCAAAACCATGCGGGCCTCGGTCTTGGTACTGGGGCCTTTGTTGGCCCGTTGGGGGGAGGCCACCGTGTCCCTTCCGGGAGGCTGCGCGATCGGTTCGCGACCGGTCAATCTCCATCTAGCCGGACTGGCGAAAATGGGGGCCGACATCCGGATCGAACACGGCTACATCAAAGCAACCGCGAAGGGACTCAAAGGGGCGAGAATCTATTGCGATACGCCCACCGTCACCGGCACGGAGAACTTGATGATGGCGGCCTGCCTGGCGGAGGGCACGACCGTCATCGAAAACGCGGCCAAGGAGCCGGAAGTCGTCGATCTGGCTGCCTACCTCGTCAGGCGCGGAGCGCGCATTGCTGGGGTGGGCACGGACGTGATCACGATCGAAGGCGTCAGGGCGCTCCGTGGGGCCGATCACGAAGTCATTCCGGACCGCATCGAGGTCGGGACATTTCTTCTTGCAGGTGCGATTACCAAGGGGGATGTGTGCGTCAGCGGTTGTCGTCCGAGCCATTTGGAGTCCTTGCTCATCAAATTGCGGGAAGCCGGCTATGAGATCTACGAAGAAAAGGAACAGGTGCGTCTGAAGGCCGGTCGGCGGCCGAAAGGGATCGACGTCCGGACCTGTCCCTATCCGGGATTTCCCACCGACATGCAGGCGCAAATAGTCGCCTTGATGACTATCGCTGAAGGGACGAGCGTCATCACCGAAACGGTCTTTGAAAGTCGGTTTATGCATGTGGAGGAACTGCGGCGCATGGGGGCGGATATCCGGGTGGAAGGAAACCGGGCGGTCGTGACCGGTCGCGAAACCCTGACAGGTGCTCCAGTGATGGCCTCGGACCTCCGTGCCAGCGCGGGCTTGATCGTCGCGGGGTTGGCAGCCGAAGGGGTGACGGAGATCTTACGGGTGTACCACCTGGATCGAGGCTATGAACGGATCGAAGAGAAGTTACGAGGATTGGGCTCGAAGATCGAGCGGCGAAAGGAAGGGGCGGCAGCCGTGCCGGCTTGATAGCGTAATCCGATGCTGACCATTGCGTTATCCAAGGGGAAATTGTTCGACGAAGCCGTGGCTCTCTTCAAGCAAGCCGGCTACGGGAGCCCGGAGCTGTCGGGCGAGAGCCGTCGGCTGGTGTTTCTGTGCCCGGACATGGGTGCCACGCTGCTGGTGGTTCGTCCCAGCGACGTGCCGACCTATGTGGAATATGGAGGGGCGGATGCGGGCATCGTCGGTAAGGACGTCCTCATGGAGCAAGACAGCGACGTCTATGAGCCATTGGATTTAGGCTTCGGAGCGTGTAGAATCTCCGTCGCCGCACTCCGAGGACAGGAATCGCGCGAACGGCTGTCCTCCAAGATACGGGTAGCGACCAAATATCCTCGAATTACCGAGCGCTACTTCAACCAGCGGGGTATACCTGTCGAGGTCATCAAACTCTACGGATCGATCGAGCTGGCTCCGGTGGTCGGGTTGGCAGACCGCATCGTCGATCTTGTGGAAACGGGCAGCACATTGAAGGCCCACGACCTCGTTGAAGTGGAAGTGATCGCCCGGTCGACGGCGCGCTTCATCGTCAACCGGGCCAGTCTTCGCCTGAAACACGAACCGTTGATGGAGCTGATCCGCAGGCTTCGAGCGGCGACAGCGAACCGGCTGCCGGTGTCTCCCGCTGGCCGCCGGCCGGCTTCACGCACGGGCAAAACCAAAGCGGCGCGCGCATGAAGATCGTCACCCAAGCCGATCGTAACTTTATTCCCAACCTGAAGAAGGCGGCCATGCGAGGCCAGGCGACCGGCGCGGCGGTGGAAAAGACCGTCCGCACGATTCTGCAAGCCGTCGAGCGGGGGGGGGACAAGGCTGTCCTGCGCTACACGAAGCAATTCGACAAGGTCTCGCTCAAGCCCGCAGACTTGCGCGTCACCCCCGAAGAAATCAAGAACGCCTATTTCCACATCCGGAAGGATGAGGGCGATGCCCTCCGGCTCGCGGCTCAACGGATTACGGCTTTTCATGAGCGGCAGCGGACCAAGACGTGGATGTATCAGGACAACGATGCTACGCTTGGGCAAGTCGTCACGCCGGTCGACGCGGTCGGCATGTATGTGCCGGGCGGGAAGGCGGTCTATCCGTCGTCGGTCCTGATGTGCACGATCCCGGGCAAGGTGGCTGGTGTCCGGCGGATCGTGATGGTCACGCCGCCGCAGAAAGGCGGGATCAATCCCTACCTGCTCGTCGCTGCCGATATTGCCGGGGTGACAGAAATTTATCGCGTCGGCGGCGTGCAAGCTGTGGCGGCGTTGGCGTACGGTACCAAGACCATTGCCAGGGTCGACAAGATCGTCGGGCCGGGAAACATCTATGTGGCGACCGCAAAGCGATTGTTGTACGGCACAGCCGGCATCGATATGGTGGCTGGTCCCAGCGAGCTGCTGGTCGTCGCGGACGAACAAGCCAATCCGGCCCACGTGGCAGCCGATCTGCTCTGCGAAGCCGAGCATGACGAAGATGCCCAAGTCTTTTTGGTGACGACGTCCGAGCGGCTGGCAAAAGACGTCGTGAAATTGATCGAGAGCCAGCTCAAAGGCCTTCAGCGGGAAAAGATCGCCGCGAGGTCGATCGCCCGCCACTCGGTGGCGTTCGTTGTCGGCACGATGGACGAAGCCATCGGCGTGGCCAACGAAATCGCGGCCGAACACTTGACGCTATCGGTGGACAACCCGTTCGACTATCTGGAGAAGATCCGGCACGCCGGGGCGCTCTTCCTGGGCCGCTACACGCCGCCGTCGGTGGCCGATTACGTGGCCGGCCCGAACCATGTCTTGCCTACGGGCGGGACAGCGCGGTTCTTCTCGCCGTTGTCGGTGAACGACTATGTCAAGGTCAGCAACATCGTCCACTATACGAAACAGGAGCTGGCGAGAGTGAAAGATCCGCTGATTCGATTGGCCCACATTGAAGGGTTCGACGCGCATGCCAAGTCGGCCCAGAGCAGGTTTTCATGAAGAAGAACGGAGCAGCTCCACGGCAGGCGGTCCTTCAACGAGCGACGAAGGAAACCGACATCCGTGTTGAATGGACGCTGGATGGCACCGGTGAAGCCAAGATCGAAACTTCCATACGGTTCTTCGACCATATGCTCGAGCTCCTGGCGAAGCACGGCTTCTTTGACCTCACCGTTCAGGCGAAGGGCGATATCGACATCGACGAGCATCACACGGTGGAAGATGTCGGGATCGTCATGGGTAAGGCGCTGCAGCAGGCGCTGGGCGACAAGGCGGGGATCAAGCGATTCGGGTTCGCCTCAGCGCCGCTCGACGAAACGCTCGCGCAAGTGACCATCGATCTCAGCGGCCGGCCCTACCTGGTCTACAACGTTAAGCTGCCGGATCGGAAGATCAAGTCGTTCGACCTTGGACTGTTCGAAGATTTTTTTCAGGCCTTTGTCACCCACGGTGGGCTCAACTTACACGTGAACCTTCTCTACGGCCGCAATCCGCACCACATCATGGAGGCCATCTTCAAGGCGACGGCGAAGGCGCTCGACCAGGCGACGATGCTGGAAGAGCGGCTCTCCGGCAGAGTGCTTTCGACAAAAGGCAGTCTGTAGCAAGTGGTATCCTCCTCGGCATGGGGCTCCGGCGTGTGCGAGGAACGGTCTATGATCCCAAATACCAATAATGCCCCCGGCTTGCAGGGGGGCTTTACTCGAAGGCTTCGAGCGAGGAGTGCTCCGGAAACTGGTGTGCGCAGGCCGAGCACGTGACGAAATAGATCCCTTCTCGGACCGACATCATGATCCGGAAGTCCAGTGCCACCCCGCGATGTTCGCAGGCCGGACAGGAAATCTCTTTGAGGCGGTAAGGGATATCGGGCTGGGTTCTGAGATAAAACTCCATGTCGGTGTAAACAGGAAAACTATATCGGCATTTCAAGCATATTGCCCGCCATTCGCCTTCCGCCTGCATAGTGCGACGATCGATTGCGAAGCCGCTCTGTTTGCACACGGCGCAGCGGACTCCTTTGAGCCTGGCTTCGACCTCTTCCACTGTGGGCCTGCTCATGAACGCGATGTTTCCTAAGATACGCCTCGTCACTGCTTCACGTGAGTAGGCAAACGGAGTATAGGGACCTCACGCAGGATGTGCAATCGCGCGGTGTGACGGATCGGTTACACCGATCTGCCGGAACGCAGGCTGAGCTTGACGCGCCTCTGTCCCTCGCTATACTAGGCTTGCTATGCACGTCATTACGGAATCACTCCTGATCGGTAACATCGATGATGCCCGTCAGCCTGCTGCGGCCGTGAGCGCACTGATGTTCGTGGCAGAAGAGTATGTGGTAACCCCTCCGCCGTGGGTTACGTTTATCAAGATTCCCATGCAGGAGTTTGCGCCGGCTGATCCGGGGACCCTCAGCCGGGCGGTAGATTGGCTCGAAACGCACCTGCCGTCGAATCGCGTTATGGTCTGCTGCCGAGCGGGAATGGGCCGTTCAGCTTCCGTCGCAGTGGCGTATCTCTGCTGTGCGCGGGGCATGGCCTATAGCGAGGCCGTGCGGTTTGTTATGACCAGACGGCCCGGTGCCATGCCGTTGCCGCAGCTCCAGGAGGCCATTCAGGAAGTGCTCCGCTTCCGCCATGACCGGGATCGCCTCGCGGAGGGCATCAAAAAACGGTCGCAGGCTACCCCGCGGGTTGCATAAGCACCTGCGTTTCCCCCGCTTTTTCTCAGACCTTGTCGTCTCCTCGCGAAACTCCTTCTGCGCCTGTCGCGTCGGTTGCCTTTTCTGTAGGGTCGTGGCCTAATCACTCGTTAGATTATATTGTGCAAAGCTGTTGTTTCACGGTAAGCGTTCGCCGCCCAGTGATCGGAACAGGTGAGGCGAGATTGAGGTACGTGGATGCCGGAACTTCCTGAAGCGGAGGTCGCGAGTCGCCAACTGCGAGCCCGTATTCTCGGTGCGACCGTGAAGCACTGCTGGGTTGGGCGAAAAGATATCGTGCGCGAAGGGTTTGATGCCCTTTCCTGGTATCGAGGGGCGAGGATCGAAGGCGTCGAGCGGCGAGGCAAGTGTGTCGTGCTGTCTCTCTCTCGTGCTGGGGATACGCGTTACCTCGTAGCGGAACTCGGTATGACAGGGCTGCTGTTATTTCCGTCGGCGAAGGTGAAACACCCGCACCACACCCACGTGGTGCTCACCCTTGAGGGAGCAATCGAATCGGAACTGCGTTATTGGAATCCCAGGAGGTTCGGGAGAATTTATCTGGTAGACAAGGGGGGGCTCGATCGATTCACCGCACGACGCTTTGGTTGCGATCCTTTAACGGTTTCACGAGAAGACTTTGCGAGGCTCATTCGGGCGCGCCGGGGATGTCTGAAAGCGTTGTTGATGCAGCAACAGGCGATCGCCGGGATCGGGAACATTTACGCCAACGAAATTCTGTTCCGAGCCCGCCTGCATCCACATCGGATCGCGAGTCGCATGCGGCGGGAGATGATCGATCTCCTGTACGACACGATGCGACAGGTGCTCTTGGACGCCATCGACTGCGGCGGGTCGAGCATCCGAGATTTCTTTGCGCCTGACGGCACCGAAGGTGGTTACAAGCAACACCATCTCGTGTATGGCAAACAAGGTCAGCCTTGCCCAAGTCACTGTGGCTCCAACATCCGCCGTCTCCGCGGAGAACGCAGCTCGTTTTATTGCCCTACGTGCCAACGGCGGTCTTGTGTTTAGCTCAGGTGTAATGCCAATGAGCGGGTCTGTAGACAGGCGCTACGGTTTCACGGTTCTAATTCGACATCAGAATAAGGGGTATCTGTTTGGATACACCGAGTATCAGAAACAATACATGCCATAGCGTGGTTCTAGCACGATGACGCACCTAAGTATAGCTCCTTCCTTTACACTAGACCTTTATGTCGCATCGTTATACACTTAGCACGCTTTGAGGACATCCTGGTATGGCAGATGCAGTTCTTATCGACACGTTCGATAGAGAAATAGTCTTCATGCCGCACGCGAGCCTCTCTTGTAGGGTTGTCGCGTGTTAGCGGATTGTGCTCATGCAGCCTTTTCGAGTTGTGTTTGTCGACACGCTTCCGTTCGTTCCCCAGCCCGATGCTTGCCTGCGCCTCTTCGATAACCGGACTGGTACTGGGCAAAAGGCCTTGCTCGACGTTTCCAAGAAGCGGCTCACGGAGATCAAGAATGAGACGGTGGTTCCCGATGCGGTGATCCTGCACGGGGAGGGGGAGCTTCCGTTACAAGAATTCCTCCATGCCGCGAGCCCTTCATGGAAAGCGACGCCTCTCATCGGTGCCTTCTGCGGGTCTCTCTGCCACGAAGTGATTCAGAAAGCGTTGGACCTTGGGCTGGACGACTTTGTCACCTGTCCTGTCACAGGGCCTGACCTCATTCCTCGCTTGCGGCGCCTCATTACGCGCAGCCGAGCACCGTTCGAACCAGCCCGCACCAAGATCGCCTTGGCAACCTTCCGGGTTGAATCACTGATCGGCGAGAGCGAAGCGTTTCTCCGGCAGGTTGAGCAAATCCCTCTTCTGGCGGGCTCCGACGCCACGGTGGTGATTGGTGGAGAAACCGGAACAGGAAAAGAACTCTTTGCGCGCGCGATTCACTATCACAGCAGGCGCCAAGGGAAACCGTTCATCCCGGTGAATTGCGGCGCATTGCCGGATCAGCTTTTCGAGAACGAATTATTCGGGCATGAACGCGGAGCCTTCACCAATGCCTTTACCCGTCAGGCAGGACTCATAGAAGAAGCAGAGGGAGGTACCCTGTTCCTCGACGAAATCGATACGCTGAGCCTCACAGGGCAGACAAAATTGCTCAGATTCCTGCAGGATAAACAGTATCGCCCCTTGGGGTCGGTCAGAACCAAGAAGGCGGACGTACGCGTCATTGTCGCGACCAACGCTGATCTGAAGGAAAAAGTCCGGCAGCGGATATTCCGAGAGGACCTGTACTACCGGCTTCATGTGCTTGCGCTGGAGATACCGCCGCTGAGGGATCGCTTGGGAGATCTCCCGCTGCTTGCACGGCATTTTGCCCAGATCCATGGTGTGCGCAATGAGATGTCCGGAGCCTTACTTACACCTGCCGCTCTGCGCAAATTGCTCAGCTACCCATGGCCGGGGAATGTTCGGGAGCTCGAGAGCGTGATTCAGCGGGCGGTGCTGACTACCACAGAGCCTCCCATTCAACCAGAGAGTCTGGCGATCTCATCCGGTGATGAGTTCTTGGTAACCACAAGTGAGTCGCTGCGTGAGGCCAAAAACTCGGTCATTCGAGAATTTGAACGGTCCTACCTCGCCAAGCTTCTGGCGATTGCCCAAGGGAATGTGTCGCAAGCGGCTCGTACAGCAGGCAAGGAGCGACGGTCATTCCAACGGCTCCTTCAGAAACACCACCTCGATCGCCGCACGTTCGAAGTCAATCCTTAACCCGCAAGCACGCTGCCATCCCTCGCGGTAGCGGATAATCGCGCACCGCTCTTCTGCGGCCTGCCTGCCGCAGGACCGGGATCGACTTTGCCGCACCACTAATCGCTCAATCTTTCGATGAGAATCGTCCAATTGCCTGCTCCGGCCCTGCGGCAATTCTGCCGCAGGGCCGGAGTGTGATCTACCTAAGCCGGCGATTGACCGAAGAATTTGCAACCTGTCAGGGGGCACATTGCTTGCTGACGCTTACCACCTTCTAACGAGAAGTCCAATGCCGCGGCGCGATGAGCGGACATTTTCTTTGAAGACAGATCCGAGGATCGTCAACAGCATCCTTCGCTACTGGATCGAACATCCTGAAGCGAAGGATACGATCAGCGGAATTGCAGACTGGTGGATCTCAAAGAAGGAAAAGCGGTGGAGCCGGAAGGATGTCCAAGCGGCTATTGATGAGCTGGTCTTCATGGGATGGGTGACGCGGCGCGAGAAGAAAATTGCCGCCGAGGATCACCTCTACGGACTCGAGCAAAAACACCTGAAAGAAATCGCGCGTTTCATGCGAGGCCCAAAACCCAGGGCGAAGGACGAAAGACGAGCAAGACGCGGCCATTAGCCCGACAAGGAGGTCGTCGAGGTACAAACTTGCTCTACATCTCCGCTACTGGGAACGGTATGTAACCCGAACACTCTATAGAAAAGGAAGGTGACAGATGGACGAACGCCCTAAGGTGTGCATTGACCGTGTGTTGCCTCGTGATCTCATGCGTTTTCAGCCGGTCCGCCGAATGCGAGATGGAGGGAGGCGTGCGATCGCTCCGATCGGGAAGACCTGGATGAATGGCTCGACGCTGAGAGTCCGATTCATGGGAGGCACTACGACCGAGCAGAAGGTGGCACGAGAGCAGGCTGATTGGTGGGCCCAGGTCGCCAACCTCAAATTCGCTTTTAACGATGCTCTGAACGCCGAAATTCGCGTCGCTTTCGATCGCAATGATGGGGCATGGTCCTACGTCGGCACGGACTGCCGAAGCATTCCCTTGGACGAGCCGACCATGAATCTGGGGTTTCTGGATGGCGGTACGGCGGCGCACGAGTTTGGTCATGCGATCGGATTGGCGCATGAGCATCAAAACCCCGCTGGAGGGATTCAATGGAACGAGGAAGTAGTGATCCGGGAAGCGGCCAAGTCGCCGAATTTCTGGGATGAAGCGACCACGCGCCACAACATCCTTCGGAAGTACAGCGCGGATCAGATAAATGGGACTGCGTTCGATCCGGACTCCATCATGCTGTATTTCTTCCCGGCCTCCTGGACGCTCAACGGCATCGGGACCAAGGCGAACGATGTGCTGTCACAGATGGACAAAGCATTCGTCGCCGGGGCCAAGATGTATCCGAAGACGGGAGGGACGACGGCCACTGCTGTTGAGCTACGTGTGAATGCCAAGCGTCGTACGCAGGCTTCGATCGGGAAGATCGGAGAGGAAGATCTGTATCGGTTTACCGCCCCGTCGGATGGGCGATATGTCATCGACACGCTCGGCCCCACGGACGTGGTTATGAAGCTGTTTGGACCGAACAGCGATACCGCGTTGATTGCAGAAGATGATGACTCCGGCCTGGATACCAATGCCAGGATCGCCGCGGACTTGATCGCTGGAGAGTATTTTGCGCAGGTGCGTCACTATAGTCGTCAAAGTGGGACAGGAAAGTACTCAATCAAGGTGCGAAAACTGTGATAGTGCCTGACCGATCTGGTTCGTAGGAAATGACTATTCAGAAATGGGAGACAGTTTGATTCCTACATTAACATGCGATTGAGGGGGATAAGAGTCATTCCAGTCTCTGGAAGATTCAACGATCCGGTTATCCGACCAAGTGATGTTCTTCAGGAAGGAGGCGGCTGATGAACGGAATGGGATGGCGGGGAATGGGGTGGCGGCCGGATTTGCCGGACGTGCGCGATTTCAACGTGGAGAGCGACACGATCAAAGAAGTGCTTGTGAGGTCAAGGCCGCTCAAAGCCGTAGCCAAGGTTCTGCCGCCATCGGCGGATCTCCGTGCGTGGTGCTCCCCGATCGAGGACCAGGGGGAGTTGGGCTCATGCACCGCCAACGCGGGGGTCGCCCTCTTCGAATATTTTGAGCGGCGGGCGTTCGGCAAGCACTTGGACGCGTCTCGTCTGTTTCTTTACAAGGTCACGCGCAATCTCATGGGCGCGAAAGGCGACACCGGCGCCGAACTCCGCGACACGATGAAGGCCATGGTGTTGTTCGGCGTGCCGCCGGAGAAGTATTGGCCGTACCGCATCGCCAAGTTCGAGGACGAGCCGACCTCCTTTTGCTATGCGTTCGCGCAGAGCTACCAAGCGGTCAAATACTACCGCCTCGATCCGCCGGGAACGGCACCAACCAAGGCTCTCAGTGAGATCAAGAAGTCGCTGGCCGCGCAGCTCCCCGTGATGTTCGGCTTCTCCGTCTACAGCTCGATGTCCGGCACAGGCGACGGCAAGGGGGAGATTCCCTATCCCGGCCCCGGCGACAGGATGGATGGCGGGCATGCGGTCGTGGCGGTGGGCTATGACGACGGCAAGAAGATCGGCAAGGACAAGGGCGCGCTGCTGATCCGCAACTCCTGGGGCACCGAGTGGGGCGAGAAGGGCTACGGCTGGCTGCCGTACAGCTACGTGGAAAGCGGACTGGCCGAGGACTACTGGACCTTGGTGAAGGCAGAGTACGTGGACACGGATCTGTTCAAGTGACCCATGTGCCGAGCTTCCACGCAGTTCCGGGCGACTGCATGGACGATTCGAAGGGGATTTTTATGAACAGGCTCATGACCATGGGCGTTATCGTAACGCTGCTGTTTTCGTCAAATGCGTGGTCTGCGGAAGGTCATCCTTGTGTAGCAGAGAGTGAGGATGAACGCAGCGGGCTAGCGGGTGGTGACATTTCGCCGAATATATCCGTTGGGTCTTACGTCACGACTCAATTGATCCGTTACAATTTGTCTACCAAGAAAGCAGCGTTGAATGCGCCGGGGCTCGGGACCGGCATTGCGTTTCGGTATTATCCGGATTCGGAACTGGCAAAGGTGCCGGATGCGCGTGGAGACATCCGTCGGATCAAGCAGGAATGTCGTGCGAAGACGTTATCTACTGATGGCAAACCGACCGATGGCAAGCCGAAGCCGATGGTGTCTCCGCTGTTTTCGATTGCTCCCACGATGTTCATAGCCAAATCCGAAGATTCGCCCGATCTCATCCTTCAGCCGGCCATCGTTGCCGGGTTCTTGCGGGACCTGGTCAGTGTGGGAGTCGGGTACAACCTTACAGGACCTGGACGACACCAAATGTTCATTCTCTTTGGATTGGGTGTGGGGTTCCAATGGTGACGCGGCCATGAAGCTTACTGTAGTTGCTGCGACCGTAGGAATGTGCATGGTGATTCCTGTCGTGCTGTGCTCAGCGGAGCCCACTGCTGACGACCAGCGGCCGCTCATCGCGTTGGCCCTGTCAGGTGGGGGGTTCAGAGCCGCAGCATTTTCCTACGGTGTGATTCAAGAGCTTGACCGTGTGTACTTGTGCCTCATTCCAGATGAAGAAGGGAAGGATGAGAAGGCAAAGAAAGAGGAACCGAAGTACAAACTAAAGTTTGTCTATCATGATTTGGCTGGGGACACAGAACCTGAGAATGCGAAAGCCGATGCCGATGCCAAGACCAAATGCCCTGAAGATGCGGTCATTAATGGAAAACTTCTCCATTATGTTGACTTCATCTCTGCGACATCGGGTGGGGCATTTCCCGCCGCCTACTACTCGCTGTATGGCGTTGACAAGCTCAGGCGCGAGTTTCCCTCCATTCTCGGAAAAAATATCGAAAGCGAATTGCTCCGCAATCTACACTGGTTTTTCGAGCCTTGGGCGTTTCCTTTGCGCGGCCTGCTCGCGGCGCTCGACATTCCGGTGTCTGTAGCCACCTATCCTCTTCAACTCTTGGGTTATCCAACCCCCTCGCTCACCGGGTATGTCGTGTTGAAGGGGGTTCCCGGCGTGGTGAACATCCGTGAAGTGGAACGCATTTATGACCAAGCGATCCTGGGCGGACGATTCCTTGGGGGCAAACGGTTTGGAGACATTCGAACGCTCTATAACCGCTTCTCTGTGGATGATGATTCCTTGCTGACATCTGGCAAGAAGGCCGACAATTTGCCGAAGCCACTGAAGGAATCGAAGCTTTTGATCCATGCGACGGATTTGAACAACCAACGAATCTTTACATTTGATTGGGTGTCGATCGAGTGCCTGCTGGCTCAAACGATGGACCAATGGCGTGACCGACGGAATTTTGAAAGCTTCCCGATTGCCGCAGCGCTAGCTGCCACCACGGGGCTCCCCGGCATTTTCGAGCCCTATAGGCTCAAACCGACAAGCCGCCCAGAATTCCTTCCGAAGGTTTGCTCCAAGTTCTATGACGATCGTGTGCATAGTGAGCATCTCTCTCTCATTGATGGCGGTGTGTACGAAAATCTCAGCATCGAGGGCCTGATGCCCTATTTGTTCAAGCAAAAGAGACTGCGCGGGGGGGAGCGGCGGCAGATGATCATCATTGTGGTGAACGCCGAAGTCCCCTCCCTATTGACGACGGGCGGGGGGAGCCTTGTTGAGACGTTGAATCAAAGCTTTGACTCCCTGACGACCCAACGGTCCGAGCTCTCGCTCTCTCTGTACAAGGCACTCTTCCCCCTGTTCGGGATCAACATCGTGGAGCTGAGCTTCAAGGGTCTGTTAAACGAGCCGCGTGTTGTTCAGCCTGAGGAAGGCGACATTGCCGGACTGTTTTCTGCTTCCAAGGCCGAAGCGAAACTCCTTAATGATATTAATAGCATCGGGACCTCGCTCTCGTTGACGCAAGCACAGCGTGATACGCTCGTCGGTGCTGCGAGACGGCTGGTTCGAGGGTCGTTACGATCTAAAGACGAGGTGCTTCGGTGTATCGACAAAACTAACGCGAAGCAAGTCTGTGCAGGTGAAGCCGCGGGCGAGCCTGTGCCGATGATAGAAAGGGAATTGGTCAGGATCTTCGATCGAGAATTTAGAGCCGGCTGCCGAGACGTTTTTATTAATAGCAAAAAGAAGTTCTGTTGGCCAACAGGGTGGGATGAAAGACTCTATCAACTCCCGTTCAAAGCTCGGCTTGATGAACTGTGGGGGCAGTTGCGCGGTATGAGTGGGCGGCGGCGTTTGGACGAGGCCATCGAACGAGCCGCGCTTGATCAACTTCTCTGGGCCGTCCGCAGTACCAAGGAAGGGGATACGGTCTGGGCGATCGACTATGCCGTTTTCCCTTGGACAAAGAATGATCGGTTTAGGGAGTACCAGGAGGCGAATCTGGATGCCGCAAGGGATCGCAAGGTCAAGATCGAGAGGTTGTTTGTCTTCAGCGAGCAGATCATGAAGGACGAAACCCAACTCTCTGACATGATTAAGATCATGAAGGACCAGGCGGATGCTGAGATCACTGTGAAAATTGCGCGGAAGGAGCAGCTCGAGAAAAGCCTGGAAGAAGATCAAGAGAAGGAAGGACGGCCACGATACGAATTCAAGAACGGCATGATACTTTTCGACTATCGTGACAGGACCCCGCTCGTTATTGAAGAGCAAGAAACCGTCGATGAGAGAACCAAGTTGCCTATTTCTGGCTATATGGTGAAAGTCGGAGGAGCCGGGAGACCTGCCGTAATTCGAGAGTTCATGCAGAGACTATTCAGCTCGGACCTTGTTTGTCCGTTCGATCTCGGCTCAGATACGGATAGTATAAAAAACAGCATTAAGAAATGGGCAGAGGCCGGAACGCCATGCCCGGTGCGCGATAACACTGTCATGCAACGGTAATCCCGCATTCCGGTTGCTCCACGTGGACGGAGAATAGGCCGCCGGATTGGCCTGGATTTTCAGGAGGCACTATGCCCTTTGCAGGTTACCCATCAGCGGGCGTGTACAAGAAGCCGGGCAAGAGAGAGCCTGGTGCCGCTGTGCAGCACCTGTTGTGGGGGGATTGGCTGAAGCCACTGGGGATAAAGGAAGGGAAGTGGGTGCAGGTCAGAGCCCGGAATCAGACGGGATGGATGCACGAAGACGATATTCAGGAGGAAAGGCTTCTTGAGGTGAATTTCGTCGATATCGGCCAGGGCGACGGCTGTTTGATCGTGACGCCGGACGACAAATTTCTCCTCATCGATGCCGGCGAGGGCGATAACATGTACCGCTTTCTGCGTTGGCGGTTTGGCGGATTTAAGCAGCCGATCACGTTTGAGTGTGCCGTCATCACCCACCCCGACATGGACCACTATGCCGGTTTCAAGCCCATCCTGGCGGAGCAGAATGTTCGTGTGAACCTGCTGTGCCATAACGGGATCGTGGAACGGACCGGTTCGCAGTCGCTCGGCCCGCGCGTCAAGGAGGGAGCGGTGTCCTACCTGACCGATGTCATTCGCGATCAGGCGGCGCTCAGGGGCATCATCGACAATCCGGCGCGACGCGGGAGGATGTTGTATCCGAATCTCTTGCGCCTAGCGGCCTCCAGCGGACGGGTCGGGGACATCCGGATGCTCTGCTCCGAGGATGGATTTCTTCCCGGATACGATGAAGGTGCCGAACTGAGCCTCAAGGTGCTGGGACCGGTGCCCGAGCCGGGACCGAACGGGGAACGCCGGCTGCGGTGGTTCGGTGACGAAGGAAAGACGAAGAACGGGCATTCGGTGATCCTGAAGCTCCAATATCGGAAGGTCAACATGCTGCTCGGAGGCGATCTGAACGTTCCGTCCGAAGACTATCTCCTGGAGCGATACACCGGCTTGAATCCGGAAGCCGAGACCACCGCCGATGAGGACCACCTGGTCACAGCAGCCCGTCAGATCTTCGAGTCGGATATCGCGAAGGCCTGTCATCACGGAAGCGGAGATTTCAGAGAGACGTACCTGAGGGCGGTGAATGCGGTGGCCACGGTGGTCTCCAGCGGCGACGAGGAGTCCTACAGCCATCCCAGGCCTGATGCGCTGGGCGCCTTCGGCAAGTACGGGCGCGGCCGGCGGCCGTTGATCTTCAGCACCGAACTGGCCCGTTCCACCAAGGAGTACAACACGGTTCCCCAGCAGTTGCGGGATGAGATCAACAAGTTGAACCGGGAACTCGCAAATGCGGCGAGCGAGAGCAAGAGGAAGGACCTCCAGAAGCAGTTGGATCGGACCTACCGCAAGCTTGAACGGAGCGTGGCCGTCTACGGGATGATCAGTCTACGCACGGACGGGAGGAAAGTCGTAATCGCGCAAAAGCTGGAGCAAGCTCGTTCGGCAGCCAAGAAATGGGACATTCACCAACTGAAGCCTGGTCCGGATGGCAGGCTGGAATACCTGAGCCGGGATTGAGATTGCGGAAAACGGGAAGCCAACGCCGACACGGCAGATCTCGGCCGCTGAGATGCAAGTGCGAATAGCTTGTCCCGGACATCCGTTGCGGAGCGGACGGAGGCGTTAGACGGTTGGGCGACCAGGGCTTTGGGAGGAGGCGGCGTATGGCGGTATACAAACGAGGATCGAAAGGCCAACCGGTCAAAGACATCCAGCAGCGACTACTGGCACTTGGTCACTATGGGGGGCCGGTTGATGGCGATTTTGGTCCCGGCACCGAGAAAGCGGTCAAGGCCTTTCAGCAAAGCGCTGGTCTGGCTGCGGACGGAAAAGTCGGAAAGGGGACCTGGGCGGCCTTGTTCGAGAGTCGTGAAGAGCCGGGGTCTGTGACGCCGGAGCCACAGCCCGCCTCGGAACGGGCGGAGCCTCAGATCAACCGGAGCCAACGTCTGGAGGACAAGGACTACATTCAGACGGAGACGAGGAAGGACCTCATCGTTCTTCATCACACAGTCGGGGGTTCGGCGAAGAGTACGATCGACTATTGGAAGACCGATCCCCAGCGCGTCGGGACCGCCTATGTCATCGAGCGCAACGGCGAGATCTACGAGGTGTTCGAGCCCACGTATTGGGCCTTCCACTTGGGGCTGAAGGGAACGGGCGGTGCGGTGGACAAGCGGAGTGTCGGAATTGAGCTCGCCAGCGAGGGCGGCTTGACTCTGCGCGATGACAAACTCTATTGCTTTGACAGGGTGTCAGACCGCACGCTTTTCACGCAGGAGCATTACGAGTGCGGGATGCCGTGGCGCGGCTACCGGTTCTTCGACGCCTACTCGGACGCCCAGATAACGGCCGTCGCGGCGTTGATCGATTGGCTCTGCGGACGGTTGGATATTCCTCGCCAGACGCCGGCTAACCATCTGGATGCCGATGACGCATATCGGGAGTTCGAAGGGATACTCGGTCATCATCATCTCCGGCCGGATAAGTCGGACGTCCATCCCGGCTTCCAGTGGCAGCGCGTGATCAATCAATGCGGGCTAGCGCTCATCTAAAGGAGAGCCCGAGGAAGATCGAGGTGGTGACTGGCTATTGCAAACCTTGAGGAGACTGGGATGGATCCGAGAATCGTACCTCTCTACTATTTGAGTTCACTGGCCGGACTGGTCATGGTCCTGGGAGGAATCTGGCTTCTCTATAAGGAGAAGATCTATATCGATCGAGAATCCAAGCAGGTGACGGAGATCGAAACGCCGGTGGGGAAGTTCAAAACGAACGTTCCTGCCCTGGCCCTCTTTGCCTTGGGATTCTTCCCGCTGATTTACCCTCTGGTGAAATCGGCTACGTTTGTAGAGGAGGTTCGCCTCAAAGGGAGTGTGACCTCATCCAGGTTCCCGGTCACTATCTATGCGGTGATCCGTTCGGATTCTTTGCTCCAGGGGAGTGACTTCAGCCTGCAGTTGCCTCGACTGGCCGGTGTCGGTGAGGAATACAAGATCATTTATGTGGTGGGCAACGCCATCTTCGAAGATCGCGCAGACCTTAGCAAAAGAACCAATGGCGAAGTGCTTCTGCCGGCCAAAGATATTTCGCTCGGTCGCACAGCAGAATTCGTACCCGATCTCACACCTGTTCCTCCTGATTTTCGATGAAAAAGGGAGTTCCCATGACACATTCCGGCTTGAAAGCTTCACTGGTCGCCTGTCTGGTTCTGGCTCTTGCCGTGCAAGCAAATGGCATGAAGATCGAGGTGCGTGAAGGAAGGGTTGAGGGACGAATCTTTTCGGGAGTCGAGCAGACCGGTGTGCCCAATCTCACAGTTAAACTCATTCCACCCAAGACTGTTCCTTTTCCTGAGAAGGTCACGACTACCGACCAGGACGGGAAGTTCAGCTTTGCGAATGTCGAGAAGGGGCGGTATCTCCTGGAGGTGTCCCAGGGGGTCACTCTCCTTTACCGGAATGTGCTGGACACAAGGGTTGACACGAACAAAGTGATCGAACTTAGGCGGAAAGAGTAAGATATGCGAACGGAGCTCACCTGCCTCAGGATAGGCAAGCCCGCAATACCCTCCAAGAGGAATTGTCAGATTACCCTTTCCTTCGGTTCAGGGACTGAGATCAGAAGGATCTCATCACCTCAAAAGACCTCTCGCGCGATGCCCGGAGTTTGAGCCGATCTTTTCTTTAGTTTCCGGTTACTTTGCGATCGAAGATTGAGGCGCGAATAGGTCTTTTGCGCCCCTCGGTGTAGTCCATCTGGTAACTTGAGTCATCGTGGCATTTCCGCTAGACTTGTCATTCTCCTCGGTAGGATTGCGTACAAAATCTCAAAGGAGCAGGTGCATGGCCAAGGTGCTGGAGGGCCCTGGAATGGGGCTGATGAGGAAGTGGGGGATGACCGTCCCGAATTATGTGGTCGTCACATCCGTTGCTGAGCTGACCAAGCTTGGTCAGGCGAATGACTGGCTGCAGAAGTCGAAGCTCGTTGCGAAAGCGCACGAAGCGCTCGGGTCACGATTCAAATTGGGATTGGTCAAAGTCGGTCTGGACCTCAAAGGCGCTGAAGCTGCCACCAAGGAGATGATCGGCCGTCAGGTCGGGAGCATCACTGTGTCGCAGGTCATTGTCTCCGAGATGATTCCGCACAAGGAAGAATACTACTGTGCGGTGAAGTCGACTCGGGAGGGCTCCGATATCCTTGTCGCCAACTGTGGGGGGGTCGAGGTCGAATCGAATTGGGATCGGGTCAAGCGGTTGTCGCTCGAAGTGGGGCAGGCGCCCACACCGGATGCGTTGGAAAAGCTGGCCAAAGAGGCCGGGTTCGCCGGCCCTCTGGCCAAGAAGATGGCGGACTTCGCCGGTAAGATGTTCGCCTGCTTCGACAACGAGGATGCGCAGTACTTGGAAGTGAATCCTGTGGTGACCCGGGAGAGCGACGGCGAACTGGTCGCGCTCGATGCGGTGACCTTGCTCGATGCGGATGCCAAATTCCGTCACCCCGATTGGAACTTTGCCTTCGCTGCCGAGTTCGGCCGTTCCTACACCAAGCATGAATTGGAAGTGATGGCGGTGGATGCCAAGATCAAGGGGTCGGTCAAGTTCATCGAGATCCCCGGTGGGGACACGGCGATGTTGCCGGCCGGTGGCGGCGCCAGCGTGTACTATTCGGATGCCGTCGTTGCGCGTGGCGGCAAGCTGGCGAACTATGCCGAGTATTCCGGCGATCCGCCCGATTGGGCGGTGGAAATCCTCACGGAGAAAGTCTGTTCTCTGCCCGGGATCAAAAACATCATCGTCGGCGGGGCGATTGCGAACTTTACCGACGTGAAGAAAACGTTCGGGGGTATCATCAATGGTTTCCGGAAGGCCAAGACCGACGGGAAGTTGAACGGCGTGAGGATTTGGGTGCGTCGCGGCGGCCCGCGCGAGAAGGAAGGTCTCGACGCCATGCGTGCTCTGCAAGAGGAAGGGTTCGACATCCACGTGTTCGACCGCTACACACCGCTGACGGACATCGTCGATAAGGCACTTCAAGAGAGCTAATAGCGAATAGCGAGTAGCTAGTAACTCCGCGGTCCAGAATCTTTGCTATTCGCTGCTTGCTGCTAGCTACTTGCTGGAGGATTCTATGAGCATCGTAGCCAACAAAGACACCCGGGTGGTCATTCAGGGTGGCGCAGCGGGAGTGAATGCGGCGCGTCGCATGGCGGAGTTCTGTTACATGATTAAGCGCCCGCTGAACGTCGAAGCCTTCGTATATCCGCCCGACGCGGGCAAAACCAATGAGATTCCTTACGGCAGCGGTCTCCTGGCCATTCCGGTATACAAGAGCGTAGCGGAGGCTACCAAAGCCCATCCTCAAATCAATACCAGTCTGGTTTACATCGGCGCAGATCGGGCCTGCGCGGGCGGCATGGAATCGCTCAATGATGCGAAAATCCAGGTCGTGTCCATGATTACCGAAGGAGTACCGGAGAAGGATGCGAAGCTGCTGGCCCGGCATGCGATCAAGCTCGGCAAGACTTTTAATGGACCGTCGTCGATCGGCATCATCTCAGCCGGCTCGTGCCGCCTGGGTGTCATCGGTGGCGCGTTCGACAACCTGGTGCTGTGTAAGTTGTATCGCGAAGGATCGTTCGGGGTCATCACGAAGTCCGGCGGCCTGTCGAACGAGATCATCTGGATCTGTTCGCAGTTTGCCGACGGCATCACGACCGCGATCGGTATCGGCGGGGATGCCTATCCCGGCACGGACTATGTCTCCTACCTTGAAAAATTCGAGCAGGACCCTCAGACCAAAGCAGTCGTCATTGTCGGTGAGATGGGCGGCGATCTCGAGGAGCGCGCGGCCGAGTGGTACGGCGCCGAGAGGCGGCGCATCAAATTGCTGGCCGTCGTCTCCGGCTTCTGCCAGGAGAGTCTGCCGAAGGGCATGAAGTTCGGGCACGCCGGCGCAAAGGAGGGCATGAAGGGCGAGGGGTCGGCTCGTGCCAAGTCCGACGCGCTTAAGAAGGCCGGCGCGATCGTCCCGCCGACGTTTGGCGCGTTGGGGCCTGCGATCAAGGAAGTCTATGAAGAGCTGCTGAAGTCGGGACAAGTGAAACCAATTCCCGAGCTCAGCCCAGCCGAAATGCCCAAACTTCCTAAGACGGTGGACGAAGCCATGAAGGCCGGGGAAGTGGCGGTAGCGCCGCTGATCAGAACAACCATCAGCGACGACCGGGGCGACGAGCCCTGCTATGACGGGTATCCGGCGTCCGAGCTGATTAATAAAGGCTATGAAATCCCCCACGTGATCGGGCTCCTCTGGGACAAGCGCCTGATCTCGAAGCAGGAAGCCGAAATCATCAAGCGGATCATGATGCTCTCCGCCGACCACGGCCCATGCGTGAGCGGCGCGTTCGCAACAATCATCGCTGCCTGTGCCGGCATCGGGATGTCCCAGGCGGTGGCGGCGGGGTTGATCATGATCGGCCCGCGCTTCGGAGGCGCGGTGACCGATGCGGGCCGCTGGTTCAAGTACGCGGTGGACAATAAAATGAACGTGGAGGACTTCCTCGCCTACATGAAGAAGAATGTCGGGCCGGTGCCCGGCATCGGTCACCGTGTGAAGAGCGTCCGCAACCCCGACAAACGCGTAAAAGAACTGGTGGGCTACGTGAAGAGCCTAGGTATCAAGACGCCGCACCTCGACTTTGCGCTGGAAGTCGAGAAAGTCACATCGGCGAAGAAGGACAACTTGATCCTCAATGTGGATGGTACGATGGCTGCGGTGCTCGTGGATATCGGCTTCCCGGTTGAGAGTCTCAACGGGTTCTTTATCCTTTCTCGTACGATCGGGTTGATCGGCCATTGGGTGGATCAGAAGCGGCAGGAGAGCCGGCTCATCCGGCTGTTCGATTATCTGGTGAATTACGCGGCGCCCAAACGGCGGGAAGTGCCGCCGCTGAAGTAGCGATCAGCAATCAGCCATCAGCGTTCAGCTCAAGCTGACTGCTGAAAGCTGACAGCTGTGAGCTTATGTAAGGAGTTTGCAATGTCCATCGAAATGGTGAAGACACTCTATACGAAGATGCCGGACGTATTGGCCAAGGCTAGAAAGAGATTCGGCCGCGGGCTCACGCTTGCGGAAAAGATCCTCGTCTCGCACGCTGACAATTTCGACACGCAAGTCTGGGAACGTGGCAAGGCCATGCTTGCGCTCCGTCCGGATCGTGTTGCCATGCAAGATGCGACGGCGCAGATGGCGATGTTGCAGTTCATGCAGGCGGGCAAGAAAAAAGCGGCGGTGCCGAGCACGATCCATTGCGATCACCTGATCCGTGCCGAGGTCGGCTCGCAAAAGGATCTGCTCCGCGCCATGGAGGAGAACAAAGAAGTCTACAACTTCCTGGCGTCTGCGGCGAAGAAGTACGGGATCGGCTTTTGGAAACCGGGAGCGGGCATTATCCATCAGGTCGTCCTGGAAAACTATGCCTTCCCCGGCGGCTTGATCATTGGGACCGACTCGCACACGCCCAACGGGGGCGGGCTCGGCATGCTGGCGATCGGCGTGGGCGGCGCGGATGCCGGGGAAGTCATGGCGGGATTGCCTTGGGAAGTTCTGCATCCCAAACTGATCGGCGTGCGGCTCACGGGCAAGCTGAATGGCTGGACCTCACCCAAGGATGTGATTCTGTACCTCTGTGGTCTGCTCACCGTGAAGGGGGGCACGAACAAGATCGTCGAATACTTCGGCCCAGGCGCGGAGACCATCAGCGCGACGGGCAAGGGCACGATTTGCAATATGGGCGCGGAACTCGGCGCGACGACCTCTGTGTTCCCCTTCGACCAGAAGATGGTCGCCTATTTGAACGTCACGGATCGTGCGGATCTTGCCAATCTGGCACAGGCCAACAAGGAATTGTTGGCCGCCGATCCTGAAGTGCTGCAGGCCCCGGAGAAATATTACGACCAGCTCGTGGAAATTGATCTCTCCAAGCTTGAACCATATGTCGTGGGCCCACACACGCCGGATTTGGCGAGGCCCATCTCCAAGATGGCGGTGGAGGCGAAAGAGAAGGGCTATCCCATCGAGATCAAGGCGGCGCTGATCGGTAGCTGTACGAACTCGTCGTATGAAGACATCAGCCGATCGGCGCACATCGCGCGACAAGGGTTGAAGGCCGGGCTCAAGGCCAAGGCATCATTCCTGATTTCGCCGGGGTCTGAGCGGATTTACCACACCATGAAGCGGGACGGGTTCCTGGACACATTTGAGAAACTCGGCGGAACGGTCCTCTCGAATTCCTGCGGCCCCTGCATCGGGCAATGGAAACGGGCCGACGGCGTCAAGGGCAGGGCGGATTCGATCGTCAGTTCCTTCAACCGGAACTTCCCCGGTCGCAACGACGGGATCAACGAAACCCTGTCGTTCCTGGCAAGTCCTGAGATCGTGACAGCCTACGCGCTGTCCGGCGATCTTAGGTTCGATCCCGTGCATCAGGCGCTCAAAGGGGCAGACGGGAGGGAACTCAAGCTGGAGCCGCCGGTCGGCGAGGAGTTGCCGGCCAAGGGATTCGCCAAGGGAGAGGAAGGCTTCATGCCCCCCGCCGAAAATGGCGATGCTCTGAGCGTGGACATTCCGCCGACCAGCGAACGGTTACAACTCTTGCAGCCATTCCCTCGTTGGGACGGCAAGGATTTCGAGAAACTCCCGCTCTTGATCAAGACCAAGGGGAAGACGACGACTGACCACATCTCTCCCGCCGGTCCATGGCTCAAGTTCCGCGGCCATTTGGATAAGATCAGCGACAACATGTTCTTGGGTGCGAACAATGCGTTTTCCTCCGAGCCGGGCAAGGGCACCAATGTGCTCACCGGCGAGTCGAATTTGACGATTGCCCAAATCGCCCGCGCCTATAAGGCGAGGGGGATCGGTTCCGTCGTCGTCGGGGATGAGAATTACGGCGAGGGCAGCAGCCGCGAACATGCGGCTATGTCGCCCCGCTTCCTCAACGTCAAGGTCGTTCTCGTGCGCAGCTTCGCACGCATTCATGAGACGAACCTCAAGAAGCAGGGAATCCTGGCGTTGACCTTCGCCGATCCGAAGGACTACGAGAAGATCGAGCAGCAGGACCGCATCAGCGTGACGGGGCTACAAAATCTGGCGCCTGGCAAGCCGGTGATGGTGACCGTACACAAGACGGATGGGCGCGCGCTCACCATCCAGGCGAACCACAGCATGACGGAGCAGCAGATTGCGTGGTTCAAGGCTGGTTCGGCGTTGAATGCGCTGAACTAACAAGACGCTGAAAGAGGACAAACCATGACGACAAAGGCATCCAAGATTATTTACACAAAAACCGACGAAGCACCGGCACTGGCAACGTACTCGTTTCTCCCGATCGTCAGTGCCTTTACGAAGGCCGCCGGCGTGTCCGTCGAATTGAGGGACATCTCTTTGGCGGGGCGAATTCTCGCCGTCTTTCCCGAATATCTGACGCCGCAACAAAAACAGTCGGACGATTTGGCTGAATTGGGGGAACTCGCCAAGACCCCGGAGGCCAATATCATCAAGCTGCCGAACATCAGCGCCTCGATCCCTCAAATGAAAGCGGCCATCAAGGAATTGCAGAGTCAGGGTTACAAGCTGCCCGAGTATCCCGAGGACCCGAAAGACGACAACGAGAAGGACATCAAGGCCCGGTACGACAAGGTCAAAGGCAGCGCCGTGAACCCGGTGCTGCGTGAAGGGAATTCCGACCGCCGGGCGCCGCTGTCCGTGAAGAACTACGCCAAGAAGCATCCACACAAGATGGCGCCCTGGAGCATGGATTCCAAGACCCATGTCTCTCATATGAATGGCGGCGACTTCCGCTCGAACGAGAAGTCGGTCACCATTCCAGCCGCGACCACGGTGAAGATCGAGTTCGTGGGCGCGGACGGTAAGACGACGGTGTTGAAGGACAAGATCGCCTTGCAGGCCGGAGAAGTCATCGACGCCACGTTCATGAGCGTGAAGACCCTGCGCAAGTTCCTCGAGGAGCAGATCGAAGACGCCAAGAAGCAGGGCGTACTGTTCTCCCTCCATATGAAGGCCACCATGATGAAGGTCTCGGATCCCAAGATCTTCGGCCATGCGGTGTCGGTCTACTACAAAGACGTGTTTGAGAAGCACGCCGCCACGTTCCAAAAACTCGGCGTGGATCCGGACAACGGCCTCGGCGACTTGTACATCAAGATCAAGGCCTTGCCGGACGATCAGCGCAAGGCCATCGAAGCTGACATTCAGGCCGTGTATCGGACACGCCCGCCGATGGCGATGGTCAATTCCGACAAGGGCATCACCAATCTGCACGTGCCCAGCGACGTGATCATCGACGCCTCCATGCCGCCCGTCATACGAGACGGCGGAAAGATGTGGGGGCCGGACGGGAAACTGGCGGATACCAAGTGTGTCATTCCCGATGCCAGCTACGCGCCGGTCTATCATGAGGTCGTGGAGTTCTGTAAGAAGCACGGCGCCTTCGATCCACGGACGATGGGCAGCGTTCCCAACGTCGGTTTGATGGCCCAAGCGGCGGAGGAATACGGCTCACACGACAAGACCTTTAAGGCACCGGGCAACGGCACGATACGCATCGTCGACGCGTCCGGGAAGACCTTGCTGGAGCACAAGGTGGAAGAAGGCGATATCTGGCGTGCCTGCCAGGTCAAGGATGTGCCGATCCAGGATTGGGTCAAGCTGGCCGTCAATCGCGCGAAGGCTACGGGATCTCCCGCGGTTTTCTGGCTCGACAAGACCAGGGCGCACGACGCGGAGCTGATTAAGAAGGTTGAGCGCTATCTGCCGAACCACGATACGAAGGGCCTCGACATCCGGACCATGTCTCCGGCGGAGGCGACGCGGTTCTCGCTGGAACGGATGAAAGAGGGGAAAGATACCATTTCCGTGACCGGGAACGTGCTGCGCGACTATCTGACGGACCTGTTCCCGATACTTGAAATCGGCACCAGCGCCAAGATGCTTTCGATCGTTCCTCTGCTGAACGGCGGCGGCCTCTTCGAGACCGGAGCCGGTGGTTCTGCGCCGAAACATGTGCAGCAGTTTCAGGAGGAAGGGTATTTGCGGTGGGATTCGCTGGGCGAATTCCTGGCGCTGGCCGCTTCGTTGGAACATCTGGCCAAAGCATCCGACAATCCGACTGCACGAATTCTGGCGGACACGCTCGATCAAGCCAACGCGAAGTTCCTGGAGAGCAACAAGTCGCCCGCCCGCAAGGTGGGTGAGATCGATAATCGAGGGAGTCATTTTTATCTCGCGTTGTACTGGGCGCAAGCGCTGGCTGAGCAGACCGAAGATAAGAACCTGCAGGCTCGTTTTGCCACAGTCGCCAAACAGCTTGCAGATAATGAGGCCAAGATTGCGGCCGAGCTGCTCGGCGCTCAAGGAAAGCCGGTCGATATGGGCGGGTATTATCATCCCGATATGGAAAAGACGACAAAAGCGATGCGTCCAAGCCCGACCTTGAACGCGATTGTGGACGCGATTGCGTAGGAAAGCCATCAGCTGTCAGCGATCAGAGCTCGGACATCCGAAGCTGAAAGCTGACGGCTGAGAGCTGAAAGCGGATTTGCAAGACATGGCCCAAGAAACCACAGAGAACATCATCGACCAGCCGGAAGTGATCCGGCACAAGATGGTCACGGTTGAAATCTACGGCAAGAAGTTCGAGGTGCCGGAAGGGATCACCGTCATCAAGGCTCTGTGGTATACGGGACACGAGGTGGTGCGTGGGGCCGGATGCCTCGGCGGATTCTGTGGCGCCTGCGCGACCTACTACCGGACGAAAGATGATCCCAAGGTGAAGACGTGCCTGGCCTGTCAGACTTCGGTCGAGGACGGGATGTCGTTCTCGATAGTGCCGCCGTTCCCAGCCCGCAAAGCGGTCTACGACATCGCGAAGCTTCAAGATCCCAAGCAAGACCTGTTCAATCTTTATCCCGAGGCCCCTCTGTGTCGGAACTGCAACGCCTGCACGGAAGCCTGTCCGCAGAAGATCGACGTGCGCGAGGGAGTCTGGAAAGCCGTTTTCGGAGATTTCAAGAGCGTATCTGAAATGTTCATGGACTGCGTTATGTGCGGGCTTTGCGCACCGGTCTGCATCGCCGATATCGCGCCCAGCCTCGTTGCGCTCTATGTGAGCCGGGCCCAGGGGGTGCACTTTGTGGAGAAGCCGGAGCAACTCGACCATCGCATCAAAGAAATTGAGTCAGGCAAATACAACAAGGAGTGGGACCGCATCCTGAAGATGAAAGATCAAGAACTGGCGATGATGTGTGCGGAGTTGAAATAAGAAAAGCTTTCAGCGATCAGCAATCAGCTTTCAGCCTGAAGGACAAAAGAACATGCACTCCTTTTGGCTGGTCCCTGCTGATAGCTGAAGGCTGACAGCTGAGAGCTGTTCCATGGACATCCACAAACTACAAGAGATCGTTCATAAGAGCCGAGACGCCCGGCGTAAGCAGACCGTTCCGAAGTATTCACTGGCCGACCGTGATCAGCTCATCAAGAAGTACCACCCCGACTTTCGCGAGAGCGCCTATCGTCCCATTAAGTTCGGTCCCAATGCCGGCGAAATGACCGTGCGTGAGCTGGCCGCTTTATTAGAGGGCGAAAGCCCTGTCCCGGCCGATCTGGCTCTCAAACCTGACTACACGACGGACGTCCTAGTCGTCGGAGGCGGTGGAGCCGGCTGTGCGGCAGCATTACATGCGCATGCGCAGGGCGCGCAAGTCATGTTGGCGACGAAACTTCGGCTAGGCGACTCGAACACGGTAATGGCCCAAGGCGGCATGCAAATAGCCGTGACCGAGGAAGATTCCCCCATCACGCACTTTCTCGACACCCTCAAAGGTGGTCACATGAAGAACGACCACCAATTGTTGAAGACGATGGTGGAGGAAGGCCCTTCAGTGGCCAAGTGGCTGTTGAGCCTCGGAGTGTTGTTCGACCGGGATGGAGACGGCAATCTCCACGTCAAGAAGGGCGGTGGCAGCTCGAAACCTCGCCTGATTACGGCGTCGGACTATACCGGGCTCGAAATCATGCGCGTGCTCAAGGACGAGATCCTGAATCAGAAGATTCAGCTCCTCGAATTTTGTGCGGCAGTCGAGCTCTTGAGTGACGGGCAGGGTATCTGTTCCGGCGCGGTCTTCCGCGATCTCGATAACAAGCGGTTTGTGGTCGTGGCGGCCAAGGTAGTCATTCTGGCGACGGGCGGCATCGGGCGGTTGCACATTCAGGGCTTTCCGACGAGCAACCACTACGGCGCGACCGGCGATGGGCTTGCGATGGCCTATCGGATGGGCGCGAAGCTGCTCCAGATCGATACCTTCCAGTACCATCCCTCCGGCGCGGTCTATCCGGAACAGTTGATCGGCGCCTTGGTGACGGAAGGCATTCGTTCTGAAGGCGGCCACCTGGTCAACGCCAAAGGCGAACGGTTCGTCAACGAGCTCGATACACGCGATGTGGTGTCCTCCTCGATCATCCGGGAGTGCGAGGAAGGACGAGGCATTCGCACCATGTCCGGCCGCGTTGGCGTCTGGCTGGATATCCCGTTACTCGAGGTCGAGCATGGAGAGGGAACGGTCAAGAAGCATTTCCCGGCGATGGTGACCCAGTTCGAACGGTTCGGGATCGATATCTCCAAAGACCCGGTGTTGATCTACCCGACGCTGCACTATCAGAACGGCGGCGTAAAGATTGATGTGAATGGCGAGTCCGAGTCAAAGAACTTGTTTGTGGTAGGAGAGGCCTCGGGCGGATTGCACGGGCGCAATCGCTTGATGGGGAACTCGCTGCTGGACCTGATGGTGTTCGGCAAACGATCGGGGACGACTGCGGCACAGCGTGCTGCGTCGATGAAACAGAGGCCGCTGACGCTGGAGCACTTGACTCGTTTCCGCGCGGAAGCGAAACAACACGGCGTGTCGTCCTCGGTGATCTCGCCGATGGTGTTGCCGGCATACGCGAGAAAAGAGTAGCGGGTAGCTGGCGGCGAACAGCGAATGGCTCAGAGGAAGAAATAAGCGATTCTGGCTATTCGCTACGAGCTATTGGCTATTCGCTTTTTGAGGAGAAGAAATGAACGTTCATGAATTTCAGGCCAAGTCGTTGTTTGCACAGTTTGGGGTGCCGGTGCCGCGCGGAAAAGAGATTACCTCCCCTGAAGCGGCAACGGCTTGGGCCAACGAGCTGAATACCCCGGTCTTTGTCGTCAAGGCGCAGATCCATGCCGGCGGCCGGGGAAAGGCCGGTGGCGTCAAGATTACCAAGAACAAGGTCGAGGTGCCGGGCTTGGCCAAGGAATTGATCGGCAAGACGCTCGTGACGCACCAGACCGGACCAAAAGGGAGAACTGTCCGGCGCCTCCTCGTCGAAGAAGGCGCGAATATCGGAAAGGAACTGTATTTAAGCCTACTCGTAGATCGTGATTCGGGCTGGCCTGTTTTTATCGCCAGCACCGAGGGTGGCATGGAGATCGAGGAGGTGGCGGCCAAGACGCCGGAAAGGATCATCAAGGAAGCGATCGATCCGGCTGTGGGGTTCCAAGGCCACAACGGCCGCAACGTGGCGTTTGCGCTGGGGCTTCAGAACATCGAACCAGCCGTCATCAACCCCTTCGTGCAGATGCTCGGTAATCTCTATCGCTTGTTCATGGAGAAGAACGCAGCCCTGGTCGAAATCAACCCGCTCATCATCACGAAAGAAAAACAACTCCTCGCGTTGGACGGCAAGGTGTCCTTTGACGACAACGGTCTCTTCAAACATGAAGATGTGCAAAAGATGCGGGACCTCAATGAGGAGGAGCCGCTCGAAATCGAAGCGAGCGAGAACAACCTGAACTATGTGAAGCTCGACGGCAACATCGGTTGCATGGTGAACGGTGCAGGCCTCGCCATGGCGACGATGGACGTGATCAAGCTGGCGGGCAGCGAGCCGGCAAATTTTTTGGATGTGGGCGGCGGTGCGACGAAGGAGACCGTGGCGGCGGGGTTCCGTATCCTGCTCAAGGACAAGAACGTCAAGGGCATCTTCATCAACATCTTCGGCGGCATCGTCCGCTGCGAGCGGATCGCGCACGGCGTCATCGAGGCGGCCAAGGAAGTGCAGATCAACGTGCCTTTGGTGGTGCGGTTGCAAGGAACCAACGCCGAGGAAGGACGGAAATTTCTTCAGGAATCCGGTCTCAAGGTGGAAGTGGCGAATGATCTGTGGGAGGCGGCGCAGAAGATCGTGAGGATGACGGGGAAAGCGGCATAGGAGTCGGCGGGGCGAGCGAGTTGCCCTCCGTGCTCGCGCACCCCGCACATCTGATAATCGGATTTCTACTGGTGGTGGACGATGTGCTCGGTGGACGCGCGCAGTGGAGGACAACTCAGTCACCCCGCTGATAGCCAATCTGCCCTGCTCGACCCCATACGATGGCAGAGAAAGAGGAGTGGGCGAGGCAAATCGAATCATATCGGGCCGATCATGCAAGATAACGTATCGCAAGCAGGTCTATCCCGACTTGGCGTCTCATGTGGACCTGGTGGCTATAAATGTTTCTGATTTAATTGATATGGACGAAGGCCGGATACCGGTTCCAAATCAGGCTTGACAAACGAAGTGATCGTCTTCTGGAAAGGGGATCGCTGTGAGCATTCTGGTCAATAAGAATACGCGGGTGGTGGTGCAGGGGATCACGGGGAAGGAAGGCTCCTTCCATGCGACCCAGTGTAAGGCCTATGGCACCAAGATCGTCGCGGGCGTGACGCCGGGGAAGGCGGGGCAGGAAGTCGAAGGCATTCCGGTCTTCAACACGGTTCGTGACGCGGTGCAGAAGACCCAGTGCGACACGTCCTTGATCTTTGTGCCGCCGGCTTTTGCGGGCGATGCGATTCTGGAATCGGCCGATGCCGGCATCCAGCTTGTGATCTGTATCACCGAAGGCATTCCCGTCAACGACATGGTGCGTGTGAAGCGCGCGTTGCGTGGCCGCGATGTCCGACTGATCGGGCCAAACTGCCCGGGGATTATCACCGTGGATGAGAGCAAGATCGGCATTATGCCCGGATTCATCCACAAGCGCGGGATGGTGGGTGTCGTCTCCAGAAGTGGAACCCTCACCTACGAAGCGGTTCACCAATTGTCCACGCTGGGGCTGGGAGAAACTACCTGTATCGGCATCGGCGGCGACCCGGTGAACGGGACCAGTTTCGTCGATGTGCTCCCGCTCTTCGAGAGAGACCCGGAGACTGAAGCCATCGTCATGATCGGTGAGATCGGCGGCGATGCGGAAGAAAAAGCCGCTGCGTTTATCAAGGAGAACGTCAAAAAGCCGGTGATCAGCTTTATCGCCGGCATCACGGCGCCTCCTGGCCGCCGCATGGGCCATGCCGGCGCCATCATCTCCGGCGGTAAAGGCACGGCGTCAGAGAAAATGAATGCGCTGGAAGCCGCCGGAGTCCGTGTTGTCAAGAACCCCGCTGAGATTGGCAACACCGTCAAAGTCGCTCTAGGCCGATAGGTCGCCCTTCTTCATCCATCCAGTACCTGTGCTACGCAGTCCATTCCTACAACGGTAACCTGCCATCTCGGCATGTTCGCCATCGCGCAGTACCTCAAACTGGGTATGGTCTGAAGCCGCCCGCGTTCATCATAATAGCGCGACACAAGGCCGATACTCTGAATGAACCGTTGCCACCTACTCCTGAGCCTCGCCATCGTTGGGCTGCTCTTCTGGCCCTCGCAGTCTGTATTGGCGCAAGGTGTGCCTCTCTCAACAAGTGATCGGTACACTGTGGTCCTACCGAGTGACCCATTCAAGTGGGAGCATGTGCTCAATGAGTTAGGACAAAAGGGGTGGGAAGCCGTCATGGCGATGCAACCGAGCGTGAGCAACCTGACCTTGCATCTGGTTATCTGTGTGCGTCCCACTGCGGCAAAGCCGATTGCCTACAAGGTTGTGGTCGCCAATTTCTCCTCGAAAAGCGACTCAACGCTGATCGAAGCGACGAGACTCCAGTTGGAAGTCCAGGGGAACTCCTATAGCCAGAACGGATGGCAAATGGTCCAAGCGTTGACGGGGTTGCATGGAACGGACTCCGCGTTTCTGGCGTTGATCTTCAAGAAGCCGCAGCCATAGGGCCTCCGTTGAAGATGCCGCCTCTCCCTCCAGGAGGATGTTGAAACAGTCTTCCTGGCATCGCTCTCCGGGTTCGTGCATCGTAGCCTTTCTAGACCGCGATCCCCCAGAAGTACTTGGCGGCCAGGCCGATGGTGTAGGTGACGCTAACGGCTATGGTGATGATCACGAGATTCAGCAGGATGCGGCGCTTGATATCCATGCCGGACAGGAAGGACAGGATCGACGAAACGAAAATCACCATCAGTCCGGCGGTGAGAACGGAGAACATCGCGTCCTTCGCGCCGATCAAAACGGGCAGCACCGGCACGACTGCGCCGGCAAAGTAGGCGAGGCCCACCACGAGCGCCGAAGCCAACGGCTGTTCCTCCATCGGACTGACGTCTGATTCCGTTCCCAGGAAAAGTTTCTTTGCGCCCTCGGTCGTTTTTACCTCCTTTTCCGAGTTGAGCGCCAGGAAGGCCCCGGCCGACATGGAGAGGGCTCCGGCCACCGCGGTGGTTGAAGCGGCCACCAACACCGTCACCGCATCGCCGAATGCGCCGAAGAACCCGCTCACCGCACCAAGAATCTCGACCAGTCCGTCATTCAATCCCAGGAAGATGTTCCTGATTTTCTCCGCGTTGATCTTTCTCTCGGTCAGCTTTGTGACCAGCACATCCTCATGCTTGAACTCATCCAGGAGAATGCCCTTCAATGCCTCGGCCAATGGCTGGCCTTGGTATTCCCTCCACAGCGCCAGGTACTTCCGCACTCCGTGGACCTCTATGGCTTCGAGCACCAGATGCACCGCCGTTGTGCCGAACAAGCGGCAGGCCAGCACCATGACCTGTAACTTCGTCTGCCGCCCCAGATCAAGCCGATCGAGCTTCGTATCGAAGAACTTCTGCCAGAAGGCAAAGTGCTGGACTTCGACATGAATCAGCTCGTCCAGCGTCTTCTGCGCGTCACGATCCGCCGAAATCCCTCTTAGCGCCCGATAGAGCGAGAGATCGAACAGCTCATCCAGAATCAGGGTGCGTGCCAGACGGGGATCATGGTGGTGAGGAGTTGTCATGCTAGAAGTTACAGAGGATGAGGCCAGTCCAAGTCCTCAAAGATGCGTGAGAGATTATAACAGAGAAAGCCCTGTGGCCTGCATCTGCCTCCACGAGCGCCGTGCCTCACTAAGTTTCAGCTTTCCTGCTTCCGTTGAGGCCCTGCTCCTATGGCCATGGCGCTCCAGGCACCACACCCTCACCGCCGCATCAGAGTAAAGCGCGATCTTCGAAAAAAAAGAGCAATCCCTTGTTACAAGGGATTGACTTTCTGTCATTTCCCACGCTACAAGCTTCCGAAATGGGTAGATCGTCCACAACTTTTTCTGGGAAATGGCTTAGCGGCAAGACAACGGTAGTCCGAGTGCCGCAGATCCTCGCGAGTCGTGTTATTGAATACGCACGTGAGCTCGATACGCAGGTTCATATCGCAAAAGATCCCGAGGCGGTCTATAGAACCGCTGCACATGTTGAGCTGGATCAACCAATCAATGTAGCCGCTGTTCCTCACCGATCTCCATTCCGCTATCCAGGAGGAAAAACTTGGCTGGTTCCCTATGTACGCAGCTGGCTCAATAGTCTGAGGCCAAGGCCCCAACTGCTCATTGAGCCGTTTGCTGGTGGTGGGATAGTCGGATTAACTGCTGGCATTGAACGATTGGCCGATCATGTAATCCTAGTAGAAAAAGATGCAGATGTTGCAGCTGTTTGGAAGGTAATTCTCAGCGGACAAGCCGAATGGCTTGCGCAAAAGATTGAAGAGTTTTCGCTTACTAAAGCGAATGTTCTGGCTGCTCTCCGTAAGGCACCAAGAAACCCTCGTGAACGCGCCTTCTCTACCATCTTAAGAAATCGAGTCCAGCGAGGGGGGATTATGGCCACTGGAGCCGGACTGGTGAAAAACGGAGAAAACGGACGCGGTCTCTCTTCTCGTTGGTACCCGCATACTCTAGCGAGTAGGATTCGGACTATTGCCGCAGTGCGCGAACGATTTAGTTTTATAGAGGGAGATGGGATGGAGGTCATCCGGTCTTACGCGCGTGAAAGAAATGCCGCATTCTTCGTTGATCCACCCTACACGATTGCAGCACGTCGGCTCTATACCCACTGGCAGGTAGATCAACGGAGTTTATTTACCTTGCTCAAGAGAGTAGAGGGAAGTGTGTTACTTACCTATGACAGCACTGTTGAGATTGTGGACCTAGCTACTGAGTGTGGATTCGAAACACAAGCTGTTGCCATGAAGAATACCCATCATGCCAGGATGACGGAACTCCTGGTAGGGAAAGAGCTCACCTGGCTTCGCCTCGCTCAAGCTTCTCCCGTATCGCGTGCTCGAATTGCTCAAGCGACACTGGCATTCCCCCAGTAAGACCCTCGACCGCGTGCTCCAAAGTAGTGAATACCGCCTCATGTGGTTTGAGTTTGTAGCGGTCTCTTGTCGGTCCCTCATAATCAACCACAAACCATACAATATCAGCATTTGAAATGTGTGGCGTGCGCTGCATTGCTCCAAGCGATTTCCAGAACGCATTATCAACTGCCACCGCCATTTTCTTCCCCCATCTGCGAAGCGTGGGGACTTTAATTTGGAGCTGAGGCATGAGTCGTTTGGGGCCAGAGGAACGGAAGTCTGGACGTCGCTGCTTTGCGGGGAAGGGGAGACCTGATTCATTCCACCTCCGCATAACTGCAAAATCATCTTCCATTTTCCCGCCAGAGAAATAGACGGCCTGCATTTCTAGCGCACACCAGTGGAGACGGTCACTGTCTTGCCGCACCAACACACTGTCAATTCGGCCAACTTCATCCTCCTCTGCTTCCCGGCCTTGATTTGACATAAGGAACCAGTAGTGTCCCAACGTTACTCAAACAAATTCAATTGGTTGCTGGCTTCTGATG
>JBBIQV010000025.1:25618-45516 GCA_037442105.1 Nitrospiraceae bacterium | reverse complement strand
TGCATGTATTAGGCGCGCCGCCAGCGTTCGTTCTGAGCCAGGATCAAACTCTCATGAGGTTTCTTTGGAATTGGATCCAAGGGCCACCTCTTCAATACACCTTACACCATTTAGAGCTGTTCGCTCTATTCAGTTTTCAAAGAACAATGCGCTCATCACGCGAGCTGCGTACTATACTCTGTACGCAGAAGCATGTCAAGGGACCCTTTTAACCACTTTCGGTTCGGGTATTCCCTCAGAGCCGCACCGCGACTCGCAGTCACGGATACAGTCAATAGGCAGGCCGAGCGCGGGTCGTAACATATCAACGCTGTTACGAGGAGTCAAGTATCGATTCCATGCATACCAAGAATTTTCGGCCATCGTTCGCGCACGGTCCTGCCGGTACCCGCCTTTCGTTGACAAGGAAAGAACCATCCCTATAGAATTCCGCGCCTTGATCCTCTACATCATATCACCCCCCGGCGCGTGTTTCTGGCTGTGAATACGATAGGCATACTGACCAAGCCAAAGTTCCCGGATGTGAAACCGACTCTTACAGAGCTGGTGGCATGGCTGCGCGAGCGCAAGAAAGACGTAATCCTCGATGCCGCGACGGCCCAGATGATCGGCGAGCCGGGAGCCTATCAAAAAACTCAAATCGCCTCGCTCTCGGACATGATCCTCGTGTTGGGGGGAGACGGCACGATGCTAAACGCGGCGCGCCTGGCGGAGGAACGCGGCATCCCGATTTTGGGATGCAACATGGGCGGGCTCGGGTTCTTGACCGAGGTTCGTCTGGAGCAACTCTACCCGGCGCTCGAACGGGTTTTCAGGAACGATTATGTGCTCGACGAGCGGCTGATGATCCGAGCCAGGATGCATCGGCATGGCGAACATGTGGCCCAGGCATCGGTCCTCAATGATGTGGTGGTCAGCAAAGGCACGCTCGCGCGGATGATCGAATTGCGCATCACGATCGAAGATCAGTTCGTCACAAGCCTGCGTGGGGATGGCGTGATTGTATCGACCCCGACCGGTTCAACGGCCTATTCACTGTCTGCTGGCGGACCGATTATGAGTCCTGCGGTGCAGTCCTTGATTCTGACCCCGATTTGTCCTCATACGTTGACGCATCGGCCGTTATTGGTTCCGAGCCAAACAGTGATCGAGGTCACCTTGACAAGCAAAGATGACGGCGCAATGGCAACCTTTGACGGACAGGTGGGAGTGGCAATGACACAAGGGGACACGATCGTGATTCAAACTTCAGATCACCGAACCCAACTCATCCGCTTTCCGGAAAGCACCTATTACGATGTGTTGAGATGGAAACTGAAGTGGGGAGACAGCTAACTGTGCGGCTGGGGCAGGAGTGACCTCTCAACCCCTTTGAATCAAGCCCAACATTTCCTGATTGGTCAGGAACTTGAATTCTCCGATGCAACCGGCCTTGTGCGGATGAGCGTTCTCGGCTGCATCGAGAATTCGAAGACCATCCAACCCGATGGCGGCGGTCTTACGTTCCTGGAGAAGTTTCCGCAGCCCCAACACGATGGTCGGTATCTGTTGCGCGGGATGAGGAGGCTGCGTCCCTAAGTAGCGAGTCACAACCTCTGCACACCACTCCCCATCCCGCTTAGCAATCCCGACTAAACCTTCGCTCGCCTTACGCGCCCAACCCGCCAGAAAGACGCCTTCAACGACTTTCCCTGTCGCCTCGTCATACGCTTGGAACAAGGCATCGTCAGGATCGTTCCCGGTCTTCACGGGATTCGTCACGAACACGCCGTTCTTGTAGGGCAGCCCCACCGTCTCATCGGCTTTGTCGCCGACCGCAAAGACGACACTGTCGCAGGCAAACTCGTAATACTGCTTCAGACCGACGGCCACTGTATCTTCGCCCTTGGGTTCGAGCTTGGTCTCCTCGATTTCGAGGCCACGCACGTGGTTGTTGCCGTCCACGAGGACCCGCTTGGGTGAAGCCAGAAACCGGAACCCGATGGTGGCCTGGCTTGTGGCCGGTTCACACTTGGCGAACTCCTCCAGCATGCTTTTCAGAATGTCGTCTGGATTCTGCGCGACTGTTTCCAGTCTTGGACGGATGCGGTCAAACTCCCGGCTCAAGGTTTGCTGGTCGATGTAGGCGCATACGGCACGGATTTCCTTGGGATTGTATTTCCGTTCCGCCGGTCCCCTTCGGGCGATCGCCGTCACGCGCTCTGCCTTCTTATAGCGGACCAGCCAATGGGCAATGTCCACCATCACATCGCCCACACCGATTACCGCCACATGCTTGCCCATCTCGAAGGAACGATCTCCGAAACCGGGCAATCGGTTGTAGTGATAGACGACGTCCTTCGCGTGGAAGACTCCCTCGGCCGAATCCCCTTCTACACCGATAGTTTTGGTGCCTTGTGCTCCGGTCGCAAAGACAATGGCACCGGCGCCCAAGTTGCGCAGGTCCTCCACTGTGAGGTCTTTTCCCTTACCGACAGAGACATTGCCGAAGTAGTGGACGTTCGGCAGCTTCAGAATTTCCCAATAGGTTTTCTTCAGGCCTCCCCGGAGCTTCAGCTTGCTGGGGAAGATGCCGTATTCGGCCAATCCGCCGAATTTGATATCGCGGTTCAGGATGATCACTTCATGTCCGGCTTTGGCCATCACATTGGCCACTGACATGCCGGCAGGACCGGCGCCGACCACAATGACAACATGAGCAACTTGTTTCACGCCTGGTGCACTCATCATGCGCCTTTATATGCTCGCAATTGAGGCCGCCTGATCGTCTGGACCATCCAAAATTTCCGCGCAATCTAGCATAGGGATTCTTTGGCTGTCAAAAATGATGGACCCTGTCCATCGTCCTGCCATCCTATCCGCCCGCGTTGCCGATGGGACCGCCAGGTTCGGTCATACGCCACGGATCTAAGAGTTCGTTCAATTTCTTCAGCGGAAGGACCTGCTTACCTGTCGCCACTTCTCGGACAGTCTTGCCGCTTTTGTAGGCCTCTTTCGAGATGGCGGCAGCAGCGTCATAGCCGATTTCCGGTGCCAGCCCCGTGCACATCGCCAAACTTTGCTCGATCAAGCTTTGACAGCGCTCTTCGTTCGCCCTGATACCCTCGATGCACTTGGCCGAGAAGTTCGTCGCAGCGCTAGCGAGAAGTTCGATTGACTGAAGCAGGTTATAGGCCATCACCGGGAGCATCACCAGCAATTCGAAATTGCCGGCCTGCCCTCCCACGGTAATGGTCACATCGTTTCCGATGATCTGCGCCGCCACCATCGTAACCGATTCAGCGATGACCGGATTAACCTTTCCCGGCATGATCGAAGAGCCGGGCTGCGTTTCCGGCAACTGGATCTCTCCCAACCCACACCGGGGGCCGGAGCCAAGCCAGCGGATGTCGTTGGCGATTTTCATGAGGCTCACGGCCAGCGTACGGAGTTCACCGCTCGCTTCAACCACCGAATCCTGCGCGGACTGGGCTTCGAAATGGTTCTCCGCTTCCCTCAGTGTGACGCCGATTTCTCTTGACACAAGCGCCATCACACGAGCGGCAAATTCCGGATGGGCATTAAGGCCGGTGCCCACCGCTGTGCCGCCAAGAGCCACCTCCCGCAGAGCCGCTTGAGCCTTCTTCATACGCGCGATGCCGAGCTCGATCTGCCTCGCATAGCCTCCAAACTCCTGGCCGAGTCGAACCGGCGTCGCATCCTGCAGATGCGTGCGCCCGATCTTCACGACCTTGTTGAACTCTTTGGCCTTCGTTGCGAGCGCCTTGTGGAGGCGAGTGAGCGATGGAATCAGTCGGCGCTCGATCGATTCGACGGCGGCGACGTGAATGGCTGTCGGAATCACATCGTTGCTCGACTGGCCTAAATTCACATGGTCGTTCGGGTGCACGAGCTTGCTGCCGCGCTGCCCCCCCAACAGTTCGGTCGCCCGGTTCGCAATGACCTCGTTGGTATTCATATTGGTCGAGGTGCCGGACCCGGTCTGGAAAATATCGACAGGGAATTCCGCATCCCATTTCCCATCGATCACCTCCTGCCCGGCCTGCTTGATCGCGCCGGCGATCTTCTTTTCCACTAAGCCAAGCGATTCGTTGACGATCGCTGCCGACCGCTTGATAAGGCCCATCGCTCGGATGAAGGAACGGGGAAAGCGCAGATCGCTGATGGGGAAATTCTCAATCGCCCGCGCCGTCTGCACTCCGTAGTAGGCATTGCCCGGTACCGCCAGTTCGCCCATCGTATCCCGCTCGATGCGGGCACCAGATGGGATAACCGGCGTGGACGCCTGCGTGGTCGATAGCTTAGCCTTGACCCTCTGTTTCTTCTTCATGATGTCATCTCCTCGCTGAGCTTGGCAGGACGAATTTTTCGCGGGCGCATCTTAAACGGTCGCCACCTCCAAGCACAAGGGTTGGGGAAGACTTCGTTGAGGAATGAAGTAAGGAACGGTTGGGGAAGAAAAGATGTGGGTAAATGCTTTCGCGAAAAGAAAAGGCCCGCCGAAGCGGGCCTTTGTTCTCATACCGATCAGACTGAGCGGCTTAGGCAACCTTCACTTCGATCGCACGGGACTTGGCTTTCTCCGATTTGGGCAGATGAAGGTTGAGCACCCCTTCCTTGAATTCTGCCTTCACCTTGCTCTCGTCGACCTGATCCGGCAGCGAGAAGCTGCGAACGAAACTCCCGTACGCCCGTTCAATGCGGTGATACTTCGTGCCTTTCACCTCTTTCTCATGCCGGCGTTCGCCCTGGATCGTCAGGACACCATCTTCAAGGTTGATCTTCACGTCTTCCTTCTTCACTTCCGGCAGTTCGGCCTTGATCAAATACTCACCCTCGGTTTCGCTGATGTCCACAGTCGGAGTCCAATCGGCTACCGTCAGCGCCTCCTTGGCGTTCGTCCAGATGGCCGGACGTGCGAACATCCGATTGAGCCGGTCCGACATTTCTTCAAGTTCCCGGAAAGGGTCCCAGCGCATGATGGCATTCATGTTGTGCCCTCCTTCTTTCGTTTTGGTGTTCGTGCTTTCATTCTTGGCGCCGCGCCGATGCGTCTCTCTGGTTCCAGAGATAAATCGGACAGTCCGGGAGTCAAGGGGTGGCAAGAATGCGGAACTGCTGGGGATCAAAAGCGGGCTAGCGCTGCTCGATCGGGACATAGGGTCGATTATGTTCGCCGGAGTAAATTTGATCGGGGCGGAACAGCTTATTCTCGCGGAGCTGCTCCAGCCAGTGGGCGAGCCAGCCGGAGACCCGTGCCATCGCGAATAACGGTGTAAACAGGTCCGCGTCGATGCCCATCTTGTCGTAGATAATCCCGGAGTAGAAATCAACATTCGCGTGGACGCCTTTGCCTTGCAGAAACTCTCCTGCGACCCGTTCAACCTCGGCAGCCACATCGTACAGCGGTGAGCTGCCGCATTCCTTGAATAGCCGCTCGCAGAGGGCCTGGAGAATCCTCGCCCGCGGGTCTTTCACTTTGTACACCCGATGGCCGAAGCCCATGAGCTTCTGTTTGCCTCGGATTTTCTCCTCGACATACGATCGAGCCCGATCAGGCGAACCGATTTCCTTCAACATCTGGACGACCTCCTCGTTCGCCCCCCCATGTAACGGCCCTTTCAAGGCACCGATCGAAGACGCGACCACGGTGTAGGGATCGGCCAGCGTCGAGGCCGTAACCATACCGGTGAACGTGGAGGCATTCATGGTGTGTTCGGCGTGGAGAATGAGGCAGTCGTCAAAGATCTCGCTCCACAAGGGCAACGGCACCGTCTCGGTCAGCATGTAGAGAAAGTTCTCGGCGAGGCCCAGATCGTCGCGGGGCGGAATGAAGTCGTCACCGTGACGCAGGCGCGCCCAGGCTGCGACGATGGTAGGCAGCTTCGCCACCAAACGCACGACGGACCAATAGTTATTCTCGACGTTTTGCACATTGCGACCAGGATAGAACATGCCCAGGGCTGCGACTGCGGCTTGCAGCGCATCCATCGGATGGCCGTGCTCCGGCAAGCACTTCATCAAGTCGATGATCTTGAATTTGATGCGCCGGTGGCGAGTCACATCTTCGTTCCACCGCACCCATTGCGATTGAGTAGGGAGGTGTCCGAACAGGAGAAGATAGGCGGTTTCCAGAAAGGACGAGTTGGCACAGAGGTCTTCGACCCGGATGCCGCGATATTCCAACACGCCACGCTGACCATCTACGTCGCTGATGGCGGATTTCGCCGCCGGCACTCCGGCGAGTCCCGGCATAAAGTCATGTGGCATGATGCACCTCCCCTCGCCTTACGAACTCTTCGTCATTCCAACCAGCATACCACGAACGCCCCCCGATGCGGGCCCTCGTCTTGAAATGGACTGTCGTGCTTGGCATACTTAATTTTAACGGGACGGCGACCTGAGTGACGAACCAATCGCTCCATATAAAATAAAACCCAAAACCGCGCATCGAAGGATCAGCCAGGGAGAGGTAACGTGAGACAGACGATTCGCCTGCTTCTGATCGCCATCGGATTGCTGGGACTATTAGGATTTGGCGTGTCGAAGGCTGAGGAGGAAATTGCGATTTTTGCTGTCGTGAGCGAGACCCCGAAAGACAAAGCACGGGTGTCAGTGAAAGCTTCCGTGGACGGAATTGTGTCAGACATGAAATTGCTCCCGACCGAGCCGATCCAGAACAATCTGATCTGGAAGAAACTCGAGATCTGTCATGCGATGAAGCTGGAGGGAGTGAAGGTTGCGGACGGGTTTCGAGTGACCTCGGTCCGTGCAATTGATGCAGGGATGTTGCCGATGACGTTGCAGAGCTTTGCCGGCGACTGCCTCATTAAGAAAGCGGTGGAAGTGGCGCCGCTGGTGGACTAAGGTTAACCCGCATTATTCACGAAGGCTTCTACTGCAACCGCCGAAACGCCGCTGCGACAAGCCGGCATGCGGCTATGCGGCATGCTGGCGGGCGGGCTCGCTCCTCAGACCTTCGACGTACTGTTCAAGTACGCCTCAGGTCTTCGGGGCTCCGCGCGCCCGTCTCGCAGGCGTCTCGCCGGTTTCGTCACGAACCCTCGTGAATAATGCGGGTTAAGGTCCAGGCTTCAGTCTGTGTCACGAGGCGCATTCAGGACAGACGGCCGGTTCCTGTTCAGCCTCGCACTCTTCAATGGTGAGCGGAAAGAACTTGTCGCACTGGGTGCACGTGCCGATTTCGAAGAACGCTATACCTTTTTCATCGATTTCGGTCGGGAGCAGCAACTCCAGCGGATCGTAGCCCAGGACCGTACCGTCGGAAAATTTGATCACCGCCAATCGCTCATTGAAGACCTCGAACGTCGCCTCCTGCCCTTTTCGTTCAAGGATATGGCCGACCACGAACACGGGTTGGCCCTTTCGTTTGGTCCGCAGGTCCCGAAGAGTCCGTTGGGTCTTTGTCGCGCAGGCAAACTGGCCGCTCTGACTGCTGGTATCAGTTCCAACGGTGGGCATGAGAGAAGTGAGTGGCTTGTTGACTTGGTGATTTGATGATGAATGAGCGCTGTTGAGATGTAGCATGGGTGAGAAAATCGCGTCAAGGCGCCTTTGCGCCGATGCAAGAGAAAAGGAGAGCACATGGCCGATATCACGATCTATCAAAAGCCCACATGCACAACCTGCCGCCAGGCGGTTCAGATGCTGAAGGAGAGCAGAAAGCCCTTCACAGCAGTGAATTACTACGAGAAGCCTTTCACCAAAACCCAGCTCAAAGGGCTGTTAAAAAAGGCCGGCCTGACGGCGAATGATGTGCTCCGGACGAAGGAAGATATTTATAAGGAACTGGGCTTGGCGAAGAAAAACTTGCCGGAGGATGAACTGATCGACCTGATGCTCAAGCACCCCGACCTGATCCAGCGCCCGATTGTTGAGAAGGGTGAACAAGCCATGCTGGCCAGACCGGCGGAGACGGTCAAAAAGTTATTGTAAGGCGGTAAGGCTAACCCCTTGCTCGTTTTCTAGGAGCCTGCTCTCAACCAAAGTTTGCCGGATCGTGGGTCCACGCTGACAGTTGTCTTTCCCTCCAACACTTCGAGCAGCGTCTCTCCTGCAATCTCTCGCCGCCAGCCACGGAGGATAGGCAGATCGAGCCGGCCTCGTTGCTCCTTCGCTTCAACGAGAGCTTGCAGATCGGCGGTGGTGGCAAGCAGCGTCGGCGCGATATCCGCTTCAGCAGCGCGGCCTTTCAAAACAGCCTGGAGCAATTCAACCAGCCCGATGGATTCAGGCTCAGGTTTTTTATCGCGAGGAATCTCAGGCCATTCGGATGGTGGGAGCGCCAGAGCCTGTTGAATCGTCTCGATAATCGTGACGCCATTGCGCTCCATTTCCGACGGATGCAAGCCGCGGATGCCCCGCAGTTCGCCGATGGTCTTGGGCGACTGACGGGCAAGTTGCAGCACCACTTCGTCGCGGAGCACACGTCCTCGCGGAACATTCTTTCGCTTGGCCTCCCCTTCCCGCCAGGCAGCCAGAGCACGAAGTACCGCAGCAGACTTAGGTTTGAGATTCTCCCACCCTCGGATACGCTGATAACGTTCTTGCGGTTCGCGAGTGCCGCTCCCCAACATCGATTCGAGTCGAGCGAACTCTTCCTGCACCCAGTCCAGCCGTCCCAGCGAATGAAGCCGTCCGCGCAAGTGGTCGTGCACGGGAAGGAGAAATTGGACATCCTCAAGCGCATAGGTGATTTGCTCTTTCGTAAGCGGCCGCTGGCTCCAATTCGTAAAGGTGTGCGCCTTGGCGAGACGAGTGCCGTGAACTCGCTGCACCAAGTTTGCATAGGCCACTTGAGCACCATGCCCGACCATTGCGGCGGCGATTTGGGTGTCGAAAAACGGTTTGGGCACTTGGCCGGCGTGCGTGACGAAGAGTTCGAGATCCTGACGCCCGGCGTGCAGCACTTTTTCCACGCTCCGCCGGCAGAGAAGCTCCCAGAAGTTGTCCAGAGGCCCATGTGCCTGCAATGCGGGGAAGTCGAGAACCGCCGCCACATCGCTTGTCGCTATCTGGATGAGTTCGAGCCGTGGGATGTAATTGTCTTCACCGACGAACTCAGTATCGATTGCGATCCGATCGGCCTCGCACAAATGCGCGCACAGGGATTCGAGCCCGGTGTGGTCGGCAATATAGTGAGTGACGTGCTTCGTGGACAACGCGGTTATTCAGAGGGCTTGTAGTGCCCGCCGGTATTGAATTGCGGTTCGGTGTTGCTGAGACTGAGGTATTCTTTCAAAAACTGATGGGCCTCGATGATGCGTCGCAGCTCCGGTTCGGAGCTCCGGTCGCCCTTTCGGGTATCGGGATGGATTTTCTTGGCTCGTTGACGGAAAGCCGCGGTGACTTCCGTCATCGAGCACCCAAGCTCCAGCCCTAATGCGGCGTAGGCATCATGCACGTTGTTGATTTCGCCTCGCCCTCCCGTCCGGTCCCCGCCCCCACCACCGCCGGCCGCCTTTAAGAAATCTGCAAGATTAATTCTTCGCCGCCGCCGGCGCGGCCGCTCGCGGGCCTCGCTATCGAGATCGTCCCACCGGTCTTCGATGAATTCCAACCGCGCTTCCAGCCTGGACGCGCCGGAGAGATCGATGATCTGCGACAATTCTTCCTCGATCGAGGCTAAGGTTCGCTCAATCTCCTCCAAGCCTTGCTCGACGCGAAAGAAGCTGTCAATGCGTTCGTGCATCATGTACTCGACGGCAAAATCGAGGCTGTCTTCGGTTCTTGTGCGAAGGGATTCGATCCGACGCCGCATGCCGGCCTGGTACTTGGCGAACTTATAAGCAGAGAAGGCCACGAATCCTCACGTAGCCCGGTGGATGGGAACTGTATCGAGAGCCGGGGCGATTCTAGCATAATCGGATCAGCTTCCACAGCCTTTGAGTCGGGATGTGGCGGGTTGCCCGGAGATTCTTGGTTTTGGTAGACTCCCGCCGCTGCCAGAGAGCGGTTTCGCTTTGTCCATTATTGAAAGGGAGGAGTCATGAAGCGCGTTGTTCGAGCGACGGTCGTGGGTGTTGTACTGGTGGGGCTGGTGAGTGCATCGAACGGAGAGAATCCCTCAGGCTATGGGCAGGCCGGCGGAGAGTTCGACATTAAGATTCCGCGAGTGCCGGCCGATCAACTCACGGAGGCCAAAGCGCTGAAGCCGCCCTTCCAACCCACGCCGGAGATTCTGGCCGAAGGCAAAGCGATCTTCTTGGGGCGCGGCACTTGCTTTCAGTGCCATGGGACGGAGGGCAAAGGAGACGGCGGTGCGGCCAAGGTGCTTCCGATTCAACCGCGCGATTTCACCAATCCCAAGTTCCAGAAAGTCCGGACGCCCGGCGAGATGATGTGGGTACTCAAAAACGGGAGCATGGGGCAATCCGGCAAAGTGCCCGGCACGGGGATGCTGCCGATCGTGGGACAATTTCTGAGCGAGGAAGACGGTTGGAAGGTCCTGCTCTACGAGCGAAGCCTCGGAGGAACGGACTAAAAGACATCCACGGCTTTACTTCTCCTGTTGCGGCGCGTCGTCGGCCACCTTCGCGCGGCGGCGCGCCACTCCCGTTTCTCTTGCCGCCGCAGCCACCGCCTTGGCGACACGCGGCACCACTTCTTTATCGAACACGCTGGGGATGATGTAATCCTCGCTGAGGGTGGAATCGGGGATCACTTCCGCGATCGCTTTCGCCGCAGCCAGCTTCATTGCTTCGTTGATTTCCTTGGCTTGCACGTCCAACGCTCCGCGAAAAATTCCGGGAAAGGCCAGTGCATTGTTGATTTGATTGGGATAGTCCGACCGGCCCGTCGCGAAGATGCGACAATGAGACGTAGCGAGCTGCGGGCTGATTTCCGGGTCCGGGTTTGCCATGGCAAAGACAATCCGATCCTTCGACATGAGATCCAGGTCGGCCGGCGTGAGAATGTTTCCGACCGACAGGCCGATGAAGACGTCGGCACCCTTCAACGCGTCTTGCAACGTTCCGCGCGGGCGGTCGCGCTCAATGCAGGCGGAGAGATCGGTCCGGCAGGCGCGGAGTTGCTCGGCTTCACCCCAGAGGACAATCCCCTCCGGTTCGCAGCCAAGCAAGTGTGCGGCGCCGGCGGCCAGCAACATCCGGCAACAGGCCGTCCCTGCCGCACCGAGGCCGTTGACGACGATGCGGACCTCCTGGATCCGTTTTCCCGTCACCTTAAGCGCATTCGTCAGCGCCGCGAGAAGGACCACGGCAGTCCCATGCTGGTCGTCGTGCATCACCGGAATGTCCAGCGAGGCTCTCAGCCGCCGCTCGATGTCGAAACAGCGGGGAGCGCTGATGTCTTCCAAGTTGATCGCGCCGAAGCCGGGAGCAATGCCTTGCACGATGCGGACAATGTCATCCGGTTCCTGGGTGCTGAGGCAGACAGGCCATGCATCTATTCCGGCAAGTTCCTTGAAGAGCATGGCCTTGCCTTCCATCACCGGCAGGGCTGCTTCTGCGCCCAAATTCCCCAACCCCAACACCGCCGATCCATCCGTTACAACCGCCACGGTGTTGCTCTTGATCGTAAAGGCATAGGCCTTGGTCCGGTCCTTGGCAATAGCCTGGGACACCCGCCCCACGCCAGGCGTATAGACCATCGATAAGATATTGCGCGTATTGACCGGCAGCTTGCTCTGGACCCGAATCTTGCCGCCAAGGTGCATAAGGAAGATGCGGTCGGAAGACGACAGAACTCTCACTTCGGGAAGCGAACTCAGGCGCGCAAGGACCTTGTCGCCGTGAGTTTCACTCTGGACGTCGAACGTGACGTCGCGGACCATCCGCTCGGCGCTGGCCGACACGATGTCCACCGCGCCCAGATTGGCCCCTTCTTCGGCCAAGGCCGCGGCGACTTTGGCAAACATGCCGGGTTTGTTGGCCAGTTCCAGCCGAACCGTGAGGCGGTAATTCGAATATGGTCCGATCTCGGTCATTGTCGCTTGACCATCCCTCCCTCTTTGGGAAGATTACCACAAGTGCGCTGTGTCTCGTCATACTCACTGGTACTTATTGGCTGGTTGTCTTGAACACCGATGACCGACGGATGCCCTTCTCTCGGACGGTGTCTAATCCAGTTGACATTTCCCCGGCATTTGGCTACGGTACGCCGCTGATTTTCATGGGCATGGCTACTTAATCCACTGTTGAAAGGGGGTGAAGTCTAGATGAAGCGCATGCTGATGGCTATCATGGCAGTTGCGGTCGCAGTCGCATTCACCGCTCCTTCCTTCGCCGATGATACAAAGAAGAAAGACAAGAAGGATGAGAAGAAGGGCGGGCACGTCGTGATTTTCGGCGAGGAAAAGAAGGAAGAGAAAAAGAAGAAAGACGGCAAGTAATTCACAGGAAGGATCAGTTCCGGGAAGGCTAGCCTTACTTGCGTCGCGAGGAAAGGCCTACGGCCTCTGGCCGTAGGCCTTTCTGTTTGTCCGGGCGTTGACCATCCTTCTACCCCGGTGTTACGGTGACACCATGCCGTCCAATCACGCTGAACGTCCTGCGAATCGCCTCCTCCGCGAGACGAGTCCCTACCTTCTCCAACACGCGTACAACCCCGTGGACTGGTACCCTTGGGGGGAAGAAGCGCTTCAACGGGCGCGCGAGCTGAATCGCCCCATTCTCCTCTCCATCGGCTATTCCGCCTGTCACTGGTGTCACGTGATGGAGCGTGAATCATTCGAAGATGAACAGATCGCCCAGCTCATGAACCGGCACTTCGTCTGCATCAAGGTCGATCGAGAAGAGCGGCCTGATCTGGACGAAATCTATATGCAGGCGACCGTCGCGATGAACCAGGGGCAGGGTGGCTGGCCGATGACCGTGTTCCTCACACCGGAGCAAGAACCGATCTTCGCCGGAACATACTTTCCTCCTGTCGATCGCTGGGGACGGCCGGGATTCGCCACAGTGCTGACCAAGGTGGCGGAGTTCTGGACAAACGACCAGGATGGCTTGCGGCGACAGGCAGGCGAGCTCACGACTCGATTGAAAAACGAACTCGGCACTCCCTCCCCCATGGCGGTTGGACAGGATGAACTGGACATCGCCGTCGCCCAATTCGCCGAGGATTTCGACTCACGGAACGGCGGCTTCGGCAACGCCCCCAAGTTTCCTCCTGCCACGGGCCTATCCTTGCTCCTGCGCTGCCACCATCGGACCCGTGATCCCCACACACTGCGGATGGTGACCTCAACGCTGGACGCGATGGCAGCCGGGGGGATCTACGACCATATCGGCGGAGGCTTCGCCCGATATTCGACGGATGAACGATGGCTGGTTCCGCACTTCGAAAAGATGCTGTACGACAACGCCCTTCTCGTGCGTGTCTATGTCGAGGCCTATCAAGCCACGCAGGAAAACCGCTATCGGCGAGTTGCGACCGAGGTGCTCGATTACATCCTGCGCGAGATGACCTCGCCCGAAGGGGGCTTCTACTCGGCAACGGATGCGGATTCGGAAGGCGACGAGGGCAAGTTCTTTGTGTGGACACCGGAAGAAATTCGCGCGGCCGTGCAGACCGATGAAGAAGCCCGCCTGTTTTGTGCGTATTACGACATCACGCCGGGTGGGAATTGGGAACATAAGAGCATCCCTCACACACCTCGCTCAATTGAGGCGGTGGCCGAGGAACTCGGCATCGCGGCCGGTGAGCTGCGCGAGACAATCGACCGGCTTCGCCCTTTGGTGTACGAGGCCCGTCGCCGACGGGTGCCGCCCGGTTTGGATGACAAAATTATCACAGCCTGGAACGGCATGATGATCGGCGCAATGGCCGAAGCAGGCAGAGTGTTGGGGGAGACCCGCTATCTCCTGGCGGCGCGGCGAGCGGCGGATTTTCTTTTGGAGAAACTTTCCAAGCCGGACGGCGGATTGCTGAGGACAGCCCGTGCCGGCAAAGCCCATCTCAATGCCTATCTGGAAGACTACGCATATCTTGCCGAAGGCCTCATCGATCTGTACGAGGCAGGTGGTGAAGAGCGGTATCTGAAGGAAGCGGTGCGTCTGGCTGAACGGATGGCAGAAGACTTCCTCGATCCGGAGCACGGTGGGTTCTTTACGACCGCCAAGGACCACGAACGGTTGATCCTCCGTAGCCGGGAAGGTCCGGACGGAGCCACGCCTAGCGGGAATGCGGTGGCTGCATCGGTCTTAGCCCGGTTGTCGTTCCATTACAATCGTGATGATTTCCGTCGTGCGGCGACCGATGCAGTCCGTGCCTATGGGCGCCAGATCCGCCGGTACCCAAGAGCGTTCGCCAAGAGTCTGGTGGTAGTGAATGTATTGACGAATGGGCCGGTCGAGCTTGCCTTTGTCGGTTCGCCGACCGATGCCCGGCTCAAAACTCTCGCGTCCAGCGTCGCGCGGTATTATCTGCCGAACCGCATTGTGGCCTGGGGCGATCCTGATCGAGCGACGGATCACCCGCTCCTGGCTGGGAAGAACCTCGTGGCGGGCCGGCCCGCTCTTTTTGTCTGCCGGAACTTTGCCTGCCGCAAGCCGATCACCGATCCGTCAGACATTGCGGAGCTGCTCGCCTCGGAGTTCCGGCAACAGGAAACGCGTAGGCCGTCGGGAGAGAAATCGTTAACGGGCAGGCGGATTGCCGGATCTGCCACCGTGGGAGGAACAGCGGCCTATGCGGTGAGGGCAAGTAATCGCACCCCGCTGTCGCAAGATCTGGCAAATGGTTTCACGGCCCTGGGCTCGACCGGTTTGACGACCAGCCGCTTGGGATTCGGCACCTATCGGGTGGATCTGAGTAAGCCGGAGTATCGCGCGGCGCTGGTCAAGGCGCTCAGGGAGGGCTGCAACCTGATCGACACCTCGACCAATTACATGGACGGAGACAGCGAGCGACTGGTGGGGTCGGTCCTTGCAGAGTTGACTAAGGCTGGAGAACTTGCCCGCGAGCAGGTGATTATCGTTTCGAAGATCGGGTATGTCCAGGGACAGAATCTCACACAGGCTGAAGCTCGCGAAAAATCCGGCAAGCCCTATCCTGAGATGGTGAAGTACGGCGACGGCATCTGGCACTGTATCCATCCTGACTTCCTTGCGGATCAGTTGGCCCAGTCGCTCGATCGGCTGGGACTCGACACGCTGGACGTCTGTCTCTTGCATAACCCGGAATACTTTCTCTCCGAAGCGCATCGCCACGGAGAGACCGATGTGGCGTCACAGCGCGAGCAGTTCTACGCGCGGTTGGAATCCGCGTTTGCCCATCTCGAGTCTCAGGTCGCGGCAGGCCGCCTGCGCTGGTACGGCGTCTCGTCGAACACGGCCACGGCAAGCCCCGACGATCCGGAGGCCACGGCTCTGTCCCGCATGCTCGATGCCGCACAGGCCGCGGCTCACCGGGCCGGCCAGAAGGACCATCACTTCCGTATCCTGCAATGTCCGATGAACTTATACGAGTCGGGAGCGTTGCTGACGCCCAATACGGGCCTCGATGAACGGGAGACGCTCCTCCAAGTCGCGCGGAAGGAAGGTGTCGCGGTGCTCGTCAATCGTCCGCTGAACGCCATGCCGGCCAAGGACGCGGGCATTCTAAGGCTCGCAGAAGTTACGGTCGAGTCGCAGGCGGTCGAGTTCGACCGGCAGCGGAAGAAGGTTGCAGAGTTGGAGCAAGAGTACCGAAGAGAGATCGCTCCGGCAATCGACTACTCCGGCCAAGGAACGCCGCCCAGCGACTTTTTCAACTGGGCGGAAGAGTTGGCTCGCATGCGACCTCAGATTCAAGGTGTCGAACATTGGGAGCAGATCGAGCACCAAATGATCGCGCCTCATGTGAACCAAGTGTTGCGGGCTCTATCCCAACACCTGAGCGGCCGGAGTGCGGAACAGTGGGAAAGCTGGCGGGGTCGCTACCTGCCGGAACTGCTGGCTCTGCTCGGAGAGCTGAGACGGGAGGCCGCGGTAAGGAGTCAGGAGAAGGTATCGGCGATCACGCGCCTGATGGACCCTCTATTGCTGGCAGAGCGACGGAAGGAATCGCTGTCGAGAAAAGCGCTCTGGGTGTTGACAAGTACACCCGGTGTCACATGCGTCCTGAACGGCATGCGCTCGCCGGCATACGTGGAAGATTCACTGGCGGTTCTCCACTGGCCTCCGTTGCGGGAGGTCCGCCGGGTGTACGAAGCATTTCGTTGACGCACCGGCAGAATCCGGCTACGGTGGTCTCATCTCCGTAAAAGGGAGGGAGCGTTGGGCAAGCGGTTTTTCGCGCGAGCCGTATGCGGCGTCACCCTGATGATGGTCCTGTTGCCGGCCGGCTGCGCCGGCAAGTCCGGGTCGGTGACCGGAAAGCAGTCGCTGCCGGAAGAGCGGGTGGCGGCCAACCCGGTCAAAGAAATTCCTCCCGACGACCGGAAAACGTCGCTCGCTTCCACCCGCCCTCCAACGAGTCTCTCGCTCCAGCCGACCAACCGCAGTAGCGCTCCGGGAACCGGAGAGAATGGGTCCCTGCAGGACGTGCTCTTCGATTTCGATCAGGCCGCGTTGCGACCGGATGCCGTCGCGACTGTCGAGAGCAATGCGAAGCGGCTCGCAGAACACGGCGGCAAGCGGATCCTCCTCGAAGGACGCGGCGATGAAGTGGGTACCTTGGAATACAACCTCGTCCTCGGCGAGCGCCGGGCCCGAGGCGTGAAGCGATACCTCGAGAATTTGGGGCTCGATACCTCCAAGATCGAGACGACCAGCTACGGCAAAGACCGTCCGCTCTGTCTCCGGCACAGCGCCGATTGCTGGCAGAAGAACCGCAGCGTCCACTTCAACGCCGGGGAATAGAGGACTACGGTGGGGAAGCCGGTGGAGTGGATAACGTGACAGCTTCCTGATCGGTCGGCGGAAGGGTCAACTGATAACCTCCGCTTGATAAGGAAACAATGGTCCCATCTGAGGGAGCACCGTCCAGTTTTTGCTTGAGCGACTCCATGCAGCCGTTTAAGTCGCGCTCGTGAACCAGTTCGTCATCTCCCCATAACAGCGTATGCAGTTCTTCTCGGGGAACCACCTTGCCCCGGTTGATCGCCAGTCGTCGTAACGCCCGCCGGAGGGCTTGGTCGATCAGGCGCGCTTGTGTCCGGTCATCTTCGATAATTTGAACGATTTCCAGGCTCATGCTCGCGAGACCGATCCATCACCTCATCGGAACGGAGCCGGCACTTCTTTAGAGGAGGAAGCATCTAAAAACGTCCGAGATTGCGCTTGTCCCCCAAGAAGGGATACCATACGTGCTATTCTTGAGGTGGACCCAGGAGACAAACCGGAGGGCGAATGGCTCGCTGGCAGCACATCGGACGGCGGGTTGCCTTGCTGACATACTTGACCGCGGCAGCCTTCGTGGTCGCTCACGCGGTCAACGGGTTCGTCTCAGCAGCGTTGTACATGCCGCTGGAGGCTCGGACTTCCACGAGCACTCCGGCATCGACCCCAAGGCCCGGCGCGGAGCCGAGCCGATATGTGGCGGACATTCTGGCAAGCGGCTTGTTTCCTCTCCCCCAAGAAGAGCAGACCGAAGTTGGGCGGGTTGCTACCGCAGGGGCGCCTGCCGCGCCTCCTCTCGATGCGGCACGAAAGATCAATGTGCTGGGAACGGTCGTCGGTGACCGGGAAGGCGTCTTAGCGGTGATCGAAGAACTCCCGTCCAAGCGGCAAGCCTTGTATCGGCTTCATGATCTCATCCCGAACGTCGGTGAACTGGCCGATATTCAGCATCACGCGGTGCTGATTCGCCAAGGGCGCCAAGAAGAATGGGTGGAACTGGCCATCGCCAAGCAAACGGTGCCTGCCGGAACGGAGGCCGGTCCGGTGGTCCCTTCCAGGACCACAAACCAGTCCTTGCATCGGACTCTAGACCGCAGAGAAGTCGCCCAGGTAACCGCGGACTTGCCCAAACTGCTGACCCAAGCCCGGGCAGTCCCGTATTTGGTGAACGGCAGGTTGGAAGGATTCCGGGTCGACAATATCATGCCTCAGGGCTTCTTCGACAAAGTCGGCATCCGCAGCGGCGATGTCTTGCAGCGGGTGAATGGGGTGGAGATTCGAGACCCGGGCACGATGTTGACTCTCTTTCAGCAGTTGAAGAATGAGCGCACGGTTCGGTTGGATGTCTTGCGTGACAACCAAAGGGCGGCTCTGACCTATGAAATACGGTAGACCATCTTTATTCGTGGCGATCTGGTGCCTTCTGGCTTTCCTGGCAGCAGGAGCTGGCTCCACCACTTGGGCGCAGAGCGTGCCCGCACCGTCGGCACGAGTGACCTTGGACTTTAATGAAGTGGAGCTGCCGGTGTTCGTCCGCTTCATGAGCGAGCTGACGGGAAAAAACTTTGTGCTCGATGATACGATCAAGAAAACGTCCGGGAAAGTGACGCTCTTCTCACCGACCAAAGTCACCGTTGAGCAGGCATACAACATGTTCCTGGCGACGTTGGAAGTGAGCCGGCTCACCGCAATCCCCAAAGGCAATGTCATTCAGATCGTCCAGACGTCCGAGGTCCCTCCCGAGCGAAGCGTATACGTCTATAAGCTCAAGCATGCGAATGCCACGGACACGGTGGCGATTCTGACGAACGTCGTCGCAAAATCGCAGGTGCCGACGGCGGTTCCCGGGGGACGGCCTCCGATCCGTCCCCTGAGCGAATTTGAGGGCCCTGTTCAAGTGTTCGCCGACAAGGCGACAAATTCGGTGATCATCAGTTCGACAAAAAGCGCATACAACCAGCTCAAGACCATTCTCCAGAACCTGGATGTCCGGCGAAAGCAGGTCTTCGTGGAAGCCGTCATCCTCGAAGTGCAGGTAGATCGGTTGCGGACAATCGGCTCCGACCCGCTGCAGGTCATCGGGGCTGCGCAGAAAGGATCGGTTTTAGCGATCGGCGGATTCAATCGGCAGCCGGAAGACCTGGCGTCCATCGCCCAGGCAATCAGCGGGGTCGCGAGCGGGACGACAGGCAGCACGGGGATAAGCGTGCTCAACTCGATAAACGTGCGGGCGTTCCTCCAATTCCTGATGACGCTCACAGATACCAACATTCTGTCGACGCCGCAAGTGCTGGCCGCCGACAACCAGAAGGCGAAAATCGTTGTGGGTGAGAACCGGCCCTTCCCGACGGGGCAGGCACAAGGCATCACCGGCGGCACGCTCGTCACCATCGAACGGAAGGACGTCGGTGTCACGCTGGAAATCACGCCGCAGGTCTTGGAAGATGATCTGGTACGGCTGGAGGTGAAGCAAGAAATTACCGCCATCGCCGAAAACGTGGCGCAGACGATCGGAACCGGCGGCGCCACGGTTCCCGTCGGCCCGACGACGACGAAGCGCTCGATGGAAACCATCACGGTCGCCCACGATCAGCAAACGCTGGTGATCGGCGGGCTCGTGCGGGACAATCTGACGATCAACGAGCGGAAGATCCCGCTGCTGGGAGATATCCCCTTGCTGGGCTGGTTGTTCAAGACCCAGACGAGGCAATCAGAGAAACTGAACTTGCTCGTATTTCTCACACCTCATATCATCAAGGACGAAGTGGATATGGTCGAGCTGGGCACTCACAAGGCTGCCGAAGTGGGGACACTGCAGCGCGAAAACCGGCTCGAAGAACCGACCAGACTGAAGCAGGAAATCAGCGAACGACTGGAACGCCAGGGAACACAGGACCCTCCTCCCACTCGGTAACCCCAACACCATCCATTGCCTTGAGCGGCGGCCCGGTCGCGGCGAACAGCCAAGCCGGGACACTGCCGGCCTAATGGATATTAGTACTCCAGTATTAACACTTAGCTAATATATCCACACTGCTACATCACAAGCACGTGCCGATGACCGTTCGGTGAGCGGCGCTCGCGATGTATCGAGGG
>JBBIQV010000025.1:0-25608 GCA_037442105.1 Nitrospiraceae bacterium | reverse complement strand
TTTTTCCCCCCCCCCCCCCCCCCTTAAGAGGGATTGTCCAATAGAAACCCTTTTGTCTATACCGATTGCGGCAACTACGTATTAAGCAGTGCGGTCTTTACGAATTCCGGCTCTTCTTACATGACGGTGATTGGGGGGTCCGCGATCAGGCTGAGCTCTAAACTAACTTTCTGGGAGACACTGCCATGCTGACTAAACGCGATCTACTCAAGTGGGGGCTCGTATCAGGGGGGGCGGCGCTGATCGGAGCGAACGGCATCCGGCTGGCGTCTTCTCAGACCGGTGAGGTCTGTCCTGCCGATCCGCCGGCGCAGAGTCCTCCGACGACGCCGTTCATCCATGCGCTGCCGATGGTGCCGGACCTGCAGCCGGTTCCGCTGAGCCAACTGAATCCTCCGCCGATCCCATCCAACCATCAGCAGTGGGATAGGTTCCCGCCTGTGCGTTATTACGAGATCCGGGTCCAGGAGAGGTTGCATAGCTTTCACCCGGAGCTGCCTCTGACCAAAATTTGGGGGTACAACGGCATCGTTCCCGGTCCGACGATCAGGGGCAGGTATGGGGAGCCGATACTGGTGCGCATCCACAACGATCTGCCGCCCAACCATGTAGGGTTCGGGATACCTCAGATCATCACCCATCTGCACAACGCGCACACAGCATGGGAAAGCGATGGGAACCCCAACATCGGCTTCGTGGACCCCGGTTCGTTCAGGGATCACCACTATGCCAGCTACTATGCCGGAGGCGACGAACGGGAGGCCCTGGGCACCCTCTGGTACCACGATCACCGCAAAGACTTCACTGCGCCCAATGCGTATCGGGGGCTGGCAGGATTCTTCTTGTACTTCGACCACAAAGATTCAGGCAATGAGCTGGACCCGAATCCTCAGGCGTTGAGGCTGCCCAGCGGCGAGTACGACGTCCCTATCGTGTTTGGAGACAAGGTGTTTACGGCGGATGGGCAGCTCTTTTTCGACCCCTTCGAATTCGACGGCTTTTTGGGAGACAAGATTACCGTCAACGGCGCGATTCAACCGTTCTTCAAAGTCGCCCGGCGCAAGTACCGGTTCCGGCTGCTCGACGCAGGCCCGTCGCGCTTCTATGAATTTTACCTGAGCGACGGGAGGCCGTTCGAGTTGATCGCCACGGACGGCAACCTCCTGCCGGCGCCGGTCGTGGTTCAGTTCGCTCGGCTGGGGGTTGCGAATCGCAGGGACATCATCATCGACTTCTCTCAATATCCGATCGGGACCCAGGTGTTTTTGGAAAATCGGTTGGAGCAACTCGATGGGAAAGGACCGACCGATAGAATCCTCTCGCGTGGGACTCAAGTGTTGCGTTTCGATGTCGATCGCGATGCGCCGGACTCTCCGCCGCTGCCCCTCTCCTTACGCTCCCTCCCTCCGGTGAATATCACTGCGTCCACGCCTCGCCGGACGTTCGTGTTCGAGCGACTGCAGGGCGCCTGGGCCATCAACGGCCAGTTCTACAATCCCGATGTGCCGATGGCGACCATGAAACACGGTGTGCCTGAGGTCTGGACCATTAAGAACGGGGGAGGCGGCTGGTCGCACCCGGTCCACATTCACTTCGAAGAGTTCCAGCTCCTGCTTCGGAACGGGCAAACTCCCTCGCCTGAGGAATTAGGGAGGCACGACGTCGTCGAGCTCCACCCGAACGACGAAGTGCAGATCTATATTCAATTCCGGGATTTCGTGGGCCGGTACGTGATGCACTGCCACAACACCGTGCATGAGGACCATGCCATGATGACACGGTTCGACGTCACGCCGGGACCATAATAGAGGAAGGAGTAAACGAACCATGAACCGACGAAACTTTTTGACCCAATCCGCGATGGCCATCGCCCAGACCGTGCTCCAGGTGCGGCAAGCGGTGGGAGCCGACCAGGCCCCGGCCTACAGGCCTGGCAAGCACGGCTTTCCCAACGTCACGCTGCACACGCAAGAGAATAAGACGGTTCGTTTCTACGACGACCTCGTGAAAGGGAAACACGTCGTGGTCAATTTTATGTACGCCAGTTGTCCCGATAGCTGTCCGTTGCAGACCGCCAACCTTGTGCTCGTGCAGAAGGCGCTGGGTCCGCGTGTCGGGCGGGACATCTTCATGTATTCGATCACCCTCGATCCGACTCACGATACGCCGGAGGTCTTGAAGGGGTACGCCGAACGATTCGGAGTCGGTCCCGGCTGGTTGTTCCTGACCGGCCGGCCGGACGACACCGAATTGCTTCGTCGCAAGCTCGGATTTGTGGATTCCGATCCGATCGTGGATCGGGACAAGAGCAATCACATCGGAGTGGTGCTCTACGGCAACGACAGGCTGGACCGCTGGGCTGCTTGCCCCGCGCTCTCCAGGGCAAGAGACATTGCCGAATATGTGCTGTGGATGGAAGAGCTCAAGAGCAAGCCGGCCTCAGCCATCGGCGCTATCGAGCGCGGAGTGGCGGCGCTGCCGGCCTAACATCACTCGATCGCCTATGAAGGGACAAATAAGCTTCTTTTAAAACGGAGCAAGACACAGAAACAGAGAGGGATCTCATGAGACACACATCGACGGCCAAACTACTTACCGGCATTGTGGTAGCGGTGCTGGGCATCGCGACCTCGTTTGTAAGCGGCAGCGCCCAAGCGCCCTGTCCGGAGCCGCTGGTGCCAGAGCGACTGGACACGATCGGTTCGCTCAAGGGAGTACCCGTGCCCTTGCCTGCCGCCCTCGATACGGTGGTCAAGAACCGCACAAAGGCGATCGTCCTCGGCAAAGCCCTGTTTTGGGACAAGCAGCTCGGGAGCGACGGCCAGGCTTGCGCCAGTTGTCACTTCCACGCCGGCGCGGACCGCCGAATCAAGAACCAACTCAATCCCGGTCGAAACGCCGTGCCGCCCGATCAATACTTCGACACGACCAAGGCCGGCGGCTGGGGGCCGAACTACACCTTCAGGTCTGGCGATTTCCCTTTCCACACGCTCACGGATCCTTTGGATCGCGATTCCTCCGTGACGTTCGATATGAATGACGTCGCCTCCTCTCAAGGCACCTTCGGCGGGATCTTCATCGACCTTGTTCCCGGCAAGGACGACGCCTGCAAGAAAGAGAGCCAACCGCTCTTCCGCGTGGATCCCAGTTTCAAACTGACCAGGAAACTCCCGGCGCGCAATACGCCGACGACGATCAATGCGATCTTCCAATACCGTACCTTCTGGGATGGGCGCGCGAACAACCACTTCAACGGTGTCAGTCCGTTCGGACGCAGGGACACCAACGCGCGGGTGCTGGAGGTCATGTCGAACGGCGACGTCATGCCGGTCGTGATGGACCTGGAGAACGCCGCCTTAGCGTCCCAGGCAGTCGGGCCTCCGGGGAACGACCATGAAGTATCCTGCGCCGGCCGATCCTTTGCCATGATCGGAAGAAAGATGCTCCGCGTGACGCGGCCGCTCTATGGCCAAAAGGTGGATCCCACCGACAGCGTGTTGGGACCCTATGCGGATCCTGTTGATGGACTCAACCCCCTTTACGGGTACACAAAACTGATCCAGGACGCGTTCCACGACAAGTATTGGAATGCTCCCGCTTACCGGTCTGCCGAGGGATTCACCATGATGGAGAAAAACTTCTCCATGTACTTCGGCCTGGCCGTTATGCTGTACGAATCAACCTTGATCTCCGATGATGCTCCGTTCGATCGATATGTGGGCAACGCCACGACGCCGCCTGACTTCACGGCATTAACTGCGCAACAGCGGAACGGGCTCGCCCTATTCCTCAGCAAAGGCCGATGTGTCAACTGCCATAAGGGCCCGGACTTTACCGGAGCCGGCTTTCGCTCGCACTTGGAGTTCCAAGAAGGGGGTATCGTCGAACGGATGTTTATGGGAGACAACGGCGTGGCCCTTTATGACAACGGATTCTATAATATCGGCGCCAGACCGACCGGAGACGACCTCGGAGTAGGCGCCACTGATCCGTGGTTTAACCCTCTCTCTTTTACCCGGCAGTATAAGAAAACGCTCGAAGGGAACAATGTGCCCGATCCGTTCCAAATCAATACCTGCACGTTCGAGTCCGGTCCCTGCCAGCCGGTGCCTCACTGGCCGCCGCATCGCGACGCTGTGGACGGGGCCTTTAAGACCCCGACTCTGCGTAATATCGAGCTGACCGGTCCCTACATGCACAACGGGGGCATGGCCACGCTGGAGCAGGTTCTCCAATTCTATAACCGCGGCGGCGACCGCCGGGGACCACACAGCAACGACACAACCGGCTGGGATTTCAATAACAGCAACCTGGATCCGGACATCGATCCGCTTGGGCTGACGGACCAGGAGCAAGCCGATATCGTGGCGTTCCTGAAATCGTTGACGGATGACCGTGTCCGGTGCGAGAAGGCGCCCTTCGATCACCCGGCCTTGAAGAACTTCAACGGCCACGTCGGAAATCATATTTGGGTGAAAGACGTGAACGGTGACGGAAAGGCGGATGACCAGTTCCTGCAAATTCCGGCTGTCGGCGCGGGCGGCCTTCAGGCCAAAGGACTGGCCTGTCTCCAACCGTTCCATGCAGGATTGCAGTAGCCCTCCGCTGCTGATAACGCCTAGCCGGCCACCGAGCCCCGCCGTTGGCCCGCCCATGTCGATCTCATCGACGTGGGCGGGCCAACGGCGTCCCAACCTTGATATCCCAAAGTCGCTGAGTGCCTCTTCCCTGTCCTCCCCGTCAGGGGGAGGACAGATGTGCGCGGCACATGCCCCCTACTTTTGCTTTCGCATCATGTCTTGTCAGAGGATTGCGGGAAGAGTATCTTGAGTTGAGTCAAATGTGCTTACGGTTTCCTATGGCTCCGTACAAGCACGCCATTGACGGTGTCATGTGATGAGGAGCGTTGAGCCTGTGGGGCATGGACGGCCGCTACTCGGCACCATTTTGACGGAAAAGTTCGCGCTCTCAGCGACCAAACTCGACGAAGCGCTCGCGTTGCAAAAGGAGAAGGGGGAGCGTCTCGGCGAAGTCCTGCTGCGCCTGCGGGCCGTACGGGAAGAAGAACTGCTCCAAGCGCTCGCGTATCAACTCGATCTACCGTGGATGCCGCAGGTTGAGCTGACTCGAATCGACCAAACTTTGATCAAAAAGGTGCCCATCGCATTTGCGCGCCGCTATCGAATTCTCCCGCTCTGGACGGAGAATGGCGGCGCCGTCGTCGCCACCACCGACCCGATGGAAACCGCGGCGCTGGACGACCTGCGCCTCCTTCTGGGGGCTCCTGTTCGGCCTGCTCTCACGACGAGCGTGACGTTACTCGCCTGTCTGAACCAAGTCTATGACCAGACCGCCAGTCCGGCCGGCGCGGATCAGGTATTGGAGGACCTCGCCTCAGCGGAGAATCTCGACAAGCTCGCGCATGAACTGGATGAGCCGCAAGATCTGCTCGATGCGACGGACGAAGCCCCGATCATTCGACTCGTGAATTCCATCCTGTTCCAGGCGGTCAAGCAGCGCGCGAGCGACATCCATGTCGAATCCTTCGAGCGGGGCGTGGTCATCCGGTACCGCATCGATGGTGTCCTCTACCCCGTATTGACGCCGCCCAAGCAGCTCCAGGCCAACCTCATCGCCAGGCTGAAGATCATGGCCGGGCTGAATATCGCGGAGAAACGCCTTCCCCAGGACGGCCGTTTCACCATCCGCACGGCGGGCAAAGATGTCGACCTTCGCGTCTCCGTGCTTCCGACAGCCCACGGTGAACGAGTCGTGTTGCGGTTACTGGAGAAAGAAAACCGGTTGCTCAACCTCTCCGAGATGGGGCTGAGTCCAGACCAATTGACCGTGGTCGAACAACTCATCCACTTAACGCACGGCATCATCCTCGTCACCGGTCCGACCGGCAGCGGCAAAACCACGACGCTCTATGCGGCGCTGAGTCAGATCAACGCCCCCGATAAGAACATCATCACAGTCGAGGACCCGGTGGAGTACCAGTTGCTCGGCATCGGACAGATGCAGGTCAATCCCAAGATCAATCTGACCTTCGCGGCCGGCCTGCGCTCCATTCTGCGACAGGATCCGGATGTGATCATGATCGGCGAAATCCGGGATCGGGAAACCGCCGAAATCGCCATCCATGCTTCGTTGACCGGGCACCTGGTCTTCTCAACGCTCCATACCAACGATGCGGCGAGCGCCGCCACGCGCCTGATCGATATGGGTATCGAGCCCTTCCTCGTGGCATCCTCGGTGGTGGCCATTCTGGCGCAACGACTGGTCAGAAAAGTCTGTTCCGATTGCCGGCAGCCCTATGAACCGACGGAGGATGAACTTATCCGCCTCGGGCTCCCCTGTTCCGGCGCGCGACCGACGTTCTACCGGGGTACCGGCTGCCCGGCCTGCTCGCTCACCGGCTATCGCGGCAGGACCGGGATTTACGAAATCTTGTTAATGGATGACGAACTGCGCCGTTTGGTCGGCGCCAAGGCGGACGCGGCGGCGATCAAGCAGGCGGCCATGACCAAGGGAATGGTTCCGTTGAAGTTGGATGGAGCGGCCAGAGTCGCCCGGGGGTTGACGACGACTGAAGAGGTCATGCGGCTCACGCAGCAGGATGTCGAGGTGTGAGAGAGGATGGTTTTTATGCCCGTCTATCAATACAAAGGAATTCGCGGCGACGGCCTTGCAGCGACGGGCATCGTCGATGCCGAGAGCCCGAAAGTCGCTCGGCAGAAATTGCGGAAGGGAGGCGTCTATCCGACGTCCCTGGTCGAGCAACAGGGCGTGTTCGACCGTCCTCGTGCCGAAGGACAGGTCACATCGCGGGTCGGACGGTTCGGAGTCCTCTCCAAGCAGGAACTGGCCCTCCTGACAAGGCAACTGGCGACCTTGTTGGTCGCCGGTCTGCCGTTAGTAGAAGTGTTGGGCATTCTCGTCGAGCAGGCAGACAAGAAGGCCTTGCAAGGCATCCTCGCAGACATTCGCGAACAGGTGCGGAGCGGAAAAAGCTTGAGCGCTGCGCTGGAAGGGTACCCGCGTGATTTCGGCCAGCTCTACATCCACATGGTGCGGGCCGGAGAAGCGAGCGGAGCGTTGGACCACATCCTGTTCCGGCTGGCGGAGTTCCTCGAAAAGCAAGTGGCGCTGAATCAGCGGGTGACGAATGCCCTGATCTACCCGGCGCTTATGTCGATTGTGGCCGTGACGGTGCTGTTCTTCCTCCTGACCTTCGTCGTTCCCAAGATCACGGCTGTGTTCACGGACCTCCACCGCGCCCTTCCCACGCCCACGGTCGTGCTCATGAGCATCAGCCATTTTCTGGCCGGCTACTGGTGGATTTTAGTCGGCGGAGCAGCGATCGGAATCATCGCTCTGCACCGGACTATTCAGACACCGGCTGGTCGCAGGCTGGCGGATTGGTTCATCCTTAAGTTGCCGTTGATCGGCGAAACGGCCAGGATGGTGGCGATCTCCCGGCTCTCGCGGACGCTCTCCACCATGTTGGCGAGCGGAGTCCAATTGCTGGAAGCACTTGATGTCGCCAAACGCGTGATGAATAACCGAGTACTCGAAGAGGCCGTGGAAGCAGCTCGGCAGAATATTCGTGAAGGAGAAACGATTGCCGACCCTCTGAAGCGCAGCGGAGAATTCCCTTCGCTGGTGACCCACATGATCGCCGTGGGCGAGCGGAGCGGTGAAATGGAAGACATGCTGCAACGGATCGCACAAATATATGACGGCGAAGTGGAGCGGGTGATCGGCCGCCTTACTTCGTTGCTTGAGCCGATCATGATCTTGGTGATGGGGGTGGTGGTCTTCTTTATTGTAGTGGCGATTCTCTTGCCGATCTTTGAAATGGGCCAGATGGTGGGATAGAACGGTGATCAGTGACGGGTGATGAGCGGAAAGGAACAGGGAGGCAATCGATGCGTGAACCAGAGCTGATCAAAAATTGGCGAATGATGCGGAGAAGAAAGCGGAGGACTTCCAGCCATCACCCATCACCCATCACCCATCACCCATCACGTCGTCGTTTCAACGACGAGCGTGGTTTCACCTTCATCGAAATCATGGTGGTGGTGGCCATCCTGGCCATTTTGGCCGCGCTCGTGGTGCCTCGCATCATGGGTCGAACGGACGATGCCAAGCGGACTGCCGCCAAGGTGCAGATCCGCAGTATCGAAGGTGCTTTGCAGCTCTACAAGCTCGATAACGGAGTGTACCCCTCGACCGAACAAGGGTTGAAGGCGCTGGTCGAAAAACCCACGGTCGGCGTGATTCCCAAGAAATGGAAAGAGGGGGGGTACCTGCCGAAGTTGCCGGAGGATCCTTGGAGCAATCCCTACAAGTATCTCAGCCCCAGCCCGAAGGGAGACTACGAGATCATTTCCATGGGAACGGATGGCGAGCTTGGCGGTACAGGCATCAATGCGGACATTGCGAACTGGAATCTGGATAAAGACTAGGCCGTCAATGGTCAATCGTCAATCGTCATTCGTTGAACAGGGACAGAAAGCGCATCACGCCTCACGGGCTTCGGGCGGCTTCACGTTGATCGAGATGCTCGCGGTCCTGGCGTTGTTCGGCGTGGCGCTCGCGATGATCGTGCCGCGATTCGGAATCGGCGATCCCTTGGCTCAAACCAGCCGGCAATTCGTCGGTCTGCTTCACGCGGTGAAAGCGAAGGCGCCGGCCACGCAAAAGAGCTGGCGATTGCACCTTGATGTTGACCAAAGAACCTTTTGGGCGACGGTGATGGAGCCAGACGGTGAACGACCACCGGCGGATGCCGCGCTCGCAGAACGGATCACATTGCCGCCATCCGTGCGCTTCACGGAAATCATGACGCTCCGGCAAGGCACATTCCAGTCTGGAGCGGGGTATTTCCAAGTGCTGCCGGCAGGACAGATGGAGCCTGGTGTGATTCATTTGGCGGATGACCGGCAAAACGTTGTCGCGATTCAGATTCGACCGGTGACGGGACAGGTCCGACTGTGGGAGCAGCGATTCGAAGCGAAACCGGCGCCACCCATTCCGGAACGTCTTCGACCGCTGTTACAGCCACTTGGGCCACTCACCCCTAAGCCTTCGGCAAGCGCTGGTTTCGACACTGTTAGACGGGGAGCCACGGCATAAGAATGATGAACCACAATGTCTGGCTCTTCCTACTTCTTTTGGGGATAGGTCTACTCGCCGCCTGTGGGGGAGGGTCGTCAGAGTCCGGCCAGACAACATCTAATGGTTCCTCCCCCTCTGGCTCACCCCCGGCCCCACCCCCTGACCCTCCGGCACCACAATTTAGGACTGTCACGCTGAGCTGGGACCCCAGCGTCCCCTTCATCTGGGATCAGGAAACGGGATTCTCAGCGACGGCTATACAGTACAAGGTTTATTACGGCACGGCATCGGGTGTTTGCGGGAACGGCCAGCCGACCGATGTCGGCAGCAAGACGACTTATACGATAGCAGGTCTTCAGCCCCAGACTCAGTACTATTTCGCCGTGAAAGCCCTCAACAGCTTTGGAGAAAGTAGCTGCTCTGAGGTAAGTATGACGACTCCTTAGTTGGCCCGTTCTCGGTCGTTTGATGAGCCACGCGACGATCCAATTGACCGCTTACCGGTTCCGAACAGCCGCCCGCCTCGGCTGTTTACGGAGAGAGCACGGCTTCACCCTTCTGGAGGTGATGTTCGCGGTGGCGATTCTGGCCATCGCCCTCCCCGTCCTACTCGGGCTTCGGAACTCGGACATCGACCTCCGTGTGCGGGCGCGCGCCATAACAACCGCCACGCTCCTGGCAAGGGAGAAACTGTTGGAGGCGGAACTAACACCCATGCTCCCGATCGGCGAGACCGCCGGGGAATTCACAACGCCGCCGCCGGGCGCACCGATCTCAAGTGATGCACGGGATCGCGCACCGGGCTTTCGGTGGAAGCGAATTGTCGCCCCCACACCGTTGGACGCCGTGCGGGAAGTCCGTATTCAAGTATTGTGGCCGAGGGGAGCCACCGAGGACATGGTGGAAGTGACCTCGTATGCCTTTCAAACGCTGTAAGACAGGCGACCAAGCCGGATTTACGCTGATCGAAGTTTTGCTGGTCGTTGCGATTCTAGGGGTGATCTCGGCCATGGTCTTTGGGGCTTTCTCCGGCACCATGCGGGTGATCGAGACCCTCCGGAATGATCAGGATTGGGGACCCCTCATGAGAGAGACACTGCAATTCATGGCCAATGAGTTATCGGCCGGCTACCGGTCGGCAACCGTGCCTTGGGTGGGCCAGAGCAATCAGCAGAATGGGCAACCCGCCGATACCTTGGCCTTCCTGACGACGGCGCAGGAACGTAGCGGGCTGAACGCACACGAGACCGAGATCAGCCGCGTGGTCTATACTCGCGAAGGTACCAGATTGATGCGGTTCGCCAGACGGAATCTGTTCGGGTTGACCGATGAGTCGATCGAACAGATCGAGCTGTTGGACGACGTGGTCGGCCTCAAGCTGCGCTACTATGATGCAACCGCGCAAATCTGGGTCGATCAGTGGGATGGACAGATGAGAGGGGCATTGCCTCGCGCGGTGATGATCGAGCTGACCGTCCAACGACCGGCGCGACAGCCTGAAACGTTTATGCATTGGGTCACGATTCCGACATTGTCATCATGAGGGCGGCCGTGCAATCGCAACGTCCGCTGCAGATCGTACCCTGGGTGTTCTATACCTGCGTGGTGCTGGTTGCCTGCCTGGCGCTCACTTTTCCATACGATGCGCTGCGGGATCGAGTGCTCGCAGAGATCGGCAGCCATAGCGGTCTCCGCATCAGCGCGGTAGAATGGCGGCTTGAATGGCCGCTTGGGTTCGCCGGACATGGGGTGACGATCAGCCGACAGGGGGGATGGGACATCCGAGCCGATCAAGTGGCCGTGGCTGTCAATACCTTGAGCCTGCTTGGCGGGCAGCCTCAGGTGGATGTAACCGCGACGTTGCCGAACCGTGCCTCGGCGGAAGCGGGAATCGTTCACGCAAAGATGGTCATGAGTTCCTTGACCGGTCATGACGGTTCGATGTCGCTGACCGGACAAGTGGAGCGGGTCGATCTGACGACTTTGCAGTTGAAGGGCGTCGCGCAAGGCCTCTTGCAAGGGACCTTCGAACAGCAATGGCAACGGTCATCCGAAGGCCGGCTCGTGCCGATCGGCGAGGGGAACTGGGACGCGCATGCGGAGAATGTCCTGTTGGACCAACTGTCGCTCGGCCCCCTCACGCTGCCGACGATAACCATCGCCCAGGCGACGGCGACGATCCATTGCCAGCAAACGACCTGTCAGATTGTCACCTTCAAGGGTGAAGGACCGGATGGTTCCTTTACCGGAACCGGACAGTTGGTGCTGGGGCCTTCGGCCCCCCAGACTACCGTCGAACTCTCGCTGTCGCTCTCGCCAAACGTTGGTTTCGTTCAGCGGCTTGCAGCGGCCGGCATTCCGATGGTAGCAGGCCCGACCACCATACGGGTGTCGGGACCGCTGACTCAACCCACTGTGTCGCTGTAGGCTTATGATGGTTGCCGATTGCGTGGGACTCGATCTTGGGCGGACGGCCATTAAAGCCGTCCGGTTTCGGCGCAGGCTCAGCGGCCGCGAATCGGTGGAGTATTTTCATCAGCCCCTCCCCTACACCGGCCACCAGGACCTGGACCAGGCCCGTGCCGCCCAGGTGCTCCGGCATTTTCTCTGGCGGCATGGGTTCTACCATGAAGACGTGGTCACCGCGATCCCCTGCCAAGAGTTGCTCATTCGCACCCTGTCGTTTCCATTCCGCGATGTCTCGAAAATCCGGCAGGTCGTCCCTTTCGAAGTCGAAAACCTGATTCCCTTCCCGTTGGAGGAGGTCGCCGTCGGGAGCATGCTCCTCCCATCCGCACCGGCGAAGGGCAAAACCCTGCGCGAGGGCGGGTCCGATGTGTTGGTGACGGCGGCGCCGAAGGCGACGGTCGAAGAGCACGTCCGGTTTCTGGCTCAGGCGGACTTGACGCCGGCGGCGGTCAACGTCGACGGCTTGGCGCTGTTCGCCGTGACGCACCACCTGAAACAGGCAGGCGCGCTCGTCCCGCTCGATCTCGCCATCATCGACATCGGCGCCTCGAAAACCACGCTCTGCCTGATTCACGAAGGCAGGCCTTGGCTGCTGCGGACGATTCCATGGGGCGGCGACGAAGTCACCAAACTTCTGGCATCTCGGATGAACGCGACCTTCGCCGATGCCGAACGATACAAACGCTCGAAGGAAGTTTCGGTCGTGGAGGCCTGGTTCGATCCCTTCGTGCGAGAAATTCGGCTGTCCTTGCATGCCTTTCAATCCACGACGCGAACCAGGATCGAGCACTGTTGGATCTCCGGCGGAGGGTCCAAGTTGCAGGAGATGTCCGAATACATCTCGCGCCAGTTGGAGCTGGCACCGGTTGGTCCGAGACAAGGATTCGGCGCGGATTGTCCCAGAGCTTTCTCGATTGCGTTCGGGTTGGCCATCCATCCGAAGATCGTGGGATCACGGTTTAAGATCCGGCGGGCCGGGACCGATCTCGCGTTGGACCTCAAGCAACTCACCGAAGACGCGGCGCCACAAACAGTGCAGAGCACGCGCGAGCTCTGGTGGTGGGCGATCGCGGGGGTGCTGTTGGCCGTCCTTGCAATCGCCGATCTGTACGCCCATGTCAGCTTGAAAGAGGCGCGCGTGAAAGACCTGAAAACCGCGCTGTCGGCATCGTACAAGCAGCAGTTCGGCGGCGAGGCGTTCCCGGGCGAAGAGCTGGAGCAGGCGCGGTCGAAGACGGCGGCGGTGGCGAAGGCCGTGACGTTGATCGACGGGACCTCTGCCAAGAAGCTGCAGATCCTGGCCCAACTGGTCAAACAGCTCCCGCGCGGCATCCCTGTCAAGGTGCGTGAGCTGACGCTGGAACAGAACACGGTACACCTTGAGGCCGAAACGACATCCTTCGAGTCGGTCGAGAAAGTGAAACAGGCATTGAGCGCGGCGCCGATGTTTACAGACGTGGCAGTCAGCGATTCGCGCATGAATGCGTCGGCCTCGCAAGTAGTGTTCCGGGTCACGTTGTCGGTGCACGCACCATGAAACACCTGCTAACAGAGCGATGGCAGGCCTTGGCGCCTCGCGAACGGATGATGCTCGCCGGCGGCGGAGCGGTCCTCCTCGTATGTCTCCTGTTCGTCCTCGTCGTGGACCCGTTGTTCGATCGACTCGACCGGGCGGAACGGCAGATCAGCCGAAAACAGAAAGAGCTGCAGGAACTGGCGCAAGTCGGGGCCGAGTACGCGGCATTACAGGTCCGCTTGGCCAAGCTCGATGAACGCCTTCCCCCCTCGGATGGGCGGTTCTCCATGCTGGCATTTCTGGAAGACGCGACGACCGCCGTGCAGGTGCGGGATCGGATCACTGCGATGCAGCCCCAAGCGCCGACCGTCACGCACGGATACCAGGAAACCGCCGTCGATGTGCGGCTCGATAGCGTGCAGTTGCGACAATTGTTGAATTTGCTGAGCCATCTTGAGCGAGCGCCGTACGATACCCAAGTGCCGTATATGCAAATCAAGCCGAAGTTCGACAACCCCGCCTATCTCGACACAAGTCTGCGGATCGTCACCTATGCGAAAGCACGATGAACAAGGCGTCGCGTTGATTCTCGCGCTGTTTGTGCTCACCTTGCTGGTAGCGCTGATCCTGGAGTTCGATGCCGATGCCAGGCGTGAGTACCGGGAGGCAGCCGCATTCCGGGACCATTTCAAGGCGACGATGTTGACCCAGGTCGGAGTCCAAGCCGCACGCGCCGTGTTGCAGCGGGACGCCAAGCTGGACACCCAAGCCAATCAGGCCTTCGATGCCTTGACGGATCTGTGGGCCATGCCCATCACCAATTACCCGGTCGGCGACGGGGTCGTGTCCGCTCTGATCGAGGATGAGCGCGGCAAGCTCAATCTCAACGAGTTGGCGAATCAACCGGACCCGATCGCTCGTCAAGCCAAGATCAAGCGATTCAAACGCCTGTTCGAGTTGGTTCAGGTCAATCCTGATCTGGTGGATGCGATCGCCGATTGGATGGATACCGATGAAAACCCTGAGCCCACCGGCGCAGAAAGCGCCTATTACCAATCGCTGCGTCCGGCGTATCGTGCGTCCAATTCCTCCCTCCAGACGGTCTCCGAGCTGTACCTTGTCAAGGGCATGACGGATGAGATCGTGCAACGCCTCCAGAAATACGTGACGGTGTATCCCATCGAGGCGGACGGCAAGGTCAACCTCAACACGGCGGATCCGATCGTCATTCAAGCATTGGATGCGCGGATCACCCAAGCGATGGCCATGTCCGTGGTGTCGGGCCGGCCATTTCTGACGATCCAGGATGCGGATCGTATCAGCGATTTTGAACCGATTGCCAAAGAGCTGCGCCTTACCCAAGCCTACGATGTACGAAGCAATTACTTTTCCGTTCGGGCCTCGATCACGGTGAATGAAGTCACCAAAGCCGCGTATGCCGTCCTGCGCCGCGAAGTCAATGGCGACAGCGCCCTCCTCTACCTGCGCATGCTGTAACCAAGACCGGCTTCCTTCTCCTGAACCAGCCACAGCCCCCGCAAAAATTAACCGCTCTGTAACACCGCCGTCACCGGCGCGACACACTTCTTTTTTATTCTCCCTGACAGAATACTGTGCCGCAAGGCTGAACGACTTCGTGTATTGAGACCCGCGAACGCTCAACGTTCACTTCGACAGAAGGAGGAACCGGTGCCGACGACAATGACCACCACGTGGACTCAAACTCTCTGGCGATGGGCGCTTCTGGCGATAACGCTATGCTTCTTGATGCCGACGTCGCGCTTGCAGGCACAAGAACCGGTCGGACCTCCGACGCCGGTCATCGGCGCAGCGGTTCCAACCGCTGGGCCGCAGCCGGTCGCTGCCCCTGGCACGCAGCGCACGATGGTCTCCCCGGCACAGCCGAGCCCCCTTGAGGATATTTTGCTGGAGAAGGGCGTGCTCACGACGGACGACTGGATCCGGATCAAGGCGCAGGAAGAGAAGAAAGCGGAAGAGGCGAGCGCGGAAGTCGGCATGATCAGTAGCCCCCGCTGGTACGAGCGGATCCGGATGAGCGGCTACATTCAGAACCGGTATGCCCTGCTCGGTAATCCCATGATGGACATCCCCTTGGGAGACAAGGTCGCCACGAGCGATCCGAACACGTTCTATATCCGGCGGATCCGGGTGGTCTTCCAGGGCCAGATCTCGGATCGCCTCGCCTTCTACTTTCAACCAGCGTTCGAGGGCAATGGGCAAAATCTCGTCAACAACGAAATCGTAGACGCCTTCGCGGACTTCTTCATCACGAAGGATAAGGAACACCGCATCCGCTTCGGACAGCACCGGGCCCCGAACTCGTTCGACACCTACCGGTCGAGCAGCAACCGTCAGGAGTTGGATCGGCATGAGTCCATTCAGAGCGGCGCGCCGGGCGAGCGCGACCTGGGAATCGCCTATTATTGGAGCCCGAAGATTTCACAGCAGCGCTATGCAGAACTGGCCACATACCATAACGGTCCGGGTGATTACGGCGATTTTGGGATCATGGTCTGGAACGGACAAGGGCGGAACAAGCCGGAGCTGAATTACAACAAACACGTCGGTATTCGTCTCGCCCATCCCTTTGAGCTGCCGGACGGCCGGCTCCTCGAAGCGGGCATGTTCGCCTATCGGGGACAGTTCGTGGTGGAACCCGGTACGTTTGCTCGCTGTCCCATCGCTTCGCACCAGCAGGACGGCAAGTCAACAGGTTGCCAGGTGCGGGATGAGCGGCTCACCTGGTATGTCTGGACGCCGCCGCAACCTTGGGGCGTGCTGGCAGAGTACACGCTCGGCCGGGGCCCGAAGCGGGACGCTCAGGGATTCATCCGGGAAAGCCACCTCTACGGCGGCTATCTGCAACCGTACTATACGTACCGGTATTCAGATGTCGGGATGCTCACGGGATACGTCCGGTGGGGCGAATACTATGGCGGGATCAAGTCGATCCATGGAGTGGATGGCCGCTCAAAGACTATTAACGTGGGTCTCGTCTGGGAACCGGATACTCACTGGCGCTTCGTGGCGGAGTGGATGTACAAGGACGGACTGCATTCCTCGTTGCTCAGCCCCAATGTGGCGCTGACGAGTACCGTCCCCCAATCGGAATTTAGCGCCAACCTGTTCCGGCTCCAGGCCCAATGGTTCTTTAACTGATCGCCGGCACGAGGCGATGGGCTGGGGGCTACGGCTTCGGTGAGTTGGAACGGAGCAAGGCCGGGTCTATGATCACGACCTTGCCGGGATCGGGAAAGTTCCACTGCCACTGGCCCTTGACGGGATGGACCTCCGCTTCTTGCGGGACGAACGATACGGAATAGCCGCCACGTCTCAGGGGCAGCAGCGGGTCGTCCACGGGATCGATCTCATAGGCCGGAATTCCCAGACTCATCGCATCGGACGGCAACTGCCGGTAGTTCGCCAGGATCACGTAGAGATACTTCACCCGCATGAACAGCCCGCCCGTGGTGTAGGCCAGTCCGGTCGAGCCATTGGAAAACCGCCGGTAGAAGGTCACCAATTCCCCAGGCTTGGCTTCTGCCAATGCTGTGACGAGATGAGGGGCCAGTGCCCACACTTCTTCCGCATTGAACGCTGACCCGGCCTCCGCCTCGCCTGCAAGCAAGCGATGCACGGCATCACGTTCCTTCTGAACTCTGATTCCTGACAGAATGTGGGTCATGTGCTCGATGGTCAGGGTGGCTGGGTGGCTGTGACCGATTCCGGCTTGCGGATCCACCCGCAGCTCGATCACGGTCCGGCTGTCCTGATACACGAGCCGTGGCGGGGGGCCACTGGTGCATGCGGAGGCACTGCCGAGAACAGCGCAAAGCAGGAGATGGACGGCTAGCCGAGTGCCGGACATGTTCGTGGATTGCGTGTTCCACCCATCAGGTCGTCAAGTCGCAGAAGACTGCGGGTCTTTAGACTTTAGACTTTCGACTTGATGACTTTGGACTTTCAGACTTCGGTTAGTGTTTGGCAGCCGACAGGTTCGCCGTCACTGATCCCCCGGTCAGCACCGCCATGTTCTTGGCCACCATGGCGCTTGTCAACCGGAAGAAGCCTGCGCGGGACACGATATCCTGCCCTTCCCGGCTGTTCACGAACTTCAGGAACTCCAACATAGCCGGCCCCAGTCGCTCCTTCGGTGCCTTGGCGACGTACAGATACAGCGCCCGGCCCAAGGGATAGGTGCCGTCGGCGACTGTGTCCTGGCTCGGTGCAACAGGGGGTCGTCCGGCCTGCTCGGCGACCGGCACCACCCGCACCAGGGAGGTTTGGTAGCCGGTTCCGGCATACCCGATCCCGAGGGGATCGCGAGCGATCGCCAGAATTTCCGAGGCTGGTCCCGGCTGCTCACGGATATTCTCTTTGAGCGCCCCGCCCTTTAGGGCCGTCTGGATGAAGAACTCGCGCGTGCCGGATTTCTCGTTGCGTCCGTACAGACGGATGGCCTGTTTTTCCCACCCGGCGGCCTTGACGCCGGCTTGACCCCATGTGGCGATGTCTTCCGGATATCCGCGTTTGCGTTCACTGCCGAAGATCGCGTCCACCTGCTCAAGCGTCAGTCCCTGAACGGGGTTCTCCGCATTCACATAGATGGTCACTGCATCGATGGCCACAGGAAACTCCAGCGGTTCATACCCGTGATGCGAGGCGAAGGCCCGCAGTTCCTTGTCGGTCAGCGTCCGGGAGGAAGCCAGCAGATTCGCGGTGCTCGCGCCTTCATGCCCTTCGCGTGCCTTGTCGCCGCGCCGTTGCAACGAGAGGCCGAGGGTGAACTCCCTGATAGCGGACGCCGACCCACTGCCTTCGATCGTGAAACCGACGTCGGGATGAAGGCGCATAAACTCCGCCGCCAGCTTGGCAACCATGGGTTGCATCGTTTCCGATCCCGCGACCGTGATTTGTCCATTGACCTCCGTAGCCTGCTCCTCTGCACCCACCCAGCTTGACCAGCCGAGCACGGTCATCAGCACGCCCGCGATTGCGGCGCTCCGGTACTTCTTACCAGGCTTCCCTTGTCCTGCCTTGGATATGTACGCCACTGGCACCTCCCCAGTATGGGTTTGAGTTGATCTCCTTCTCTCAGCATAATTCCTCCGCGTTTCCGGTCCATGACGCGATGGTTACAGCCGTGTTAATTGTTCCGCAATGTGCAGAAAGGCAGGTCGGTCTTGGGAAGGAACGGATCGAGTTGCTTTACGCCAAGTAGAAGAGTAGGCCGCTACTCGTCCTTCAGCACCCAGCCCATCTTCTGGACGCAGCGCTCCGTGGCTTGGAGCAACAGCAACTGAAGGCCTTGCTGGAGTTTGGGGTCCCGCAGCGCGTCGTTCTGGCACTTGTTGTAATCGGTCGCGAAGGCTTCCGATGGCTTGGTCGGATGGACCCATGTGGCGGTGTTGCAGGCGGTGAGAAGCAGGCTCACAGACATAAGCGCGAGCACGGGGAGGAACTTGGACATCGGACACCTCGTGATGGGAGTGAAGCTGAGAGCTGGTCGCTATCGGCTGCTCGCTATCTTGCAGCCGGAAAGATAAACCGCACCGGCGAGGCACGTCAAGTCACTCTTCACCACATTGTCAACTCAGGGGAACGGTGACCGTGACCTCATTCCCCAGCTCATTGTAGACAATGTCGGGAAAGAAGGAGTGCGCCAAAAACACACCGCGGCCGCTGGCATCGACGGTAGGACAGGCATCAAGATGGGCGCCGACCCGCGCCTTCCAGTTGAACCCCTTCCCCTGATCGGCGATCCGGTACTGTAGCACGTGCGCGGTCTTATCGTAGATCGCGCGAATCGTAACACGGCGGTTTCGGTAGCGGGCTTCTTGCCGGCGCTGGCGAATAAGTTCGTCGTATCGGTCCTTCGCAATGGCCTCGATTTTGTCGTGATAGCGGATTTCGAGGCTGCCGTGCTCGACCGCGTTCATCACCAATTCTTGCAAAGCGGCCCGGAGGTGAAGCTGGCGAGCTTCGGAGAGACCCATCGCGGTCCCTTGGATCAGCCAGGACACGGTACTGTCCACGTGGCTCGGGTCGGGCCCCATGACAAGGCTATACTCCAATCGCTCGATGCCCGGCGCATCCTCCACCGTGGCAGGCAATGCCTGGATCGCCCGCTGAAGCACGTGCGCGAGTTCTTCTACATGGACGGGTTGCTGCACGTAATCCAACGCCCCGGCGCGCAAACCTTCGACGGCCGATTCGACGTGGCCTGCCTCGGTGAGGATGGCGACGGGGCAGGCGGGACGGCGTTCGCGAATTTTCCTCACCAGTTCAAGCCCTTCCTGCTCGGGCAGAAAGAGATCGACCAGCACGATGTCAGGCCTCGTCATCTCGAACGTCGTCAGGCCGACGGCAGGATCCGGGGCGGAGATCACCGACAAGCCCTTCGCCTTCGCCTGCTCGAGGACGGCTGCCTGCGTGTCCGGATTACCGGAGACGATGAGGAGCGTGCGCGCCTGAACGTGGGATTCGATTCTGCCGATCATAACGGAAACCCTCCCTTCATGACCTGCCGAAGCGCGTCGTGCAATTCGGCCAGTTGCGTGTCCACCGCCGCGCAGACCGAAGAGGCTGCAGCGAGATTTTCTTGCCGGCCCAGCGCTTCGAGGTGTTTCACGCTCTCGAACAGGCGCGGCGCGCAAAATTGTATGACGGAGCCTTTGAGCTTGTGTGCGGCACTTGCCAAACCGGCACTATCGTGACCGGACAGCGCGGCACGCACCGCGGCAAACTCTTTGGGGCTTTCTTGCAGGAATAACTCCGCCAACGTCACGAACAGCTCCTGGTCGCCGTCTACCCGGGCCAACGCTTCCGATAAATCGAAGACCGCGGTCGTATCCATAGGGCGTTCTCCTTCCGGTCAAGCAGCCAGTTCCAGTCCGACCAACGCGGCGTCATCGGCGAAATGTTCGGCTCCCTGCCATAGGCGAGCGGACTGAAAGCACTGTGTAATCAACTCATCCATCGGACGTGCGGCCTCTTGCTCCAAGACCTGTTGCAGTCGAGCCTTCCCCCACACTTCCCCGCCGGGCGAGAGCGGTTCATAAATGCCGTCGCTCATCAGGAACAGGCGGTCGCCCGGCTGGAGCGGCACACTGTCGCCGGCAAAGACAACGGCGGGATCGAAACCAACGGGCAAGGAGGGTCGGGCCAGCCATTGAGCCGCTGCCTGAGGGCGGCAGAGGACCGCGCCGGAGTGTCCGGCTGTCGCGTAGGTCAGCTTGCGCGACGGCAGATGCAACGCGCCGATCCACAATGTGAAATAGTCGCCGTCGGCCGTCATCGGGAAACGGCGGTTGGTTTCCGTGAGAATCCTTCCAGGATCGTACGATCCGACCACCTTCAACAGGTCGGTAGAACGTAGGAACGCGATGAGCGAGGCGGCGCGGAGCGCGGCCGACACACCGTGCCCTGAAGCGTCGAGGATGAACAGGCCAAGGTGCTCCGGCCCCCACGGGGTCACTCCGAACAGATCTCCGCCCAAGTTCAGCGACGGCCGGTAATGCCAGGACAGGTGGAGCCCCGGCGCCGGCGAGCCCGGTGGCGGCAGCAGTGATTCCACGAAACGCGCCGCGGAGTGCAGGTCCTCCTCGAGTTCCGCTTGCTTGGCGCGCAGATCGTCGCGCGTATGCTCGAGTTGGCGGACAAGCGCGCTGGCGCGGATGCCGGCTTGGACGCGGGCGGCGATTTCCTGCTTGCTGGCGGATTTGCTCAAAAAGTCGTCCGCTCCGCGCGCCAGCCCTTCCGCAATCTGCTCCGGGCGATCGTTCGCGGTCATCAGGATGATCTGACTGGAGGAAAGCGCCGGGTCGTTCCGGATGGCCTCGCACACGGTGGGGCCGTCCATTTCCGGCATGATCCAGTCGAGGATGATCAGGTCCGGCCGCACTTTCCGAATGATCTTCAAGCCTCGTGCTCCATCCTCGGCTTCCAGCACGGTGTATCCGAGACGCCGCAGCCGGTGGGCTGTGCTGAGGCGTGCCACCGGCTCGTCATCGACCAGGAGAATAGTCGCCGGCTGAGACGCACGCCGATCGGCTGCGGCCGCCTGAGGCGCCGGTGTCTGTGGAGAGGGACTTCCCATATCGTGCCTCACGCGGCGGACTGAACCCGTCCGGACAATGCTTCCTGCTCGCTCTCAAACAGCGGAATCATCTTGGGAATGTTGGCCAGGCTCATAATCTCGCGGACGTAACTCTGGGGTTTCACCAGGCTGAGTTGCGCCTGGTTCACCTTGAAGTTCTGCGAGATCAACGCCAGCAAGCCCAAACCTGCACTGTCCACAAACCGGACCTGCTCCATATTGAGAATGAGGTGCCGGCAGCCCGCGCTCTTCACGCGCTCGACCGCCATCTTGAATTCCCCGCGGTTGGCATAGGTCAGATCGCCCTTAATATCCAACACCGCGGCGCCATTCAGGTCTCGTTGTTTGATGTCCATATGTGCGTTCCTTCCTTGTTGAAATGAGCGGCACAAGCAGGATGTTGAAAAAGTCCTCAGCCTGCTAGGCCGCGTGGGCGGCCTGCTCGTTCTCGTACACGGGAATGATCCTGTTGATGTTGGCGATGGCCAGCAGCTTTGCCACCTTTTCCGCCGGCCGCATCAAGCTGAATGTCCGCTGCTCTTGCTGGAACTGGTGGCTGGTCAACACGAGCAAGCCGAGCGCGGCGCTGTCTACGAAGTTCACCCGGCCCAGATCGACGACCAAGTTGCGGCAGCCGGCCTGTCTCGCTTTTTCTACGCTGGCCTTGAACTCTCGCCGGCTGTCGTAGGTGAAGTTGCCGTCCAGGCGCAACACCGTGCCGCTAGGCCGAACGCTTTCCGAGATTGTCATTGAGAGACTCCTTCTTCGAGACGTCGTTAACTGCGACTCACATGAGCGAGAATGGCGGCAGGGATATCGCCCAGCGGCAATACCTTGTCGACCGCTCCCAACTTGATCGCTTCCTTCGGCATGCCGAAGACGACGCAACTGGCTTCGTCCTGAGCGATGGTGTACGCCCCGGCCTGCTTCATCGCCAGCAATTCCTTCGCCCCGTCCCCACCCATGCCGGTCAGGATCACGCCCACGCTGTTCCCGCCGGCGTGGTGGGCGACGGACGAAAACATCACGTCGACGGAAGGACGGTGCCGGTTGACGGGCGGCTCCTGATTGATCTTGACCGTGTATCGAGCTCCGCTGCGCGTCAGCGTCAGGTGGTAATTGCCCGGCGCGATCAGGGCATGGCCGGGCAGGACGCTGTCGCCGTCCTCGGCTTCCTTGACTGAAATTCGGCAGAGGCCGTTCAGCCGATCCGCGAACGTCCTGGTAAATCGTTCCGGCATGTGCTGCGTGATAATGACCGGCGGGGTATTCGGCGGCAGCGCTTCCAGAACCTGGCGCAACGCTTCCGTGCCTCCCGTCGAGGCACCGATGGCAATGACGGTGTCGGTAGTCTTGGGCATGGCATTGGGAGACGTGAGGGGTGAGGGGTAAGGGGTACGGGGCTTCGCCTCACGCCTCACGCCTGACGGTTCACGTTTCACCTGCGCGACGGCGGCGGCTTTCACCTTCTCGATCAGGTCCTGCGCGAGATCTTCCATGCCCTGACGCAAATCGATTTTCGGCTTCGTAATGAAATCCACCGCGCCGAGTTCCAGCGCTCGGAGCGTGGTCTGACAGCCGGCTTCCGTAAGCGAGCTCACCATCACCACTGGCAGGGGATGGCCGGCCATCAGTTTCTCCAAGAATGTTAATCCGTCCATCTTCGGCATCTCGACATCGAGGGTCAGCACGTCCGGATTCAACGTTTTGATCTTCTCGCGGGCAATAAAGGGATCCGGCGCCGAGCCGACGACCTCGATATCGGGGTCCTTGGAGAGCAGCTCGGCCAGCACCTGGCGCATCAGGGCTGAGTCATCGACGATCAGCACGCGAATTTTCGCCATAAAGCTCCTTGGACAAGCGTTCAGCTCTCAGCAGTCAGCTTTCAGCTCCGGCCCTGACTGCTGAAGGCTGATGGCTGAAGGCGTTCATTGAAACAACGTCACATCGCCGTGCGGGTGTGCCTGCTCGTCTTGCAACCGCTGCGCATACGCGGCTTCGCGTTCGTGAATCGTCCGGTTCTTGATACGCTCGATTTTCTTGAGCAGCACTCGACCGCTGTCGGTGAAGTAGTACACCTTGCGCGGGTACACATCGCCGAGGTCGCTGCTTGTGACCGAGAGCCCTTCGCGGTGCAGATAGTTCAAGACCCACTCGGCATTGTGGACCCCGACATCCATATTCCCATCATGGATCTTGCCCGCACCGAACAGCTTGATTTCGAGCCGGTGCTTCATGCCGCCCCGCTTCAGAATTTCGTTAATCAGGCACTCCATCGCAAACGAACCATACCGGGTGGACTCCTCCCAGATCCCTTCGCAGCCTTCACCGCTCCTTTCCCCGGCTTTCCCTCTCAGAGGGAGGCGGGAAGGGTGAGGGTGAGGCAGCATAAAATGATTCATCCCGCCGACGCCGACAGCCGGGTCCCTGATGCAGGCTGAAATGCAGGAGCCAAGCACGGTATAGATAATCATCGGCTCGCGACTCACGAAGAACTCCCCCGGCAAGATGGATGCAATTTCATAGGGGAATCGGCTGTCGCGCATCCGCCGGATGTGCGGAAATTCGGTGATCGGTGGCGGGTGAGGGGTGACGGGTGATGAGGTCGTTGTCGCGTTCGGTACCATACTATGCTTTTTCCCATCACCCATCACTGATCACGGTTTTTGATAAATCGTCGGCACAATGGGCTTGAACGAATGGTTCACCCACTGGAGGCTTTCCGAATGGCCGATGAACAGGTACCCGCCCGGTTTGAGATAGCGATAAAGTTTATTGACCACGCTCTCCTGGGTCGGTCGATCGAAATAGATCATGACGTTCCGACAGAAGATGAGATCCAGCGGCGTCCTGATGGGATACCGGTCGTCCATCAAATTAATCCGGCGAAACGCGATCATCTGCGAGAGGTGCGGCTTCACTTTCACCAAACCAACATGGTCTCCCCGTCCGCGCAGGAAATGACGTTTGGCGACATCCGGCGGCACGCCGCGGATCAATTCTTCTTCGTACAGGCCGGAAGCTGCCTTGGCCAGCACACGGGTGGAGAGGTCGGAAGCCAACATTTTGAAATCCCACTGGGCGGGGTCCTCTACGCTCTCGTACAGGGTGATCGCGATCGTATACGGCTCTTCTCCGGTTGAACAGGCAGAGGACCAGATGCGGAGTCGTTTCGCATCTTGCAACTCGGGAATGATCCGGTCGCGCAAAAACTCGAAGTGTTTCGATTCCCGGAAGAAGTCCGTTTTGTTCGTCGAAATGAGATCCAGCATTCGGGTGAACTCGTCTCGGTCGGGATCGCCCGTCACGAACTCGTAGTACTGCTGGAACGTGCGGAGCCCCAGATCTCGCAGCCGTTTGGAAAGGCGAGAGACCAGGAGCGGCTGCTTGCTGTCGTTCAACGAAATTCCGCTCTCGTCGTAGACCAGTGCGCGGAACCGCTCGAACTCGTCTTGCGTAATCGAATATTCCATCACGTCACTATCCACCACTTACGACTCACAACTCACCACTCCTCACCCATCACTCATCACCGTCTTTCACGCCGGATACCACACGAACAACATGAGATACACCACGTAGGCGGTCAGCATCGTGCCTGAAAAAGTCCAGACCAAGAGCGTGCCAAGCTGCCGGTGCCGTGAGACGCCGGCGGCCATCGCGCCGACACTCCCGTAACGGAGACGGCGAAGACCTGTGTATAGGTTGTAGCCCCCCAACCCGATCGTGGTGATTGCCAACAGCATGTGCGCTGAAAAAACCGGCACATAGACCTGCCAGTATGCCTCCTCGCTTCCGCCGAACCGCTCCCGTCCGAACAGGAACTGTTTCATCACATAGCAGACGAGCCACATGCCGACGATTGTGCCGGCGATCATCATGCGCCGCGCATGATGCGGGACGTCATGCCGGTGGGCGGCGCGTACGCCGGCCAGCGCCACGAGATAGGCGCAGGTGATGCTTGTCAGCACGCCGTACCAGAGGAACGTTTTGAGCTCCATAGCAAAATCCTTATATAGAGCGGGTAGCTGATAGCGAACAGCAAATAGAGAGCAGCGAGTAGCTCGGAAGTCCTGGCTGCTCACTGCCAGCTATTCGCTGTTCGCTGCTCGCCCGTTTAGAACTCCTCAAACTCATCGTGTTTCCGGCGGCGGTCCTTGCCGTTGCCGCCGGCGACGCCGGCCCCTCGACGTAAGTGGGGAGTGGAGAGCCGTGAGTGGGGAGCCGATTCTCCGCTCTCCGCTTTCCGCTCTCCGCTCTCCGCTTTCCGCTCCCCGCTCCCCGCTTTCGACTCTCTCCCCTCGATCTTGAAGACTTCCACCTGCCGCAGCAGGGCCTTCGCCTGGTCTTTCATGGATTGGCTGGCGCTGGTGGTCTCTTC
>JBBIQV010000024.1:0-46364 GCA_037442105.1 Nitrospiraceae bacterium | reverse complement strand
GTGGCCATCGAGCAGCGTTACGACGTCATGGCCACCGGCCACAACCTGGACGACGAGGCCGCCCGCCTGCTCGGCAACGTGCTCCACTGGCAGGAAGAGTATCTCGACAAGCAGGGGCCGAGCCTGCCGGCGTCGGTGGAAGGATTTGCCAAGAAAGTGAAACCGCTGTACCGGCTGACCGAGCGTGAGCTGGCGGCTTACGCAGTGCTGAACAAAATCGACTACATCGTCGAGGAATGTCCGATGGCGAAGGGGTCCAAGATGCTCCTCTATAAAGAAGTCTTGAACCGGCTCGAAACGGAATCCCCTGGAACCAAGCAAACCTTCTACTGGGGCTTTCTCGACAAACGCGCACACACCCAGCCCGCTGCCACGACCATGACGGAGAAAGATCAGGCCGCGCTGCACCCCTGCGCCTCTTGCGGGCAACCGACCACGGCTGAGATCTGCTCCTACTGCAAGATGATGGCGCGCGCAAAGGTAGCACATCGCGAATAGCTGGCAGCGAACAGCCAGTAGCAATGAAGCGAACAGCACAGAGAGAGCAGTAAGTCGCTGGATGGAAGAGCGAATAGAGAACAGCGGGTAGCGAGTAGCCAGACATGAAGGGCCTGCCTCTCCCTGGTTTCAGGCTATTCGCTCCTCTTTGCTCCTGTTCAGCGGAGAGCGAGGAGCGAATAGCGGGTAGCTGATAGCTCTGAGCTGATGGCTATTGGCTGTTTGCTATTCGCTATGAGCTATCAGCTATTCGCTTCTGTTCGAGAGCTATTCGCTGTTTGCTACTCGCTACCTGCTAATCACTCCTTGAAAAGCCTCCGTAGACACCGTAAGCTGCTGACGAACCAGTGAAGAGGTGATCAGTGAAGGGTGATCAGTAAGTCGGTCGTGGCACGGAGCTGTGCTCATCCGTGAGCGATCCGTTCACCTCCTATTTCTCATCACTCGTTACCCATCACTCGTCACACTCCGCTATCGACCATGGCCACCACGGAACGAGACTACTATCAGATCCTCGGCATCCCGCGCAGTGCTTCCGCCGACGACATCAAGAAGGCCTATCGCCGACTCGCGCGTCAGTACCATCCCGACCTGCACAGTGGCGGACGCAAGACGGAAATGGAGCGGAAGTTCAAGGAGCTGAATGAAGCGCACGAAGTCTTGTCCGACCCGGAGAAGCGAAAGAAGTACGATCAGTACGGGGCGAATTGGGAACAGGCCGAGGCCTTCGAGCGCGCGCGACAAGAGGCACAAGCACGAGCACGCACGGCCGGTGGAGCCGAGTTTTCGTTCGGCGGCGCGGAAACCTTCAGCGATATCTTCGACACCCTCTTCGGCGGCGGTGGTCGCGCTGGAGGCGGCGCGACTCGCGGCGTGGGGCTGCAGGGCGAGGACCTCGAAACCGACGCGGTGTTGTCACTCCGTGAAGTGCTCACCGGCGTGACGAAACGGGTCCGCTTGACGGACCGGGCACCCTGCTCCAGTTGCAGAGGGAGCGGCGCACAACGAGGCCAACCCTGCCCCAACTGCATGGGCTCAGGCGTGCGTATGGAGACACGCTCCATCGACGTGAAAATTCCAGCCGGCGTGCAAGACGGCACGCGCGTCCGCGTAGCCGGCAAAGGCGCATCGGGCATAAACGGAGGGAGGCGCGGCGACCTGTACCTCCATGTCCATATCGAGTCGGACGGTATCTTCCGCCGCCAGGGCAGCGACGTGCATGTCACGCTGCCCGTTTGGCCGTGGGAGGCCGCATTAGGCGCGGAGGTGATGGCGCCGACATTGACCGAGCCGGTGAAGGTCAAGGTGCCGCCCGGCAGCCGGGCCGACAGCAAGCTCCGTCTGAAAGGAAAAGGGCTGCCGACCGCATCGGGGGGACATGGCGATCTGTTTCTGACTCTGCAGATCGTCATACCGTCGTCGTTGTCCGAAGAAGAACGGCGGCTCTACGAACAGTTGGGTCGGAGGCGGTACTCGGACCCACGCGCAGAGTTGCTAGCCTCCGCCCAGCGAGGATGATGGCCGACATCCTAGCCCGGATTATTCATGAAGCTTCTGCTACAATGACCGCCTTCAACAGGCAAGCGATATTGAAGAAATTCGCGGGAAACTGACTGCGACAACCACCAAAGAAGGAGGAAATGATGACGAACGTCACACGTATCGCAATGGCCGGGGCCGCATCGCTGTTTGCGCTCACGCTGAGCTTGTCACCGGCTTGGGCCGATCCCGATTCCAAGGAGTACAGCCACGGCGGCGGCAAAGAAGGATACGGACATTCCAGCGGCGGCCACGGCATGGGGATGGGCATGGGCATGATGCACAGCAGCACCGGCCACCTCATCCGCCACTTGCTCAAGCACGAAAAGGACATCGGGTTGACGGCCGATCAGGTTGCCAAGTTAAAGGAGATGCAGCTCAACCTCGACAAGACACGCATCAAAATGGAGGCGGACATCCAGATTGCCGAGCGTGAGCTCAAAGCGTTGGTCGAGGACGAAAAATCCGACCTGGGGGCGATCGAGGCGAAACTCAAGCAGAGCGAGGAACAACAGGTCGCCTTGCGGATGGCTTCAATTAAAGCGCGCCGCGACGTGCTGGGCCTGCTGACTCCTGAACAGCGCGGAAAGGAAAAGGCTGAGCACGAGAAAATGATGCAGCAACACAAGAGCATGGGGAGCGGCCAGGGCAGCCCACACAAGGGCATGTCCAGGGACATGGACAAGAAGAACTAACGCATCCTACGGAGGTGCATCATGAGGGCATGGGGCATGATCACGGCACTGGCAATCGGGTCGCTCCTCGCATTCGGTGCGCCGGCTTGGAGCGACAGGGGCAAGAAGGAGAAGGAGGAAGAGGGCAACGTCGCGGAGATGGTGAAAGATGCCAAGGTCACCGTGGACCAGGCCATTAAGACCGCGACAGAAAAGGTCCAAGGGACGGTGGTGGAAGCCGAGTTGGAGAAAAAGCACGGCAAGACCATCTGGGAAGTGGAAATCGTCGGCACGGACGGCAAGGTGATGGAAATTCACATCGATGCCGGTACCGGCGCGGTGATCGATGTCGAAGACAAGAAGGACGAGAAGAAAAAGGAAGGGAAGAAAGGGAAATAAGCGACCATGCCGAAGGAATTGAAGTTGAAGAGTCACGATCTGCTGGTTGGTCCTGGCCGGGCGCCGGCTCGCGCGATGCTCAAAGCTGTCGGCTTCACCGACGAGGATTTGTCGAAACCGATAGTCGGCGTGGCCAACACCTGGATCGAAGTCATGCCCTGCAACTATCACTTGCGGCGCTTGTCCGAGCGCGTGAAGGCCGGCATCCGTGCGGCGGGCGGGACACCGATCGAGTACAACACGATCGCCGTCTCCGACGGCATCTCGATGGGCACCGAAGGGATGAAAGCGTCGTTGATCAGCCGCGAAGTGATCGCGGATTCGATCGAGTTGGTGGCGCGCGGGCACCTGTTCGATGCGGTCGTGGCTCTCTCCGGCTGCGACAAGACCATCCCCGGCACGGTCATGGCGCTGGCTCGTCTCAACCTGCCCTCCCTCATGCTCTACGGCGGGTCCATCATGCCCGGCCACTTCCAGGGACATGATGTGACGATTCAGGATGTCTTCGAGGCGGTGGGCAAGCATGCCTCCGGCAAGATGAGCAATGCCGAGTTGAAAGACCTCGAAGATCACGCCTGTCCTGGCCCCGGCGCCTGCGGCGGACAGTTTACCGCCAACACCATGGCCATCGCCTTCGAGTTCCTCGGCATCTCGCCGATGGGACGGAACGGCGTTCCGGCGATGGATAATCGGAAGGACGACGTGGCATTCGAGTGCGGCAAGCTGGTGATGGACTTGGTCAAGAAAGACCTCCGTCCCAAACAAATTATCACCCGCAAATCGATCGAGAACGCCATCGCCGCCGTTGCGACGACCGGCGGATCGACCAACGCGGTGCTGCATCTGCTCGCCGTCGCGCGCGAGGCCGGCATCAAACTGACGATCGACGATTTCGACAAGATCAACCGGAAGGTTCCCTTGTTGGCCGACCTGAAACCGGGCGGCCGGTTTACGGCTGCCGATCTCTATGCGGCAGGCGGCACGACACTCGTAGCCAAACGGCTCTTGGACGCGGGGATTCTCCACACGAATCAGCTTACCGTGACGGGCCGGACGATTGGAGAAGAAGCGAAAGATGCGCTAGAGACGGCGGGGCAGCAAGTGCTCCGCCCCCTCTCGAATCCCATCAAGTCGACCGGAGGTCTGGTCATCCTGAAAGGCAATCTCGCGCCGGATGGTTGCGTAGTCAAGGTGGCCGGGCATTCAATAATGAAATTTCGCGGGCCGGCCAAAGTGTACGACCGGGAAGAAGATGCCTTCGTCGCAGTCAAGACCGGACAGATCAAGGCGGGTGATGTCGTCGTGATCCGCTATGAAGGCCCATCCGGCGGGCCGGGCATGCGGGAGATGCTGGGTGTGACGGCCGCCATCGTCGGCGCAGGCCTCGGCGACTCGGTTGCGTTGCTGACCGATGGACGTTTCTCCGGTGCGACACACGGTCTGATGGCTGGACACGTGGCTCCGGAAGCCGTCAAAGGCGGACCGATCGGCGCCGTCAAAAATGGCGACACGATCACGTTCGACATCGCAAAACGGCGGCTGGATGTGGAACTCTCTCAGAAAGAGATCAAGGCGCGGCTCAAGAAAGTGAAGCTCCCGGTCTCCCGGTACACGTCAGGCGTCATGGCGAAATATGCCCGGCATGTCTCGTCGGCATCGGAAGGGGCGGTGACAAGCTGACGACCGCCTCACCTGTTGCTTGCAATACGAAAGCGATTGACAGCCGAATGACTTGCACCTAGATTTGCTTTTAGGAGCATACAGTGATCCAGTCCCTTCCCATTCCACCGCTTGACATGCGCAAGCTGGTGGGCCCGACAGAGTTGGGCCTCTTTGATAATCCGACAGGACAGCTCGTCCTTCCGAACGTACCGGCCGAGAATTACGAAACGGTCTTTGACTTCGGCTGCGGCTGCGGTCGAATCGCTCGACAACTTATGCAACAGGTACCACCCCCTCGCCAATACACCGGCATCGATCTGCACCGCGGGATGATCAAATGGTGCAGGAAGAATCTTCAACCCTTCGCAGAGGGGTTTGAGTTTCAGCACCATGACGTTAGGAGTACCTGTTTCAATCCAGGGCTGTTGAAACCTTTGACCCGCCCCTTTCCCGCACGAGAGCGCTCTTTCAAGCTGGTCATCGCGTGGTCGGTTTTCACACACCTTACGGAAGAGCAGGCCTCGTATTATCTGAGCGAGACGGAGCGTATTCTGCGCCATGACGGCATCGTGGCCTCCACATGGTTTTTGTTTGATAAGCGATACTTCCCTATGATGCAAGACTTTCAGAATGCGCTCTATATCAACCCGGTCGATCTTTCTAACGCAGTCATCTTCGATTTTGACTGGTTGAGAGCCACGGCAAAGCGAAACAGGCTGAAAATCATCTCCATCGTCCCGCCGGCGATTCGAGGCTTCCACTGGTTTGTCTATATGGCCTCTACGAAAAGTCTTCGCCCGGAAGTGGATTTTCCCGAGGATACCGCGCCCTTTGGTCTATCCAGACCTCCGGTTTTGGAACGAGATATGACTCAGATTGGCCTTGAGCCGGCGCAAGAAAATTCCTAGCCCGAAGATCCGTAACGGAGCACAATCGGTCACCTGTCCCGCCTCGCCCGTTTTCAGCTCTCCCGTTGACCCACATTTAGCGTATGGTAAATTAAACTCAGTCCTCAGGTGTGCAGGCGGTGCGAGGTCCGGCATGAAACTCACCACGCTTCCTTCTCTCTCCCTCGCCGACTTCGACATCTCGCCTGAGCGCGGCTTCCTTCCCGCTCACGATCCACTCGAACGTTTGCCCGACGAACCAATCCTGGATCAGATCCGAACCGACCTTCCGAAGCTCCTGACTGCCCGGCAATTCCGAAGTTTCATCCACGCACATTCGACCTTGGTGAAGTCGGTAGCGGAAGACTGGCGGCTCGACGAGTACCGCTGCGCGATGCGCATTCTGTCCTTTGCCGGTCACGGCTATGTCTGGGAAGACCCGGTCCATCCGGCTGATCGGTTACCGACCCAATTGGCCATGCCGTGGCTCGAAGTCGCCAACCAACTGGGCCGTCCTCCCGTCCTCTCCTACGCCTCTTATGCATTGCACAACTGGCGGCGACTGGATCGAACCCGGCCCATCCAGCTCGATAATATTGTGCTGCTTCAGAATTTTCTGGGCGGCATCGACGAGGAGTGGTTCGTGCTGGTGCACATCCAGATCGAGGCGGAGGCCGGCCCGGCGCTCGCCGGATTGGTTCATGCGCACAACGCTGCTTCTGAGGGCGAGCCGGAAGAGGTTCTTCGCGGCCTCCGCGCCCTGGCGATGGGGCAGGAGGCAATGCGCACGACGCTTCTGCGTATGAAGGAACGTTGCGATCCCTACATTTATTACAATCGGGTACGGCCCTACATCCATGGGTGGAAGAATAATCCTTCGCTTCCGCACGGCCTCATATATGATGGTATCTCTGCTCACAACGGCCAACCACAGAAGTTTCGCGGCGAAACGGGGGCGCAAAGTTCCATCGTTCCGTCGCTGGATGCCGGGCTCGGCGTGCCCCACGCGCAGGACATGCTCACGCAGTACCTCATGGAGATGCGCGAGTACATGCCACCGCGTCACCGGGCGTTTATTGCTGCGCTGGAAGAACGGACGGACGACCGGGGAAGACCGCTACTTTCCGGGTATGTGCGGGATCGGAGGGAACGGCATCCGGAGCTCTGGGAAGCCTTCTGTGCCTGCGTGAACCTACTGGCTCAGTTCCGCGAAATTCATGTCGGCTATGCGGACAGGTACATCCATCAACAGCATCAGCAGTCCAGCAATCCTACCGCCGTGGGAACCGGCGGTACGCCATTCATGACCTACCTGAGCAAACACCTCCAGGACACCAAGCAATTCATCGCAGACTGACGTTCTTTCCTCGAATACCTGCTTCCGGTTACGAGAGGGGGAAGCACTTCTTCAAGCATTCGGGACAAAGTCCGCCATTGAACTGCAGGTCGGAATGTTCCGCAATAAACGTATCCAAATCGTACCATTCCCCTGATGCATCAGGCACCCGCTTGCACCAGGCACAGAGGTTGATGATGCCATGAGCCGGGGACAATTGGTCGTCCATGTGTCGGAGGTCACTCCGAATCGCGTCCTGGCTGGGTTCCAACTGCGCCGGCGACCGCGCATCGTGAAACACCAGGACCGCCCCGATGACCACCCCCGCTTCATCAACGACCGGCGCCGCATTCCCTTCGATCGGCCGCCTTGCGCCATCCTTCATGACCAGCATGGCGCGGTCGAGCCGAATGATCCGGCACTCCATCATCACCTTCATTGCCGGGCTCTCGACCAATTGCACCGGGCTGTCCTCCTCGCACGCGAGAATGGCCGTCAGCCCAACTCCCATCGCCTCCTGTTGGGACCAGCCGGTCAGCGTTTCAGCCGCCGGACTCATGTATGTCAGGCGTCCACCGCGGTTGGTCGTCAGCACCGCATCGCCCATACACCGCACCGTCGTCGCCAGCCACCGCAGGCTTTCTTTCAAATGGCGGTCGATCTGCGTCCGGTGCAGCGCAAGCTCGATGGTGGTGCGCAACTCGTTCGGCAGATAAGGCTTCAGCATATATCCGGCGGGCGAGGTTGTTTTCACCCGCTCCAACGTGGCTTCATCGGCATAGGCGGTCAAATAGATCACCGGCACGTCGAACCGCCGCGTGATTTCTTGCGCCGTTTGAACACCGTCCATCTGCCCCTTCAACACAATATCCATGATGACCAGGTCAGGATGGATTTCTTTGGTCTTGCGAATGGCCTCCTCCCCCGAAGTTGCCGTGGCCGGCACTTCATACCCCAGGCGGGTCAGGCTCTGCTGAATATCTTTGGCAACAATGGTTTCGTCTTCCACGACGAGGATTTTGGCGTGTTCCATGGTGATCACATCCTTTCTTGGTAGTGCAGTTGATGAAACTGAATCCGCCAGGACGTCCCCTGGCCGCTTTGTAGTTCCACCGCACCTTCCAGCTTCTCCGCAAGCAAGGTGACAAGGTCCAATCCTAGCGAATCGGGGTTGTTCAGCACCCCGTCTTTGGGAATACCGACGCCGTCGTCACTCACTTCCAACACATAGCTTCCGTCGCCTTGAGCCTGCAGTCCGATCAGGACGCACCCTCCCTTGCCTTCCACAAAAGCGTGTTTCAGACAGTTCGAAACCAATTCCTCGACAATCAACCCGCAGGTCATCCCTGTATCGATATCGAACTCGATGTCTTCGACATGCAGATCCAAGGCGATGGCTTTCGGATCGACACCATAGGAGCGGAACAAATGTCCGGTCAGGGTACGGATGTAGTCCCCCATCTTGATACACGAAAGGTCACTGGACCGGTGGAGGGTTTCGTGCAGCAATGCGATCGAGGTAATGCGGGTTTGACACTCCCGGAACAGTTGGGCAACTTGCGGATCCTTGATCGAGGCAGATTGAAGATTCAACAGGCTGGAGATCACTTGCAGGTTGTTTTTCACCCGGTGGTGAACCTCTCGCAACAAGCTTTCTTTTTCCTTCAGTGTCTTTCGGAGTTCATCCTCCATTTCCTTTCGTTCGGTGAGATCGATGCAGGAACCGATATAGCCGCAGAGAATGCCTCCCGGCTTATCTCCGGTCGAAGGAAGCCAGGTCTTCCTATCCGAAGAGAAGGACTCGCTGCAGGGAGCGCAGTCCGGTTCAAATCGAGGCACGCCGGTGTCCAACACCCATCGATACGTCCCATCATTCCGTTTGAGGCGATATTCCATGGTGAACGGCTGGCGGCTCAGCAACGCCGCCCGGTAGGTCTCTGTGCATCGGGACCGGTCTTGTGGGTGCACTCCCTCTAACCAGCCATCGCCACGTTCCTGCTCTTGCGTCCGTCCCGTGAATTCCAGCCAACGTTTGTTGAAGAAAGTGCAGCCGGTCTCAGGTTGTGACATCCACACCATCACCGGCGCCGTATCCGCCATCATATGAAAACGGGCCTCACTCTCTCGCAGCGCGGCTTCCATCCGCTTACGCCTGGTCACGTCCCGTGCAATCCACGAGGCTCCCACAACATCGTCCTCCGCATCCTTCAGCGGAGACATGGTGAGCGACACGTCGATCCGCTGCCCTCGTTTCTTTCGTTGGATTGTCTCCACGTTGCGCACGTGGTCCCCCCGGGCAATGCGATCGAGCATAAGCGGCACTTCTTCCAACCGGTCAGGCGGACAGAGCAGAGAGATCGACCTTCCAATGACTTCTTGTGCTGCATACCCGTAGACTCGTTCTGCGCCTGCATTCCAGCTTTGAATGATGCCGTTCAAACTCATCCCGATAATGGCATCGTCGGACGACTTGACGATCGCCGCCAGTTGGGAGACCACCTCCGCACGCAAGGCCCCTAGTTCCTTGTTCGCCTTCGCTAACTCCGCGGTGCGAGCCTCGACCTGCCGCTCGATGCCTTCATTGGCCGCATGCAGGTTTCGCTCGTCCTGCTGTCGCCGCATACAGAGGATTGCGGTCACCCAAATCACAAGCAGCGAGAAGAAGCGGTTGAAGACCATGACCGAGGTCGAAGTCAGAAGAGGAGTCTGTAGAAAATCAAGCGCGGTGAGGAGAGAGACCGTCGCAGCCGTGAAAGGGATGGCTCGAGAGCGAGGGATCCACGAGGAGACGAGGACCGGCACCACGTACAGCACCGGCACGGCAAAACCCAATGGCAGCCACCAATCAACGGCAAGAATGCCACCGATCAGGGCTGCCGTCATCCCACAGGTTGGGAAGCTGGACCGCCCGGCATTCATGAAACTGGTTCCTTATGTTTGTTTCACCTCTATTATTCCTCGTCTTATTACTTGAGCAAGGATTATGCCGTTTTCTGTCACACCGTTTTCGCCGGCTCAACGCACAGAGGAGGTCCAACTCCGAGCAGACATGAACGCGAACCCCTCGCTGCCAGTGCCGGAAAGACGAAAGCGCTCCGGTCAAGCTCGATCGCTGTTCATTTCGGTTCGCGGAATAATGAATGGATAATGCCGCCCGAACAGTTGTCTTCAGAACCGGGCTCGTTGAGCAACGCGGAGGACGCTGCGCGAGAGATTATCAGGTCGCCGATATCGTGCAGTACTGTTCGTGTTTGAACATGGATGGAAAAGCGGCAGGAAGTTGGAAACCGACAGGATCGCCAACCGTTTACCGGCGATCCATTTTCCCACGCATCTCCTTCATCATGTCCTCCAGATCGGCTTCCGCACGGCTTCGTTCGCTGATCAACTGATCGAGGTTATAGGAACGTGCAGGAGGCGCGGCTTGAACCATCGCCGGAGGAGCAGCAGGTCTTGTGGGAGTCACAGGCTTAGGTTGAGCTATCGGAGCCGAGGGCTGACTTGGCGCCGGCCCCCCTGTCGCCGGAGTGGATGGCTTGCCGCTCGCAGGAGATTGCGAGAGCGCCGGTGCCGGCTGACCGGCCACCCCTTGTTCACGAAGCCACTTCTTGGCCACATCAGATTTGAGCGAAAAACTGATGCTGGTAATCGGCAAACCGTCCGGAGCTACGCGGGCAATGGCGGTGTTGACTGCAACCATGTGCCCTTGTCCATCGAGCAGCGGTCCACCCGAATTCCCGCGATTCAGCCCCGTTTCGGTTTGAAAGACGTGTTTGCCGGGCACGTTGTTGAAGTTCTCGAATTCAGCGCTGATCACCCCGGTGGTGAGGGTCCACAATCCTCCCTGCTCCGGATGGCCGATCGCCACCACCCGGTCACCGATGTGGGTCGAGGTCGAGTCGCTGAGCGCCACGACGGGGAGCGCGGTCTTCGTCTCTTCCAGCTTCAGCAGCGCCAGGTCCAACGATTGAGAATAGGCCACCACGCTGGCCCTCACCCCGCGCGCGAGATCGACCTTCGGATCGCCGGTTACCCGATCCGGCTTGAGGTACACATTCAACCTCGGGTAGGGGCGGCCCGTCCCCTCTTCAATCACCACGTGCGCGTTGGTGAGAACCAAGCCGTCCTGCCGGATGATGGACCCGGTTCCGCCACTGCCTTTGGCACTGGTGGTGGAGTGACCCATCACCATCACCACTCCCGGGGAAGCCTGTTCATAAATTTCGCGGGGTGTGAGGTCGGCAGCCTGCGCGACCCCAGTACCGAACAAAAGCCCCACGGCCAAAGACATTATCGGGATCTTCATCGTCGCCTCCTCCTCTGAGTCGATAGAACGTGCGAAACCCCGTTTGGTTGACCAGCTTGGGTCATCACACCGTCATTATAAGATGTGAATCGACGCCAAGCCAGCGAGGAACATCCGGGCAATTTTGAAAGGCTGGGATCGTTGTTAGCGCGAGCCGTAGAAACCTGCAATGGCCTGCACAACAGAGGCCTGCTGCTTTTCGGACAACTCCGCATAGATCGGCAAGGATAAGACTTCTTCCGCCGCCTGCTCGCAGACAGGGAACGCCCCTTTGCTGTAACCGAGGTTGCGGTAGCAATTCTGCAAGTGCAATGGGAGCGGATAGTACACCTCCGTGCCAACGCCCTTCTCTTTGAGATACGCCCTGAGTTCGTCGCGCTTCGGCGCGCGGATGGTGAACTGATTGAAGACGTGGAAATTCCCCGTGTCGGTCTTCGGCAATGTCACACGGTCTAGCATCTTGGCCTCCGCGAACAACCGCTCGTACCGCGTGGCATTGCGTCGGCGCCCTTCGGTCCACTGGCCGAGATACTTGAGCTTCACCAAAAGCACAGCCGCCTGGAGGGCATCGAGCCGGCTGTTGATCCCGATCTGCTCGTGGATGTAGCGGACGCGGCTGCCGTGCACGCGCAACATCGCGATAGCATCTGCCAGCATCGGATCATTCGTCGTCACAAGCCCGCCGTCACCGAATCCGCCGAGGTTTTTGGTCGGAAAGAAACTGAAGCACCCCACATCACCCAACGCGCCCGCTCGAACACCGTGACGCGCCGCCCCGATTGCCTGGCAGGCGTCTTCAATCACACCGATCTTCTTGGCTCTGGCAATGACGTTGATGGCCTCCATGTCCGCACATTGCCCGAACAGATGAACCGGGATAATGGCTTTGGTTCGAGGCGTGATGGCGCGATCAAGAAGGCTGGAATCCAGGTTGAACGTGTCCGGACGGATATCGACAAACACCGGCTTTGCCCCGAGCCGCGAGATCGCCCCGCCGGTGGCGAAGAAGGTAAAGGGCACGGTCACGACTTCATCTCCAGCCTGCACACCCATCGCCATCAAGGCAAGCAGCAGCGCGTCACTGCCGGACGCCACCCCGACCGCATGCGTGCTCCCGACATACTTGGCCAGCGCCTCTTCCAGCGCTGCCACACGAGAGCCCAGGACAAAGCCTTGCTCATCGCACGTGGCCTCAATGGCGGCCATGACCTCCGTCCGAATCGAACGGTACTGCGCTTTGAGGTCTAAGAGCGGAACGTTCACAGAGAGCCTCCCGGCTTGAAGAAGGACTGTACGGCCGCATTACGCGGCGTGGTCCATCGGCGGCACGCTCGGCAACAGCCGCACGTAGAGCTGCTCATATTCTTTTACCATCTCTCGGATGTCGAACTCTTTGGGAAGTCCTGCCGGTTGTTGACGAAGCCGACTCCGAAGTCCCTCGTCAGACAAAACTAGGCAGAGTTGCGCAGCGATCCCCTCCACATCTCCAGCCTGGAAGAGCCACCCTTGTTCACCCTCGGTTACAGCTTCCTCCACTCCACCCACTCGCGTCGCCACGACCGGGAGACCGGCAAGTCGTGCTTCAAGCAGCACACGCGGGAGCCCTTCCCAGTGAGACGTGAGAATAAAGGCATCGAACGCTTGCAGCAATGACGGGATATCGCGACGCCACCCCAGAAGCCGAATCCGATTCTGCAATCCGGCCGCAGCAATGAGCGCTTCGACCGTAGGCCGTTCTTCCCCATCACCGATCAATACGAACCTGGCTCGGTCGAACACCTTGCAGACCCTGGCTGCGACCGCCACAAAATCCTCCGGCGCTTTCTGCGGTTTCAGGCAGGCCACGGTTCCAGCAAGCAACTCGTCCGGCCCAATCCCAAGCTCCTTCCGCAAACGGTTCCGCTCTGTCGCTGTTCTTGCACTCGCAAAGGGGATAGGATCGATCCCCGGTCGGATCAGCGATACCTGCGCACGCTGGAAGAACCGCCAACCTATCCCCCGCTCGATATCCGCCTGTGCGACGGCAATCCAGTGAGCCGTGATCATACCAGTGAACCGTTCAAGCTGGATGAGCAACCATCGCTGCCACGGCGATTGCGCCGGCGTGATGCCGTAGCCATGAATGGTATGCACGATTACGGGCACTCTTGCAAGCCAGGCAGCCCATCGGCCGAGAATGCCGGCCTTCGAACTGTGGGTATGGACAAGGCGCGGGCGTAGCCGGCGAAACAGACAGACGAGACGGATCAACGCGTGCAGGTCGGCGAGGGGGCGTATCTCCCGACGCAAAGACGGCACTTCTACGACTTCGATGTCGGATCGGGTCTTAGCTTCTTGGGTCAGCAACCCACCCGGTCCGGTCACCAACAGGGTGCGAAAGTGGACGCGCGACAGATGCGAGACGGTAAAAAGCGCGACCTCTTGCGCTCCGCCCAGTTCCATTTTCGTGATGACGTGACAGACGGTGTCCATGCCGCCTTACGCCGAGACCCGTTCCGTCAGCAAGGTACACAACCGTTCGGCTAGTTGCTTCCCCTGACCGATGGCATCTTCCATAGAGGAGTGTTCCCAACGGCCATACCGCCCAATGGAATGAATGCCTCGGCGTTCCAGCTCCGCGAAGATAGCCGGCAACGCACGGGCACGGTGGGTATCAAACAGCACGTACGCGTAGTTGATGTCTTTCACGTCAGCGACCAGCGTCTCATCATCATGGCGCAGAATCCCCGCGCGCTCCAAACCTTGCCTGACCGCCCCGAGTAACTGTTCGGGTGGGGTCACGTTGGTAGGACGGTGCGACACTTCCACATAAAGCGAGCTGCAGCCAGGCCGTCCCAACTGCGGTGAGAAATTCATCGGGAAGCCGGCTCGGTAGAAGGGATAGTCCGGCTCCGGGAAGTAGATCCAATGTTTGTCTGACACGCTCTCTCTGGCAACTCCCAGATTCACACTATAGACCGACACCCATCGTAGTCCGGCTGCAGCTTCCCTGAGAGCAGCCGGAAAATCCGTGCAGCGACGGACCAGTTCGGGGATCGGAATGGTTGAAACGAGCAAGTCGTATCGTTCTTCGTGCGTTCCGGCTGGACCTCCGGTGAAAACGGCCCGCCGACGCTTCGTATCGAGTTCTACCAACTCGGATCCATATGCGATCTCGCCCACGGCGGGCACAAACGCTTCCGGTAGAACCTTGATGCCGTCTTTGGCCGGATACAGGAAGGAAGGGTTGTAGCCGAACTCCTTGTCCTTGATCCCGAGCGCGCCGTTGATGACATCCCTGAGATCCGGCTTGGGCACCAGCCACGACACCCAATCGGACGTCAGTTCTTCCAGCGGCACCTGCCAGAGTTTTTCATTGAACGGCACCATGAAATGCTTGGCCATTCCCTCGCCCAGATTCTCCACAATCCAGTCCTTGAACGAGCGCTCCCCCACCCTCCGCTCCTCCGGCTTACGAGGGAAGGCGGTGGAGGGAATGAGCGTGGCAATGAACCCCAGCAGACACTCCCGCACAACCTCCGCCGGGAGACCATGCGTGTTCACCTGGAACGGGTACTCGGTGTAGGTCTGGTGCGAATAGATAAACGAGCGGCGCGTGTGTTGCCGCAAGCGGCCGGCAAGGAGGGACTCGACGAGCGCTTTGATGGCCGGCTGCCGAAAGTGCAACAGATGGCCGGTCATGTCGAAGGTGAAGCCATTGTGCTGATAGGACCGGCAGAGGCCGCCAGCCTCCCCCTCCTTTTCGAAAATCCGATAGGGCACACCATCCAAGTGATAAGCGGTGCTGAGACCGGCCAGGCCGGCGCCGACAATGAGGATCATGAGGCGCTCGAACTCCCCCCTGGCCCCGACATGACGGGCGATGCAAGCGACGGTCGCGCGGCGTTGGTCACATCCACTTTGGCCAAAACAACGGCGGCTACTCCAAAGAGTAAGAAGACACCGCCGCCCAAGAGCAAGGCGGTTTTTTGCGAAACAATCATCATCACCAAACCGACTGTCCCGACCACCAAAGCGCTCACATAATTGATCAGCACCACCTGCGGAACCGACAGGCCCCAGTGACGCAACCGGATCGCGATGTGATCAGGACTTCCCGTAAACACCGGAAGCCCACGCAGCGAGCGAATGTACATGACGAAGAGCGTGTCGAAGATCGGCACTCCCAAGATGAACATGGGGGACAAGAGAGACAGCGGATGGCTGCCGGGATACTGCCCGATCATGGAGAGCGCGCCGAGCATCAGCCCGATGAACATGGCGCCCGTGTCCCCCATATAAATGGAGGCCGGCTGCCAGTTGTATCGCAGGAAGCCAAGCAGACTGCCGATCAAGGCCATCAGCATGAACGCGATGGCTTGATCGTTGTTGACAATCGCCACGACGAAGAGAAAGCCGGCGCAGATCACGCCGACGCCGGCTGACAGCCCGTCCATGATATCCAGCAAGTTGAAGGCATTGATCAGGCCGATCATCCAAAGCACCGTGAGGACAAGATCAAGCCAGTCCGGCACCATCGCAATTTGGATCTTGATGCCGCTCTTGATGAGAACAAAGACGGCCAGCAGTTGCCCGGCCAGTTTGATCCGCGGCATCAGCACGCCGAAATCGTCGATCAGCCCCAGCATGACAATGATGGTGCCGGCCAGGACAACCCCTAACACATCGTGACGAAACTCGAAGGTAAAGGCCAGACTCATGAGAAAGGCCAGGTAGATCGCCAGCCCGCCCAGATAGGGAACCGGTTCGCGCTGGTGCTTCAACCGTCCATCGGGAGCATCCACGATTCCATACCTAAGCGCGGCCCGCCGGGCTAGCGGAACCCCATACAAGGAGAGGAGCAGAGCAAGCCCGAATGTGAGAGCCAACAGGAACACGCGTGACTCCTCATCACCCCTTCAGACCTGAACACACAGCGCCGCATTCGGCTCCAGGATTCTTTTCCCGGTTCGCGAGATTTCTGTATTCCTCAGCCAATCGCGGCCCCCAGACCCGCAATGAATACCGTTCCTCCACTGTGCGCCTCGCCACCTGCCCCATTCTGACCCTCAACGTTGAATCTCGGCATAAGCTCAACAACCTTGAATGCCACTCGTCTTCGGTCTGAGCCCAAAAGCCATTCGCTCCATCCTGCACGATTTCCCTATTCACACCCACAGGAGACGCAACCACCGCCAGGCCTACCGCCATGTACTGCAACAGTTTGAGGCCACACTTACCCCTAGCCCACTCATCGTTCGGCAGCGGCATCACGCCGATGTGACAACGTTGCAATTCCTCCACCTCGCTCCCGAAAGTCCACGGTGTAAAATCCACTTCCAGCCCTGGTAGTCGCGGTGGACGGGAACTGATGACACGAAACCGTACGCGATCCGTTCGCTGAAGTTCTCGAATGGTCGGAGCCAGTAATTCGAGATAAGGCAAGTTATAGGCCAAGCCAACCCAGACAATAGTCATCACCTCACTCTGATGCGGGTGAACAGTGGATGACTCCGCGGGTCGGAAACGGTCGGTATCGACCACGGTCGGAACCACGATGACATCATCTGTAAAGGCTTGGGCATACTGAGCAAGCGTCTGATTTCCAACAATGGCACCTGACGCAATCCGCAACAACGCGGGAATCTTTCGCTGGTGGAAGCGGGTCAGATAGATCGCATCGTCGAGCTCAATTACGATCTTCCGCTTCAATCGCACCAACAACCTTTCTATCGTTGCCGGGCAATAAGGGAATAGCTGACCTTCAATAACGATCACGTCGACGTGCCCCAGTGGGAGAAGGTCCACTGCACGCTTGAAAAACCTCACCGGGACATAGATTGCTTTGGCTACAACTTGCAGCCATTTCGCCCGCCAGGTGAGCAGCCAGAAGTAGGTGGCGCCAAACAAGGGTTTGACTGTCACGTCCAATCCCCGCGATCGGAGATAGGGCAGGTATTGAACGATCCGATAGCGGCTACTCGGACCAATGTCAGTGCACTTTGCGAAATAGACGATCTTCATCGTCGGACGAAGGTCCTTCTCCGCTCACTTGTGCAGCCGCTTCCCAGACCGAAAATCCCGATATCAACCTTACCTGCCGGGACAGGAGTGCCTCACAGAATCCAGATAGTGGTTAGGCGAGAACTTTCTCATGACCACCGGATAGGCTTCATCCAACGCTTGCTGCCTCTGCGCCGCACGCTTCAAACTCTTCGGCACTCGGTACAGGCAGGTTGTTTTGGGAATGAAGATGAAGTCTGTGTGCTCGGCATACCGATTCCAAAGATCCCAATCTTCAAGCATGGGGAGGGCTTCGTCGAACCCTCCATGTCTCTCATACAAAACACGGCTGAACATCATGCAGTTGATCGGGATATAGTTCTGTGTCTTCAGCAGACTCCGGTCAAAAGGCTGTTGGTGCAGAACCTCGTAATCTCCTTCTTCATATTGAAGCGGATCGAACGATTTCCATTCCGTTTCCACTTGAAACCCAGTCGAATAGGCGGCAGCACACTCCCCGTTCGCCTCAAGTTCGCCAACCAGCGTTTCAACATGGTCCGCAAATAACAAATCGTCGTCGTCCAAGAAGTTGACGTATTTCCCCTTCGCCCTCTTGAGTCCCACATTGCCTGCCCGACATCGTCCCAGGTGTTCCTCCGGGTCAATGAATTGAATGACAAGGTCGGCAAATTCTTGAAGCACCTTCCGGAACTTCACCGCTCCGTCATCCACCACAATGACTTCCAGATTCGGGTAGGTTTGGTTTCTGACAGACTGCAGTGCTTCACGAAGATGGGACGGCCGTTCCATTGTTCGAATGATCACGGAGACCAACGGCATCTCCTTGCAGGCCTTGATCCGATAGAACGCGCCAACACGCCTCACTTCGTAATCCCAGCCTTTGAACCGAGGGATAACGTGGTAAACGGAAGCCCTCGAAGAAAACCTGCCTACAAGGGTCTTGAATATCTTCCCGGAAGCCAGGACGCCTCCCTTCAATAGCGCACTTCTGGAAGATGGAACATTGGGAGGGCTGATGAGCAACTTTGCAAAGCGCAAGTACCACATGGCCATATTGCGAAGACTGCCGTACTTGTGGCGCAAAATGCCGTTGGAAATAACGGAATTGGTGAATTGTGTCGGCTTGATGGCGCCTTCATCGCTATACGTATGGTGAACAACCACCGCCTTAGGTACATAGTGCAATCTGTAGCCAGTTTCTCTTAATCGCCATGACAAATCGACATCTTCTGCATAGAGAAAGATGTTTGGGTCGAACCCCCCCACTCGCTCAAAAGCCACTCGCAACAACAGGCAACACGCTCCCGACACCCATTCTGTGTCGAGCGTGACCGGATCGTAGAGTTTGGGATGCTCAAAGGGCTGCTGTCTCGCCTCCCAGGCCCCAAATCCCTCTCCCTCTGTCAATAGAGCGCATTCGACCAGTTTGCGCAAGCAGTCGGAGCGAAGTTCTGCATCAGGATTAAGTAGCAGTACGTATTTCGCCGTGGCCCGAGCGAGTCCCTCGTTAACACCCCGACCGAATCCGACGTTGCCGGAATTCTGAATAATTTCAATTGATGGAAGCTGCCCTTTCATTTCCTCGACGAGTCGGATCGTCCCGTCAGCCGAGTGATTATCGACGACTCGCACCACAATCTTGTCGATCGGATAGTCGGATGCCCTCACGCTTTCCAGGCATAACCGAATACTTGCCGACGAGTTCCATGTCACGATGACAACCTCGACCGTCGGGTGCTGATTCACTGTGCCCGTTACGTTCCACCTCACCGGGTTTCGCTCTTTGACCGTCGTCACCTGCGGGCACACGAGCTTGATCACTTTATCCGTAACCTTCTTGATGAACCTTTTTCGTCCCTCATAGGACACCAATCTAACGGCATGCACAATCCACAAGTAGAACGTCCTTCTGACGCTCCCTTCTGGCGCCAACCTGCCTTTCACCCGACGACACACATCGAGCACTTCCCAGCTAAAACTGGCGTAGATCCCATTCAACGTAGCCTTCAAGCGAAGATTTTCCTCAACCAAGGCTTTGATTTCCTGATGGGCATGAGCTAGTTCGAGAGCGCAGTTGAGTTGGGTGTTGGCCTGATCAGTCGAATGCTGCCGATATTCCAACAAGCGCTCAGGACAGCGCAGAGCCTTCCACCCTTTCTGAATCATCCTGAAAAACAGTTGATGATCCTCCGGCAAATGGCTCTTCGTGTAACCTCCGGCCTGCACGAAAGCCTCGCGACGGTACATCGAGGACCCATGGATGAAGTTGGAAGAGGCCAAGCGCCGCGCACTCTCCTCCGTGAAATCGGGGCACCGCCAGACAAACATCCTATCCGCAGACGGAAGCGCCTCGGCTCCTACGCGCAATGCCAACACCTCCGCCCTAGGGCCGAACAACACCATATCGGTGTAAACAATGCCGACCTCCGGATGCTGATCAAGAAGGCGCTGACAACGTTCAACGTAATCGCTGCGAAACCGATTATCCGCGCCGAGAAAGCAGATATAGTCCCCGGTAGTAAGCGACACGGCCTTATTGAAGTTGTCGACGATCCCGAGATTCCTGTCGTTTCTGACAATTTTCATTTTCTCTTTGTACCGGCTGGCTACTTCAAGAGAATTGTCCTGTGAGCAGTCATCGATAAAGACAATCTCCTTAGGCGCAACGGTCTGAGCTAACGCCGACTCTATCGCCTCGGCAGCGAACCGGCCATAATTATAATTGGCGATGATGAGGGAAACGGTGGATTTGGCAAACGAGGTCGCGTTGGTGACTGTGACTCTCGACAATTGGTAATGATCGACCAGAGCACTTCGGTCGCACGCAACCGCCCCGTCAAACATGAGCTGAACCAGTTCGACCACTCGGCCTTCTACATTCCCGTGAGGGTATGCAAACCAGCGGAAACCGTCCGGGTCAAGTACCCTGATCTCATCCGGAACCAACAATTCTCGCCGTAGATCATCATCGCCCAGCGAAGCGAGATCAGAATGCGTACGACTATGCCATTGAAGGCGTCCACCGGCCCGGACACAAGCCTGAAGCTGATCACGGTTCGCAAATATCGCCGGAGGTTCGACCGCTTGATCGAATCTGTTGTCCCGTCCGATCAGATCTCCGATGACGAACAATTCGAAGGGGTAGCCAAACCACCTGAGAACAGGCAGAGCATAATGATACACATTTTCATATACACCATCGAAGGTGATCACAGCATGGCGTGGATTGTCTGGGTCATAATCCCTGAGCGGAACTACATCATAGCGAGTCAGCTGTTCCATTTGGCGCCAGAATGTATCGACATCAACACACCACATAGTCGGCGATTGGAGGTCGATCTTGTGGTACATCAAAATCATTTTACATACACTTCCAATACATGAGTGTAGTCCCGATACCGGTAATACTCACGAGTTAGCGTCGTATAGGGGAAACGAAACTTGTACCAATCGAAAATGTGTGAGCAAACCAGATGGCCACCTACCTTCAGCAGATTGTCGATAATTGTAAAGGCTAGGAGATACGCGCGACCGATGTATTGCGGATATAACACGCCCGTCACAACGATCAGATCAAAGAGCTCAGTGCGCCATGCATGAGGGAGATCGAATAAGGACCTTTGCATATAGGTTACGTGGGACTCGCTTCTCGATTTGGCCCGCGCCACAGCATTCGCTGAAAGATCAATACCGACAACCAAGTCGCCGGGTAGCCGACTCGTAACGAATCCCTCGCCACAGCCGATGTCCAACACGCGTGCGTACGGCTTCTCAGGAAGAGCGGCCAACAATCGCGCGCGGCGGTTCAAGTCCCCCGGGTTATCTTCGTATCCCCAAGGATCTGGTCGTTCGTAAAAATGTTCAAGGTCGCCCTTCGATTGGACCGCCATCTCGTCACCAAGCGACAGACTGAGAGGATTTGAGTGTCACCTCAATCGGTGGCCCATAGAGAGCATGCAGCTTCACGTGAGGGCTAAGGAGTTCAAACGAGATCGCATCTTCAATCCAATCGTAGTAATGTTCTGCTTCCGGGCCATTGGCGGCGATCACGGTCACCGTGTACATTCCCGGCTTCAGGCGTAGTTCAAAGCGAAAGCGAAACACGTACCTTTCTCCCCGAGCCACCTGCAAGACCGGTTTGCCCTGAATATCGGTATTGGTCCCTATTATCTCCAGACGAGAGTGATTCTTGACGTAGAAGGCCACGGTGAGCCTCGGACAGTCTTGTTGGGCTTCGACTGCGACTTCCAAGTTGACTACTTGTCCGAACTCCGGCAGCACAACCGGCTGTCTCGCGTCGTCGATTAGGTGCACTTCCTTGATAACCATGGCCCTCGTCCCTGAACGCGGGAACCCGCAGGGCTTGGACACTGCGCCTAGCAGGAATGGTTCTCCAGACCATTCCGCAGATGACAACTTGGAATCCTGGCGCCCTACCGCGGCATCAGTCAATCGCTGAGGACTCCCTATATCAGTCATGCGCAACACATACCGATCAACGACCTCTCCTGCATCTCCCCCATCGACAATCGAGCCGTGATGGAGGCAGACCGCCGTATCACACAACGCCTTAATTAACCCCAAATCGTGGCTTACGACCACGAGGGTTTTGTTCTCTCGCTTAAACTCCGCCAACCGCCTCATGCATTTCTGCTGGAAACGGATATCCCCCACGGCCAGTGCTTCGTCGATAATCAGCACGTCAGGATCCATCGCCATCGCGGCTGAAAAACCTAACCTCACAAACATCCCGGACGAATACGTCTTTACCGGCACATCGAAAAAGGACTCTAATTCGGCAAAACTGACAATGTCCTTGAGCTTTGCCTCGACCTCCTTCCGTCTGATGCCGAGTAAGGACGCGTTGAGCAAAACATTTTCCCTGCCCGTCAGTTCTGAGTGAAATCCGGTCCCAAGTTCCAGCAGGGCTCCCACCCGACCATTCACTGTAATTGAGCCAGTTGTGGGTTTCGTGATGCCAGCCAGGATTTTCAGAAGCGTGCTTTTCCCTGCACCATTCTCGCCCAACAAGCCGACGGTCTCACCCTGCTTGATCCTCCAACTGATATCGCGCAATGCCCAACATTCATGAGGTCTTGATCGGTTCAACACAGGCCGCAAGAATACGTCCTTTATCAAGGTCGGCGCCTCCTGGTACAGGAAATACCTGCGACTGATCTGTTTGATTTCAATGGCCCACATTTCACACCTGATCGGCGAAGAACGCCTCCTGTTGCCGAAACACAACGACACCCACCAGACAAATCGTGAACGTTAAGCCGCAAGTCACGAGAATCGTCAGGAGACCGGGGACCACCCCCTCTAGTAATAGCTCACGGTAGGAGGTGATGATGCCGGCCATGGGATTCAACAGATACCAGCTCCGCCAGTTCTCGGGAACCATCGAGATCGGATATAGAATCGGTGTCAAATAAAACCATGGGATGAGCGAGGCATCTACCAAGAACTTGACGTCACGGAACTGCGCATGCAGTCTGGCTGTAATCAGAGATATGCCGGTGACAAAACATATCTGGACCAACAACAAGAGTGGCAAGAAGATTATTGTCCACGACACAGAAGTGCTAAAACAAATGACCAGAATAAGCACAAGGAACAGCGGTGGAGCGAAATGAAGGAGATTCGAGAGAATCACTGATAGGGGAATAACGATCCGCGGAAATGCCACTTTCTTGATGAGATGCGCGTTATCGGTTATAGATGCCGTCGCCGCAGAGAACGAGTGGCTAAAAAACGACCAGGGAAACAATGCCACCAGGAGAAACAACGGATACTGCTCCACCTCGATCTTGACGACCATCGAAAACACAATCGTCAAAATAATCGCTAGCAACAGTGGATTCAACAGCGCCCAGACAAATCCGAAGGTTGCAGACTTGTACTTGATCTTGAGATCCTTGATAGCCAAACTGCTTACCAATTCTCCATATCGAAACCACTCGCTTCGATTCATAGTTGCCATCGGACTTCGCTCGCTACCCCATGTAGGGCTGGTCTCACCGTTCAACCACAACATGTAGCCCAAATTTGTTCACATGCGCCTATGCTGCCCAACTATTCCCGACATCAGGAGTGACGGACCTTGTATCTCCACCTGATTTCCTCATCTGCCCAGCATCCACGAAGCTCACACGACGCAATTTCCATCTCAGAGCCGGCTTTTCCACACAATACCAGGACACAACTGCTAACGGCAGTGTAGCAAGGAATGCCAGCAGTGCAAAGACAGCCTCATGCATAGCACCGAGGAAGTGCATTAGTAACTGCTGAATTGGAAAAGCAAATAAATAGATGCCGTAGGAGAAATCACCATTGCGACCGAACCTTTGCATCCAGCGAATGTTCGCATGGGCAACCCAGATCGTGAGATACGGCAGCGTTAGTTGAAACACGAAAGCTCCAATGGTTGTTTGAAAGGTTCCCCAAAGAGCCAACGACATGACACATGCCATGTCATTTCGAATGGTGAGGCTCTCCCGCAAGACATACAACAACGATCCCGACAGAAAGAATAGTCCGAGCTTGGCAGAAGCGGCTAAAGGGAACAGATGAAACAACACAACACCGCTGAGATCAAAATACTCAGCAAACTTGAACTGAACCAAAAACAATCCCAGCATGACAAAAAGCAAGGTGGTCAAATTGAGTAGTTTTCTCCAACCCAATATGAGTACGATGAGATACATTACCACCTCGACAGGGAGGGTCCAAAGAGATCCGTTCACCGCATGGGGATACGGATTGCTCGCGAACACTCCTGGAAGGTTATAACCAATATAGAGAAAGCAACTTCTAAGGTAGGTCCACGTTTGAGGGTGTAGAAGGTAGTCTCGTACACTCAAAGAAGAAACAATGGGACCCAAAACAAAGACCGTCAAAATCACTACAAAGCATAATGCAGGCAGCAGGCGTAGGCTACGTTTCTTGAGATAATCCCATACTCCTTTGCTTTTCAGGAACGAAGCGGTTACGAGGTAACCCGATATCACAAAGAATATTGCAACCGCTATCCCTCCCCCTGTTTCATAGCCCATGAAGGCTCCGAACGGCTCATCCTTTCGACCGAGCAAAGGATAACTGTGACTTACAAGGACCAGCGTCGCTGCAGCGAAACGAAGAAAGTCGAAGTTATTTCGACGTTCGACCTCGACATGTGGAGAGCTGGTTTCATCTTCCACAGTTCTGTCCCCCCCCCGACCACATCACCGAAGAGAAGTCGGAGCACGGTTCGTACTCCGCAAGGAATCAATGTTCAAAACTCGCGACGCCGAAAAATCACACATGCCGCTGCAAGCAAAAGGCTCGCGTAGAGAAGTCCGTACACTGTCGCCATCGACTGGTAGGCAAGCGAGACCGGCACTCCGGCCGCGGCTTGTCCCTTGATGTTCAACATTTCGAGATTCGGACAAATGTAGTACAGGACGACTCCGAGAGTTGCAACCAACTCGTTCCCGCTCTTCTCCGCAATGCCTTTCAGGTCAGAAGTGAGGTGGCCGATCACGTACAGTCCCACCGTCATTGACGCGCTGAGCATCGCCGAGCTGAACGTCGAAAAGAACAGCGCCAACGCGGTCACGACCAACAGCTCCACGAGAATCAACGCGACCGCCTGCAGGAGCGACACATGGATGGATGCGCGGCTCCACCAGAGCGTGAGGAGAAACACGCCCAGCATGATGAGGACATTGACGGACAGAGTGACCACCAGCCCGAGATACTTGCCCAGGACAAACTGCGCTCGGCTGATGGGGCGGGCCATAATCGTATAGATCGTCCGCCGTTCGATCTCTTTGCTGACGAGCCCGATCCCGACGAAGATCGCGATAATCACCCCGATGAGATTAATGGCAGCCAAGCCCATGTCGGTCACGATCTTTTCTTGCTCCGCGACGGTTAAGGTGCCGAGGAGCATCGAGGCCGCAATCAGCAGCGCCGAAAACAGGAGAAGGTTGTAGAGAATCTTGTCCCGGAGATTTTCTCGGAACGTGTTCAGCGCAATCACACCGATGCAGCGCATATCAGACCTGCTGACTCGCTTCCTGGACGAGGAGCTCTTCGAGCGAGCCCTTCTGTGGTGTCACTGAGATCAGTTTCCCGCTGTGCGTCCGAATTTCCGTCAGGACTTCGTCAAGGCGGTTCGGTTCCGGCAAGACCATGAGGCATTGGCTTCCACGCTGGACCAGGCGCGTGGCAACTGCGCGAATCAAAGGCAGGGCTTCGCCGCGAATCCCCTCGCACACCACCTCCACCGACCGTGTCCGCCCATGCCCTACAAGTTCATCCACGCGACCGGCCGCCAACAACTGTCCCTTGACGATGACGGCCACCCGATCGCAGATCATTTCGACGTCCGGAATGATATGCGTGCTGAAGAAGACCGTCTTGCCCTGCTCGCGCAACTGCAAGATCACATCGCGGACTTCCTTGCGCCCGATCGGGTCCAGCCCGGACATCGGCTCATCGAGAATCACTAGCTCCGGGTCGTGGATGAGGGCCTGGGCCAATCCCACCCGCTGCAACATGCCCTTCGAAAACTTGCGGAGCTGGCGTGTGCGAGCTTCCGCAAGACCCACGAGTTCGAGCAGCGCCGTGACGCGTTGATTCAAACGGGCGCCACCCATGCCGGCCAGGTGGCCATAGAACCTCAGGAACTCTTCCGCCGTGAGATAGTCATAGAAGTAGGGCGACTCGGGCAAAAACCCGATGCGGCGATGCGCCTCGACATCCCCCGCCGGCGATCCGAGGACCTCCGCGCGCCCGCTGGTCTGGCGGAGAAGCCCGATGAGAATTTTCAGCGTCGTCGTCTTGCCTGCGCCATTGGGGCCGAGAAATCCAAAGATCTCACCTTGGCCCACGGAAAAGGACAATCCACGGAGCACGGTGGCTGCCGGCTTCCAGGGCCAATTCGGCTTGAAGGTTTTCGTGAGACGATCAATGACGATTGCGTCCACCCTCAACAACTCCTCTCATTTCCAGCGAACAGCGAATAGCGAGTAGCGGGCAGCTTAGAACTACTTCTTATGCACCCGCAGCCGCTCTCGCAAGCCTGGGCTCTTCACCGTGCCATCCGACGGCACAAGCTCGTAGCGCCCGCCGAACGGTTCTTGCGGAATCCCAGAAATCACTCCTGCCGTGATAAGATCTTCCAGCGCTCCCGGCAAAGTACCGAACCGTTCGCGATAGGTCCGTACGCCCTGCTCAAGAAATCGGATATCGCGTTCGGCGACCACTTCTCGGATCCGTTGCGCCAGTCCCTCTCGAAGCTGCTCGTCCTTCGTCTGTTGATACAGACGCTGCAAAAACTCCAGCGCGGCGCCTGGATCACCAGCTTCCACTGTCATTCTCGCCGCCAGGTTCGGCAAATAGGCGGGAGCGCCGGGCAACATCGACGCGGCCCGGAAATACTGGGCAGCGGTCGCGGGATCATGCAGCTCGTAGTAGTAGTCGTAGCCCAAGAAAAACGGCAGCTCCCACACGGTGGGATTATGCTGAACACCTTTGGTAAGGATGGCTATACTTTCCTTTGTCATGCCGGCCCACACACCAAGGATCGTCCCGGTGAACTGATAGGCATGCACAAATTGGGGATCAAGATCAGTGAGTACATCCACCGCGTGATAGGCAGCCAGATACGCCTGCCTGGTCTGGGTCTTCCCTGCCAGGTTCTGCACCGCTTTGAGCCAGAGCAGGTCGGCGGCAATCTGCCGATACCCAACGACCGCCACTTTCAGATACTCGCCGTTGGGAAGGTATGAGAGCTCGAGCGCGCGGCCAAGGTCCTGCCGCTGTCGGTCCACAGCATAAAGGAATCCCATCGCCCCGGTGCCCAAGACGACAACCAGCGCGCCGATCATGAGCGGGTTGTTGGTCCCCCACTGAGTCGACACATTCATGTTGCCCGGATCCGATATGAAAATAGCGAATAGCGAACAGCCGGCAGCGAATAGCTCACAGTTCACTCATGAGAACTGTTCCAGCAAGCCGGCCAGCTTTGTGGCATCGACTTGCAGAAACGACCGTTCGATCGCGGTCGTGGCACGGTCTCCATACCGCTGTTGCCGTGCGACAATCTCCTGATATTCATGCTTGGCCTCTGCTTGCCGCCCCGATTCTACATACAAACGGACGAGCAGCTGCCGTCCCGGCAGAAAATTCGGCTCCAGTTCGATCACCTTCTTCAAGTGCTGCTCAGCTACCTCGATCTGTCCAAGTGCGAGCGCGAGCCGTGCCAGTTCGAATCGATGCGCATAGGCAAAGGGTTCCAGCCCAGCAGCCCGTTCATAGGCGTCCACGGCTTGACCGAGCCAGAGACGGTCTTGTTCTGTCATGTCTGCCGGACGATGGGAAGACACCTGTGAAGCCGAGACAAACCCCAGCAAGCTCTGAAGGCGCCCATCCAAAGGATTCAAGGTAATCGCGCGGCGCAATTCCTCCAGTGAGGCCTGCGCCATTGCCTCTTCATGAGTCCGTTGATGGAGCTGAAAGTAAGCGGCAGCCAGCGAGTTGTGATAGAGCGCTTTCCCTGGATCGAGCAGAATCGCCCACTTGAAATTCCCGATGGCTTGCTCGAATTGTTGCTGCTTGGCCAGACGTGTTCCTGAGTCGTAGATCTGATAGGCAATCCCCAGCCTCAGCACGTTCGCCGCAAGTAAGCCAATCACAACAGCACCCATCACCGCCCAGAGCAGGGGCCGTTTGATGGCTACGGCTAAGCGTAGGCGTGAGGCGTGAAGCGTGCAGAGTTTTCGGCCGACCATCACAATTCCCACGCAGAACGTGAGAAGAATCGCGAGAGCCGGTTCGTGCAGGTTGGAATCCACGGCAGCCTGCGTGAGGATGACAACGATACCCGCACAGGCTCCCACAAGCAAGCTACGCTGCCGGCGAGTGAGCCGTTGCCGGAGCAGCCACACAGCTTCGCACACCACGAGCACAAGACCCCATAAGAACATGCCGAGACCAGCCCCCCCCAATTCCACACCCATCTGAAGATACTCGTTATGAGGCGTCTGCGCGATTTTCCCATAGCGGATGATCTCGCCCTCGACCGGGAATGCGTACTGAGGATAGGTGTACTGATATAAACCAAGCCCGACTCCCAAGGGATGCTCGATCATTTCATGCATGGCGCTCTGCCACATCTGCAGACGCGCGTAGGTTTCCGGGTTGCCCCCATGCTCGGCAATGACTCGATCGCGAATCGGATTGGGGGCCAAACAGCCCAGAAACAGCACCACAAGAAGTCCGATCACACCACGTCGTCCAAACCGCAACCCGATCACGAACGCGGCTCCCACAATTAACGCCAAGGCGCCACCCCGTGAGCCGGTCAGTACCACCGCCACGAGCAGAATGGACAAAATGGCGAGCGGGAGTAGCAGGCGAATCAGGGCTCGCCACCCAGGCCATGACTGACGGCAGTGAAGCCGGACATAACAAGCCGCCGATAAGACGAACATGGAGATGGTCGCAAGATAGCCGGCCAGGAAGTTTGGGTTGAAGAATGTGCCGGTCGGCCTAGCTATTTCCCATTGACCAACCTGGACAAACGCCATAATCGCTTGGGCGACTGCCATCCCAACCAGCACCGCCCGCAACTTGGCCACATCTTCCCACCTCTCCACAAAGGCCGCAAGGAGATAGAGCAATCCCGCGTAACCAAGAAATACCATCAACCATTGAAGGCTCTGATTAGTGTAGGGAGACCACCCAACCGATACAGCAGCGAGGCTGAGAAAGGCCAGGACCGGAAATGCTATTGGAAACCGGGGGAAGACCAACCTATTGGTAAACCAGACCTGGGCCCAGTACATTCCTAGTAACGACAGAATCATCAAGCGGATGATCATGGCAGCCGAGTGGGTCGTTCCCCCTTCTATCGACGGTGAAAACACCAGGAGTCCGCCGATCAGAAGCAGGCTCGTCCTGGACAGAAGATCGGGAGACAAGGAGCGGGACTCGGAAGTCGTTGTCGTCGTGGGAGCTACCGTCATCACACTGGGCAGATACAAGGCCAGACAAGCTAACAAGAACACAGGCATAAAGAACACGGGGTGGGGATACTTATAAGTATCCCCACCCCAGTAAAACGCCCTGATCAACGTTTACACGTCATTCGCGCTATTGACTAGGGTCTTGTCATTGTTGATCGTCCACGCATCGCAGGCGGCATCATTATCAATGTTGCCGATCGCGCCGGCTGTGAACATAGTTGCTAGGGATGTAGGAGTGCCGGTTCCGGGACCGATCCCCACGTTACCCGACGGAGATACGGGGATAGTCTGGCCAGCGCAAGTGTTGCTAGCTGTTGAGTTCCCAACCTTATTGGCTGCGGCGGTCCCTAAAGCAAATTCATACCGCCCGGACGTACCGGCGACTGCATACCCCAAGTTAACAATCACATCGGTGTAGGTGCTGTATTCCCCGAAATACCCGACCTCTGAGGTGTAGATCCCTCCGAGGTTCGTCTTGGCTTCCGATTGCTTGGCCCTTGCCTGGTAGGCCAGGAAGTTCGGGATGGCGATCGCGGCCAAAATCCCGATGATTGCCACGACGATCATCAACTCGATCAGCGTGAAACCCTTTTGACTCTGCAATTTCTTTAACATCGCTTCCTCCTTATGGTTGATTATCGACCGTCTCCACACTTCCATTTTTATGTCATTGTCACATCGCCGCCTTTTGTGAAGTTGCTGACCGGAAAGAAAAGCAGGTTCTATGCCTCCACAATCGGTTGCACGGCCTCAATAATTCAAAGGGTTCCGAGTCTCGTCCGGGCAAACCCATCGCCGGCAGAGTCCCCTGGGCACATTTGTTGATACATGGCGCCGAGAATTGTCAACATTCGGATACATCGACAACTCCTATGTGGCAGCGTCATTGGCGTCTGGAACAAGGAGATCGGCCTTCGCATCATTGATATGCCACTCGTCATGAGTCCCATCACTGTCGAGATTCGCCGTCGCCGTCGCCGTGAAACCGGTTGCCGAAACGGCAGCGGGGTACGTTCCATTGTCTGCGGTCGGACCGGCGACAGGCTGCAAGACCTCGACAGGCTGTGGATTCCCCGCAGCATCTGTCGGCACTGCCCGGTAGGTGTACCGCTGATTTACTCCCGCCACGCGAAATGATATGTCCGTGAACCCACTGTAGCGATTCTTCTCACCGAAGAATGCGATCTCAGCGGAATACACGCCGGCCAGGTTGGCCTTTGCTTCGGACTGGACGCTCTTGGCCTGCCATTGCAGGTACCTGGGAATGGCGATGCTCGCCAGGATGCCAATGATGCCCACCACGATCATGAGCTCGATCAAGGTGAATCCCTGGTCAGTCTTGATCCTTGCGTTCGTCATTAAGGCCTCCCCCCTCACCCGCGGCGCATGCAGCAGATTCCATGCCACCCGAAACCTGAACCCTAAAGTCCATCCCGGGGAGATTCGAGATATACAAAGAAAAATAGCAGGTTATATCGGGTAGTCTAGAAAGAAGTGAAAATACGCGTGCCGGAACCGAATGAACGACGGGAAAGCGACGCCAAAATTTGGCGCTGGGAGGAAAGCTCTTGTACGTCTACTGAATGCTATCCAGGGATGGCTTTTTAGCAGCCTTTTGCTCGGAGACACGCCGCACGGCCCGGCGGACTCGCTCCTCTTGGGCCGGATCCCCCATGCCCTGCTCTCTGAAGCGCTCGATCAATTTGGCATTCGAAGGGTCCAGTTCCAACGAATGAAGCCACGCCTCCCGTGCCTCATGCAGTAGATTCTGTCTCAGGTAGATTTCGCCGAGGTGTTCGAAAATGACGGGATCATCGCCGACCAACGCCACGGCACGCTTGATCTCCGCAAGCGCCTCGTCGAGACGCCCCATCTTATAGAACGCCCACCCCAGGCTGTCGACGTAATAACCGTTGTCCGGCTTCAGCGCGACTGCCTGCTTCGTCAGCGACAACGCCTCCTCGACTTTGATCCCGCGATCCGCATAGCTGTATCCGAGGTAATTGAGCGCATCGGCATGATGGGGATCGAGCTTCAGCGCCGTCTCCATCACGCGCACGACATCATCGAACCGATTGAGTTTGTCGTACACGGTGCCCAGATTGAAATGCAAATCCGCATTCGTCGGGTTGAACCGGATCCCTTCTTCAAACGCCTGCGATGCCATCTCAAACTGGTCCGACTGTAAATAGGCCAACCCTAGTACGACATGGGATTCAGGCTGTTTGGGGTTGAGCTTGGTCGCCTCGCGCAAATGAGCGATCGACTCCGGCATGCGTTTCAGCCGGTAGAGGAGCACGCCGGCGTGCAGGTGCCCCTCATAATACGCCGGTTCCAGTTTGAGATTGGACTCGTACGCCTCGAGCGCGTTCTCTTGTTGCTTGTTCTCTTCGAAGAGGTACCCCAAATAATCGCGGACTTTCAGCTCCGCCGGACGAACCGCCAGAATCTGCTGGAGTCGCTCAATGGCCTTTGGATATTCTTTGAGCTCCCCGTACATCAAGCTGACTCGAAGCTGTGCGTCCAAATCATCAGGGGTTTCGGCCAGCATCTGCTCCAGCTCGGTCAGGGCCGCCTGGTACTCCTTTCCGGAAATAAGCAACTGCACCAAATGTTGGCGGATCTCCCGATTACGCGGGTTGATGCCCTCCAGATACCGTCGGTAGACTGCAACAGCTTTCTCCCTCTCCTGCCGAGCCTCATGTAACGTTCCAAGCGCCAAATAGGCCGGCTCGAACGAGGGATTGATGGCAATGGCCCGTTCAAAATGCGTGATCGCGCTGTCGAACTGCTTCGATTCAACCCCCACACGTGCCAAGTGATAATAGCCCACCGCAGAATCCGGCGCGACGGCAATCCCCTCTTTAATCGTCTGCTCGGCCTCGGCAATCTGTTTCATGTTGAGCAACAACAGGCCCTTCGAGAAATACGGGTCGCTCTTGCCAGGATCAGCCTGAATGGCGCGGTCAAAGAGCGCGAGCGCGCGCTCGTGCTGTCCGGCTCCGGCATACACTCCCGCCAACTGGCTGAACGCGTGGCTGTCGAGCTCTTGGCCCTTGGCCGCTTCGCCGGCATAGCGGACTGCCGACGCCAGATCGCCCATCGAGTAGTACAGCACCGCCAATCTCGTTTTGATGGAGTGTGCGGCAGGATCGGTTTGGAGCGCAGTTTCGTATTCCCGGATAGCCTGTTCCGTGTCCTGCGCCATTTCCGCCTGATAGCCCAGCATGAAGTGGTAGACGGATCGCGAATCGACCGCGGGTTGCGGTTTTGTTGCTGCAGGAACAGATGGGCTTGCGCCGGCGGGAGTGGCTGCTCCGCGTGGAGCAGCCGCGCAGGCCACCACAAGGAGTGGAATCGCCGCGAGGAGCAACATACACCGTGTGCGCGGATCAACCGACGGAGTCCGGATGATCGAGTGGGCTGTGTTGATGTCGGATCGCACGAACGCTACTACCTGGAAAGATGTAAAAGGATTGTAGAAGCTTGAGATGATTATACCGAGCGAATGAAAGAAGCGTCAAACGACTTCGCGATTCTCAAGGCTTTCAAACTTCGCAAAGCGATCGTGAAAGAAAAGCTCTCTCTTACCGGTTGGGCCATTCCGATGTTTGCTCACGAGAATATCGGCAATGCCCTTCCGCTCGGAATTCTGATCGTAGACATCTTCGCGATAAATGAACATCACGACGTCCGCATCCTGTTCGATCGCGCCGGATTCCCTCAGATCCGCCAACATCGGGATCGGCGGTTTGCGCGCTTCCACTGCGCGGCTGAGCTGCGAGAGCGCGACCACGGGGACGTTCAGTTCTTTAGCCAAGGCCTTCAGGGACCGGGAGATATCGGAAATCTCTTGCTGGCGCGACTCTGAATCGCTGCGGCCCTGCATAAGCTGGAGATAGTCGACCACCAACAAATCCAAGCCGCGCTCAGCCTTCAACCGGCGGGCCTTTCCGCGCATCTGTTGCACGGTGATCCCCCCCGTATCGTCGATGTAAATATGCGCCTGCTCCAGCCGGCCTGCCGCTTCAGCGAGCCGCCACCAATCTTCTTTTTGCAGCTTTCCCGTCCGCAACGCGTGAGAGTCGACACGTGCCTCGGAACTGAGCATCCGGAGGACGATCTGCGGTTTGGACATCTCAAGGCTGAAGATACCGACGACGGCGCCGGCGTGAATCGCGGCATGGGTCGCGATTCCGAGCGCGAGGCTCGTTTTGCCCATGCTCGGCCGCCCTGCGATCACAATCAAGTCGGAAGCTTGGAGGCCCGCCGTTACTTCATCAAGGTCATAATAGCCGGTTGGGACGCCGGTGACCTGTTCCTTTCGCTTGGACAGCTTATCGACGAGATCCAGACTTTCCTTGATAATCTGATTGATCGGGCTGAAGGATCGGTCGAGCTTTCCTTGCGCGATACTAAAGACGGACCGTTCCGCGAAATCCAACAAGTCATCGACCGGCGCCGTGCCCTCATACCCTCGCGTGATGACCTCGGTGGACGTATGGATCAGCTCCCGCAGCACGGCCTTGTCCCGCACAATCTTGCAATGATATCGAACATTCGCTGAGCTCGGGACGACCTGGACCAACTCCGCGAGATAGGCGGCTCCGCCGACGGACTCGATGTCCCCCTTTGCTTTGAGTCGTTCCGTCAACGTGATTTGGTCTATGACTTCTCCGACTTCGGACAACTCCAGCATGGCTCGATAAATCTTGCGATGGGCCGATCGATAAAAGTTCTCTTCGGTCAGCAGTTCCATAGCCTTGGCCATGGCTGCGTTGTCGAGCAAGATCGCGCCCAGTACCGACTGCTCGGCCTCGAGATTTTGCGGAGGAAGTTTCGGCTCTGTCAGATCGATTGCGGCCACAGCCGTGAAGCTCCTTATGCTTGCTGCCTCTCGCGCGCTCGACTGATCAGCCAGTCGAGCGTCACTCTCTTCAGCGACAGAGACCGTTCGATCGGGCTGCCCGGCGGCATCGGCGGTGCAGCGAGCACGTTCTCCACCACAACGACCTCATCCTTTCGCGTGCCCGGCGCGCCGACGATCACTGCTGCCGCGGCCCGCTGATTCCGAGCTTCTTCGATTGCCGCTTGAACCGGACGAACGCGTGGGTGCCCCATCTTGCCCTGAATCACCCGACAACCCGATTCACGCAAACGAGCGGCCAGTTCGACCACCCGGTGAACGAGACGAGAGGGAGCCGACAACAAGTAATCCGCTCGCGCATGAATCGTTCCGTCGCCGGGCAGCGCCATCGCACGAAAGAGCCGATCCACATCGAGCGCAAATCCCGTGGAGGGCAGCTCTCGTCCGAAACGGCCGATGAGGTGATCATACCGTCCTCCACCGCCCACTTCGGAACCGACCCCTTCTGCGAAGACATCGAAGACGACCCCATCATAATACTCGAACCCCCTGAACTCTCCCAGGTCGAGCAGCAGCACGTCTTTGAGGCCGGCCGACACGAGTAAGTCATAGACTGTCGCCAAGCGATTGAGCGGCTCACGCAACGACGCACTCTTGCCGGCCAATCGCCGCCCCTCTTCGAGCACCTGGTCCCCGCCGCACAGTGCCGGAGCAGCCAGGATGCCGCGCGCGGCTGCTCCGGAAACACGTTCCAGGGCGATGATCTCCTCAAGACGAGGCAAATCCCTTCGCGCCGCGGCGTGTTCCGCCCGCTTTTGCGCATCAGCCGACATGCCGGAACGAGCCAGAAGATTCTTAAAAAACCCGACGTGGCCCAATGAGACTTTGAATGCGGGAAGCCCCACCTGACGGAGACACTGCACCATAAGCGTGATGATCTCGCTGTCGCTGCCGGCATCCTGCGCGCCGATGAGTTCTGCCCCGACCTGAAAAATCTCCCGATCGCGCCCTGCATGTTCAGGCTCATATCGAAACACGGCCGTCCGATAGGACAATCGCAACGGCAACATCGAACCGGTCAGCCCCATCGCCACGGTTCGTGCAATCTGGGCCGTCGCGTCCGGCCGCAGCAATAGGATCCGCCCCGTGGTTCGGTCCACAAACTGAAAACATTGCTCGATCACCGCCGGCTCCAAGCCGGGCGCCAGCACGTCGAGATATTCAAAGGTCGGGAGGATGATCTCTTCGTACCCCCATCGATCAAGTTGCGATAGCAGGGCCTCTTCCAGTCTCCGCACTCGCCGGGCGGTATGGGGAAGAATGGTCGCCATCCCCTGAGGGACTAGCGACCGCACTTGTCGAGACCCGGCAGCGGGGACAACGGGCGATGGTGCGGCTGGAGGAGCCATGGTGGCTGGCAGGCGATTAGAGCCCTTTTGACAGGTCTGCGACCTTCACAGAAAGGATGTTCGGGCTTGCCTTGATCTTGTCGAGCACCGCGGCCGGCAGCGCCGCATCAAACCCAATAATGAGGAGAGCATTGCCGCCCCGTTCCTCAAGGGCGCACTGCATGCGCACGATATTGATATTGTGATCCCCGAGCACTTGCCCGACCATGCCGATCACGCCGGGCCGGTCGATGTTGTGGATCAGCAACATGTGCCCTTCCGGAACGACTTCGACTTTGAACCGATCGATCTCGATGACGCGCGGGTCCTTGCGACTGTAGAGCGTGCCCGCGACCTGATGCGATTTCTTTCCCGCTTCGACACGAACCCGGATCACACTGGTGAAATCGCCCGCGTCGCTGCTTTTCACTTCTTTCACTTCGATCCCGCGTTCCTTCGCGACAATCGGCGCGTTTACGTAGTTCACAGGATCTTCCATGATCGGCGTGAGCAATCCCTTGAGCACCGCCACCGTCAGCGGCGCGGTCGCGAGGCCGGAGACCTCTCCGTTGTATTCCACGGTCACCCGCTCCAGCCCACCCTCGCAGAGTTGCATCTGGAGCAAGCCGAGCCTCTCTGCCAGCACCAAGAACGGCTGGAGGCGCGGTAACAACTCGGGAGCGACCGAGGGGATGTTCACGGCTCCCCTGGCAATCCCCTTGGTGAAGTAGTCGACGATTTGCTCCGCAATGCCGACGGCCACATTCTCCTGCGCTTCCGTCGTCGCAGCCCCGATGTGCGGCGTACAGATAAAGTTATCCAGCGCCAACAGGGGATGGTCTGGTTTCACCGGCTCTTCTTCAAAAACGTCGAACGCCGCGGCTGCAACTCGCCTGTTCTTTAACGCTTCATACAGATCGCCCTCGTGGATAATCCCACCGCGAGCGCAGTTGACAATCATCACATCCGCCTTCATCTTCGCGATCGCCTGGGCATTGATCAAGAACTTGGTTTCCGGAGTCAGCGGCGTATGGACAGAAATGATGTCGGCTCGGCGGAACAGCTCATCCAGCTCAACCATGCTGACGCCCATTTTCTGCGCGCGCTCCTCAGCCAAATAGGGGTCGAACGCGACGACATTCATACCAACTCCCTGGGCCAGCTTGGCGAGATACCCGCCGATCTGTCCGACGCCGACAATACCCAAGGTTTTGTTGTAGAGCTCGATCCCCATGAAGCGTTCTTTTTCCCATTTACCCGCTTTCATCGAAATCGTCGCCTGAGGAATCCGCCTCGTCATTGCGCAGATCATGGAGAGCGTGTGCTCGGCCGTGGTGACGGTGTTGCCGCCAGGCGTATTCATGACGACAACCCCGCGTCGAGTCGCCGCCGCTGTGTCCACGTTGTCCAACCCGGACCCGGCTCGTCCCACGACCTTCAGGCGCTCCGCGGCGCCGATGACTTCAGCCGTCACCTTGGTGCCGGATCTGACGATCAGTCCATCGGCATCCTTGACCTCTTTTAGCAATTCATCCTTAGGCAGCTTGGTTTTGACGGCGACGGAAAATCCCGCCTTCTCCAAAATCTCTACGCCCTGCTTCGACAGGCTATCGCTCACCAGAATTTTCATCATGTCAGTCCATAATAAAGTCTGAAAGTCATAAAGTCGTCACGTCGCTCGTCCCGGCTCCCTCTGATGCGGACTTTGGACTTTCGGACCTGATAGACTTTTCGACTAACTATCCTTTGGCCATCAGCAATTCTTGCGCTCGTGCGACTCCGCTGCCGAGTTTCACCGGATGTCCGAGTCCTTTCAATACCATCTCCATTGCAGCAAGTGCCGTGATGACATCGAAGCTATCCATATACCCCATGTGGGAGATCCGGAAAATCTTGCCCCTGAGATGATCCTGCCCACCGGCCGCCGTCATGCCATAGTGGACCCGCAGATTCTTGTACACAGCCTGTCCGTCGACACCATCAGGAGCGGCAATTGCCGTGAGGGCATCACTGGGCGATTCCTTTGGGAAGAGAGACAGCCCGGCGGCTTTAACCCCTTCGCGCATCGCGTTCGCAAGCGCAGCTTGCCTGGCAAACACCGCGTCCAGCCCCTCCGCTTTCAACATCCTCAGCACTTCCTTTAGTCCAACGATCAGCGACACAGCCGGCGTATAGGCGGTTTGATTCTTGATTTGTGAGTCTCGTTCCTTCTTGAAGTTGAAATAGAAGGCCCCGTTCTTTGCCTTCTCGGCCAACTGCCAGGCCTTCTCACTCACACTGACAAAGGCCAACCCCGGCGGCAACATCAGGGCCTTCTGCGACCCGGTTACCACCACGTCGATCCCCCAGGCATCCGTCTTAATGTCGAAGACACCAAGCGCAGTGATGGCATCTACCACCAGGATCGTCCCGTCGTACGGTTTGACCACTTCAGCAATCGTCTTCACATCATGGGCCACCCCCGTGGAGGTCTCGCTCGCTTGCACATAGACCGCCTTAATGGAAGGGTCCTTCTTCAGCGCATCGGCCACCGCCTGGGGATCGACCGCCCTCCCCCACTCAACCTTGAGTTCCGTCACCTGTGCACCGAAAGTCTTGCAGAGTTTCCCCCATCGCTCTCCAAACTTACCTGCATTGACACACAGCGATTTGTCGCCAGGGGACAGAAAGTTCGAGACCGCCCCCTCCATTCCGCCCGTACCGGACGCGGCTAAAATCAAGACATCGTTTCGCGTCTGGAACAGCCATTTCAGCTCGTCGCGGACCTCACCGAACAACTGGGCGAATTCGGGCGCCCGGTGGTGAATGATCGGCCTTGCCATGGCCAAGAGCACCTCCGGAGGCACCGGTGTCGGTCCCGGAGCCAGAAGATATCGTTTCAGCATTGCCAGCTCCTCCTCGTCAACAGCGTTGCAGAAAGTTGAGGCGTTGGAAGCGTGCACGCTACCACAGCCCCTAATTAGGAGTCAAGGAAGCGAAAGTCAGAAGAATCCGTGTTTTCAGCGGGTTGGAGAGTAGTTGGACGGTGCACCTCGGTCACCGTTCGTGTTCCACTACGGGTGGGGTCCTACGAACGGGGGATTGGCTTCAGGCCTGCAATTTCTTGACATCACCCTTCCTTCCCGCTAGTCTTGCCCAATGACTTATGCATTTTCCCCTGTGAAGACGGAGTCCAGCCTGTTCCTGTTTCAGGTAACAGCCGCCAGTGTTCTAACCCTGGCGATCATGCTGGCTCCAGGATACGGAACTGCTCAAGATATCGCGTCGAATACCACTATCACCTCGGCAGAAGTGGAAGAACCAGACGCAGGAGAAGCGCTCCCCCCTGAAGCTATGGCAAAAGATGTGAGCGACGACACGCCGGCGCTCACGCAAGATCGCTCAGATGTTCCTCGCGCAGAAGACATCCTGCAGATCAAACCTCTGACCGGCCCCGTGGCCCGGTTTTCGGATTTGCTGAATCCCCCTGCGGAAGTCATCCAGAACCAGGACGAACGAGCTGCCGGGTTCGAACCCTCCCATTACAATGTGCCGATTATGCCGGACCCATCGGTCCAAGGTCATATTCGATATTTCAATACTTCTATTCGGAGTCGATTCGAACAGTGGCTCACTCGTTTGAGCAAGTATCGGCCCCTGGTTGAACGGATCTTTTCTGAGTTCAACTTGCCCAGCGATCTGGTCTATCTGTCTTTGGTTGAAAGCGGCTTCAACCCCTACGCATACTCACGCGCCCGAGCCACCGGCCCCTGGCAGTTCATGAAAGGAACCGCCAAGGTATACGGCTTGCGTGTTGATCAGTATGTGGACGAGCGACGAGACCCGATCAAGTCCTCGGTGGCCGCCGCACGGTACCTGCGCGATCTCTATGATCTCTTTGGGGCTTGGCCGCTTGCCATGGCCGCCTATAATGCCGGTGAAGGGAAGGTCATGCGCGCCCTTCAGAAAGCGCAGGCTGAGAGCTTTTCGGAGATTTCGAAGACGAGACTCATTCGGCGGGAGACGAAAGAGTATGTCCCACGATTCATGGCTGCCACCATCATTGCCAAGAACCCGGATCGATACGGTTTTTCTCAAGAACCCGCGGCTCCCCATGAGTTCGAAGAAGTCATCGTGAGTCGCCCCATTCACTTCCGAGCGATCGAAAATGCTACGGGTATTTCTTATGAGGATCTGCGCTTGTTCAATCCGGAGCTCCGACGGGACGCAACTCCGCCGGATGATTCCGACTACCGATTGAAAGTTCCGGTCGGCACAAAATCGAAGGTGGAGCAAATGCTCGATCGGATCCCAACCTGGAAATTCCCGCCGTTGTCTGCAAAAAGTCAGAAGGTCCAGGCGAACTCGTCCCGGTGGTATCGAGTACGGGTAGGCGATACTTTGGAGAAAGTCGCCAAACGATTTAGGGTCTCGGTCAAGGCGCTGAAGACCAGAAACAACCTCACCAGCCCAATCATCAGACCTGGCGACCTCTTAGCGATCGCCAGATAGGGTCACTCCTTCGCCTTCCCATCATCGGGCCCTTTCTTAATCTCAAGCACTTTGACCCGAACCGCCGCTTCGCTGGCGAAGGAAGAATTGGGATAGTTTCTAATCAGATCTTGGTAGTGGGCCAACGCGCCTTCCGGCCTTGATCGGGATTCTTCGAGCTTGCCGAGTTCGAACAGCGCGTGATCTTTATTGAGCGCTCCCGGCATGTCAATGATCGACGAAAACGCTTTCGCCGCCTGATCCCGATCCCCTTTCAGGAGATACGCATAAGCCAGCCGTTGCTGCACAAGCGCGAGCAGGCTCGAATTGGACCCATAGAGCACGACGAAGCGTTTGTACGCCTCGATGGCTGCATCCAGGTCATTCGCCTGCACCAGCGCGTTTCCTAAATGATATTGCGCGATCGGCGCGCTGGCCGTGCGGGGGTACTGCTCTACCACCTGCCGGTACAACGCAATCGCCTCTTTGAGATTTTTGTCCGCTATCTCCGGCTTGTCTGCTGGTCTCGTCAGATAATGGCGCGTCGCCTCTTGATCGAGGGACAACGCCTTCTGGCCCATCTGATAGTCAAACCAGAAGACGCCGGCGACCACGAGCACGGCCAAAAACACGACACCGCCGCCCACGAACACAGCCCGACGGTGTTCCTCCAGCGTGACAAGCAGTCGCTCTATACCCGTGAGCAACTGCGTCTCGTCAACCGTTGTCGTCTTTGACGGAACCCGAATTTTGTACGACATACCCTCCTCCTCCCACCTTCCGTTGGCAACCTGTCTCACACCAGGCAACCACGCGGCTGCGCGCCTTATACAAGGGATGCTTGCACCTTGTCAATCACATGCCAGAGGGAGTTCATTGACACACCACGCCGGCGAAGTATAGCGTACCTTCCTGACCAGGATGATCAAACATCGACACCGAGCCCAGGGACGAACGTCGCGCTCCACCATCTTTAACACCCGACTCCGGGAACTCGATGAGCAGCATCTTCTCCGTGAACTGCGTCCCTTGGAGTCAGCCACAGGCCCGACCGTCACCCTTGATGGCCGCCGCGTCATTCTGCTGGCCTCCAACGACTATCTCGGGCTCGCCACGCATCCGGCTGTAATCCGAGCCGCCTGCCTAACTACGGAACAATTCGGCGCGGGATCGGGAGCTTCCCGACTCGTTTGCGGAACTTTGCCTCCGCACGTGGACTTAGAAGCGGCGCTGGCCCGATTCAAAGGGACGGAGGCTGCACTGGTGTTCGGCTCCGGCTACCTGGCGAATCTCGGCGTCATTCCTGCTTTGGTCGGCTCCGGGGACATCATCTATGCCGATCGTCTCTGCCACGCCAGCTTAATCGACGGCTGCCGATTGAGTGGGGCCGATCTCCGCGTGTTTCGTCACCGCGATGCCGGCCATCTCGAATCGTTGCTCGCGCGTCGAGCCGCGACGCGGCGCGCGCTCATCGTCACCGACGGGCTGTTCAGCATGGACGGGGACATCGCCCCCCTCAAAGACCTTGCCGACCTTGCAGAACGATTCGACGCGCAACTCCTGGTCGACGACGCGCACGGAACCGGCGTGATGGGGTCACGAGGGCAGGGTACGCTTGAATACTGCGGGATAGAACATCGGATTCCTTTCCACATGGGCACACTGGGAAAAGCCCTCGGTAGCAGCGGCGCCTACATGGTCGGTCCCGCCACGGTGATCCGGTACCTTCTCAACACCGCTCGCTCTTTTATTTTTACCACCGCTCCACCGCCGGCATCCGCCGCAGCGGCCACGGCAGCGCTCACCATCATCGCCGCCGACTCAGCACGTCGCGATAGGCTCTGGGCCAACCGCGAATATCTCCACTCCGGTCTTCAGCGTCTGGGTTTTCGGATGCCTGAGACTGTGAGCCCGATTCTGCCGGTCCTCATCGGAGATTCCGAGCGAACCGTGGCTCTATCTCGAATGTTATTGAAAGGGGGCGTCTTTGCTCCCGCCATCCGCCCCCCGGCGGTCCCCAAGGCCACCAGCCGTATCCGACTCACCGTGACTTCCGAGCATACCCGAGAACAACTCGACGAAGCGTTGGCCGTGTTTCATCGCGCAGGCACTTCTCTCGGACTGATCTAGCCCGTAATATCCTTCTCATGTCGCCCTCTTTCTCTCGACTCGTTCACCGTCTCGCTATTCCCTTGCTTTCTAATCATGATATGGCATCATGCACAAAAGATTCACCGTGCACCATTAGGTTCCGCTCCAGGATTAGTTGCCAGGCTCGCTTGCAAAGAGGAAAAACCGGATGGACATTTCAAAACTGCTGACGTTCGCCGTGAAAGAGGGCGCTTCTGACTGTCACATCAGCGCCGGCGAACCACCGATGATCCGCATGCAAGGCGACCTCAAGAAACTGGACCACCCGCCCCTATCGCCGGACGAAACCCACGCTCTTATCTATGACATGATGAACGATGCGCAGCGCAAAGCGTTCGAGGAGCATCGCGAATGCGACTTTTCATTCGATCTGGGGGACATCGCGCGGTTTCGCGTCAACGTCTTCGTCCAGAGCCGTGGCCTCGGCGCCGTTTTTCGAACCATTCCGACGCAAATTCTCCCGCTGGAGAAACTCGGCATGCCGCCAGTGATTCGGCAGTTGTGCGACAAGGAGAAGGGGCTCATTCTCGTCACAGGCCCGACTGGATCCGGGAAATCCACCACCCTGGCCGCCATGATCGATTACCTCAACAACACGTTCGAAGGCCATGTCATCACCATTGAAGATCCTATCGAGTTCGTCCACAAATCAAAAAAATGCCTCATCAACCAACGGGAACTGGGCGTCCACACCCTGTCCTTCGCCAATGCGCTCCGCTCCACCCTCCGCGAAGATCCGGACGTCATTCTCGTCGGCGAAATGCGCGACTTGGAAACCATCCAGTTGGCGCTGACTGCTGCGGAAACCGGCCACCTCGTCTTCGCGACGCTGCACACTTCCAGCGCGCCGAAAACCGTCGATCGCATCATCGATGCATTTCCCCCCAATCAACAAGCCCAAGTTCGTGCACAGTTGTCGGAGACACTCGAAGGCGTGCTCACGCAGACGTTGCTGAAGCGAAAGAGCGGCGGCCGCATCGCAGCTATAGAGATCATGATCGGCACGACGGCGGTGCGGAACCTGATCCGGGAGAACAAACTGCATCAAATCCCCGGCATGATGCAGGCTAGCCAGAAGGACGGCATGCAGACCATGGATATGGCGCTCGTCGATCTGGCCAATCGAGGTATCATCACAAGGGGCGAAGCCCAATCCAGAAGCATGAATCCCAATCTCTTCGGTGCAGCCAGCGGAGCAGCCTGACGTGAGCCGGTCGGACCAAGCCTGGCCGCGTCACACCGCATTCTGGTTTCGGAGAAACGCATGGACGTTCGCAGTCTCTTGAAAATGATGGTCGATCGGGAAGCGTCGGATCTCTATCTGACCGTCGAGGCCCCGCCGGTGTATCGAATCCATGGCTCGACGCAGCGAACCGACGACCCTCCCTTCACCAACGAACAGTTGGAAGCCTTGGCGCTCGCCCTGATGCGCGGCCAACAGCGCGGGGAGTTCGAAGAGAAGATGGAGATGAATCTGGCCCTCTACTACAAGGAATTGGGCCGATTCCGTGTCAACATTTTCCGCCAGAGAGGAAACGTCGGCCTGGTGTTCCGGCACATCAAGGCCGAAATCATGACCGTCGAGCAGCTCGAGCTCCCGCCCATCATCAAGGACATCGCCATGACGAAGCGCGGGCTGGTCCTGGTGGTCGGCGCAACCGGATCCGGTAAATCAACAACGCTGGCCGCCATGATCGATCATCGCAACACGGTCCATCCCGGCCACATCGTCAGCGTTGAAGATCCCATCGAGTTCGTGCACCAACACAAGAAATCTCTCATCACCCAACGCGAGGTGGGCTTCGACACGCTATCGTTCCAGAATGCGCTCAAGAACACGCTCCGGCAAGCGCCGGACGTGATCCTGATCGGAGAAATTCGGGACACGGAAACGATGGAGGCCGCCATCACCTTCGCGGAAACCGGTCACTTGTGTCTCGGCACCTTGCACTCGAACAACGCCAACCAGGCCATCGAGCGCATCATGAACTTCTTCCCATCCGAGCGCCACGCGCAAATCTATCTGCAACTCTCGTTGAACCTGCGCGCCATCATCTCGCAGCGGCTCATCCCTTCGGTGGACGGCAAGCGGGTCCCCGCCCTCGAGATCATGCTCGACACGCCGCGCGTCAAGGACCTGATCAAGAAAGCCGAAGTCGATACGTTGAAGGAAGCGATGGAACAAGGCGTCGACGAAGGCTGCCAAACGTTCGACCACGTGCTCTTCCAGCTCTACAAGGCAGGAAAGATCACGATCGAGCAGGCCCTGATCAACGCGGACAGCGCGAACAACCTGCGTTTGAAAATCAAGCTGGAAGGATTGAAAGGCGAGGAAGCAATCGCCGCGCTGCTCGACAAAACCAAGCCGGATGAGAAGGGCTTCCAGATTCAGGGCCTTCCTTCCAACGTCTCCACCTTCCGAAAACGGTAACGCCCCCGCCTTCAGCCACTCCCCACTCTCGCGTCTTGCCCATTAACCGCACAACCTCCTCTCGCACGACGGCCGTACCCGGCTACTTTGTAACTATCCCTTCTCGGTGAGCTTCTCCAGGTAGGCCGCCATCTTTTCCAATGCTGCCGCGCTGAGCTTCTGCCCATACCAGGCCGGCATCGTCCGATCCGGATACCCTGACACCGCATAGAGACCGGGCGACAGGATGGATTCCACTATATAGTCGCGCACGGTCGTGGCCTTCCCCTGGTAGAGAGGATCGGCCAGGCGCAGCGGGCCCGTCGTCCCCAAGACCAACACCGGTCCCACCTGCCCGTTGGCTCCAGGGATACCCGGGATGGTGTGGCACACCAGACACCCGGCCCTTGCAAAGAGTTCGGGAATCGATTCCTCGCCGGTAACCAGCGGCACGGTCTCAGGGAGCAACATGGCAGGACCAGCAGCAGAAGTAGATCGGCGCTCAGGCGCAGGCGACGGTGGTGGTATCTCCGTTCCAATCAGCGCATAGACAGCCACCAAGAGAACAAGGCCGATGATAACCGCAGTCCAGGCTTGCTCATTGGAGTGTGAGGACGGCTCCACGCGTTACCCCTGCTCATTTCGCGGCGGTCATGGCGCAGCGGAAGCCGATCGTGCGGTCCTGGAAGTCCGGCTCGGCAGAGAATCGCGCCGTCACTCGTAAGGCCGTCGGCAGGTCAGCCCAGGACCCACCTCGCAGGACTTTTTTCTCGCCGCTGGCCGGTCCGGTCGGATTTTTTTCGGGGCCCTTCTGGTAGTATTCCCGATCGTACCAGTCCGCCACCCACTCCGCGGCGTTGCCCGCCATGTGGTACAAGCCGTATGGGCTCTTACCCCCTTCTTTCAAACCGTGGCGAACACTCATCCCTTCCAGACCGCTGGTGACGGCAACCAGCGTCACGGCCTCACTCACCCACAAACCGCGATTGTAGTTGGCGATGTCGACGAAAGGTTGCATGTGGCCCCAGGGATACCGCCGGCCATCCGTACCGCGCGCGGCCTTCTCCCATTCAGCCTCGGTTGGAAGTCGTTTGCCCACCCACTGGCAATAGGCGGCGGCATCTTCCCAACTCATTCCGATCGCCGGTCGATCGCCGACCGTCGAGGCGGCTTCGTCATCCCAAGTCGGGGGCGCGTTATGTTTGGCCGCCTCCAGAAACTTCTGGTAGAGACCCAAGGTCACTTCGTACTGATCGATGTAATAATCGTCGAGCGTGATGGTACGCTCAGGCCGTTCATTCGGCAAGCCGTCGTTGCTCCCCATCGTGAAGGGGCCGGCAGGAATCAGAATCATCGGCGCGCCATCCGGTCCCTTTTTTTTGGTCTCGCCCGTTGCTGTCCGTCCATCCTTCTCCGCCTGCGGCTCCGCTGCTCCGAGGGAGAGGGTCCCCAGAACCATCGCCACCCCAATCAACTGCACCACTTGCCGTCCTCTCATAACAGCCTCCTTTGCCCGATAAGACAAGTCCGAAATAAATGAAAGAGAGCGGTTCCATCATGCGGTAGTGTAGCCAGCCGTCCAGGTAAACTCAACGGTCGAACAGAGGATGCAACGGATCGAGAAACCACCCTTGTCCCTGCGATCAAATTTGGTTGAAAGGAAACGGCCGCAAAGAGTTACCGGCGGGGGCGAGAGAGAAAGTGGCGTCCCCAACGGGATTCGAACCCGTGTTGCCGGCTTGAAAGGCCGGCGTCCTAGG
>JBBIQV010000023.1:43730-47465 GCA_037442105.1 Nitrospiraceae bacterium | reverse complement strand
GAAGTCACGCTGTACTTTACGAGGCGGGTTTATGCGTGTCAAGGAAGGGTGCCGGTGTGATGTAATCCTGGAGAACACTAAGTGGCCGGGGATTTTTTCTGATTAGTACGGAATTAATGGGTCGGGAGTCGTTTTCTGATCGGCCAACTGTCGAGCGCCGGGCAGGCTGGTTCTGGTTGAGCGACGCCTCTTTGCCGTACGATTGCAGAGGAGTATCCTGTGGCTCCAGGGTTGGGTCAGAAATCCTATGCCACTCGTGATTGACCAAAAGGATGTGGATCGCCTTCCGATTACGATCGATCCAGAAATTGTCAGTGGGACCCCGGTCTTTCGCGGAACGCGTGTGCCCGTTGACGCGTTGATCAGCAACCTTGAGGCGGACCTGACCCTTGATGCATTTCTGGACAACTTTCCCACCGTGACCCGAGACCAAGCCCTGCAAGTTCTAGAATTCTCCAAGACGACCCTCCTCAAGCTCCGCAAGACGGCGTGAAGATTCTCCTCGACGAATCCGTCCTGCGCTTGCTGAAAGTCCGCCTGCCCCACGTGGACATCTCGACTGTCCAGGAGGTGGGCTGGGCGGGAATACGGAACGGCGAGTTACTACGACGAGCCGAAGCGCGGTTCGAGGTTTTGGTCACGGCGGATCAGCGCCTCCGATACCAGCAGAACCTGTCTGGGCATTATCTTGCCATCCTTGTTCTCCCCAGCAATCAGGTCCCTGTTGTGCTGCAACTGCTTTCGCAAGTCGAAACGACAGTGGCGACGATTCAACCCGGCACCGTCGGTGAAGTTCCCCTGCCCAGGAACTGACGAAACGGACCGACAAGGTCCATGCCGCGGCGCATGGCGGGCATGTACTGCTTTTCCGTGCATCATTTCAATGAACGAGCGAGCACGACGAGCGGGAGCCTCTCCAAATCACAAGCGCAAGTGCGGGTCTCTATCGGCACGAGTTCCACTCCTGTGATCTTCACTGTGCCACCGGCGAGGCCGGGCACGCTGTGGATGGTCTTCGAGATGGATGACGCGACGGGCGTCATCACTCCCCTCAACAGCCTGACCTTCGTCCACGATCCCGCCACGATTCAGTAGAAGTTGCGCCAAGGGGGAGGGTCAGGGGGCAAGGGTCAAAGCCCAATCTGCTTTTTCAAAAAAGCCTTGATTGACCCCAAGAAATTGTCGGCATCCTTCACGCGCTTTTGGACTCGGTCCACTTCGGGATCAAACAACACATCGTAATCGGCGAGAATCCGATCATCCTGTTCGTCGGCCAGGATCTCAGCCAGATGCGGCGGGAGCTTGCCTGATTTGATCAAATGCTGACCGAAGAGTCTTCGTACTCCCCGATGGGAGGTGACTGTGACTCCCTCTGCCAGGAGAGCGGCGCGCGCGGCGTGCAGAATCACGTAGTACGACCGGGATAGCGTGTCTTGGAGGAGGCCTTGTTGCAGGAGAACTCGAGCCGCTTGGAGGGACTGTTCCGCACGCAGAAGCTCTTTCTTGATTTCCTCAAGCGGGGGCGTCTCCGTCATACGACGACGCCTTCCCGCTCCAACACGTGGAAGAATTGCGTCCCGCTCGCTCGGAGCCGTTCATAATGGTCCCGGCTCATCACCTGAATGGACAGCACGACCCCATGTTCCACTTCGAGCGCGTACCCCACGGCTCGAATTTCGTCGCCGAGCCGCCAGTTGTCTGACTGAATCACCACGAGCACATCCACATCTGATTCGGCTGTTGCGTCACCGCGCACCTTCGACCCAAACAGGACAAGCCGGACCAGTTCCCCGGGGAATCGCAGTTCAACTCTCCGCTTGAATTCCTCGATGATCGGTTTCTCGCGAATGTCCTCCACCGGGGCCTCCTCTCGTCTGGCTTGGAGCGTAGAGCTTTGCCCGGTACGTGTCAAGGATAGGGGATGCAAGGGGGCAAGGGTCAGGCGTTGATATCTTGACGGTCTTGGGAGCAAAGACTGAGGGTCAGGATTGCAGTCACACATGACGTGGTTTCCCAGCGCACGGCGGCTGCTGTTCGGGGTAGGACTCTTTGCGAGGGCGGAAGCGTTCTCGGACATGAGGCAGAAAATGTAGCGAGAGTCGTTGAGAGAGCCTGAAGCTCAGAGACCACGGGTATTGGGGGAAAGGCGAGTAGTCGAACTTACCGGAAGAGATCCAACAACTCACGGGGCGAGACAATCCGAATTCCGCGAAAGGGCTTGAGTGGCAGGAGATGCTTTTTGTCACCGGTCACCACGAAGTCCGCGCGTCCCGCTACGGCGCACTCCACAATTCTGTGATCTTGCCCGCATTATTCATGAAGGCTTCTGCTGCAATCGCCGGGGAGCGAGTAGCTGGTAGCGAACAGCCCTGAGAATAGCGAGCAGCAGGTAGCAAGAACTCTGAGCTATTCGCTGCTGGCTTCGAGCACGACGAACCGTCATGAATAATGCGGATTAAGCAGTGTTGGGGGTTCATCAAAACTCTGCGAAGCCAGATGATCCTCCTCCGCGTGCCGGAACCGCGACCGACCCCTGTCGCTCCTCGGCCTACCTACCGCTTCCACAAGAAGATCTTGTACGTGGACGTATCGCCCGTCGCGTGCAGCAACGCTTCGAGCACAGGATGGCTTGGGAGGGCAAAAAGGGGTCGGGAGTCTTTTCGATCTCCCACGCGCATGCGCAGCTTCATCACTGTTGCCAACACTGATCCATATCGGGCCAGGGCGGGGGTCAGGTCTTGCCATCACACCTGACGTGGTTGCCGCCGCGCGGCGGGGGTGGGCGGGAGTCTTCAATCGGGCCAGCGGCTCAGCGGCTCTGGCCTTCGCAGTAGTGCCATTCTTCCCAAATTCCCAGCCGTTTTGCCCATTGGGAAATATAGCGGCGATCCATGTTGTCGCCTTGACGCTGGAGAACTGACAGGACATCGATGAAGTCCTGGGCGCGGCCTGCCTTGAGCTTATGCACTACAAGGTCTTCTGATGCGATCACCCAGAGAGAAACCTTTCCCAACGTGTACTGGCGGCGGCGAGATAGGCACTCATGATCATGGTCGTCACGGGGCAGCATGAGATCCACAGGAATGGCCCCGCGATGTAACCGGATATGGTAGTCGCGAATCATGGGGTTTGCCTCTCTCCACTCTGTATCCTCGGCAAATCCGCGACCTCGCATACGTTCGATGACGCGATCCCGATCTGAGTTGCTGATGGCGATCAGCACATCGAGGTCTTGAGTGGTGCGCGGTGTGCCCCACGCGCCCAAGGCCAGGGCACCGAGTAAGCAATAGGGAAACGGCAAGCCGTTCAGGACCTGAAATACCTCGGCAACCGCGTCTTCAAATGGGTGGCTAGAAGGAGCAACCACTGAGGGTAGACCGTTTACGCAGAGCGAAATGTGAGACGATTACGAAGTCCATTCCATGCCGTGAGCGCATCATAAGCACGTTGCTCTACCTCTTGGAGCGGTAGATTCGGATGATCTTGGCGAAAAGATGCAAGCCACTGGCGATGCCCAAGATCCGCCAACTCGACGCTTGTCCGTAAGCCTTCTTCTGGGCTCGCAGGCCACGTTGTCCCTCCAGGGATAGAGCGGTATGGGTCGCGATGCAGGCGCTGCGCCCACAGTGGCAGAGTGGCCTGACCTCGATGCAAGCCAGGAATCTTCATGCGCGCCAGTCTATCATAGACTCAGCAAGATCACATAGCTGGGACTACAGGATTGTGCATCCCGAA
>JBBIQV010000023.1:35076-43630 GCA_037442105.1 Nitrospiraceae bacterium | reverse complement strand
GCTGTATGACCGCTGAGATTCACTTGGGCTTCTCGTCGAGCCCGCCTAGCTCGTTCAATGCCGCTCGAATCGAGCGAAGCGCTTCTTGGTAGGTTGTCTCCTGCGTTCTGAGGAGATCGCGCATCGAGCGGTTCGACGATTTCAGGGCGGTGCGGAGTTCCGTGCTGTCTTTCGTCAAGGCGTCGGTCTTACCACTGAGTTCGGCTAGGGTCGCCTGGGCAGCGGTGACCAGCGAGTCGACTTTCTTCAAGGTTTCCTGCTGCGCCTTGAGGTCCAGTGCCAGCAGCCGTTCCCGCTCTTCGATCTGCTTTTTGGTCTCCTCGAACCCGGCCTTCGTTTCTCCCTTCAGCGTCTCGACCGATTGAGCGACCGGCGTCAGCTTTTGGTCAAGCTCCTTCTTCGTCGCCGTGACTGACTCCTGCAATTCTGCCTTCAGCTTCTCCAGGTCGCCGGTGGTGGCGCAGCCGGTGGTCATGGCGCACAGAGCCAGTGCTGCCGCGAGACTTCGGTAAGAGCGCGCGTTCGCGCAGGGGATTCTTGCGCCTGCTGAGGGAATCTGCTGAGCCGTGGCCGTTGAATGGTTGCTGGTCATGGGCGTTCCTCCTCGAAGCAATCCGGGGGTGATCGGAAAAGAAATGAGGTCTGCCGATCGCGCATTTTCAGTTAAGCGAAAGGTAAAAGGCAAATGGAAAAGGCAAAAGGATAGAGATCACAGTTTCCAGGAGACGATGACCTATTACCAACAGGCCTTGACCGCATCCAGCGGGCGCCATGATGAATGGTCTGTGCCTTTGCTTGACGGAATTTTGAGAGCGTTGCTATAGTGGCCTCACGGCAGGACGGCACATGCTTCAACCGAGCGAAAAAATCTGGATGGACGGGAAGTTCGTCAATTGGGCGGAGGCGAACGTCCACGTCTTGACGCACTCGCTGCATTACGGGCTGGCTGCGTTCGAGGGCATCCGGTGCTACAAGGGCAAGCAGGGCTCGACCATCTTCCGCCTTCAAGAGCATGTGGATCGGCTGTTCGAGTCGGCGCACATCGGCATGATGCAGATCCCCTATGAGAAGAAACAAGTGATGGAGGCCATCGTTGATACGGTACGCGTCAACCGGCTCGAGGCGTGCTACATTCGACCGCTCGTCTATATCGGGTACGGCGCGATGGGGCTCTATCCCGGTGACAATCCCGTTCGTTTGGCCATTGCGGCCTGGCGCTGGGGCACCTATCTGGGTGATGACGCGCTGGCCAACGGCATCCGAGCCAGAGTGTCGTCCTTTACCCGCCACCACGTGAACGTGTCGATGACCAGAGGGAAAATTTCCGGCTACTATGTGAATTCGATTCTCGCCAAGCGCGAGGTGAAGGCGGACGGGTACGACGAAGCGATCATGCTGGATCCTGAAGGGTATGTGGCCGAAGGGACCGGCGAGAATATCTTCATCGTCCGTCGTGGCCGGCTCAAGACCACGCCGCTCACGTCGATTCTCGAAGGGATCACGCGCGCCTCGGTCATCCAACTTGCCGGAGAACGCAATATCCCCGTGGTTGAGGAACGGTTCACCAGGGACGAAATGTACGTGGCCGAGGAAGTTTTCGTGACCGGTACCGCTGCCGAGCTGACGCCGGTGTGCGAGATCGATAATCGGCGTATCGGCGCTGGCAAGCCAGGCCCCATCACGCTCGCCTTGCAGAAGGCGTTCTTCGACGTCGTCCGTGGCGAAGATCCCACCCACGAAGCCTGGCTCACGCGCGTCTGAGTTCCTCTCACGTACTCAGCCTTCAGCCATGCCAAGACTGTCAGGCTCCTGTTGTTCGGCGAACGCTGATTGCTGAAGGCTGGGGGCTGTTACTTCGCGGCTGGTGCGGATGAAGACGAATCGGTCGAAGACTGACTCTGCGGGGCCGGCGTGGCGGAAGTCTCCGCCGGAGGAGTGGCTGGGACGACGGGCGATTCCTTCTTATTCAGATCGATGACCGTCGAAGAAAATGTCCGCTGCTTGGCCAGAATGGCTAAACTGAACGAGGTCAGCATGAAGACGCAGGCTGCGACGACCGTGAACTTGCTCAGGAAATTGGCCGGGCCGCGGCTGCCGAAGACCGTCTGACTAGACCCGCCGAACGCCGCGCCGATTTCAGCACCCTTCCCGGATTGGAGCAGGATTGCGCCGATCATGAGGAAACATACAAATACGTGGAGGATAATCACGACAATGTACATGGCGATCCCTTACTTTGAGCGAGACGACGATTCGGCAAGCTGGGCGATTGTAGCAAAGGAGTTTGGGTCGAGACAAGCCCCGCCGACCAATGCTCCGTCGATTTCGTTGGATGTCAGCAGGGAGGCGATATTCTGCGGCGTGACGCTCCCTCCATAGAGAATCCGCACAGCTTGTCCGTTTTCCGGCTTCCAATGATCGCTGATGGTTTGGCGAATCAGCCGGTGCACCGCCACCGCCTGATCGAGTGTCGCGGCACGCCCTGTACCGATCGCCCACACCGGTTCATAGGCGATGGTCACGGTACGGAGGTCGTCGTGGCTGAGCCCCGACAGGCCTTTCACGAGCTGGCCGGTTACGACGGCGTCCGTCTGGCTTTCCTCCCGCTCGGCCAGCGATTCGCCGATGCAGAGAATTGGCTGTAACCCGTGGCGCAAGGCCGCGCGGACTTTCTTGTTGATGCCTTCATCCTGCTCGCCGAAGAACTTGCGCCGTTCCGAATGGCCCACGATCACGAATCGGCAGCCGTGGTCCTTCAGCATGGGCGCGGAGACTTCTCCGGTAAAGGCCCCCTGGTCTTCCCAGAACAGATTTTGCGCGCCCAGCGAGAGAGCAGAATCATGTCCCAAGGCATCACGGACCGCTTGCAGGGCGGTGAACGGAGGAGCGAGGACGACTTCGATCCCCCGAACCGAAGGCAAGAGGTCTGTCAGCCGGCGCACAAAGACCGCCGCCTCCGTGGCCGGCTTGTGCATTTTCCAGTTTCCGACGATGAGTCGAGTCCGCACGGTGTTTGTGGAAGCCGGGTGTACCGTCGCGCGATAGTGATCGATCAAGTTGCGCGGTTGGGGAGGGCGGCCAGACCAGGAAGCGTTTTTCCTTCCAGCAGCTCGATCGCGGCTCCGCCGCCCGTCGAAATGAAGGAGATGTTTTCGGATTCGCCCGCGCGATGGACGGCCAACGCCGTCTCCCCGCCTCCGACGATCGTCAAGGCATAGGCGTCTGCAACGGCGTGCGCCATGGCCAGAGTGCCGCGGGCATAGGCGTCGATTTCGAAGACGCCCATCGGGCCGTTCCAGAGGATCGTCTTGGCGTTCTGCACGACTTCGGCGAACAGTTTCACCGAGGCCGGTCCAATGTCCAGCGCGTACCAGCCCTTGGGGATTTCTTGCACCGGGACGATCTTGGTTTCGGCGCCCGGCTCGCGGCTGGCCGCCACGACGCAGTCCACGGGCAAGTAGAATTTCACTCCGCTCTGGAAGGCGTGATCTTGAACGCCCTTCGCAAAATCCAGCATGTCATTCTCGACCAGCGAGTTGCCGATCTCCAGCCTCATGGCTTTGAGGAACGTGAACGCCATGCCGCCGCCGATGATGACCTTGTCCACCCGCTTGCCCAGGTTTTCGATCACGCCGATCTTTCCCGACACCTTCGCGCCGCCCAGGACGGCTACGAAGGGGCGAACCGGATTGGCTACCGCGCCTTCCAGGTACTCGATTTCTTTTTTCAAGAGATAGCCGGCGGCGGACGTCTTGATGAACTTCGTGATGCCGACCGTCGAGGCGTGCGTCCGATGTGCGGCGCCGAACGCATCGTTGATGTAGACATCGCCGAGCGAGGCCAGTGCCTTGGAGAAGGCGTCGTCGTTCTGTTCCTCGCCCGCATGGAAGCGCAGATTTTCGAGCAGGAGGACGTCGCCGGGGGCCAACTTTTCGACCAGCTTCTCGACCTCCGGTCCGATGCAGTCGTGAGCAAACGTCACGCTTTTCCCGAGGAGGCGCCCCAGCCGTCTCGCGACCGGTGCCAAGCTGTACTTGGGGTCGAATGTTCCCTTCGGCCGTCCCAGGTGTGAACAGAGAATGACCTTGGCGCCGTCATCCACGGCGCGGTTGATCGTCGGAAGGGTGGAGCGGATGCGGGTGTCGTCGGTGATCTGAAGGGAGTCATCCAGCGGGACATTGAAGTCGGCACGAATGATGACCCGCTTGCCGTACAGTTGGACGTCCTCGATGGTTTGCTTGTGCAGGTTCATGCACGATCCCGAACGCTTATGCCTTGGCTGCGATCATCTTGATGAGATCGCGGACGCGGCATGAATAGCCCCACTCGTTATCGTACCAGGCGGTGACCTTCACGAGACGCTTCTCGATCACCGTGGTCAGCGGCGCATCGACGGTCGCGGAGTGGTCGTCGCCCTTTTTGTCGACGGAGACGATCGGGTCCTCGGAATAGTCCAGGATACCCTTCAACGGCCCCTCCGCCGCCTTGCGGAATGCGGCGTTGACCGTCGCCACGTCGCAATCTTTCTCGGTCTCCACGGTCAGGTCCACCAGCGACACATTGGGGGTGGGAACCCGGATGGCAAGTCCATCCATTTTACCCTTGAGTTGCGGCAGTACCAAGTGAAGCGCTTTCGCGGCGCCGGTGCTGGTGGGGATCATGGACATTCCGGCGGCCCGCGCGCGCCGCAAGTCTTTATGCGGCAGGTCGAGCAGTTGCTGATCGTTTGTATACGAGTGGATCGTGGTCATCACGCCGTGCTTAATGCCGAAGGACTCCATCAACACCTTTGCCACGGGAGCCAAGCAATTGGTCGTACAGGAGGCATTCGAGATGATGCGATGGGTCTTAGGGTCGTAGGCGCGGTCATTCACGCCCAAAACGATCGTGACATCGGGATCTTTCGCCGGAGCGGAGATGATCACGGTCTTAGCGCCGGCGGACAGATGTTTGCCGGCTCCTTCCCGATCGGTGAACCGGCCGGTGGATTCGATGACGATGTCAACGTCCAGGTCTTTCCAAGGGAGCTCCTTGGGATCTTTTACTGCGAGCACGGTGATCGGCTTGCCGTCGACGATGAGCTGGTTGTCCTTGGCCTCGACGCTGTGCTTGAGGGTGCCGTGCACCGAGTCGTACTTGAGCAAGTAGGCAAGGGTTTTTGCGTCTGTCAGGTCGTTGATCGCGACGTAGTGCAAGTCTGGATCGCCGAGAGATGCGCGCAGAACATTGCGGCCGATCCGTCCGAAACCGTTGATGCCGATGCGAATGGCCATGCGAGTTTTCTCCTATAAAAAACAAGCCGGTTTCCATCACCGGCCTACGCGCCGGATAGTATCGAGGGCCCTATTTCTTGTCAAGATGAGACAACGAAACAAGCACGCGGCTGTTTGGCGGGGGCACCGCACAAATCGGCTGCGTCACCTTGCGTGGGTTCGCCCGGTTCTGTAGAGTCCTGTTGGGAGCCTGTCCGACCTTGCCGTTCGTGCCGAGGCGAAGGAGGCGTGGACGGGCTAGGGAGTTGGTCAGCAAACATGGCGATGGAACGCGAGACGCTCGAATCCGTTGCGGTCAGGGTGTTGGAGTGGCACAAACTCATCGAGGTTGTGGCCTCCTCCGCGCGGTCCGGCATGGGGGCCGAACGTTGCCGGGCCTTGCGTGGAGATGCGACGCTCGAATCGGCGCGGCAGAAGCTTGATGAAACCACCGAGATGGTGAACTTGCGGGCCGGGACGGATCCCTTTCCTGCTCTGTCCTTTCCGGACCTGCGGGAGCCGCTTATGCGGGCGGTTAAGGGCGCGCCGATGGAGTCCCACGAGCTTCGTGATTGCTCGGTAGTGCTCGGACAGGCGGAGGAGGTGCGGCGCCACCTTAATCGGCACCGGCACGACGCCCCGGCGCTTCATATAACGGCGCAGCCGCTTATCGGGATCGTGGAGTTCCGTCGGCTGAAGGAAGCCCTGGATGCGGCGATTGAACCTGATGGCTCAATGAAGGACTCGGCGACACCGGAATTGCGGCGCCTCACCCACCATGCGCACGATCTGAAGCAGACCATGCGGCACCGGCTTGAGCAGATTCTACAATCCCGGCGCTATGCTGAAGTTCTGCAAGAGTCCTACTTCGCCCAACGGGAAGGCCGCTACGTGGTTCCGGTGAAGGCGGAGATGCAAGGGCGAATTCCCGGCATCGTTCATGATGTGTCAGCCAGCGGAGCAACGGTGTTTCTGGAGCCTCGCGAACTGGTGGAGTTGAACAACGCGATTAAGGTGGCGGAACTGGAAGTCGAGCGGGAAGTGCGCCGGATCTTGCGGGAGTTGACGGATCTGGTGGCCGGGCAGGCCGATGCGCTGCTGACGGCGCTCGATGGGCTGGCGGAGTTGGACTGCATTGCGGCCAAAGCCGAGCTCAGTGCGCGGATCAAGGGGAATCCGGTCGCTCTGAACGATCGTGGGCGTATCATGCTGAAGCAAGCGCGCCACCCCCTGCTGGTTCTGACGAAAGAGCGGGTGGTGCCCAACGACATCTTCTTCGACGAAACCGTACGGGTGCTGGTGATTTCCGGGCCGAACACCGGAGGCAAGACGGTCACGTTGAAGATTCTCGGTCTGTTCGCCTTGATGGTTCGGGCGGGGTTGCACCTGCCATGCGAGCCGGAGTCCGAGATGGCGGTCTTCTCGGCCGTCTACGCGGATATCGGTGACGCACAGGACCTCGCGAGGGACCTCTCGAGTTTCTCTGCGCACATCGTCCACATGATCGATCTACTGAGGGATGCCGAAGCAGCCCGGCAGCTCGATGACGCAGCAGAGCGGCCGACCACCGCCTTGGCGCTGCTCGATGAACCGGTGACTTCTACAGACCCGGCGGAGGGCGCCGCACTGGCCGAGGCGTTGCTCGCTCGTCTGGCACAACTCCGGATGAAGGTGGTGGCAACGACCCACTATACGGCCCTGAAAGTGCTCGCTCAAACGACGCCCGGGTTTGCCAATGCCAGCGTCGAGTTCGACGTGCATACCCTTTCTCCGACGTACCGGCTGTTTATGGGCACGCCCGGCGGGTCGTCGGCCATTGAAATCGCCGGGCGGTTGGGCATGGAGGAATCGATTCTGGAGGATGCGCAGCGCCGGCTCCACACGGATGATCGCGCGCTCGACCACTTGCTGAACGATCTACATCAGAAACAGCGTCGATTGGCAGAAGAGGGAGATCGGTTGGCGTTGGCTCGTGCGGAGGCCGAACGGTCGGCGCGGGAAGCCCAGGAGCTGCTGACGCGATTGCAGGGGGCGGAGCGGGAGGAACGGAAGGGGATCAAACGAAAGCTCACCGACGAGTTCCTGCGCGCTCGGGCCGAAGTCCAGGCGACCATCGACAGTCTCAAGCAGGAGCGAACACTCCTCAAGGCCAAGGACGCCAAGCAGCGGCTCGTCGAACTGGAAACGCAGGCCCGTGCCGAGCTGTCGCCGCCCGTCGAGCGTAAGCCGGTTGAGGCGTTGGTGGTGGGAGATCTGGTGGAGATCAGCGGCCTGGGCATGGTGGGGACACTGTTGGAGGTTCCGCAAGGCAAAAAGCGCGTACGCGTGAAGGTGGGAGAAGGGGAGATTCTCGCAACAGTCGCAGGATTAGTGGGGATTGCAGGGTCGTCCCCGACGCTGCCCGACAAGCCCTCTTCCGCGAAGCCGGTCGCGTCCCACCGCTCGATACTGAGACCGGGCGAGCTGGACACGGAATCACTGACGGACGTGCGAGGGAAAACGGCGGAAGAGGCGCTCGATCTCCTCGTCGCCGCGCTCGATCGAGCCACGCTTGCCGGCATGCCGTCGTTGCGGATCATTCATGGACATGGCACGGGACGATTGAAGGGCGCCCTCCGGGAGTACCTGAAAGATTCGCCGTACGTGGCTGCGTTCCGAGCAGGGGAACGAGCCGAAGGAGGCGATGGGATCACGATCGTGGATCTCCGGTAGTTGCATGGTGTTGGAGGGACGATTTTCAGGGAGTGGAAGATGTGCCGGTCAATTCGTCGAACGCCTGATTGACGGAGCCGACCGGGGAGACTTGCATCAGAAACGGGGTCTGCCAGTCTCCGTCGGTGGTGTCCTGCTGCTCCGGAACCAACACGCGGCGCAGGTGTGCCCGACCGGCCGCGGTGATTTTCAATGGAACAGAACCGACGGCGCCGATCCGTCCGTCCGGCGTGATCGTGCCCGTCATGACGTGGCCGGGAGCGATGGGCCGATCCGTTGCCATGGCGGCCACGCTCAAACCTACCATTGCGGAGAGGCTCTCCCCATAGATTGTGAGGTCGGGATAGGGGACGGAGAGGACTACGGTCCAGGAATCGGTCGACAAGTTCAAGGAACGGGCGGTGCGGCGGATCGCCTGCTCGATGGAGGTTTGGGCCATACGGGAGAAGCGTCCAGGCGAATTCTTGAATTGGACGGCGAGGCCTGAGACATCCGGTCGCGTTTCGAACGTGGCTATCACGTACGCGACGGTTCCTATGGCTTGGGAGCCCATGGTGACGCCGAGTATCGGAATCAGTTGTTCGCGAGGC
>JBBIQV010000023.1:0-34976 GCA_037442105.1 Nitrospiraceae bacterium | reverse complement strand
TTCTCACCCTCCCGTGTACCATGAGGAAGCGGGTCAGCCTCCAGCGCTTGATCACGCTCTCGGTTCTCTCCATCGGTGTGCTCTCCGGCGCATTCGGTCTGACCTATGCCTATTGGCAGGCCAAACAGTCTCTGCGCGTGACCATCGGTCGCACATTTCAGGAACTCGCTCACCAGAGCGCCGACAAAGTTGGGCTGATCTTGGACAAGGAAATCGAATGGGTGGAGCGGCTTAGCGATCTCCCAGAAGTTCGCGATGCCGTTCGTGGGGGGACCCGGCTCACCTTCGACCAGCCGGCGCTTCAGCGGTGGAGGGAAGCGCAGCACCGATATTTCCGCTCGATTGTTATTCTCGATCGCCAGGGGCGCTCGGTCGGCGGCGTCACCAGCGAAGCCACGCGCACCCATTACAACATGCAGCCTTGGTGGCCGGTGGTCTTCGCGCAACGGCGATCTTGGGCCGGGGAACTGCGCATCGACGAGGCCGGTCACGGGTATTGGGAGGTTGCGGTGCCGATTGCCGGTGAGGGAGAGACCGTCCTCGGTGCTTTGAAGGTCGTCATTGAGAAGAATCAACTGTTCGATTCGGTCTTGCGAAGCAGGATCGGAGAAACCGGCCACGTGATGTTGTTGGGGGTACAGGGTGTTGTCTTAGCTTGTCCGATCCTTCCTCCGGCAGAGCATACCTCCGCCAACGCCTGGCTGGGTTCTCTCGTCGGAACGGATCGCCGCCTTGCGGAAGCGCGGTGGCTGGAGGTGGTGGACGACACCCACGGCCATGAAGGAGGGATCATCGGAATCGCATCCGTGGCGCTCCGGCCGAGCATCGTGCAGGAAGGAACCTGGCACATCCTGGTACGGCAAGATCCGGGTGAAACCTATGCCCCATTGCGCATGCTGATGTACAAGCTTGCAGCGTTCGGGGTTCTGGCGGTCGCCGTGGTCGCGCTGCTTCGATGGCGCCTCGCCCGCCGCATCGTGCAGCCGATCAATGCGCTGGTCGAACGGGTGCGATGGTTGGGACAAGCCGACTTCTCTAAGGTGCCTCCGGCCTATGGTCCGGCCGGCATTGTGGAGATCGATGCGTTGGCCGCTAGTTTTGATGACTTGGCGGAACGGTTGGAGCGGGCGTCCCGGGAACGCCAGCGTCACGTGGAAGAGTTGGAGCGGGCCAACCGTGAGATCGCGACATCGGAAGAGCATTACCGGATGCTGTGGAATCACTCCGCCGATACGAAGTTGCTCGTCGATGCCGATGGGAGAATCATCGACTTGAACCGCCGCGGCGAGATCAAACTCTGGCGGCGATTGCACGAGTTGAGCGGGACGTCCGTCATCGAGTTGTTTGTCGAGCCGGATCGGGGTCGCTTACAGCAGCTTCTGGATGAAGTGTTCCGGAGCGGGAAAGAAAGGCCCGCGGGAGAAATGCATGTGGCGGCTCCGGCAGGAGGCGAGTTCATCATGGATGTGGATCTGGTTCCGGTGGAAAAAGCCGGTCGGGTGGTCTCGGTGATGATGCAATTGAGCGATCTCACCGAAAAGAAAGAACTTGAGCAGCAGTTGTTGCGAGCGGATCGGTTGGCCTCCCTCAGTCAGTTCGCCTCGATGTTTGCTCACGACATTCGCAATCCGCTCGCCGGGATCAAGAAAACGCTGGAGTTGTTGGGCCAGCGGCAGGAGGTTCAGGTCGAACCCCTGGACCGGTGGTGCAAGGATCTGCGATTCACGACGGATCTCCTGATCGGGATGATCAACGACATGTTGGATGTCTATCAGGAGAGCTATTCGGGCCTTCCGTTGATGACGTCCCGTTTCTCCGTCAACACCGCTTTGCATGAAGTGCTGCATCTGTTCCGATCGGAAGCGGAAGCCCGAAGCGTTGTGCTCCGGCCGGATATGCCGGAAGAAGACGTACTGCTGACGGCGGATCGCCGGCGTTTGCAGCGTGTGGTGATGAACCTTGTGCACAATGCCCTGAAGTATTCTCCTCCGCACGGGGAAATCACCGTCAGGCTGTCCTGCGAAAGCGGCGGAAGCCCGGCAGCCGGGGGGGGCGAAGCGGATGGGCCGTTGGTGGTGATCCATGTTGAGGATGAAGGGCCGGGGATGGAGCCCGGCGATCTGCCGCATCTCTTCGAGATGTTTTTCCGGAAGAAAGATGCCCGCGATTTCCGGATCGGTCGCGGGCTCGGCCTGCATTTTTGCCGGCTGGTGGTCGAAGCCCACCGCGGGCGCATCAGAGCGGCGAACAGACCTGGCGGGGGAGCGCGGTTCACGGTGGCGCTTCCGCTGGAGCAGGAGGCGCTATGCCGATCACGCTCGTGATCGCGGAAGATCAACGACTCTTCAGGCAAAGCCTCCGCCTGCTGTTGGAGCGCGAGCGAGACCTCGTCGTGGTGGGGGAGGCTACCGATGGCCGAGAGGCTTTCGATCTGACCATGAAGCTCAAGCCGGACATGGTGCTCATGGACGTGGATATGCCCAAGCTCGATGGCGTGACCGCCACGCGTCTCATTCGCGGCTGTCTGCCTGAAGTCAAAGTGCTGATGCTGTCCGTTCATGACGACGATGCGCGGATTGTGGCCGCGGTGCAGGCCGGCGCCAGCGGCTATATTCTCAAGGATGCCGACCATCAGGAATTCCTGCGGATCATCCGTGGCACGCACAAGGGCGAGCGAGTGCTCTCGTCCTTCATGCCGGACGGGTTTGCGCAGGCTGCTGTCACGGCGATGGCCCGGGCACGCGGGCACGAAGGCGACGGCCTCGCTTCGTTGACCGACCGCGAACGCGAAATTCTCGCCTATGCCGCCGCCGGCCTGGGCAACAAGGAAATCGCCGATCAGTTGTGCGTTTCTGCCGATACTGTAAAAACCCACCTTCACCATATCTACCGCAAGCTCGGCGTCGCCGGCCGGGTCGAGGCGGTGCTCGCCTATCTCAACGCCAAGTAACCTCGCGTCTTTTCATCACCCGAACGGTGTACGCAAAAACTATCTTCCAGGTAATGGCCGTCTGTGAATCCGCCGCCTAAGATAGCGCCCATCGTTCAGGTGCCGAAGCGAGATTCAGCCGACAGTGGCGTTCGATCCTGTGATCCGAGGGGGTGAGGGCCATATGGCTATGAGGATTCGGGGGTCATAAGGGGGTGGTTTGGGTTGCGCCGTTTCAATTGATGGGGAGGATCCTGAAGAGTTGAGATCAGCCGCGCGAAGAGGAAGCATGATGCGGGGGACGTGGAGAAGGGAGGCAGCCATGAACACAAAAGTAGCGATTGCGTTGACCGTCGCTTTGGCGGTGTGCCTGTGGATCGGGGGCTCAGCTCTGGCTGCGGGAAACTGGGCCGACGAACTCGCGAACGCCGCCACCTTCTACAAGACGAGTTATCCGACCGGCGATTGGGAGCCCTATTTTGATCGGCTGGCCAAAGTCCGGGAGGGGATCGGTCGCGGGGACGAGCGGATTGTGAAGGTCGAGATGGATCACTTTCTGAAGATGCTGCTCAGTCGGGCGCACGGCATCAACGATGTGGCCGCGGATGAGTTGTATAACTTTGCGCTCAGTCTTCGGTCAACCGACGAGTCGACCACGGTTACATCTATCGATCTCGGGATCGTGAACGAGAGGCCGATGAGTGTACCGGACCACACGATCAACACTCCGTATGAAGGGGGACCTCCCTGCGGTCTCGAAGGTTGCGACTACTGGATCAATGACGTGTTTGACCCCGGTGCCGCATGACCGAAGGAGAGGGATTTTGCAAGGTCCGCGGAGCAGATCGAGAATGAGCGGCCCTCACCCGAATGATGTAGGCAAAATCCATCCTTCCGGTGATAGGTTTTGCTCAGTACGCTCCGTAGGATAGCGCCCGTAATCGGTGAGTGCAAGGCACCAGCCCAAAAGAGGGGTCGTTCACTCTGATCAAGCAAGGAGGTAGAGCGATGAGACGACATCTATTGATAAGCGGGGCGCTCGCGATCGCGGGGCTTGCGGTGATGATTTTCATGGCTGGCCCATTCGCGCTCGCTGCGGATCAGCCAGTGGAGAAGGCGATCGGTCCACAGACGGAGATGAAAGGACCAGGGGGACAAGAGGCGACCGGAGGAAAAGGCGAAACCCTGCCCGGCGAACTGGGGAAGGGAATAGAGAGGCCGATGAAGGCGCCGGAGACCGAGGAGATTATTGAAATGGATCTGAAACACTTGAGGGTCCCTGATCGAGCCGACTTTGAGAATGCCAGGGAGTCTGACAGTCAGTCCACGGTTTCCTTCTAGCCGGGAGCCGGTTCCCGCAGGTGCTTCGCAATGGCGGAGAGGAGGCCACCATGAAAGCAACACTTGGGATGGTCATCGCGGTTGGTTGCGCATTGGTCTTGCTTGCGGGGGGCCTCGCGGTAGCTCAAGCAAACTGGATCGATGAGCTCACCAACTCGGTCGTCTTTTACAAAACCAACTACCCCACCTCCAACTGGGAACCCTATCTGGGTGAGTTGACGCTTGTGCGTGAGGCGTTGAACCGAGGTGATCAACGGACGGTGAGGACGGAGATGGGTAAGTGGTTCAAGATGCTTCGGAACCGGGATCACGGGATTCACGATGTGGCGGCCGACGAACTCTTCAATTTCGCGCTGATGGTGACACCGATCCAGGAGTATGGGATTTCCGTCCCTGCACCTCCGGCTGGAGGTTTTTAAGTTCCTGGAATGGGGCGCCATGAGGCGACCACCGTGACCGGGGTTGAGTATCCGGTCTCGGTGGTCGTTGGATAGATAGATCATAGATAGAATAAAGGATGAGAAAGGAAGGTGAGGGTATGCGATACACACTCTATTTCCTGCTGGCAGTTGCGGCGGCTCTGTTTCTTGTGGCGCCGGCGGGCGCTGGACAGGTTGGTGAGCCAGGTGGGCATTACGAATTCAGCGGGGTGATCTACAAGATCGATTCGGGCCTGCTCTTTGTCAAGACGGACACCCTGCGGCCTCGATGGATCAGCCAGAAGAAAGCGGATCGGCTGGGATTGCACGACGCAAGAATCGGAGATGCGGTCAACATGCTGGTGGACTCCGGAAACCAGTTGCTTGACGCTGCACTGGCCGGTCGGTCTTTTGGCCAACATCGGATGGTCGCCGGCACCCTTCGCTACGCCGACCCTTATTGGGGCGAGATTCAGCTTTCTACTCCGGAAGGAGATGTCAGCTTTGAGGTGGACACCCTCGCCGGCAGTAAGCTATCTGTGATGCAGGAAGGCAAGCCGGTCACGATCGAGCTTGATGCCGACAATTACATGATCGACATCCGTCCGTCCCGGTGAGAGAAGGGTGGCGGCCTGCCACGTCTTGACTTCACCTGGAACCGACAGTACCATCCGTTTGTAATCGGCCCCTTGTCTGCAACCCCGCGGACAAGGGGTCGCGCTTCGCGTTTCCCTCCGATAATTCGTGCGTAACAGGGTCGATATCATGGGTAGTCGCCTGCAATGGCTTCTCCCGACCCTACTTGTTTTTTCCTGGTCTGGCTGGGCGGGCAGCGAGCTTGCTTGCGCCAAGGATCGTCGGTTGGAAGCTGGCGTTCCTTTTCAAACCATCCTTGAACTCGAAACGACGGCGCGCTTGCTCGCAATCCTGTTGGACTCGGGGCGTGCGGTCGTGAACGAGAACCAACCGCTGTTCGGTGAGATGGAGAAGTCCGGCAAAGGATTCACGCCTGAGGCGTTCGAGCGGCAACTGATCGAGGTCTTTCTTAGTCGATCGGGCACCGATTTGCGCGAACTCGATAGCGCGCGGATTCCGGAGAGAAGTAAACGGTTGTTGAAGGAGCTGGTTTCGGCCAGCAAGCAGGTGGTGGCGGAAGCGCAACCGGAAATCAGACAGCCTCGTCCCGGGGAGAAAGGGTTTATTCCGGCGATCTTCGGCGCGCGAGTCGCGAGCCGTTTCACCGAGCGAACCGGCGTGCTGCTGAAACAAACGGCGCTGGCGCCTCGCAATCCCGCGAATGCGCCGGATTCCTATGAACGGGCGGCGCTCGAAGCGTTTGCCGATCCATCCTACCCGCGGGAAAAGGCGGTGAGCGAAGTCACGGCGAAGAGCGACTCGCTACGCCTGATGTTTCCGCTGTACACGACCAGGCGGTGTCTGGACTGTCATGGCGAGCCGAAAGGGGAACCGGACCGAACCGGCTATCCTCGCGAGGGGCTCAAGCTGGGACAAAACGCCGGCGCGATTAGTGTGGCGATTCCGATTCGACCATGAGACGGATGGCGTATTTCTTGTGGCTTGTGATCGTCGGTAACCCGAGCGGCCTCTGGGCGGCAGAGCGACCGGGCGGGGCCGTGGAGAAACCGGCGGGAAGCGGGGTCATCGTACACAGCGACGGATATGTGCTGACGGCGCATCACGTTATCGTCAACGCACGGCGGATTGTCGTGGTGACGCCGGGAGAATTTCGCGCGCCGGCGACGCTCGTCAGTGCCGATCCGGAACACGACCTTGCGTTGCTCAAAATCGAGACCGTGGGGCTGACCGAGGCTCCCATCGGCTATGCCGGTTCTGTCCGGCTCGACCAGGAAGTCATCACCGTCGGTTTTCCGTTCGGTCTCCGGGAAGTGTCCGTGACCCGCGGGCGGATTGCAGCGGTGCGGACGAAGGGTGTGCAGCGGGTTTTTCAGGTGGATGCGGCGGTCAACCCCGGCAATAGCGGAGGAGCGGTCTTCAATCGACACGGAGAGGTAATCGGTATCCTTACCACCAAGTTCAGCCATCCCTCCGGCATTGTGCCTGAAGGCATGTCCTTTGCGGTGCCGGTTACCTATGCGACTCCATTGCTGGCGAATATCCCGGATTTCGATTTCACCGTCATCGGAAAGAAACGCAAAGAATCAAAGGGCGGCGGCGAGGAGGAAAACCTTGCGCAAGAGGTCGTCCGGACTTCGGTGCGGATCGAGACGGTAAGAAATCCGGACACTGCCTCGACGTCGCCGGCTCCGGTCGCCGGCGGGTCATCTAAGAGCGATCCTTCGGCCGCCGCGCCGCCGCGTCCCCACCCGATTCCTGCGCGGGAACAGCCGCCGACGGCCAGCGAAGAGGAAGCGATTGCCAAGGTAAACGAGCAACTTCGGGCTGGCCAGGAAGAGGAGTTGCAGAAATTGGCCCAGCGCGGCATCGTTCCACCGGAAGGGATGGTGCTGGTGCCGGCCGGCGAGTTTTGGATGGGGGCGGAAGATGGCCTGCCGGACGCGCGTCCGATGCACCGGGTCTATCTTAGCTCGTACTGGTTCGACAAGTACGAGGTGACGAATGCTCAGTATCGGCAGTGTGTCGAGGGAGGAGGCTGCAGCCCGCCGAAAGACCGCCAGGCGTTCGACGATCCCCAGCGCGTGGAACATCCGGTGACGGGCATCACCTGGACGCAGGGGCGTGCCTACTGTGAGTGGCGCGGTAAGCGATTGCCGACGGAAGCCGAATGGGAAAAAGCAGCGCGTGGGACCGACGGCCGGCGCTACCCCTGGGGCAACAGCGGTGAGGTGGTGAAGAGCCGAGCGAAGAATGCAGAACTCAAGGCCGGGAACAACAGTACGGAGCCGGTGGGTCGCCAACCTGCCACCATGTCGCCCTATAGCGTGTTCGACCTGATCGGCAGCGTGTCGGAGTGGGTGAAGGATTGGTACGCGGAAGATTTCTACCAGACGTCTCCCGCTCGCGATCCGCAAGGGCCGTTGCGCGGCTCCTTCCGGGTCTTGCGCGGAGGAGAGTGGAGCGAAAAGCCCCCTGACCTTCGGGCGAGTTATCGGGGCTGGGACGAGGTCACCTACTGGGGGCCGATGCTTGGCGTACGGTGTGCGGACGACGTGTCCTGATTTGTCGGTATTCCCTCCTGTTCCCTTCCCTTCGCTTCTTTAGGAGGATGCCACCACTTTCCATTGCAGGGAATCGGCGACCCTGGCGCCGGTTCGGACGTTGTCTGCGCGGCATCATAACGCCCGGGAACAAATGGATCGCGCAAAACGACTCAAGAAACTCGCGGTCGCCACGGTGGTCGGATGCGTCGTGTTCCTGCTTGCCGTGCTGCTTCACATGGCGGGGTGGCTCGATGTGGCGGAGCTGAAATCGCTCGACTACCGGTTTCAGCACTATGCCGACAAGGCGAAGGCCAGCCAGGACATCGCCCTCGTGGCGGTAGATGAAGCGAGCCTGGAAGCATTCGGGCGATGGCCATGGCCTCGCGACCGTCACGGGTACGTCGTGCGGTATCTCAAGGAGGCGGGCGCGAAGGCAGTCGTGTTCGATGTGTTGTTTCTGGAGCCGGACGAGAACGCGGAGGAGTTCGACCAATCGTTTGCCGACGATATCCGGTCAGCCGGCCATGTGTTTCTTCCCATTCTGTTTCAGGATGAGCCGCAGCCGGCGGCGCCGGAAGTGCTGGCGAAAGCCGCGCTCCGGGTCGATGCTCCCGGAACGGTGCTCGCGCCGCGCTCGGGCGTGAAAGGGCCGATTCCGCCGTTGACTCAAGCGGTGAGCGGGCTCGGCTACATCAACCTGACGCCGGATCGCGACGGCACGACGAGGCGGATTCCGTTGATCAGTCGTCTGGGTGACAGCTACCTGCCTCATCTGGCGTTGGCCGTGGCAGCGAAACTCCAGGGTGTTGGGCAGGTCGCGATCGAGCGTGGTAGTCTCCGCGTCGGTTCCCTCACCGTGCCTCTGACCAAGGACGGCTCCATGCTGATCGACTGGCACGGTACGCTCGATGCCGGGACCTATCCGTCCTATTCGATGGGGGCGGTGTTGCAGTCGTTCGCACAGCAGCAGAAGGGCGAACGACCGCTGCTCGACCCCGCGCTGTTCAAGGACAAGATCGTGTTCGTGGCGACAACCGCGGCGGGAACTTATGAGTTGCGGGTGACACCACTCTCCCCGTTCACCTCGGGCGTCTTGATCCACATGGCGGCGCTGGACAATCTGCTGCGGGGCCGGTTCCTGCGCGAGGCTCCATATTGGGCCTTTGTGGGCGCGACATTGTTGCTGTGTCTTGGGATGACCTGGAGCTTCATGCTCCTGCGTCGGAACATCCTGAAGCTCCTGATGGGGCTTGGTATCGCCCTGGGGTATTACGCGCTCACGATCCATGCTTTTACTTCTCATGGGCTCTGGCTGGAACTCGTGTTCCCGCTTGGCGCCTGGGCTGTGACGTTCGGCGCCGCTGCCACGGTCGAGTATGTGACGGAGGGACGTCAGCGCCGGCAATTGCGGGCGGTGTTCGACAAGTACATGTCGTCCGAGGTGGTCGAAGAGATCATGCGTAACCCGGAGGACATCAAGCTGGGCGGCGAGAAGAAGGAACTGACGGTGTTCTTCTCCGACGTCGCGGGGTTCACGACGATCTCCGAACAACTGCCGCCGGAACGGCTGGTCGAGCTGTTGAATCTCTACCTGTCCGCGATGACGGACATCATCCGGAAGCATCGAGGCAACGTGAACAAGTATCTCGGCGATGGGATCATGGCGATCTTCGGCGCACCGCTCGGCGATCCGAATCATGCGACGCTGGCCTGCTACGCTGCACTGGAGAGCCAAGTAGAGCTCGCACGTCTGCGGGAAACCTGGAAAGCGCAGGGCTATCCGGAGATTGCGGCCCGCATCGGCGTCAACTCCGGCCAACTGGTGGTGGGGAACATGGGTTCGCAGGAGCGGCTGGAATATACGGTGATGGGGGACAGCGTGAACCTTGCCTCGCGGCTTGAAGGGGCCAATAAGTTTTATGATACCTTGATCCTGCTCGGGCCCCGCACGGCGGAGCTGGCGAGTGCGGACATCGAGACGCGCGAAGTGGACCGGATGAGGGTGAAGGGGAAGCACGAGCCGGTGGTCGTCTATGAATTGCTGGCCCGCAAAGGGAGCCTCAGTTCCGAGAAGCAGAAACTCGTGGCCTTGTATCGGGAAGGATTGAGTGCATATAAGGCGCGAGATTTCGCGACGGCGAAGGCGAGGTTCGAAGCAGCACTTGATTTAGATCCTACTGATGGGCCATCTAAGGTCTATCGAGAACGCACGGTCGCGTATCTCGCGGCGCCGCCGCCGGTCGATTGGGACGGAGTGTACGAACTGAAATCCAAGTAGGCGTGATATGGTGTCAATCGCCATTTGTCGAACGAGAAAAGCCGATGACGATTTTCTGCCACGAATGACGGTTGACGATTGACGAGAATTTTCAAGGTGGAGGGTACTGTGAGACGGACAAAGCTCGCGTGGCTTTACGGTGGAATCGTCTGTTCGGCGCTGCTGTTCATAGGCGGGAATGCCCAGGCGGAGACCGTGTACGTGCAGGCTAAGACGGCGCAACTGCGGTCGGGCAAGACTTCGCTGGATGCGGTCGTTGCGAATGTGAAGCTTGGAGATGCTCTGGAGGTCACAGGTAAGGATGGGAACTGGCTTCAGGTGAAGACTGCCGCCGGTGTCCAGGGTTGGATCTTTTCCAACAAAGTCTCCAGCACCAAACCATCCGGTGGGAGCGACACCTTCGCGCAACTCGGCCGGAGCATGAGACGTGGGGAGGCGTCCGGCACCACTGCGTCGGCGGGTGCGCGCGGGCTGGACAAGGCGTCGGAAGGGTATGCGAATCGCACCGGCATTTCGCAGCGGGATCGTGAGGCGGTTGATCGCATGACGGCCTATCAGCTTCCTGATCAGGAGGTCGAAGAGTTTCTGAAGGAAGGAGGGCTGGGCGAATATGCGAAATAAACTCTCCGCCGTTCTCGGTCTGATCACCCTGTCTCTTTCTCTTGGAAGCTGCGCGGAACTGCAACAGGCGGCGGAACAAGCGGCGCGCCAATCCGGCAATGAGCGGCTGGCCGGAGTGATCCGGGGCACCGGTAGCTTGGTCGCCGGGCTTCTGCCGATCGGGTATGAAGAAGAGTCCTCCATCGGGCAGGCGATCGCGTTGCAAGTCGTGGCGAGGTATGGAGGCGTCGTCAATAATCCGCAACTGGTCCGGTACGTCAATCTGGTCGGGCGTTCGGTCGCCAACACCTGCGACCGGCCGGATATCCCCTACCGCTTTGCAATCCTGAATCACGACTCGATCAACGCCTTTGCCGCGCCGGCCGGCTACATCTTCGTGACGCGCGGATTACTCAAGAATGTGCAGAACGAAGCGGAGCTGGCGGCGGTGCTGGGCCATGAAATCGCTCACGTGTCGCAGAAACATATCCTCGATGTCATTCAGCGGTCGAAACAGATCGCCGGAGTGACCGAAGCGGGACTCGCCTATGCGGGGCAAAATCCCGAGGCGTTCAAGAGCGTGATCGACAATGCGGTGAAGAAGCTGCTGGATGAAGGATTGGACCAGGGAAAGGAAATCGAGGCGGATCAGATCGGGGATGTGTTCGCCGCTCGCGTCGGCTACGACCCAGCCGCCTATGTGACGTTCTTAAACCGGCTCAGAGCTCTGAAAGGCGACGACCAAGCGTTTTTCAAAACCCACCCGAACTTTTCCAATCGCATCCAAGCCGTGCAGCAGACCATGCAGACAAACGGCTTGAAGGCCAACGGCGTCCTACTGACAGAGCGGTTTGAGCGGATTAAGAGTAAGATCTAACAAGCTAAAGAGAAACTGAGTTTTCGTTCGAAAAGCTGTTGTGATCTTGTGCGTGGCGACAGCGCCGGCATAGCTTGCAGGGTGATCAAAAAGACCGTCCTTCTCATCAGCCCGACCGCGGCGCGCCGAGACGCGTCTTTCCACAGGCGCGACCGTAGGCGACTTGTCCTTTCCGCAACGCTTCATGTCTCACGAGTGTTATGAACGACGCGAAACCTGGCCGTGCTGTGCACGGCAGGCGGGCAGGAACAAAGCCGGCAGCCTTTGGGGGCATCCTGCTAGAAGCGATTCTGTTGTCCTTGGTAGGATGATTATGATGTCGAAGGGTCATCAATTTAAGCTAGAAGCGCCGTTCAAGCCCTGCGGAGATCAGGGGCGGGCCATTGAGAATCTGGCCGCCGGGGTGAACGCCGGCAAGAAGCACCAGGTGTTGCTCGGGGTCACGGGATCGGGCAAGACCTTCACCATGGCCAACCTGGTCGAGCATGTGCAGAAGCCGACGCTGGTGCTCGTTCACAACAAGACGCTGGCAGGGCAGCTCTATCAAGAGTTTAAACAGTTCTTCCCGCACAACGCGGTCGAATACTTCATCAGCTACTACGACTACTACCAGCCGGAAGCGTATCTTCCCCAGACCGATACCTACATCGCGAAGGACGCCTCGATCAACGACGCGATCGATCAGATGCGGCACTCGGCGACGACGTCGTTGTTGCAGCGGAACGACGTGCTCATCGTGTCCTCCGTCTCCTGCATCTATGGCCTTGGTTCGCCGGAGGTCTATCACGGCATGTTGCTCTATCTGGAAGAAGGGATGGAAATCAGGCGTGAACAGATTCTGTCGAAGCTGGTCGAGATTCAGTATGTACGGAACGATGCGGACTTTCATCGCGGGACATTTCGCGCGCGTGGCGACGTGATCGAAATCTTTCCCGCATCCAATGATGCCGTGTCCGTGCGGGTGGAGCTCTTCGGCGATGTGGTGGACGCGATTCACGAGATCGATCCGCTCACGGGCAAGTCGCTGGGCAAGCTGCCAAAGGTGCCGATCTATCCCAATACGCACTACTTGATTCATCCGGACCGCTGGGAACGGGCCATTAATGGGATCGAAGAGGAACTCGATGAGCGAGTTGCCTACTTCCGCAAGAACAACCGGCTGCTGGAAGCGCAGCGGATCGCGCAGCGTACCAAGTTCGATCTCGAGATGATTCGCGCGATGGGCTACTGTCATGGGATCGAAAACTACTCGCGGCATCTGAGCGGCCGCGCACCCGGCGAGCCGCCACCGACCCTGCTGGATTACTTCCCTAATGATTTCTTGCTCATTGTCGATGAGTCGCACGCCACGATTCCCCAAGTAGGCGGGATGTATGAGGGGGACTATTCGAGAAAAAGGACCCTGGTGGAGTACGGATTTCGGCTCCCGTCCGCTGTGGACAATCGTCCTCTCAAGTTTGAAGAGTTTGAACGGTGTCTGAACCAGGTGGTGTATGTCTCTGCGACACCGGGCCCTTACGAACTGGATCATGCCGGGAAGGACGTGGTGGAGCAGATTATCCGTCCGACCGGCCTTATGGATCCAATGATCGAGGTCCGCCCGGCAAAGGGACAGGTGGATAATCTGCTGGGAGAGGTCCGCTCGGAGGTGGCGAAGGGAAGTCGAGTGCTCGTCACGACGTTGACCAAACGCATGGCGGAGGACTTGACGGAGTATTATCACGATCTCGGCGTCAAGGTTCGCTACCTTCACTCGGACATCAAAACACTGGAACGTGCGGAAATCGTCCGGGACCTGCGGCGCGGTGTCTTCGATGTGCTGGTCGGGATCAACCTGTTGCGGGAGGGATTGGATCTTCCGGAAGTGAGCCTCGTGGCGATTCTCGATGCGGACAAGGAGGGGTATTTGCGCTCACATCGGTCGCTGATTCAGACAGCAGGACGTGCGGCGCGTCACGTCGAGGGGCGAGTGATTCTCTACGGCGATGTCATGACGGAGTCGATGCGACTGGCGATCGAGGAGACCTCGCGCCGTCGGTGCCTTCAGGCAGAGTACAATGAGGCGCATGGCATCACGCCGGAAAGCGTGAAGAAGGAAATTCCGGCGTTAGAATATGCGGCGGCCGAGATGGATTATCTCCAGTTGGATCTCGTGGCCGAGCCGGTCGCAGCCTACGCGCGGCAAGAGGATAAGGGAGAAACTATTCAACGATTGGAAGCCGAGATGAAAGCGGCGGCGAAAGAATTGGAGTTCGAGCGAGCGGCTGAGTTGCGCAATCGGATTCGGGATCTGAGAATGAGGGATCTGGAATTGAAACGGTGAAGGATCACACCTGCTTGTAGAGGTAGAGACCCAAGAACATGCCTAAGAAGCTGAGGAGATTCACTTTGAGTTTGAACCCGATGGTGAATTGCAGGAGGATCAGGTCGATGGTGAGGGGAGGACTGATGCCCGGACTGAGGGCGGTGGAAAAAATGTTTTGAATGGTTCCATGGGGAGCCATCACACGCAAAATTTCGCCAAGAATGCCCCCGAGCAACCCGCCAATCATGATGAAGATCAGCAGCACCCCTGGCGATTTTCTCATCCGGTCTGACTCCTAATCGACCCTGCGTAGTCGGCCTGAGACAATGATGGCACCATATCGGAAGCCCGTTTTGATGTCAACAAATTGCAGGACTGTGACGTACAGGCTGTGGGCCTCGGAGTAGTCCGCCGACGCTGTGCGTCTCAATTCAGGTTCAATTCGGTCTCTTGACTTCTCCGGGGGCTGCCTATTAAACTGCATGACACTCTTTTTTTAGGCTTTTCGAGGCGATCGGAGATCCAGGCGAAGGCTTCGATTGCCTCTTTGTTTGTGCGGCCATGCTTGATGCGCTAAGTGATAAGTTCGAGAAAATCCTGAAGAAACTGCGCGGTCATGGTGTGCTGACCGAGCAGAACATTGCGGATGCCTTGAAGGAGGTCCGCCTGGCGCTGCTCGAAGCCGATGTCAACTTCAAGGTCGTCAAGGAGTTCATCGAGCGCGTTCGTGTCAATGCGATCGGTCAAGAGGTGCTCCAAAGCCTGACCCCGGGCCATCAAGTCGTCAAGGTGGTATGGGACGAACTGCGGGAAATGATGGGGCGCGAGCGCGCCGGCCTCAGTCTCTCTTCGATGCCTCCGACCGTCGTGATGATGGTGGGGCTCCAAGGAGCGGGAAAGACCACGACATGCGGCAAGCTTGGCCGGCTGTTCAAGAATCAGGGTAGGCGCGTGCTGCTTGTGGCGGCGGATCCTCGGCGGCCGGCGGCCGGTGATCAGTTGGCGAGCTTAGGCCGCGAACTTGGCATCGATGTCCACCGGTTTGATCAGGCCAATGCGTTGCAGGAAGATGTCGTCCGGATTTGCCAAGCAGGCGTTGAGCGGGGCCGCGATCAGGGCTATGACTTGGTTGTACTCGACACCGGCGGGCGGCTTCATATCGACGACGAGCTGATGGGGGAGTTGGTAGCGGTCAAGCAAGCTGTGATGCCACAGGAAGTGCTCCTGGTGGCCGATGCAATGACGGGCCAGGATGCCGTCACGATGGCCACTCGGTTCGATCAACGCGTAGGACTGACCGGCGTGATCCTCACGAAGGTCGAGGGCGATGCGCGCGGCGGAGCGGTGCTCTCTATCCGAGCGGTCACCGGAAAGCCGATCAAGTTCCTCGGCGTGGGAGAAAAGCTGGACGCGATCGAGGTGTTTCACCCGGACCGGATGGCCTCGCGCATTCTTGGCATGGGCGATGTGCTGTCCCTTATCGAGAAAGCGCAGGAAGCCTTTACCCAGGAGCAAGCTGAAGCGGCTAGGCAGAAGCTGACCGGCACGAGTCTTACGTTAGAGGACTTTCGCGACCAATTGAAGCAAGTCGATAAGCTGGGGTCCTTCGATCAGATCCTTGGGATGCTTCCCGGTGGACAACGACTCAAAGAGATGACCAACGGCCAACTGCCGGAGAAGGAAATGAAACGGGTCGTGGCGATGATCGATTCCATGACGCCGAAGGAACGGCGCGATCACACCGTTCTGAATGGGAGCCGAAAAAAGCGGATTGCCAGGGGAAGCGGAACCAGTGTACAGGAAGTGAATCGTTTGCTTAAACAGTTCCTCTCGGCGCGGAAGATGGCCAAGGCGCTGACCGGCGCTGGTGGGCGACGGCAGCTCGTCCAGTTGATGCGGACGATGGGATGAAGCAGGTCGAGGCTGAGGCTAAGGAGAATAGAAAATTGCCTTTTCTTCAGCCTCAGCCTCAACCTCAGCCTTAACCTTAACCTTTCAGGAGGAGAGACGTGGCGGTTCATTTACGGCTTGCACGGACGGGACGGCACAAGCGGCCGTTCTATCGAGTAGTGGCGACGGATTCGCGGAAACCCCGCGATGGACGGTTCCTGGAAATTCTCGGCATCTTCGATCCGCTCAAGAATCCGGCGTTGCCGGAATTAAAACAAGAGCGGGTGTTGACCTGGCTTCGCCAAGGCGCGCAGCCGACTGTAACAGTTCGGACATTGCTGCGGCGGTCCGGGCTCTGGAAGCAGTTTGAGAGCGAGCGGGCAGCGAAGAAGGAAGCGTCGTGAAAAAGATCCCAACGTTCAGCTATCAGCGGTGCAGGTGCCCGGCGAAAGCTGACGGCTGATAGCGTATGGTCTTCAATCATGAGCGACACTACAGATCTCGTCACGATCGGCAAGATCGAGCGGACGTTCGGGGTTCGCGGCGAGGTTCGAGTCCGGTCGTTGAGCGATGTGCCGGGGCGGTTTGAAGGACTCAAAACAGTGACGCTGGTGTCGCCGAACGGGACAACGATCACAACCAGGGTCACCCATGTGCGAGCGGGAGGCGGCTCGTACATCGTTGGCCTGGAAGCATTTACGAATCCCGAGGAAGCCGCGGCATTCCGAGGCGGCTTCCTTCAGGTTCCGTGGCAGCAGTCTCCGGCATTGCCCGATGGGCAATATTATGAGGGTGATCTCATCGGCATGGCGGTGCAGGACGAAGACAACCGTCCGCTCGGGACGGTGGAAGAGGTATGGGACTTGCCAGGTCATCATGTCCTGGTTGTGCGCCGGCAAGAGCAGGAACTGCTTGTACCGGCCACGAAGCGAGCGGTTGTCTCGGTGAAAGTAGCCGAGCGGATGTTGACCGTTCGCGTTAAGGAAGTCCTGGTGGAGGATCGCCATGCGGTGTGATGTCCTGACGCTCTTTCCCGGCATGGTTGCGCCGGTGTTGGAGCAAAGCATCCTGAAGCGAGCCCAAGAGAAGGGCTTGCTGGAAGTCCGCGTGCGGAATCTTCGGAAGTACGCCGTGGACCGCCATAAGACTGCCGACGATGTGCCCTATGGCGGCGGGGCTGGGATGGTCATGAAGGCCGAGCCAATTTTTCGTGCTGTGGAATCGCTACGGACGGAATACGGCGAGAGGACACCCGGCACGTTGTTGCGTGTGTTGCTCCCATCTCCCCAGGGACGACCGTTCACCCAGGATCTCGCTCGGCAACTGGCCTGTGAACCGCGGCGGTTGGTGTTTCTCTGCGGCCATTATGAAGGGATCGATGAACGGGTACGCATCGGGTTTCAACCGGAAGAGATCTCGATCGGTGACTACGTGCTGACCGGGGGAGAATTGCCGGCTCTGGTCATGATCGATGCGACGGCTCGTCTGGTTCCCGGCGTGCTTGGCGATCCGGAGTCCATCGCGGAGGAATCTTTCACCGAGTCGTTGCTGGAGTATCCACAGTACACGCGACCGGCGGAACTTCGCGGGATGACGGTGCCCGAAGTTCTGCTGTCCGGGCATCACGAAGCAATCCGTCTCTGGCGTCGGCGCGAGGCCTTACGCCGTACGTATCTGAAACGTCCGGACTTGCTTCGAGATCGTGTGCTCAATATAGAAGATCAACGACTGCTGAACGACATTCTGCGAGAGGGCGTGACGGACATGTCCATTCAGTGTGGGGAGGAGGGGTGAAGTCATGAATCGGTTGGAACGGATCCAGCGATCCCTGACGAAAAAGACCGTGCCCGTGTTCCAAATAGGGGATACGGTGCGCGTGCACGTCAAGGTGGTGGAGGGCGAAAAAGAACGGATTCAGGTGTATGAGGGGACCGTCATCGCACGAAAAGGGGCGCTCAACAGCGAAACCTTCACGGTGCGCAAAGTGTCCTATGGTGTCGGGGTGGAGCGAATTTTCCCGGTTCATTCGCCGATTGTGACGAAGATCGACGTCGTCCGCCAGGGCAAGGTCCGGCGCGCCAAGCTGTATTATCTCCGGGGGAAAAAAGGCAAGTTTGCCAAAGTGGAAGATCGCGAGTTTTCCGGTGAAACCAAAGCCCAGGCTGGTAATGCCGGTCGGACTGATGCAACGGAAAAGGCCGCACCGACCGAGTGATTGCACGCTTCGTTCTTAGCCCAGTTCTCATCCCATTTTTCTGCCGAATGCGCCGATCGCGTAGAGATTCCATCGGGTAACCGACTCAGGAGGACCCGCATGGGCCCCACCGATGACTTTGAGACGGAAGCTCGGCGGTGTGGCTATCGCTGGGTTGCCGGTCTCGATGAGGCCGGACGGGGCCCCCTCGCGGGACCCGTCGTGGCGGCGGCTGTGGTTCTCCCCGCGCGCATTCGGCTCATCGGTCTCCACGATTCCAAGCAACTCACCGCGTCGGAGCGGGAGGAGCTGTACGCTGTAATCGTGCAACGCGCTCTTGCCGTCGGCATCGGATCGGCGAGCGAGCAGGAGATCGACGCCGTGAATATTCTGGAGGCGACGCGTCTTGCAATGAGGCGAGCGGTCCAGGCGATCGCTCCGCTTCCCGATTTCCTCCTGACCGATGCCGTGACTGTTCCCTGTCAGGGAATCCCACAACGGCCGATCATCAAGGGCGACGGCTTGTCGGTTTCCATCGCTGCTGCGTCGATCATTGCCAAGGTGACCCGCGATCGCCTGATGGTCGAGCTCGATCGTACGTATCCGCAATATAACTTCCGGTCCCATAAGGGATACGGCACGGAGGAGCATCTTCGGCTGCTTGCCGAGCATGGTCCCTGTGCCATCCATCGGCGCTCGTTTCGTCCGGTGCGACAGTGTCCGGCGTGGGCGGAGGAACAACGGGCACTCGCTGGTCGCTGAATCGCTAGAGGTGCTATGCTGGATGCGCGGCAGGTGTTCGGGCGGCAGGGAGAATCGGATGCCGAAAGGTACCTACGGTGCAAAGGGTATCGTATCCTGGAGCGCAATGTCCGGTCGCCCGTGGGCGAAGTAGATCTGATTGCGCAAGATGGTCAGGTCTTGGTGTTCGTGGAAGTGAAGGCCCGCCGCACCGACGCCTTCGGCGGTGCCGTGTATGCCGTGGATAGGCGAAAGCAAGCGCGGCTCGTCCGTCTCGCAGCGCAGTATCTCGCGCGGCATCGCCTGCGGGACCAGCCTTGTCGTTTCGATGTCGTCCTCGTGCATGCCTCACGTGGGAACAGGGATCGCGTCGAGCACATTCCCAATGCTTTCGAGGTTCCCGGTGAGGATCTCCGGTGGTAAGCAGATTGCTTCCTGGACTTCGTCATGATTCAACTCCTTCAAGTCTCTAAAGTGTATGACCGGCGTACGGCGCTGGCCGATATCACACTGGAAGTCGAGAAAGGGGAGTTCGTCCTCCTGATGGGGCCGAGCGGGGCAGGAAAATCTACGTTGCTGCGGTTGCTGATCGGGGCTGAGCGTCCCGATGAAGGGCAGATCCTGATTCAAGGCCGGAATATTACCAAGCTCAAACCGCCGGAGATCCCCTACCTGCGCCGGCGTATGGGGATCGTCTTTCAGGACTTCCGGCTGCTGCAGAAAAAAACCGTCTTCGACAATGTCGCGTTGCCGCTGCTTGTGCAGGGCGCATCGAGCAGCGAGGTCAGGCGGAAAGTCGGCGAAGCCTTGAAAGCGGTGGGGGTTGAGCACAAGAAAGAACAGTTGCCGACGAGCCTCTCGACTGGCGAACAGCAGCGCGTCTGTATCGCCCGCGCGATCGTGAATGGTCCGATCATCCTGCTGGCGGACGAACCGACCGGGAATTTGGACCCTGAACTGACGAGCGAGATCATCGAACTCTTCAAGCTGATCAATGCCCGAGGAACGACGGTCATGGTGGCCACGCACGATCCCCAGGTGATGGCCCAGGCCAACCGCCGGGTAGTCACATTGGAGCAGGGCCGCGTGAGGCAGGAGCAACGGGTTGGCGCATGAGGAGGCTTTTCTATTTGTTGCGCGAAGCGTACGCGAATGTGCGAACCAATCGCACGACGACCATCGTGGCCATTGCCACGACCGCTTTCACATTCGCCTGTGTAGGCGTCTTTCTGCTTCTGTACGTGAATCTGCGGGCGCTGGCCGGCGCCTTGCAGGAAGATGTAAAGGTCGTCATTTATGTCGCCGACAGTTTACCCCAAGAGGGGATCGCGGACCTCGACAAATTGTTGAAGTCTGATCGGGCGGTCGCCTCGGTGACGTATGTGTCCAAAGAACAGGCGCTTGCGGAGTTCCAAACGCAGTTCCCGTCGGAGTCCCACTTATTAGAAGGGCTTGGTCAGAATCCGCTGCCGGCGTCCTTCGTCGTGAAGCTGGCGCCGCAATTTCACGTGCCCGACGCCGTGAAACGGTGGGCGGAGCGAACCACATCGCTTCCGGGGGTCGCGCAAGTCGAGTATAACCAAGACTGGATCGAAACCTTGACAACCATCGCCCGTTATATCGAGCTGGCGGCTATCGGGGTGGGGTTCGTCCTCTCGACGGCTTCGGTTACGATCATTGCCAACACGATTCGGCTGACGCTCTATACGCGGCGGGATGAGATCGAAATCTTGCGGCTCATCGGCGCCACCAAGGCGTTCATTCGGATTCCCTACCTGCTGGAGGGGGCACTGCTGGGTGCGTTGGGAAGCGCGTTGTCGTTGGCAATGTTGAAGGTCGGTTTCGAACTGTTCCGCCAACAGGCTCGATCGGGGCCTCATTTCCTCGGCGTGGAAACTTGGCTCACGTTCTTTCCCCTTCATATCTGTGCGCTCTTGGTGGCGGTCGGCGTGGTATTGGGGTTCGCCGGAAGTTTCGCGTCGTTGCTTCGGTTCAGCGAGGAGCGGGTATGAAACGGATCGTGCAGCATCTTGCCGTGCTGACGGTAGCCCTTGCACTCGGCTCCACGGCCTTTGCAGAGAATGATCGGAAGGATTCGATTTCGGATAAAATCGAGCAGGAGCGGAAGACGCTCGAAAAGTTGAAAGATAAGATCGAAGAGAAGCGCCGGCGAGCCGATGAAGCGGAGAAGAAGCGGGAGTCGGTGCTCCAGGGGCTCCAGACGCTGGATGAACGATTGGTCCGCTATCGACAGGAATATCATGATATCACCCGCCGGCTTAAAAAGAAGGACCAGGAGATCCAAGAGATCAGCGCGCAACTGAATACCCTCCGCTCCGGCATTGAGGACCGGCGCGAGGCGATCCTGACGCGACTCCGTCTTCAGTATCGGGAAGGGCGGCTGGGCTACTTGAAGACTTTGCTGGCTTCGGCCTCATATGCGGATTTTCAGCGGCGGTTCCAGTACCTTTCGGCGGTGTCCCGGCGCGAGTATGAGATCATCGAGTCGTATCGGAAGAACGTCGCACAGACGGAACTGGCTGAGCAGCAACGGGCTGAGGCGCGGATGGGCATGCTGGCTTATCGAGAAGGAACCGAAAAGAAGCTCACCGAAATACAGGAGCTGCAGAAGGAAAAGCGCGTCTATTTGTCCAAGATCACCCAGCAGAAGGAGTCGTTCGAACGAGCGGTCGAAGAGCTCGAACGGTCGGCTGCTCGGGTGGACGGTTTGCTTCGCGAGCTGGAAGAACGCCGGCGGGCAATGGCCGCCCGCCCTAAGGTCGCTCCTACTCTGCCGCGCGGAGTCAAAGGAGCGCTGCCCTGGCCGACTGACGGGGAGGTGGTGTCGTTCTTCGGCCGCCAGAAGCACCCTGCCTTTAACACCTACATTCAGCGCAAGGGGATCGAAATTCGCACGACCGAAGGGAGCGACATCCGGGCCGTCATGCCGGGGACGGTTGCATATGCGGACTGGTTGAAAGGCTACGGACTGGTTATAATCTTGGATCATGCCAACGGTTTCTTCTCACTGTACGCCCATGCGTCCAAACTTCTGACGGCGGTGGGACAGCGGGTCGATGTTGGGCAGGTGATCGGCGAGTCCGGCGATACGGGAATGATCGGGGAACATACACTCTATTTTGAGTTTCGTGAGGGGACGGAAGCGGTCGATCCCCTCCAGTGGTTGGCCAAACGGCCGTAGACCGGCAAGAAAGGAACGAGTGGCTATGGAACAGCAACCGCGGCGCAGAACCTGGTTTGTGGGCCCGGTGTTGATTATTGCCTTGATCGCGGGGGTCCTCATCGGCAAAGGTTGGGAACGGACCGGACACGCGACGGAGACGTACGAGGAGCTGAAAACGTTCTCCGAAGTGCTGAGCCAGATCCAGAAGCATTATGTCGACGAGACCAAACCCAAGGATCTGGTCCAAGGCGCGATCCGGGGGATGCTCTCCACGCTCGATCCTCATTCGGCCTACATGACGCCGGACATGTACAAAGAAATGCAGGTCGAAACGAAGGGCGAGTTCGGCGGCGTCGGCATCCAGATCGGCGTGAAGGAAAACCGCCTGGCCGTCATTGCACCGATCGAAGGCACTCCCGCACACCGGGCTGGAATCAAGGCGGGAGACTACATTACAAGGGTGAACGATGAATCGACGAAGGACCTCACGCTCATGGACGCCGTCCAGAAAATGCGCGGGCCTAAAGGCACGAAGGTGAACCTGACGGTCCAGCGAGACGGTGTGCAGGATCCGCTTGTGTTCACGCTGGTGCGGGACATCATCAAGATCGAGAGCGTGAAATCCAAGGTGATCGACAACACGATCGGCTATGTTCGCCTCACGCAGTTCCAGGAGGCGACGGGGAAGGATCTCACCCGCGCTCTAAAGCAATTCCGTGAACAGAAATTGCAATCCACAATTCTAGATCTTCGGAACAATCCCGGCGGGTTACTGACCGCGGCCGTGGACGTCTCCGAGCAGTTTGTGGGGAGCGGCAAACTGATTGTCTACACCAAGAGCCGGGATGGGAAAAAGGACGAGTGGTTCTCGAAGACCAAGGAGCAACTCGAGGATTATCCGATGATCGTCCTCGTCAATGAAGGGTCGGCCAGCGCATCAGAAATCGTCGCCGGCGCGTTGCAGGACTATGGGCGGGCTGTGGTGGTGGGGACTACGACGTTCGGCAAAGGGTCGGTCCAGACGATCTTGCCGTTAGGAGATGGGTCGGGCCTGCGTTTGACAACGGCCAAGTACTATACGCCGAAGGGCCGTTCCATCCAATCGACCGGCATCACTCCCGACATCGTGGTGAAGGTGCAACCGGTAGCCGTTGCAAAGGTTGGTGACAAAGAAGCAGAGGCGAAGGCCGTCAAACCGTCCGGTGGCAAAGAAAAAGACAAGGAGTCTGCCTTACCAGCAGGTCGTGCACCGGACGATTCGTCGCACCGCAACGGCACTCAGCCTGGGGGCGAGGCGGCGGGCGAGCCGTCCCTTGAAGAAGATGTCCAGTTACAGAAGGCTGTCGAGCTGCTCAAGACGTGGAAGATCTTCAAGGAGCTTCGGCCCTCCTAATCAGGATGTGTCTTCCGCATGGCTGCGATGGCACGAAGCAGTGAATCTTCCGAACCGGTAAACCCCGGCGTCGTACGAAGCAGATGGGACTGGACCAGGGTTTCAAGATCAGCCAGCGTTCGAATACCAAGTCGGTAGAACAGATACCCGATAAGCGATTCCGACAGCCCGGGGAGCGTCTTCCAGACGGCCACTTCTTCGGGTAGCGGCTGGTCTAATTCTTCATAGGCCCGTATCGTTCCGGTGGCGAGGAACTCTTGAATTTTCGCGGCAAGGTCTCGTCCTACACCGGGAATATCCTCGAGAGTTCCTCGTGCGGCAACTGCCGTGATCTCCTCGCGTAAAGCCAAAATCGAATCGGCGGCGCGGCGGTAGGCGCGAATCCGGTACGGATTGGCTCGTTGTGTAGCGAGCCGATCCGCCAGCGCTCGAAAGAGCGCGGCCAGACGCTGGTTCTGCTTGTGCATGGGCGACTCCAAAGAGACCAGACCATCCTAGCGGGCCACGCGGCAGACTTCCAGTTGCTTCGGACCTTGGTTGACAAGGGGTTTTCGGGTCCCCTAGGATGACGCAATGCCGAGCACGATTCAGATTCAGGTCAATGGCGAGGCGCGTGGGTGGGGCCAGGATCGCACCATCGCCGATCTGTTGCGAGATCTGGATCTCAAGCCGGATCGTGTCGCGGTGGAGCTGAACCTTGAGATCGTGGACCGGAACGACTTCTCCACCAGGAGCCTTCAGGATGGCGATCGGGTGGAGATTTTGAGTTTTATCGGTGGAGGAAGTGGGAGATAGGGGTGCGACCGTGCTGGTCCCAGTGCTCGCGCAGCCCGCACATCAGAATGTGCTCGCTGGACGCGCGCAGTGGGGACCAGCACGGTCGCACCCCAATGGTGGCAGATGGCGGGAAAAAGAGGAACCCGCGTGAGGAAACGGTGCTCGTTCGACGCGCGCAAGTGGAGGCTCCCTCGACGGCCTCCGTTGCAAGGAATGGTGAAATGCCATGAACGATCGATTGGTGATTGCGGGCCGGGAGTTTAAGTCGCGGCTCTGGGTCGGCACGGGAAAATACAAGGACTTCATCGAGACGCAGAAGGCGATTGAGGCTTCTGGTGCAGACGTGGTGACCGTGGCGGTTCGGCGGGTGAACATCACGGACCGCTCTCGCGAGAACCTCCTTGATTATGTTGATCCGAAGAAGTACACGATCCTGCCGAATACAGCCGGGTGCTACACCGTCGAAGATGCTGTCCGCTATGCGCGACTGGCGCGAGCGGCCGGGGTATCGGATCTCGTCAAGTTGGAGGTGATCGGGGACGAGCGTACGCTGTTCCCCGATACGGCTGGGCTGATCGAAGCGGCCAAGATTCTGATCAAGGAAGGCTTCGTCGTATTGCCCTATACGAACGACGATCCGGTGGTCGCCAAGAAACTGGTGGACATCGGCTGTCCCGCCGTCATGCCGCTGGCGGCGCCGATCGGTTCCGGCCTCGGCATTCGCAACCCGTACAACCTCAAAATCATCATGGAAACGGTCAAGGTGCCCGTGATCGTAGACGCAGGGGTAGGAACGGCTTCCGATGCTGCGCTTGCCATGGAGTATGGCGCCGACGCAGTGCTGATGAATACGGCGATTGCCGGCGCACAGAATCCCCTTGCGATGGCCGAGGCGATGAAATATGCGGTATATGCGGGCCGCTTAGCGTATATGGCGGGCCGTATTCCCCGGAAACTGTATGCAACGGCCAGCAGCCCGATCGAGGGAATGCTTTAACCGCAAGAATGCCACCCGTTGATTTCCGTTTGTATTTGGTTACGGATCGTCACCAGACCAAGGGGCGGCCTCTTCGTGAGTTGCTTGTGCGATCGCTTCGAGCCGGCGCCCCTGCTATTCAGTTGCGGGAACGCGATCTTGAGCCGCGCGACTTGCTGTCGCTCGCGCGGGAGTTGCAAGGTCTTTCGCAACAGCACGGCACCAAGTTATTCGTGAACGACCGGGTCGATGTCGTTGAGTCGGTGGGGGCGGCCGGCGTGCATCTGAGAGCCGACAGCTTGCCCGTCTCTGTCGTTCGACGATTGCTTGGGCCGACGAGGTGGATCGGCGTTTCGACTCATTCGACCCAGGATGTCGTGGAAGCAGAGAAGGGGGGAGCGGACTTCGCGGTGCTGGGCCCTATCTATGACACGCCGTCGAAACGGCGGTACGGCGATCCTCTCGGGCTTCGCGTTCTAGAAGAGGCATCCTTCCGCTGCCGAATTCCGATCTTCGCCATCGGCGGCATCACGCCGGCGCGTGTGCCCGAGGTGCGCCGGGCCGGCGCGTTCGGCGTGGCGGTTATCTCGTCCATCTTGAGCGAGGGCGATGTCGAAATGGCGACACGATCATTACTCGATGCGATGGCGACTACAGTGTGACCAAATTGAGCGCCTCTATGTCGTCATGTTGGACGTTCGTGTTGATGACCATGCGCGAGATCACCTGCAAGAGTTGACCGCTCTCCGGAGCGGATGATATGATCGCGCAAGACTTGGACTTCATGATTTACCAAGGGTTTGGAGCGATCGAACGAGTCTGACGATGGCCGAATCCAAAGGGAGTTCGAGTCGGCTCCGGTCCCTCCGCGATTCCGTCAAAAAACTCACTACACGCTTGACCGATAGCGAGGCGGACATGATCCACAAGAATGACGACCATGCCCGTGAAGTCGAGAAGCTTCGCGTCCAAATCCAGTCGATGGAAGAGGAGATCCGGCGTCTGTACCAATCCCGTTATCAGCTCGATCAGGCGACCAAACAAAACGAAAAGCTCGTTGCGACTCTGCAGGAAGCCAAGGCGCAGATCGAAGCCTTGCGCGCAGAGGTGGAAAAGTTGACCGCCCCGCCCTCGGCCTACGCCATCTTCTCCAGTTTGAATCGAGACAACACGGCGAATGTGTACATTTCCGGTAGGAAGATGAAGGTCAGCCTGCATCCTGCCATCAAGGCCAAGGAACTTCGGAAAGGGCAGGAAGTGATTTTGAATGAGGCGTTGAACATTATCGAAGTGCGGCAGTTTGATGTGCAAGGTGAGGTCGTGCGGCTGAAAGATGTCCTCGAAGGGAATCGCGCTCTGGTGACGCTGCATTTCGACGAAGAAAAAGTCGCCGAACTTGGCGAACCTCTCCTGAACGAGCGGCTGAGCGTGGGAGATCACCTTTTGTACGATCCACGATCCGGCTGCGTGATCGAAAAGCTGCCGAAGTCGGAAGCCGAGGAATTGGTGCTGGAGGAAGTGCCCGACGTGAACTATGACCACATCGGCGGCCTCCATCGAGAGATCGAACAGGTGCGGGATGCGGTGGAACTGCCGTTCCTCCATCCTCATCTCTTTGCGGAATTCAAGCTCAGCGCACCTAAGGGCGTGTTGCTGTACGGTCCACCAGGCTGCGGCAAGACGCTCATCGCCAAAGCCGTGGCGAATTCCATTGCGAAGAAACTCGGCCATCTCACGGGCAAGGAGGTGCGCAGCTATTTCCTGCATGTAAAGGGGCCTGAACTGCTCAGCAAGTACGTGGGCGAATCCGAACGGCAGGTCCGCGAAGTTTTTAAGAAGGCAAAAGAGCGAGCGGCGGACGGTCATCCCGTCATCGTCTTTTTCGATGAGATGGACGCCTTGTTCCGCACACGTGGAACGGGCATCTCATCGGATATCGAGTCGACGATCGTGCCTCAGTTCTTGTCGGAGATCGACGGCGTCGAACGGCTGCGTAACGTCATTGTGATCGGTGCGAGCAACCGCCAGGATTTGATCGATCCCGCCGTGCTGCGAGCCGGCCGTCTCGATGTGAAGGTGAAGGTCGGCCGTCCGGACTCGGCCGCCGCGCGAGACATTTTCTCCAAGTATGTGACCACGGATCTGCCTTTTGCCGAAGATGAGCTGAGGCGGTACGGCGGAGATGCCCGTGCGTTGGTGGAGGGACTGACCGCGCTGACCGTCGACGCCATGTACGCGACCTCGGACGAAAATCGGTTCATCGAGGTCACCTATGCGAACGGGGAAAAAGAAGTCCTTTACTTCAAGGATTTTGCCAGCGGGGCGCTGATCGAAGGGATCGTATCACGAGCCAAGAAATTCGCCGTCAAGCGGGCTATCGCGCGGGAAGAGAGCGGGCTCCGGTCCGATGACCTGATCCGGGCCATCCGCGAAGAGTTCAAGGAACACGAAGACCTGCCGAACACCACCAATCCTGACGACTGGGCCAAAGTGGCCGGAAAAAAAGGCGAGAAGATCATTCATATCCGGACGATCAGCGGCGGCCCTGCTGAATCCAGGCAGATTGAAACCATCACGACCGGGCACTATCTCTAAGCTGCGCTGATCTCATGCCGGGACCCACCCCCATCATTACGCCGCGTGTCCTCGGAACCGAAACCGAATTTGGGATCGCGTCGCGTGACCCCGGCGCCACCGATCCGGTCTCCAACTCCATTCACGTGATCGGACAGTACCAGGGGCTTCCTGCGCCTCAGGCGGTGTGGGACTACGAGAACGAAAATCCGCTGCTGGACGCCCGTGGATTTGAAGTTGAGGGTGAGCGAGAGAGGCCCACCCCGGATTACAATCGCCAGCTCAACAAGGCGCTCGTGAACGGTGGCCGTTTGTACGTCGATGGCGCCCATCCGGAGTACTCCACTCCTGAGTGCACAAACCCACGAGAGCTCGTCGCATTCGAGCGCGTGGGGGAACGTATCGCCGCGCAGTGTCTCGAACAGCTTGCTCGGGTCCGCGGAAAAGAGCAGTTCGTCCTGTACAAGAACAACTCGGACGGTAAGGGGAATAGCTACGGATATCATGAAAACTATCTGCTCTCCCGGACGATTCCATTCGATCGGATCGCGCGCATCCTCACGCCCTTCCTGGTGACCAGGCCTATTTTTGCGGGCGCCGGCAAGGTGGGTGCGGAGAATCAGACAAGCCCAGCCGAATACCAAATCTCGCAGCGCGCGGATTTCTTCGAGTGTGTGGTCGATCTCAACACGATGGTCAAGCGCCCGATCATCAACACCCGTGACGAGCCCCACGCCGATCCGGCCAAGTACCGGCGTCTCCATGTCATCGTCGGCGATGCGAATATGGCCGAGCTCTCGACCTACCTGAAAATCGGGACCATGACGATCGTGCTTGATTTGCTGGAGGCGGGGGCGGATTTGCCGAAGATAGAGCTCGATGATCCGGTTCGCGCGATCAAACAGGTTTCCCGTGATCTCGATATGAAAGATTCCATAAAGCTGGCCGGTGGCCAGAGCGTGACGGCGATAGCCGTTCAGCGCGCGTACCTCAAAGCTGCTATGGACTATTACGCTTCCCATGAGCTGTCGCAGGCGACCAAGGACGTTTTGGTGCGTTGGGAAGAGGTGTTGGGCAAGCTCGATCGGGACCCTCGGCTGCTTGTTCATGAGTTGGATTGGGTGGCGAAGCGGCACCTGATCGAATCCTATATGGATCGCAAAAGATGCGGCTGGGCCGATCCGCGCACCCGTTTGATGGATCTGCAATACCACGATGTGCGTCAGGACAAGGGACTCTATTACACGCTTGAACGTGGTCATATGATTGATCGGTTGTTGCAGGATAGCGAGATCGCGCGCGCCGAACTCACGCCCCCGACGGGGACGCGTGCTTACTTCCGGGGACGTTGTGTGAAGAAGTACGCCCGCTCGGTGTACGGCGCAAGCTGGACCTCGGTGCTGTTCGATGTGGGCAATACCACCATCAAGAAAATCCCGCTGATGGAACCGCTGCGGGGAACCGAATCCCTGACGGCTGAACTGCTCGACGGCGCGGAATCAGTCCAGGCGCTCTTGGCCAAGTTGTCGGCCTAACCGCAGAGAGTCCATTTCATGAACCTTCCGTTCTTGCCCAATCACGACGGATCGAGTTTCTTCGATTTCCTGACCGCCCGCCATCCTGAACTCACGCCAAGTGGTCGGGGGTGGGCTCGTGTGCTCCCCTCGGCGCCGGACGAGACGCGAGGCGCTGCGGCGTTGCCGATTCCGCAAGCGACGACCGTGCTGGCGATCAAGTATGCGCAGGGGGTCGTCATTGCCGGAGACCGCCGTGCGACGGAGGGGTTTCAGATCGCAGATCGCCGGATCGAGAAGGTGTTCAAGATCGACGAATACTCGGCCATGGCCATTGCCGGCGCAGCCGGGCCCTGCATCGAGATGGCGAAGCTCTTCCAAACTGAGCTCGAACATTACGAGAAGCTCGAAGGTGTGCAGCTCTCTTGCGAGGGGAAAGCCAACAAGTTGGGGCAGATGGTGAAGGCAAACTTGCCGATGGTGTTTCAGGGGCTGGTCGTGATGCCTCTCTACGTCGGTTATGACGGCAAGCGCGGCGAAGGACGCATCTTCAAATATGACATCACCGGCGGGCGGTACGAGGAATCCGACTACCATGCGATCGGCTCCGGCGGCAAAGACGCCCGTAATACGATGCGGGAACATTTCCGCAAGAACTTGTCCGAGGAGGACGTCTTACGATTGGCGCTGTTGGCATTGTACAACGCGGCGGACGAGGATGTCGGAACCGGAGGGCCGGACCTGGTCCGGGGCATTTACCCGACCGCTAAACTGGTGAGTGCTGCCGGGATCGTAGATGCGCAGGAATCGCGTATCCGCGCGTTGTATGAAGCGATGATCGCCGGTCGGAAAAAAGAGGGCTGATCTATGCCGCTACCATACTACGTCTCCCCTGAACAGATGATGCAGGACAAGGCGGAGTATGCCAAAAAAGGTATCGCCAAGGGCCGCTCGATCGTCGCGATGGAATACGTGGACGGCGTTCTGCTCGCCGCCGACAACCCCAGCTCCTCGTTGCACAAGATTTCCGAAATCTATGACAACATCGCGTTTGCGGGGGCCGGCAAGTACAGCGAGTTCGAAAATCTACGGAAGGCCGGCATCCGCCATGCCGACCTCAAGGGATTCGCCTACAGTCGTGAGGATGTGACGGCCCGCTCGCTGGCGAATGGCTACTCCCAGAGTCTCGGCACGATCTTCAGCCAGGAGCTCAAACCGCTGGAAGTTGAAATCCTCGTCGTGCAGGTCGGCGGAAACGGACAGCCGAACGAAATCTATCGCATTTCCTTTGACGGCAGCATCATCGACGAACGCGGCTACGCGGTCATTGGAGGAAAATCCGAAACCGTGCAGGCCTACCTCAAGGACCGATTATCGTCGCAGTTCCCCACTCTCGCGGCAGCGTTGTCGTTATGCACGTCGGCGCTCGAACAAGTGGCGAATCAGAAATTTCAGGCGGAAGGTCTCGAAGTTGCGGTTCTCGACCGGACGCGTGAGGGGCGAAAGTTCCGTCGGCTGTCCTCTTCCGAAACTCGCCAGCTTCTTTCTCCGTAACACCGCATTCAAGTCCGTTTCCCTTCAAGGTCACCGGCCTCCATCTGAATCCTGCCGAATCGCCCGTTAACCGGTCTTCCCCTCCAAGCTCCAAGTACTTTTGAGTATCGAAGCCGATACTGATGAGTACCTATCTAGATACAGGGGTGCTGCGATTTTCGAGGACTCTCGCGAGTGTCCGTCGCTGGATCACGTCTTATGGGTGAAAGCAAGTTGTTGGAATACAGATGAAACAACTGATTCTCGTAGCAGGTGGTGAGCAGTACAACGGTCTAATTTATTTAGGCCTGAGAATAGCAAGGGTGTGGCGAGAGATCCATTTCTGCCGAGGTCCATTCTCCGGGGGCGCGGCTTTTGGGATAAGGGCTGAGGTGGATTGTTCCATTGACAAATTCCTGCGTTTCTGCGCTGAATCACGCGGCCATCTGCTCATCAGCATGCACCCGTTCTGGTGTGGAGAGCAGCGATGGAGGTTTCGAGGGATCGGCTGATAGTCGAGGGGTAGGGCAAGGGCTCCGGGGTCGTGAGATCCTGTGAGCCCTTTGTGTTTTGAACCTGCGTCGTTCATGGTGAGGGACCTATGCGTCAATCACACACAGCCTTACGCATCTTCGCGTTTCTGTTCCGGATTGTGAATCGCGTTGTCGTGTGGCATAAAATTCCGTTTATTCGACTGCTCGGCGCGCTCAATCCGAGGGTGCTCAATCTGCCCGCATTACGCTACGACTTGCGCCGGTGGAACCTTCACGACACCGTGCAGTTGCCAGGGACACCCCTGCAAAATCCGGGTCCCTTTGCGGAGGCGGATCGCAGTGAGCGGCGGGCGGATGGCACACACAACGATCTGCGCGATCCGATGATGGGATGTGCCGGCTCCAGGTTCGGCAGGAATCTTCCGCTCGATCAGGCGTGGCCTGAACCTCCAGACAAATTCCTCGACCCCAGTCCTCGCGAGGTAAGCCGGATCTTGATGACGCGCTACCACTTTATTCCCGCCACGTCCCTGAACATGTTGGCCGCCGCATGGATTCAGTTCCAAGTACACGATTGGTTCAGCCACAAACAACTTGCCGGTCAAAAAGACGACGAGTTCATCAAGATCAAACTGAAAGACGGTGACGACTGGCATCAGGATCCCATGAAAATTCGGCAGACCGAACCGGATCCGACGAGGCCACGGGGATGTACGGCCGGCCCTCCTACCTTTATCAATTATGAGACGCATTGGTGGGATAGTTCTCAACTTTACGGAAGCTCATCGAAGATCCAGAAGCTGGTGCGGTCCTCTCGCGGGGGGAAGTTGAAGATCGAAAATGGATTTCTGCCGTTGATGACATCGATAGACCCGGAAACAAATCAGCCGATCGATCCGGCTCTGACCGGCGTGGACCTCACCGGCTTCAACGACAACTGGTGGGTGGGGTTGAGTCTGCTGCATACGCTGTTTGCCCACGAACACAACGCGATTTGCGACCGGCTCCGCGAGGAGTATCCGGCGTGGGACGACAACCGGCTGTTCCAGACGGCCAGGTTGATCAATACGGCGCTGATGGCCAAAATTCACACGGTCGAGTGGACGCCGGGGATCTTGGGTCATCCTGCCTTACAGATCGGCATGAATGCCAATTGGTGGGGCGCGTTTGGGGAGCGGATCCATAAGCTGGTCGGCCGTTTAGGGGAGAGCGAAGAGTTGTGGGGCATCCCTGGCTCGCCCACGGACCATCACGCCGCGCCATACTACCTGACGGAAGAGTTCGTTGCCGTCTATCGGCTGCATCCGCTTATCCCAGACGATTACCGGTTCCAGTCGCTCTCCGATCCGGCGTTTTCCACCTATAAGACGTTCACAGAGATTCAGGGGAACGGCACGCGACAGGTGATCACAGAAGCAGGCGGCATGGCCAACGCGTTGTATTCGTTCGGCCTCGCGCACCCGGGGGCCATCACTCTGGGAAATTTCCCTCGCTTTCTGCAAAAGTTTGAACGGATCAAGCCCCTCCCGAACGGCGAGCGTGACATTATCGATCTAGCTGCCGTCGATATCGTACGAGACCGGGAACGGGGCGTGCCCCGCTACAACCGGTTCCGCCGGATGCTTCGCATGAAGCCGGTGTCGACTTTTGAAGAATTGAACCCGGACTGGGCCAAGCCGATGGCCGACCTATACAAGAACGATATCGAGCGTGTTGACTCGGTGGTGGGACTGCTGGCGGAACTTCCCCCCAAGGGGTTCGGCTTCAGCGATACGGCGTTTCGGATCTTTATCCTCATGGCCTCTCGCCGGCTCAAGAGCGACCGGTTCTTTACCTCCGACTATCGGCCTGAGGTCTACACCAAGGTCGGCCTGGATTGGGTCAATGACAACACGATGACGAGCGTGCTGTTGCGCCATTATCCGGCGCTGGCGCCGGCTTTGGCCGGCATCCCCAATGCTTTCATGCCCTGGAACAATGTGTTTGAGCCGCTCAGATATTAGTGCGGACAGGTCGCGCACACCGAAGGTCGAGCACCGCACGGTATTCGGGCGCCGTTCTCTCCGGCGCCGCGGAAAGGAGTGGGACCATGGGAGTCATGGCACGGTTGTGGTGGAAGCTTCGCAAAGGGGTCTGGAACAGAATCGCTCAGATCAAGTTTAAGAATAACCAACCGCTCGCGGTTACTCGTCTCAAGAAAAGCAGGCGAACCATCACGGCTATCCCTTTCACAGATGTCCGAGTTTGTGGCATCCGCGTCTTTAGGGACATTCCCGTTCCATCCTTGAAAGCCGCGCAAAAGATTCCACGCGATGACAAATATCCGCTCTGGCAATACCTCAAGAAAATGATCGTGTTTGGGTTGCAGCTGTGGGCGTGCAGACGGTCTCCAGGAGCATGGTCTCCCATGCAGGCGGGCCTTCCTCCGGTGGATGCTGATCCCTTCACGGCGATGCGCGAGGGTTATACGTCACGCCATGCTCGGATTGCCAAGAAAGCTGCGGCGAAGATGAGCGTCGAACGTCCGCGCTTGCTTCAGCCCCCGATGCTTCCGCCTGAACTGCGGGGCAATCCTGATTTAGGGATGCTGGCGGTGCGTGGCCCCTACGCCGGGTATCTCAAACGGGTCGAGGGCGATGAGTACGCGTGGGATTTGCAGAGCTTGTCGGCGGGGGACTATGAGCCTCATGCGGGATTGTACAAACCATGGGCCCGTGTCCTGTTTCGGTTCGATGATCGGGCGCGGCGTCTGAACGCCACGGAAATTCACACGGAGCTTGGGACGACACGGCCGGGCGATCGCGATTGGTCGTTGGCCAAGAAACTCGCGTTATGCGCGGTGTCCACACATACGGGGCTCGTTCGGCACTGGAACTGGCTGCATCTCACAACGGGCGAGTATTTCGCGATCGCAACACGGAATGCCTTCGCTGAGCATCATCCCCTCTGCCGCCTTCTCTGGCCCCATATCTTCGGCACCCAGCAGAGTAATCGCTTTGGGAACATGGCGCAGTTGACCCGCGGAGGAGACTTCGAACATATTTACAGCTTTACCCATGCGGGCATGTGTCATGTGTTGGAGCGGTCGGCGAAAGAGTTTGACATGATGGTAGGCGATCCTGTGGCGGACGCAGCCAGACGAAACGTTTCACATCTCGGGGTTGACGCCCTGCCGACCCAGAAGAATCTTGAAGATCTGTTTGCAGTCATACACCGGCACGCGAGGCGATATCTCGGCATTTACTACAAGACGGACCGTGACGTGCAAACGAACGAACCGATCGAGAAGTGGCTGGACGAACTCAACAAGCTGATGCCGACCGGCGTTCAGGTGTCCAAGAATACCGTGACGCTCGACAGCTTGGCGCGGCTGATCGCGCGGTTTATCTACCTGGTGACTGCCTATCACGAAATGGTAGGAGCGTGTTTGTGGAACTATCAGATGTGGACCCACGTGCACCCTATCCGTGTCTATAAGGACGGGCGGAGAGAGCCGTTGGATGTGTACCAACGGCTGGTGAATACGAATTATCTCCTCCAGGTGATTCGCGCCCCGCTGATTGCCGATTATTCGAGACTTGCCCCGGACGAAGAGGCCAAAGGTGCCTTCACGGCCTTTAGGACAGAGCTGGAAACTCTGCAACAGACGATGGAGCAGGAACCCTGGGCGTTCTGGAAACTCTATCCGAATATGCTCGAAGGCAACATTAATGCATGAGTAATGAACCGATGTCGGTTCCCCATGCCATGATGCAGCAACAGCCGGAACTGCTCTCGAAGGACCACACAATCCTCGAACGGCCGTTCATGGAGTTTC
>JBBIQV010000022.1:0-47710 GCA_037442105.1 Nitrospiraceae bacterium | reverse complement strand
ATCCAGAGTGAATAATGTAGCAGGGAGCATAGCTCAACGCACCCTTAATGATGCGCTTGTGGCTGATCCCCAGAAAGTCCAACTCACCATGATGACCATCGACGTGGCGCCGAAGATCAAGTTCATGGATGGCAGTGCCTTTCGTCCCTGGATCATTCCGATCGGTCTTGATTTCCACGTGATCAGCCCACCCTCGAATCGCACGCAGTATCTCGATCTCGGCGTCCAGTTCGGTGCAGGATTCGAGTATGCAGTCTGGAAGGCCTTCAAAGTCGGGATGGATGCTCGCTATCACGTGACGGGCCGTATGACCAACACGAACAACGATTACTTCCAAGTCGGGCCGTACGTCGGGATTACGTTCTGATGGTAAGAAGCGAATAGCACTCGAACAGGAGCGAATAGCTGGCAGCGAACGGCGAATAGCTGATAGCGAATAGCGGGTAGCTCTGAACTTCTTGCTGCAAGCTGCTCGCTATTAGCTATTCGCTACTCGCTTAAACAATCATGCACCCGCCACCCCGTCTCGTCTACTGGGAAATTACGAAGCGCTGTAATCTGCGCTGCGCGCATTGCCGTGCGGTGCCGCAGACCTGTGCATCGCCCGACGAACTCTCACTGGCTGAAGGGATCAGGCTCATTGATACGATCCGTGAGTGCGGGCAGCCGATTCTTGTCCTGACCGGCGGAGAGCCGTTACTGCGCCGCGATCTGTTCGACTTGGCGACCTATGGGAACTGGCGGGGGCTTCCCATGGCGCTGGCCACGAACGGGACGCTGGTCAGACGGAATGTGGCGCGCGACATTGTGGAGGCCGGCTTCAAGCGGGTGTCCATCAGCCTCGATGGGCCGGATGCCGCAACCCATGACGACTTTCGCCAGGTTCCAGGGGCGTTCGACAAGGCCGTGGACGGCTTCATCCATCTCAAGGAGCTGGGGATGTCGATGCAAGTGAACACAACGGTGACCGTCCGCAACCGGGAGCGGCTCGATGAGATGTACGAGCTGGTCCGGAAACTCGGTGCGGATGCGTGGCATCTGTTTCTGCTGGTGCCGGTCGGATGCGGATTGGACATCGCCCCCACTGCCCAACTCACTCCACGCGATTACGAAGAGGTCTTGTATTGGATCGACGATCTCGCGCAGAACAACGCAATGGAGATCCGCGCGACCTGCGCGCCCCACGCGCAGCGGGTCCGCATCCAACGGCTTGCCGTTGCATGCGAACAGGTTGAGGTTAAGGTCAAGGTTGAGGAAGAGAATCAGAGGTTCCGGCAACTCTTCGCTCAATCTGAACCTCAGCCTCAACCTACCCCGCAGGTCCGTCGTGGTTGCCTGGCCGGCACCGGCATCTGCTTCATTTCGCACAAGGGCGAGGTCTTCCCCTGCGGGTACCTGCCGGTTCAAGCCGGTGACATCCGACTTCAGCCGTTTTCGACGATCTGGAACACGGCCTCCGTGTTCACTGATCTCAGGGATCCGGAGCAACTCCTCGGCAAGTGCGGCCGCTGTGAGTACCGTATGGTCTGTGGTGGCTGCCGGGCTCGTGCATTCGGGCAAGCCGGCGACTACCTCGGCGAAGAGCCCTTCTGCATCTATCTTCCCCCCGAAAACCACCACGCCGTTACTGCGTGAGCATCAGTCAGGGTAGCGTAATAATCGCTGATGGTGTAGCATGCTGCCACAGTCTTTTGGACAGCCCCGTGGCGCAGCGCCCCGATTTGGCACTGTCACCGTCGCCGGCAGGGATGAGCCTCTCAGGAAATCAAGAGGTTCGTGATTCCCGATGCGCCTGCCCCTGATGCGGAAGGTTGGTGTCCGGATTGCATAATAACCTGCTATTTTCTCCCACCTCGTTTACTGAGGCGCATGAAACGGAATCTATGTCTCATTGAAAACTGCGAGACCTGCGCGCTCCGAGCGAAGGCGGTCGTATGCGACCTCTCGAAAGAGGATCTGGTCACATTTCAGAAAATCAAACGCTCACTCACCTACGAACCTCACCAGACCGTGTTCTATGAAGGGCATGTGTGTCTCGGTCTGTATCTGCTGTGTACGGGCAAAGTGAAGCTCACCCGCTCCTCGAGGCGCGGCCAGCGGCAGATCGTCCGGATCCTCGGCCATGGCGAGCTGATCGAAAAACACGCGTTTCGAGAGAACGCGCTCCATGAAGTGACCTGCGAGACCATGGAGCCATCTCAAATCTGCATCATCGACAAGGAGCGCTATCTCTCCTTTGTCCAGCATAATCCTGAGCTGGCGATCAAGCTGATCCAGCTCCTGAGCAATGAGCTCGGGATGAATATGGACCAGCTCGACGAGTTTACCTTCAAGACCGCGCGCGAGCGGTTGGCCGGGCTGCTGTTGGAAATGGGCCAGCGGTTCGGCAAGAAAGGCGGGGAGGGCGTCCTCCTCGGGATTACGCTCAAACGTGAAGAAGTGGCGGAGATGGCCGGCATCACGGTCGAGACCGTCATCCGCCTACTCGGCGCCTTTCGAGAGGAAGGGCTGATCGACATTGACGGAAGAACCATCACCCTCCTGAACGCGGACCGCCTGGCCCGGATCGCCCGCCATTAAGCTGATAGCGAATAGCGAACAGCCAATAGCGAGTAGCTCAGAGCCATTCGCTATCAGCTATTCGCTATTGGCTACCTGCTATTCGCTACTCACTGATCCCAAGACATAGGTCCAAAGGCCTACCCCGAGGCGTGAGATCAATCATAGGCTCGATTGGCTGATCGCAGGGAAGGGTTCGCTTTCCTTTTGTACAGTGCACGCGTGTGAGGGAGCTGCCTTGCTCGCGCGTTCACGCTCACGAACAAATGGTAGCCAATCGAGGAAGGCCCGAGCGTATAGGCAGGGCAGCCTCAAGGTCGATCCGGTCGCTCTGCTCAGGCGGGAGCACGAAATGATCCTCGAGCAACTCGACATGATTGAAACCGCGATCGGTCCACGACCAGCCCGGCGCGGTGTGTTGACGAAGGCGAATCGCAGCACGCTGTGCGAGCTCCTCAAATTTTTCACGAGACGGATCGGCGTCCACTTCAAGCGGGAAGCGATGCTGATCGCGGCGCTCGGGCAGGCTCTTGACCGGAAGCGTGAAGAACGCAACCAGTTCCAGAGCTTGTTGGACGAGCACCAGATGCTGAAGGCGGACGCGTTTTCCGTCATGAAGAAACTCACCGCAAGAGAGAAAGAGACCGGCGGCGAACCTTCGCTGCTGCCGGAACAGGACAATGGGCTTCGAACGCTGGCTGCGGAGCTGCGCACGTTCGTCCGGCACTACCGCAGCCACCTTTCTTGCGAGGAACGGATTCTCTATGTGTTGGCGGAAATGCGGTTGACCGCCGAGCAGAAGCAGCGGGTCAGTTACCGCATGCTGCAGGTGTGACAGGCATAGGCAAGAGGCGATGGGGTGAGGCGGGAAGGAGGTGGTGAGGCGTATCGTCCACCCACGCAGTGCGGTTGAGATGAAGGTCAGTTGGAGACAAAGGAGAAGGAGGGAAGACAATGGAACGGAAAAGAACAGTGGTTACCGCAATTATAGCGCTGATGCTGTGCGCCTTCACGGCCGGCGTCGCGTTTGCGGCTGACCCGGAAGTCAAGACTCACAAGCAGCCGTACCCGGACCGGTGGAATTCGATCAAGAATCCCCCGGTGAGCAAGTTCGCCTATCCGCCCGACATCTGGGCGGCGGAGAATATGTCGTTCCGGGCGACCGGCAAGTTGGTCGAATATTATCTGACCATCGAGCAGATCAAGTGGAACATCGTCGGTGACGTGTACGTGACGCAATGGGCGTTCAACGGCCAGGTGCCGGGGCCGCTGCTCACGGCGACCGAAGGCGATATCGTCCGCATCACGGTCAAGAACAACACCACGATCGACCATACGATCCACCCGCACGGTCAGTGGGTGCCGGTCAACATGGACGGGGTTCCCAATGTCACCCAGTTGTCCATCCAGCCGGGTGAGACGTTCGTCTATGAGTTCATGGCGAAGCCGTCAGGCCACCACTTCTATCACTGCCACGTGAACGCGGCCACGCACATGGACATGGGCCTCTATGGCTCCTTCATCGTGTATCCGGGGCCCGAGGTGGCGAACGGGACGGTTGCCTCCCAGGCGGCGGACCCTGCGGCCAAGATCGATCGCGACTATGTGATGATCCTGGACGAAGTGGATACCCGCATTGACGACGGCGAGAGCGGCGGTATGGAGTTGGGCCATCCGCGCAAGATCGCCAACTTCAATTATTTCACGATCAACGGGAAGTCGTTCCCCGAGACCCCGATGATCTTCGTGCGGGAAGGCGACATCGTGCGGGTCCGGTTCCTGAATTTCGGCTACTGGAGCCATGCGATGCACCTGCACGGCCATGCGTTCGCACAGGCCAGCGCCGAGTGCGATCGCTGTCCGAGGATTTGGGAGTTCAGGGATGCGATGAACCTGAACGCCGCCCAGCGGACGGATATCGTGTTCAAGGCCAACAACCCCGGCCGATGGGTCTTCCATTGCCACCGGGTGCCACATGCGACCAACGACGGAGCCTATCCGGGCGGACTGTTGACGGTCGTCGAGTACGAGAACAATCCATATCTCCCGGTGATCCCGCAGTTGCCATTGCCGGGCTTTAAGCATATGGACGATCCCAAGAGCATGAACATGTCGCTGTCTCATAAGGCGATCAAGAAGCAGCTCGCGGGCGAATAGCCGTAGAACTGGAACGGTGCTTGAGGAGGTGAGGAGCTCCCGCTCCTCCCTCCCGGCGTCGAGAGGAGGTAGGGGTCATGAGAATTTCACGGTTGTTACTAATCGCGATCTCCTGGACGATCCTGTTTGGTGGGGTGGCCTTCGCCGATCGCGTGGTCCATTCCGGGAATGTCACCAAGATCAACAAGGACTCCGGGGCAGTCGAGATCGAGTTACGGAACGGGGGAACGAAGGCCTTTACGGTGACGGACAAAGACATTCTGGCTAGTCCGGTTTGGAAAAAGCGGCTCAATGTCGGTGATGGAGTGGACATTACGGCCGACGGCGACAAGGTGATCACGGTGCTGCGCCGGAATCTGCCGGTCACGATCCGGCCTGCTGAGGCGGCTGCTGCGGCGCCGGCTCCGGCTCCGGCTCACTGAGCGAAATGATAGGGGAGCTCAGAATGTGTCTGAGCCTCCCATCTTTCTAAGAAGGAGAAACTTCCATGAAGAAACTGATGTTGATCCTGTCCATCATCGTGATCGGCGGCTTCTTGAGCGTCGCCATGGCCGAGACGAAGGCGGAGCGGGCTGCGCAGGCGCCGGTCAAGATCGTGCAAGGGACGCTGAAAGAAGTTGATGTCAAGGGCAAGACTGCAACGGTTGAAATTGTCCCGGGCCAGTCGGTGAAGTTGAAACTCTCCGCCGAGGCGGCTGATCAGTTGGACCGGGTCGGCAAGAAGGCTGAGCGGGTCGAGCTCCGGCTATCAAAAGAGGATGTGGTGCAGACCGTAGCGGTGGGGACGGGACCGTAATTGGTGAGGGGTGAAAGGTAAGGGGTGAAGCGAAACCCGCAAATGTGCTCTCTGCTCTTAGGCGTGCTGGCGACGGTGTTTTGGGTTTCAGAGGGCGTGGCGGAGACCGTGACGGTCACCATGAAAGACCGGGCCTTCACCCCGCAGCGAGTTGTGGTGAAGGCGGGTGATACGGTCAAGTGGGAGAACAATGACACGGAGATTCATAACGTCATCAGCGGCGCCACGCCCTATGACCCCAATCTGGGGCACCCTATGATGTCGGGCATCATCATGTGGAACTCGGCCTACGCCTTTACCTTCGCGGAGCCCGGCTCTTACCGGTATATGTGCTTTATCCATAGCTCGATGGAAAGCGACCAGCAGAAGGTAAGAGGGATGGTGGGGGAAGTTGTCGTCACATCAGGCGAGTCCGAGGGAAAGTAGGGGTAGGGTGATACTGTGAAGGAGAAAGCGGGCATGAATCGAATTCAACGGGCGGCGGCAGCAGTGTTGGCGATGTCGGCACTGTCGTGGCTTGCGGCAGGGCCGGCTCCGGCCGAGATGATCAAGGTCTCCATGAAGGATCGGCAGTTCACTCCCGATACCCTCAAGATCAAAGTCGGAGACGTGGTCGAGTGGATCAATGACGATCAAGACGTCCACCAGGTCATCAGCGGGAAAGATCTCAATGATCCAAACCTCGCGAAACCGCTGGATGGGGGGACGTTGCTGCCGGGTCAACACTATCTGTTCAAGTTCGAGAAGCCTGGAACGTATCCCTATATGTGCGTCATCCACTGGTCGCTGCAATCAATTTCAGGGAAGGGCGGAATGCTCGGGGAGGTGGTCGTTGAGCCCTAACAATTGCCAAAGTATTCGTGGAGTCGGCACGAGCGTGCACTGGCTGGTGGCTGTCGTGGCGGGAACGATGCTGGCAATGAGTGTGACAGGGGGGAGCGTTCGGGCCGCTGAGCCATCGGCTGGTTCGGAGAGCAAGAAAGGATCCTCCAGCGACTCATCGGTCGGCCAGCGCGCAGGCTTCGACATTTTTCTGATGGGGATTGTGACCAAGACCAACTACGAGGCGCCTCCGATCAGCATCACGATGAAGGTGATCGAGGGAGCGCTGGAACGGCTGGGGCAGAACATCGAGGTGATCATCGAAACGGATGAGGCGATCAAACATTTCAAGAGACGGGTGCGGGTCGGACAGGAGTTGGACACGCGCGTGCGGGTGGGCACCGACGGCAAGTTTTACATGGTGACGTCGCAGCGGCGGGGCATCCCCTCCCGTGAATTCAAAGGTGGGCCGTCGATCGATGAAAGCGTGAAGAAGTTGCTGGAGTCCGGAGGGTAGGGTTCCATGAAATGTGTTCAGGTGTGGGAGAACCGATGAGAGTGTTCTTTAACCTAAGGAGGATGTGTGATGAATAAGTTGGGAATCATGGGGTTGTGCGGCATGGCGACAGTCGCTTGGCTCTCGGCCGGAGTGGCGGAGAGCCTGGCAGCCGGGTCTATCAGCGGGACAGTGACGTTCTCAGGGAATGCTCCGGCGAATCCGAAGATTCGTATCGCGAAGAACGCGGAGTATTGCGGGACCGAGATCGAATTGCCGGTCCTGGCGGTTAATCCGAAGAACAAAGGCGTCCAATGGACGGTTGTCTATTTGGAAGGCGCCAGCGGCGGGCCGATGCAGGAGAAATACGATTTGGAGATGGGCGATCCCAAAAAGAAGTGCGACTTTGTGCAGCACGTTGTGGCGATGGTCAAGAACAAGAACATTTCCATGAAGAACACCGATCCGATTCTGCACAATCCGCACACCTTCAACGACAAGCATGCGACCCAATTCAACGTCGCGCTGTCGGAAAAGGGCCAAGTGATTGAGCGGAAACTGCGCGCAGGAGGGCTCAATAAACTCCAATGCGACTCCCATGTGCATATGAACGGCTATGTGTATACCTTCGACCATGGGTATTTTGCCGTGACCGACGACAGCGGGAATTTCAAGATCGGCGATGTGCCTCCGGGCAAGTACAAGGTCGTGGCCTGGCACGAGAGCTGGAAAGCGAGGAACTGGGAGGAAGTCGACAAGTCGTTCAAGGAAGCTGATGCGAAGATCAAGGCCGGGGCCATCAAGCCGGAAGACGCCCAACTTGAGCGTCCGAACTATGAAGACCATGTCGTGCTGACCAAGGAGATCGAGGTCAAGGACGGCGATACTCAGGTATCGTTCGAGCTGAAGTAACCAGCGAGGAGCCGGTAGCAAGGCGTTCCGAGCTATTCGCTACCTGCTTTTGAGCTAGTTGCCACGAGGAGCGGATCACATGAAGCACATGAAGGAATCGGCTTTTTCAGTCATGCTGGCCGGCTCGCTATGGCCGAGCGCGTCCTTTGCTGAGGAAGCCGCCAAGACGACGGGATACAGCGGGAGCGACTATATCTGGTTCACGGCGATTGGTCTCATTCTGGTGTACGGGGCGTACGACACGTTCTTTAAGACGCCGTAACAAGAGGCGAAGGGCTCGAGGCGAGGAGTTTATGGGAAAGCCTCCTCGCCTCAAGCCTCGTGCCTCTCGCGTGATTCATACGAGGAGGCCGACGATGAAAGATGGTGGAACGGACACAATGTGCGTATCCGTTCTGCGGTGGGGTATTCTCGCATTGGTACTGTGGGGCTCTACAGGGCCGGCGCAGGCTCATGAACTGAGCCAACCTGTACCGGTCCTTTTGGAGCGGATGCACGATACTCTGCTGCTGATCAACCGTGGAAAGCCGGAGCAGGCTTATGCCAAGGCGGCTGCGATCCGGGAGGATTTCCCGGACAGCAGCCGCGGACGGCTCATTCAGGAAGTCGGGCTGCATCACACCGCCCAGCGTCTCGACGCAACGTACCAAACGACACTGGCAGACGATACGACGCGCGCGCTGGATCAGAAAGACGTGCCTCATCTTCAGCGGGTACTCTACTCGCTCTCCTTTCTCCTGATCCTGGAAAAGTTGGACCGGCTGGAGTTGCTCATGCAGGCCGCCGATGCGCGTCTTGAAACCAAGGCCGCGGTGTTGGCGGTCGCGCACGACTATTTCTCGCACATGTTCGAGCGACTGCTCAAGTTCCGGGCACCGCAGCAGATCAAGTCTCTGGATCAGCTTCTGGATCGGATGGCGGTGGCGGTGAAGCGGGGTGATGCCGCCGGCCTGCGGTCGCTGCGAGCTGAGTTTCTCGCCGGTCTCCTCCAGGGTTTTCAGGATCAACTGGTGAGCGGACAGCTTGGAACGGTCTTGATGTCGGCTAGGGGAGGCGGAACATGAGGGAGCGAAGCGCAGCGGAGGTTGCGGCGGTGAAAGCTCCGCCTGCCCTTGCGGTGCTCGCCTGTCTGCTTCTCTTCGGATGGGGTGAGTTGACGGGGGCGTTGCAAGGCGGGTTTCGCAGTCAGATTCTGGCAACGGCGGCCGAAGCCGCAAAGGAGCACCCGGCCGTGCACCAACTGACCGGTCTCAGCGATGTGGACCAGAACATCGTGGAGGGTATTGCGCAGGAAGTTCTGGCTCGGTTGCATACGTTTCATGTCCACACGCACGGGCTGGCGCTGGTGACACTCGCGCTGGTGACGGTGATTGCGAATATCCAGGTCGGCGACCGTATGCGGGCGTTCTTAATGGGTTGGACAATACTGGGGTTGTTGTATCCCTTTGGCTGGCTGACGGTCGCGCTGGCGTTGCCCGTACAAGGCAAATCCGCCGCCTTCGTGCTGGCCGAGCGATGGTTCTTCATTCCGTTCGGTGGGCTGTACCTGTCGGCCGTAGGCACGCTGATCGCCGTGTATGCGTGGCAGTGCGTGCGTGCGGCAGGCAAAGAAGGGTGAGACTCAGGTTAAGACTCTTGTGGGTGTGAGGCCATGGCGGAGTCGGCGCAACTGTTTTATTCCGGTGGGCGGTACTTGAGGGATCAATTCCCCTACCGCGTGTTTAAGGTCGCCATTGATGCGGGATTCACATGTCCCAACCGCGATGGGGCCGTGGGCCGCGGTGGTTGCGTCTTCTGCAACAACGCCAGCTTCAGTTCGAATTCGCGCCACGCACTCACCAGTGTCACGCGCCAGATTGAAGAGGGTATGAAGTTTTACCGGGAACGGCTGGCCGGTGATAAGTTCATCGTCTACTTCCAGGCCTATACGAATACCTACGGATCGTTGGACCAGTTGCGCCAGGTGTACGACCAAGCCATGTACCATCCCGACGTGGTGGGACTTGCGATCGGCACAAGGCCGGACTGTGTGCCCGATCCGGTCCTGGATCTCTTGAAGGAGTATGCCGGCCGGACCCATCTCTGGCTGGAGCTCGGACTGCAGAGCAGCCACGACGTGACGCTTCGCCGGCTCAACCGGCGTCATAGCTATGCGCAGTTTCTGGATGCGGTGCGGCGAGCGCAGCAGCGAGGGTTGCGTGTCTGTGCCCATGCGATTCTGGGTCTTCCCGGTGAGACGCGGGACATGATGCTGGTGACGGCCAACCGCTTGGCGCAGCTCGCGATCGATGGGTTGAAGCTGCACCACCTTTATGTGACCAAAGGGACGGCGCTGGAGCGCTCATATCGTCGTTCCGCCATCCGAGTGCTGAGGCTGCGCGAGTATATCGGACTCGTATGCGATTTCCTGGAACGGATTCCCGCCTCGGTGGTCGTGCAGCGCGTGACCGGGGAAGTCGCCGAGCCTTATGTGGTGGCTCCCCATTGGGGAGTGACGAAATTGCAAGTGATCCATTTGATCAATGAAGAGTTCCGGCGAAGGGGAACTCGGCAGGGAAGCCGCGTCGAACATGCAATCAGCAGTCAGCAGTCAGCGGTCAGCCCAAAGCGGGCGGTTCCTGACTCAGACAATAACATTCGACCGAGTGCTGAGAGCTGAAAGCTGAGCGCTGAAGGCTACTCATATATGGGAAGGGGCGAATGTGCCACCTCTTCCGGGGGAAGGGAAGTTTGCTTGGACGGCCTCCTGGGCTTCCCTTCCTCCCTTTAACTGGCCAAGTAAGGAGGGAGCCGTGAGAATCCTATTTAGTGTGTGTGTCAGCCTGATGCTGCTGACTGTGGTCGGGCATGGTGCCGCCGCCGAGCCGGATGCCGAGGGCCGGATCGACTATTTCACCCGGGGCGTTCTGGCAAGCGAGCAGGGGCAGGTGGACAAGGCGATCGAGCTGTTTGAGGCCGTGGTATGGCTGGAACCGGATCACGCCGAAGCGCACTACAATCTGGGGCTGCTGTTGGGCGAGCGCGAACGATGGGATGATGCCATGCCCATGCTGGCGAAAGCGGCTGAGCTGCGTCCCAAAGATCCTGATCCGCATGTGGCGATGGGCATCGTGGCGAACCAGAAAGGCGATGATGACCGGGCCATCCATGAGTTCATCGAAGTGCTCGCTCTCCAGCCTGACCATACAGAGGCGCACTTTCGGCTTGGGCTTTTGTATCAGAAACGCAAGCTGGATGACATGGCGGTAGGTCAGTTCCGGGCCACGGTCCAAAGTGATCCGCAGCATCTGCCGGCACGATTCGCTTTGGGAGTACTGGCCGACAAGAAAGGAGATATCGACGAGGCGATTCGGGAGTTCCGCGAACTCACGCAGATCGATCCGCGGAATGTGGAGGGATACTATAACTTGGGTTTGGCGTACGGCCGAAAAAGCATGGTCGGATTGGCGGATCTTCCGACGCCCGATCTCACCGATTACAACGCGCTGGCGATGGAGGCCTTTCAAAAAGTCCTCTCGTGGAGTCCCAACCACGCCGGCGCGCGATACAACTTGGCCGTAGCCTATCTCTATCAGGGTGCCGGCGATGTGAAGCGGGCCCGCGAGCATTTGGAGATTCTGGCCGCTACCGAGCCCGCGTTGGCCGAAAAACTCGCCGACAAGATCGAGGCGGTTACGAGCAAGGAAGGGGCGCACTGAGAATGGTGAGGGGTGAGCGGTGAGTGGTAAGAGGTAAAAGAGGGTGAGGGGTGAGGAGAGATTGAAGAGAGTGAGGTGAGAGGCCATGGGAACAATGAGCGTTCCGGTTGGTACATTGCGGAATTGGATTTTGGTGGGTGTCGTTGGACTGGTGGTGTGGGGACCCGGTGCCCAGGCGGCTGTTGCGGATGAGGGGAAGAACGAGCCGGGAGGACTTCTTGAGACAACGGTCATCGGCGACGAGGGTCAGGGCGCGCCTCACATATCATCGGTTTCGCCGAAGTGGGGTCCGGCCGGCTGGGTGTTCTCGCTGACGCTTGAGGGGCAGAACCTGACGGGAGCCTCGGAGGTACGTTTCATACCATCGACCGGGATTGTGGTCGAAGACCAGCCGGTGGTCAACAGCGAAGGTACGATTGCGACGGTCAAGGTCACGATCCTGGTGCATGCGCCGCTGGGGCCAAGGCTGGTGGTGGTCCGGACCTCGGCCGGCCAGTCACCGTTGACGCCCACGGAGGGGAACACGTTTAAGGTGAGCTTCGCGCATATGCATTGAAACAGCTCATAGCTGGTAGCGAGCAGCTAGCAGCGACTGACTCAGATCTGTTTGCTATTCGCTATTTGCTCATAGGTGAAGGAGGCCAACATGAAACGAACGACGCAGGTTCTGACGGCTCTCAGTCTTGTTTTCGGGACGATGGCCTGGACAAGCGCCATCGGCGCCGCCGAGAAAACCGACGGCAAGACCGGGAAATCGGTGATCTCCACGGTTGCGGGAAACGGAACCGCGGAATTCAAAGGCGATGGCGGGTCCGCCCTTGCGGCCAGCTTGAGCAATCCGCGCGGGGTCGCCGTAGATGTGGCGGGCAACATTTATGTCTCAGATTCCACGAACAACCGAGTCCGGAAAGTGGACGCGGCATCGGGGACCATCACGACTGTGGCGGGGAACGGAACCCGCGACTACAGCGGCGACGGTGGACCGGCCGCCAAGGCGAGTCTGGCGTTTCCCATGGGCCTGGCCACGGATCGGGAAGGAAATCTGTTTATCGCCGACGCGCGGAATCATCGAATCCGCCGAGTGGACGCCAAGACCGGCATCATCACCACGGTCGCCGGTCAGGGGATTCGAGGGCTCGGTGGAGATAATGGTCCGGCACTCGCTGCGCTCCTGTCCTACCCAACGTCTGTTGCCGTGGATGAGGAGGGCAATCTCTATATCGCAGACTCGGAGAACGGCGGCATTCGTCGGGTGGATAAGAAGAGCGGGTTTATTTCCAGCATGGTGGGTGAAGGTACGCCGGGGGCCAAGACGGATTCATCCGGAACGCCGACGATCCGAGGCCTCTTCGTGGCGCCGGTGGGGTTGACCTATGACGGCAAAGGGAGCCTCTACGTGGCGGATTCATTCCTCAACCGCATCAAGAAGGTCGAGGTTGCCACTCGAAAGGTGACCATTGTGGCCGGCAAGGGAGTCAACCAATTTTGCGGTGACGGCGGTCCTGCCAAAGAAGCCTGCCTCAATCAGCCGGCCGGAGTGGCGTTGGATGCGGCCGGGAACGTGTACATCGCCGACGCCGGCAACGATCGTGTTCGCAAGGTCGATGTCAAGACCGGGATCGTGACGACGATCGCGGGCACCGGGCAGCGTGGTTTCTCGGGCGACAATGGACCCGCGACAAAGGCCAACTTGGCTTTCCCGACCGGTGTGGCCGTTGATCCGAACGGTCATGTCATCATCGTCGAGCCCAACAACAACCGGGCCCGGCGGGTGGAGGTGCGGAATGGCTGAGCGGAATCTCATCATCACCTTTGCCCTGGTCTCCGTGATCGCCACAGCCACCCTGCTCTTTGCATGGCCGGCGGTCGGAGCTGAGGCTCAACCAGGTGTCTCGTCGCCTGCGGCGAACGAAGAGGCTGCGGCGCTGCTGGCGCGCGGACAAGAAGCGATCAAGCAAGGCCGGCTGCGTGCCGCGACAGAAGCGTTCGTGGCGGCCATCCGTGTGAAGCCCGATTTCGCGGCAGCCTACCTCGCGCTCGGCCGGATCAATCACGAAGCAGGCAGACCCGAGAAAGCCATATCGCTGTATCGCTTGGCGCTCCAGCATGACTCCGAGTTGGTGGAGGCCTACCAGGGCCTCGGCAACCTGCATTTCGATCAGAATCGGCTGGAGGAGGCGCTGGAGTTCTATCAGGAAGTGGTCAAACGGTCGCCCAATTCGCCCGTCGGCCACAACAGCATCGGAAACTGCTACTACGGGCTGCAGAAGTTTAAAGAGGCGCTGGAGATGTGGCAGAAGGCGATCGACCTCGATCCCGCCTACCCGCGGGCCTATTTTAACCGGGCGATTCTCTATGACGGCGTCCATACCAAGGACAAGGCCATCGAGAATTATCGGAAATTTATTGAACTGGCCGGGGACGAGCATGCCATGTTGGTGGAGGATGCGCGCTTGCGGATCGAAGAGTTGGAGAAGCCTGAATCGGCGCAGGCGCCGTCCACGCAGGAGAATCAGGAGTCCACGGCGAGCGCGCATCAACATCATTGAGCGAATAGCCAAAACAGCTAATAGCGAATAGCTCAGAGCCACTCGCTGTTCGCTACTAGCTGCTCGCTGAGAGTTAAGCCATGAGAAGGCGCATCCTGGTGATCACGCGGAACGAGCAAGCCGGGAACTGGTTCCGGTTCATGCTGGCGGGGCTCAGGACCGGATTCCCCACCACGGTGACGACGGATTTAATGGAGGGGATCCATGCGCTCAAGCGCCTTCGGCCGCAGGTGGTCATCCTTGTCGATGACGGGGCGTGCAAAGCGGATGACCGGCTCATGCTGCTGCAGGCGTTGCTGCTGATCGAGCAGCAATGCCGGCAGAACACCCTTGCGCTGCTCTACGATCTCCGCGATGGTCGCTTAACCATGTTTCACAATGTCCACCTGCCGCACGTCAACCGAGAAGACGTCGCCCAGGTGGTCATCCAGACCGTATCCTGTCCGTTCTTCGGAGCAATCGAGGAGTCATCGCCGGCCTTTCCAAAGGATTGCCGGTTTCTTCCCCTGATGGTGAAAGAAGCGGTGCCCGCCGCCACGGCGACGGACGCTGCGGCGGAAAACTGAGGATGGCCTACTCCAGTGACGTGCTGATCGTAGGAGCTGGGGTCGGAGGCCTCAGCCTTGGTCTTCGACTGGCGCGACAGGGCTATCGTGTCAGGATTCTTCAACAACGGGAACCGGCGCTCCCGACACATAGACCGGAAATGGTTCAACCGGCCGCGCTGCAGGCTTTTGCGGAACTGGACCTCCTCGATCGGCTCAAAGTCAGAACTCTGGCACAGGTCGATCAGTTCCATTTCTATCGGATCGGTGGAGGACCCCTGTGCTACGTGGATTACCGAATTTTGAACCATCCCTACCCCTATGCGCTGATTGTATTGTCTCCTCAGACCAAACGGTTGTTTCTGGAGGCCCTTCGCGAGCACCCGACCGTACGTATCCACTGGGATACCAGGCTCACCGCCGTCATGCGCAAAGGGAAACAGGTCATCGGGGCCAGAGCCATGGAAGGCCAACGCGAACAGGAGTTTTATGCCTCCGTGACCGTCGGTGCGGATGGCCGTGCGTCCCGATTTCGGGAGGCGCTGCACATTACGAGTCGGATCAAACGATACCGGAACTCCTTCCTCGGTCTGCTTGTCAGGCGACCCATGAATTGTTCCGGACGCCGCTTTGGGCAGGTTCGCTACCACCTGGGACGGGGGGAGATGCTGGGATGTTTCCCGTACTCACCAACCAGGCTGTGCCTTCTCTATATGGTCGGGACCGGAGACCTCGCAACGACGGCGGGAGAAAGACTCGCCGCGATCGGGAGACGCATCACCTCGATTGAACCGGACCTCGAAGATTCCCTGGAGAATGTTACGGATGAAACCCGGGTGTCCCGCCTTAATCCGGTCCGAGTCCGCGCTGCATCATGGGTTTCAGATGGAGCGGCTCTGGTAGGCGACGCGGCCCATGCTTGCCATCCCCATGTCGCACAGGGAAGCTTCCAGGCGATGGAGGACGGCAGGGTTCTGGCAACGGTGTTGGAGAGTTGTTTCAAGCGAGGGGACTTCTCCGCAAGCGCGTTGGGTCCGTACGAGGAGATGCGACGGCCGGTCGTGGAGCGGCTGCAACGAGTGGCGGACGAATATGCCTGGCTCTGGGAAACGAAGAATCGTGCGCTCCTCTGGCTGCGGGATCGCACCTTCCGGACCATCGGGTCGCGACCGGACTTGCTGCAAAAGATTGCCGCGACCGAAGCCGGAATCGACATCAGGCCGCTGAGCGTGATGGAGCGGCTTCAAGCCATGGGGGTGTACGCATGAGCGCACCAGTCATTCGAGGGTTACGACACCTCGCGCTTCGAGTGATCGATGTCCGGCAGTCGCGCGCCTTTTACGAGTGCCTGTTCGGGATGCGGGTGGTCTGGCAGCCGGATCCCGATCATGTGTATCTGAGTTCGGGAGCCGACAACTTGGCGTTGCACCAAGTTCCGCTGGACGAAATGGCGGACCGGTTCGATGGGCGCAACCGAGCGATGGACCATTTCGGGTTTGTGGTCGAGACGCCGCAGGATGTTGACCGCATGTTCGAATGGATTGAACAGAACGGCGTCAAGATCGTCCATCGTCCGAAGCGGCATCGAGACGGCAGCTACTCCTTCTACCTCGCGGATCCGGATGACAACACGATTCAGGTGCTCTATCAGCCGGCGATCAGCCCTATGGAGTTCATTTCCCTTGCAGGGAGGCGTCCAGCATCGATGAGTGAAACCGTGAAGGAATGACCAACGGGGAGGTCCAAGATGGGTGGAAATCGGCTGTTCGGTTTGACCAACAGTGTGATCGACTATTCCAGGGCAGTTCCGCTCTTCGACGACCCGCAGCACCAGATTTATTGGGTGGGGGTACACACAGGGGGAGAGGAGATCGAATGCAACAGCTATCTCGTGGTGGATGGGGGTGAAGGGTTTCTGCTCGAACCGGGCGGGTATGATCGGTATCTGCCGATTCTGCAAAAAGTCAATCAAGTCTCCTCAGCCATGACAGTGACCCATCTGCTCTTTAGCCACCAGGATCCCGATATCTGCGCCTCGCTCCCCCACTGGATGAGAACCGGCGGCATGAAAATGAAGGTTGTCGTGCCGGCTCAGTGGACTCGGTTCATGCCTCATTACATGGCTTATGACATGGCGCAACTCATGGCGACCAAGTTGTCCTATGTTCCGGTTCCGGACGAGGGGGTATCGATCAATCTCAAGACCGGAGGCCAGTTGCGCTGCATCACGGCTCCCTTTCTTCACTCGCCCGGGAACATGGCCGTCTTCGACACCGTGAGCGGATTTCTGTTTTCTGGAGATATCGGAGCCGCCGTGTACAAGGATGGGAAGCCCCGTCTGGTGATCGACGATTGGCAGGAGCATGTCGCGTCCATGCAGGGGTTTCATCAGCGATATATGAGTTCGAACAAAGCCGTGGCCGGTTTTGTCAGGAAATTGAACGGCCTCACGATCCAGGCGATGGTGCCGCAGCATGGCTGCATCTTCCGGGGCGAGGAAGTGTCGCGGTTTCTCCGTTGGCTGGAGCGGCTCACAGTCGGGGCGGATTACCTCTATGCCGATATCCGATAGAGCGGATCGTCGCTCATGGTAGCTGTCTTCGCTACAATTGTTAATCGATAGCACAACTATGGAGGTGATGCCATGAAGCTTTCACGCGTTGCAGTGTTCATGTGCCTGATCGCCGGGTGCGCGCAGGTGCCCGAGAAAAAACCGGTCGCGGCACCGGCTGGTCCCCCCACTGAAACGATTTCCGGTACGGTGACCAGGATTGCCAAGGGGATGGGGCGGGTGGAACTCCAGACGCCCGGTGGGTGGAGCCAGTTTGTGGTCGCCGATTCGGCGAGCAGTGAGTTGGCGCGCACCACCATAGGCGAGAAGGTGGATGTGGCGGTGCAGGTTCAGGGAGGCGAGCGGAAAATCGTCTCGGTGACCCGCCGGACCCCTCCACCAGGACCGTCGATGGAGTCGATGATGAAGGTGAGAACTGAGTGACAGGACGAGGATGGTGCCGGCCGGCCTGGGTATTGATTTGGGGTCTCTTGATGGTTCCCAACGACTGCTCCCTGGCGGCCGACTCGCCGGAAAGCACGACGGCGGACATGGCCTTGATCCCGGCCGGCCCCTTTGAGATGGGCGGAGACTTCGACGAGGAACATCCGCGTCATCGCGTGGTCCTGGACGCATTCTGGATCGACCGATATGAGGTAATGAACGAGCAATATGCCAAGTACTTGCAGGCGACCGACGCTTCAGCGCCTGCCTATTGGAACAGGAGCGACCGGTTTCACAGCGGCGACAAATTTCCGCAACATCCGGTGGTCGGCGTGTCCTGGTTCGAGGCGAAAACATTCTGCGAATGGATAGGCAAGCGGTTGCCGACCGAGGCGGAATGGGAAAAGGCTGCGCGCGGCGGGCGAGAAGGATTGGCTTTCCCCTGGGGAGACAGGCCGGATCGAAAGCGCGCCAATTACGAGGGGCAGGGAACGCTCCCGGTGGGAAGTTTCGCGCCGAACGATTATGGGCTCTTCGACATGGCCGGCAACGTGTGGGAATGGACCGCGGACTGGTTTGACGCGCACTATTACGAAAAGAGCGCTGAAGCAAACCCAACCGGTCCGGAGTCTGGCAAGGATAAAGTGTTGCGCGGCGGGTCGTGGGTGGACGGCGTGGGGCCGAGCCGCGTGGCCCACCGGCATTGGTATCCGCCTCACGCGCGATACAAGTGGCTCGGCGTACGCTGTGCGAAGAGCGCGGCGGGAGCCAAGAATCCGGAATAAATTCTTCACGCACAACAACAAGGAGGCCTTGAGAGGGGAGGTAGAAACAATGGAAATGCCATCGCTTCGCCTATCCAGACGCCAAGATCTGTGGCTGTCCTTCTTGCGATGGTTCGATTCCTGGGCCGGACTCGACGCCTTGCGGCCCGACGGATCGAACCGCATCGATTGGTTCCGATGCCTTCCGATCATCGCGGTGCACCTGATGTGCCTGGGCGTGATCTGGGTCGGGTGGAGCTGGACGGCCGTGGCCGTGGCCATCGCACTGTACTTCGTTCGCATGTTTGCGATCACCGGCTGGTACCACCGTTACTTTTCTCACCGCTCGTTCAAGACATCACGCTGGTGCCAATTCGCCTTCGCCGTGCTGGGCGCGTCATCGGCCCAACGCGGGCCGCTCTGGTGGGGAGGGCATCACCGGACGCATCACTTGGTCTCCGATACGGAGAACGATCCCCACTCCCCCCGGTATTATGGCTTCTGGTGGGCCCACATCGGCTGGTTCACGTCGCGCATCCACTTCGCGCCGAATCTCAAAAACATCGGAGACTTCGCCAAGTTTCCGGAACTGCGATTTCTGGATCGTTATGACATCGTAGTCCCCACGCTCCTCGGCTTTGCCATGTACGGCCTCGGCGTCGCGCTGCACACCTACGCTCCCGGTTTGGGCACGAACGGCCCCCAGATGCTGATCTGGGGATTCTTTATCTCTACCGTCGCCTTGACGCACGGCACCTGCACTATCAACTCGCTCTCCCACATGTTCGGCTCCCAACGCTACAAGACCGGCGACGACAGCCGCAACAATTTCTGGCTGGCGCTGATCACATTGGGCGAAGGTTGGCACAACAACCACCATTATTATCAATCCTCCACTCGCCAGGGCTTTTATTGGTGGGAGATCGATCTCACCTATTACGGCTTGAAAGTTCTGTCCTGGCTGGGGCTGGTGTGGGATCTACGAGGTGTGCCGGTTCACGTGCGAGACGGAACAGGCGGATAAGAAACGGTTGCGGTGGTTGAAGCAGCAAAGAGCCATTAGCGAGTAGCGAATAGCTCCGAGCTGCACGCTGTTCACTGCCGGCTATGAGCTATTCGCTGCTCCTTGACGATTGACGTCTGTTCGAAAAGGAGTCCCAACATGTTCCGACTCGAAGTGAAATGGTGGATGACGATCACCTGTGCACTGGTTGGCGCAAGTGTTCTTGCAGGTCCCTTGTCCCTCATGGCGGTCGGGCCGGGCAGCGGCTCTTTTGCCGGAGACGGGGGGGCGGCGGTTGAGGCGCGACTGAACAACCCCAGAGGGGTAGCCGTGGATCGCGCCGGCAACCTCTATATTGCCGACTCGAGCAATGACCGGGTTCGGCGTGTGGACAAGACGACCGGCACCATCACCACGGTGGCCGGTTTGGGTGAGCGGGGTTTCGGCGGCGACGGTGGCCAGGCTGGTGTCGCCAAATTGTATTTCCCGCACGGAATCGCCCTCGATGAGGCAGGGAATCTGTACATTGCCGATGCAGGGAATCATCGAGTCCGAAAGGTCGAGGCGCAAGCCGGCATCATTTCGACGGTCGCGGGAACGGGAAGGACTGAATTCTATGGCGATGGCGGTCCTGCAACCGCTGCCGGGCTTTCCGCTCCTCGAGGCGTGGTAGTGGACTCGAAGGGCACCTTGTTTATTGCGGATACCCAGCACGGGTGCGTTCGAGCCGTGGATCAGGACGGCCGTATCAAGACGGTGGCGGGTGCTGACCCGCGATTGGTGGACAAAGGCGCAGCGCCCAAGTATCTTTGGCACCCGGTCGGGGTGGCTGCCGGTCCTGACGGTCACATCTATTGGGCCGACGCCACATTGAGTCGCGTCAAGAGGGCTGATTTGACGAAGGTCGATCCCAAAACGAAAAGCGGCTGGGTCACGATCGTGGCCGGGGAAGAAGAGATGGGCTTCAGCGGTGACGGTGGGCCGGCACGCGATGCCAAGCTCGAGGCACCCGCGGCCATCGCCTTTGACAGCAAAGGGAACCTGCTCATTGCCGACCACAACAATCTCCGTATCAGGCGCGTGGATATGAAGACCGGTGTCATCACGACGATTGCCGGGAATGGAACACGCGGGTTCTCCGGAGATGGAGGACCGGCCCTGGAAGCCGGGCTGAATGCGCCGGCAGGGATTGCGGTGGACGCCGCCGACAACTTATATATCGCCGATGCAGGAAACCACCGGATTCGGCGAATTGATGCGGCGACCGGCATCATCACCACGGTGGCGGGCAGCGGGCCGATTGATGAAGGTCCGCCGGCTGGTCCGGTCCAGGAGGTCTTTATCTGACGAGTCGTCTCGCTATACGACGGCGGATCATACAACGCTTTCTGCTGGCGGTGACGTTGTGCTCAGCCATGGGGACAGGCACGGGGGCTGAACCCATTCCGTGGGGGTCTATCCCCGTCGGAACGGGACAGGCACCCGCTTCCGGCGGGAGCCAGTCCCTTCCGGAGCCGGTCCCCACTGTCCCCGTCGAGATCACCGGCAAGGACGAGGGCCCGATGGTCCTGGTTCAGGCCGGGGAGTTCACGATGGGGCATGACAAGTGGGATGCGGATGAGAAGCCGGTCCATCGCGTGTATCTGGACGCGTTTTATATGGACAAATATGAGGTCACGACTGCGCGGTACGGCGGATTCATGCAGGCCACCGGTCGCGATCAGCCCACGAAATGGAAAGATGTGAATCCGGCGACCGACGGGCAACGGCCGGTGGTGGGCGTCACCTGGCACGATGCCGATGCGTACTGCCGCCATTATGGGAAACGTCTCCCGACCGAGGCAGAGTGGGAGAAGGCGGCGCGGGGGGACGATGGGCGGTTGTTTCCTTGGGGTCAGGAGGAGCCGACCCGTCTCCGGGCGAATTTCGGGGCGGTTTGGAGCGGGTACGAGACGCTTGTAGTGGTGGGGAGCCTGGAGGGGGGAAAGAGCCCCTACGGGATCTACGATCTGGCAGGCAATGTGTGGGAGTGGGTTGCAGATTGGTACGACATGGGGTATTACAATAAAACCCCGGATCGGAACCCGACTGGTCCCTCTCGCGGCGGGAGCAAAGTGCTGCGCGGTGGCTCCTGGTACAATATGCTCTACGATCTGCGGACCACGAACCGGAACTACTACTCACCGAAGAACGCGTACTTCGACGTCGGCTTTCGCTGTGTCCAGGATTCCACGAGGTAATTCTTCATGCACCAGAACGAGCGGTCAGCCATCAGCAGTCAGCTATCAGCACGGAGCTGAAGACTGACGGCTGAGAACTGAATGCTTGGCGTGTACCGATGCGTCTGGCCTCCTATCTTTTCCAACGGTTGTTCGGCCTTGGTGCCGCCCATGCGTTCGGGATCCCGGGCGATCACGTACTGCCGCTGTATGAAGCACTGGGCAAGAGTCCTATCCGTTCTATCTTGACCACTCATGAGCCTTCGGCCGGATTCGCGGCGGATGCCTATGCGCGACTGAAGGGCATCGGGGTGGCGATGGGCACGTACGGCGCCGGTGTGCTGAATATGGTCAATCCGATTGCACAGGCCTACGCGGAGAAATCGCCTGTGCTTGTCGTCAGCGGTGCGCCCGACATGGCCGGCCGGGACCCGGATTTGCTGATCCATCACAAGGTGAAGGCGTTCGACACGCAGCTTCGCATCTACGAGCAGATGACGGCGGCCAGCGCGACGCTGGAAGATCCGAAGGCCGCGTCGCGCGAGATCGCGCGGGTGCTCGATGCGGTGCGGCGCGAGAAGCGGCCGGGCTATCTGGAAATTCCGCGAGACCTGGCGTGGGCCGAAATCGACGAAGCCGAGGCGTGGACGCCCTTTGTCCCGGAGCGGGATCAGGCGGCATTGGCGGAGGCGATGCAGGAGATTTCAGCCCGCCTCAACCGGAGCCGGAGCCCGGTGATTCTGGCCGGTATCGAAATCATGCGGCTGGGTCTTCGGGATCGGCTTATCCGGCTTGCCGAGCAGTACAACCTGCCGGTCGCAACTTCGTTCATGGGAAAGGCGGTCTTTCCGGAGCATCATCCGAACTTCATCGGGACCTATATGGGCGCAGCCGGCCATCCCTATGCGCGGCGCATGGTTGAAGAGTCGGACTGCCTGCTCATGTTGGGGGTGTGGCTGACGGACACCGAGACCGGACGCTTCACAAGCCTGATTGCTCGAGGGACCTTGATCCGGGTGTTGGCCGACGAGGTGATCATCAGCCGGCATCGGTATCGACACACCGGACTCGCCGAGGTTCTGACCGCCTTGTTGGAATGTCCTGAGATCAAACCGCGGGCGTTTCGCAACGACTACGTGCCGGAACCGCCCGAAGGGGACAGCCGGTCTTTGGTCGCTGCGGTCTTCTCGGAATTGAGTCGCTTGGACGACCGGCGCTACATCTTCACGACGGACACCGGCGACTGTTTGTTCGGCGCGGTCGCATTGAACGCCGAGACGATTCTGAATCCGGGGTACTACACCAGCATGGGGTTCGGTGTGCCTGCCGCGCTGGGCGCCGGTCTGGCTGCGCCTGATCGCAGGCCGGTGGCGCTGGTAGGGGACGGCGGGTTTCAGATGACCGGCATGGAGCTTGGGACGTTGGTGCGGTACGGGGTTGACGCGGTCGTCATTGTGCTCAACAACGGAGGGTATCGCAGCCTGGAGGCGCTGGGCGGGACGCCGGCCCGGTGGGATATCCATCCCTGGGATTATGTGGCGGTGGCCAGAGCCCTCGGGGCCGAGGGAACGCGCGTGCGCACGCCGGAGGAGTTCGCGATCGCTTTGCATGACGCGTGCGGCCGTTCCGGAGTCTCGCTCATCGAAGTCGTGCTCCAACCACATGACATTTCGCCCACCCTCAAGAGGTTAGGGTTAAGCGGCAGGGTCAAGACGTGACCATGCCGCCGAACCGCCATGAATCGGTGAATGGGGTTGAGTGAGTCGAGCATGCCGATTCTGGTGGCCTGGCTCCACGTGCTCGCGGCGGTTTCGTGGATCGGCGGGATGATCTTTCTGTCGCTGGTTTTGGCGCCGGTCTTCAGGCGCGAAGGCTTCGATGCTGAACGAGCCGAGTTGTTCCGAACCATAGCGCGTCGCTTTCGCACGGTGGCGTGGGGCGCGATCGCGATTCTCCTGAGCACCGGGCCGGTCTTGGTCTCCTACCGAGGTATCCCGGTCGGCGATCCCTTGAGCTGGCCGCGAGTTCTCGGCCTCAAGCTGGGGCTTGTGGCCGTCTTGCTGATACTCACCATGCTGCATGACAAGGTCTTGGGCCCGCGCACGGCTCGGATGGTCGCGGTTCCACAGGAGGGCAGAACACCCGTCGATCGCGCGCTGGTTATTGTGTCGTCCTGGCTGCCGCGACTTGCCCTCTTTCTTGCACTGGCGGTCGTGTTCGTTGCGGTGATGCTCGCCAGGTTGTAATCGAAACAACACGAACGTTTCTGAACGACCTGTCGCCTTCCGCTACAGTGTTGATCTCGTACGCTGTAGCATGATTCCACGCGAATGATTCATGCCGTCTTACCCTCGTCGCTGAACCTCTGAATATCTCTACAGGGTAACTGTCGTCCTACAGGCTGCAGGCCGGTCCCCTCCTTGCACTGCCGATCAGGATGAATGGGTGTGACGCGATGCCGGGAGAAGCGCAGCAGGAGGCTCGTCTTTCCATAAGCGGGGACCATGCGTTCGACTGTGCGGGCTCGTGGACCATGCATCGGATTGCGGCCCTGGAACAAGACCTTGCGGTCCGCTCCTGGCCGAAGGCCACGACATTGGCCTGTGATGCTTCCCGCATCACGGCGATGGATACGGGCGGGGCGGTGCTGCTGCAGCGGGTTTTGAGCGACCTGCGGAAACAAGGACGGCAGGTCGAATTGCGCGGGCTGAAGCCGGAGTTCACCGAACTGTTGAAGATGGTCGCGACGCATTCGGCGAAGGCCCTGCCGATCGCCGGAGCCGGCCGGCCATCGTGGCTGGAACTGGTCGGACTGGCGACTTGGAATCGGGTCACTCAAGGGCGGAGCGCGCTCGCTTTTCTTGGCGAGAGCGCGCTGGCGCTGTTCCGCTCGTTCGCTGCTCCGCTGTCCATCCGATGGAGCGCATTATTTCGGAGTTTGGAGGTGGACGGACTGCAGGCCATCCCTATCGTCGGACTCCTCTCGTTTTTGGTGGGAGTGGTGATTGCGTATCAAGGCGCGGAGCAGTTGCGAAAGTTCGGCACCAATATCTTCGTGGTCGATCTGGTCGGGATTTCATTGCTGCGGGAGATTTCCCCGCTGGTGACTGCGATTCTGGTAGCCGGTCGTTCCGGCTCGTCGTACGCGGCGCAGATCGGCACGATGAAAGTGACGGAGGAACTGGACGCGCTCCGGACCTTGGGGTTGGGCCCGATGGACGTGCTCGTGCTGCCGAAGGTGCTGGCTCTCTCGATCGCCCTGCCGTTGTTGACGGTCTTCGCGGACGTGGTCGGGGTCTTTGGAGGGATGCTGATCGCTTCGGCGCAATTGAGCGTCACGTTCGTCGAGTTTATCGCTCGCTTCGAAGAAGCGGTGGCCTTGAAGCATCTCCTGATCGGCATCGGCAAAGCGCCGGTCTTTGCCTCGATCATCGTGTTGGTCGGCTGCTACCAGGGCTTTCAAATCCGAGGAGGCGTCGATGACGTGGGCCGCCATACGACGATCAGCGTGGTGCAGGCCATCTTCCTCGTCATCATGTTCGATGCGTTCTTCTCCGTGGTCCTGAGCTGGTGGAGGGTGTGACCATGGGCTACAGCGCGATGCCGTCGGAACCGCCGTTGATCGAGGTGAGCCATGTGTGCACCAGGTTCGGCAACGCCGTCGTTCACGAGGATGTGAGCCTGGAGGTCCGTCGAGGCGAGGTGTTTGCGATTGCAGGTGGGAACGGGAGCGGGAAATCCACGTTGCTTCGAGAGATCATTCTCCTCCTTACGCCGACGTCGGGGACCATCAAAGTATTCGGGCGCGATGTCGGCCGAATGACTCGGGCGGAAGTCCTCGGTTTGCGCCGGCGGTGCGGCGTCATGTTCCAGCACGGTGCCCTGTTTAGCTCGCTGACCGTGGCAGAGAATGTCGCGGCGCCGCTGATCGAACATACCCGTTTGAGCAAAGCGTTGATCCGCGAGATTGTGGAGATCAAAGTCGCGTTGGCCGGTTTCCCTGCGGAGAGCGTCGCGAAGTACCCGAACGAGCTCAGCGGCGGCATGCGCCGGCGGGCGGCTCTCGCTCGGGCGATCGCCCTTGATCCCGAACTCTTGTTCCTCGATGAACCGACCGCCGGACTGGATCCGATGAGCGCGAGTGGCTTCGATGAGCTTGTGAAAGGGTTGCGACACTTGCTCGGATTGACGATCGTCATGGTCACGCATGATCTGGACTCGTTGTGGCAAATCGCCGATCGAGTCGCTGTCTTGGGCGACGGAACCGTGCTCGGTCTCGGAACCATGGACGAACTGTCTCGGTCGGACGATCCGATGTTGCGTGAGTACTTTCACGGACCGCGAGGTCGGGCGGCACGGGAGCAAGCCACGAGGCGCGACATGTAGGCGAATGACCGGCAACGCGTAAGAGGAGAAAGGGATGGAGCCGAAAGTAAACTACACGCTGGTCGGGCTGTTCATCGTGTTGCTCGGCCTGATCCTGGCCGGGGTTGTGGTATGGCTCGGTAAGGGGGACTACCGGGGCCTGTATGACCGGTACTATGCCTACATGCGCGAATCGGTTGCCGGGCTCAGCGTCGATGCCACGGTGAAGTATCGCGGGGTGGATGTCGGCCGCGTAAAGGAGATCGCTCTCAACCCCGACAACCCGGAGGAAGTGCGGCTCACGTTGGACATCCTTCGCGGCACGCCGATTAAGACGGATACGGTGGCGGTGCTTGAGACCCAAGGGCTGACCGGGCTGGCGACGTTGAATCTCCACGGCGGCAGCCGAGAGGCTCCGCCGCTCCAAATCGAACCAGGCCAGGAATATCCGGTCATCAAGACCGGACCCTCCTTGTTCCTTCGGGTTGATACGGCGCTATCCCGGCTGCTGTCCGAGCAAGGCCTCTCGAAGCTCTTGTCCAATTTGAATACGTTGTCCGAGAATGCCACCGGGGTGGTGGATGAAGAAAATCGCGCGGCAGTGAAGCAAATCCTGAAAGATCTTTCCGAGGTGACCCATGCCGTGGCCGCACGCAGCGAGCGGTTGGACCGCGGCGTGCTGAACGCAACGGAAGCGGCGGAACATCTGGCCCGCCTGACCGAGACGGTCGATAAGCAGCTCCCGGCCCTCTTCGATCGCGTCGATCGGAGTGCGGCGGCCTTGCAGAGCATGACGGAGGAGCTGGCGAAGACCGGCAAAGCGGTGAGCGCCGTCGTGGATGAGACGAGACCCAACGTCGAACAGTTTTCGCGGGAGACGTTGGCGGAGACCGGCCTGCTTGTCACGGATCTGCGGCAACTCACGGCGACGTTGAATCGGGTGGCGCAGGAACTCGAACGGGAGCCTAACGCCCTGGTGCTTGGGCGCACCCCTCGACGGAAAGGACCGGGCGAGTGACCGGCAGGACACAATTGATAGGTTGCTTCCTGAAGATGGGGCTGGCATGTGGGCTTGCCGCGACCCTCGCCGGCTGTATTTCGCCGCGATCGGCAGAAGGCCCTGTCCACACCTATGTGTTGAAAGTAGAAGAGGGGATAGGAGACGCAGAACCGTCCGAGTGGAAACGGGACACTCGCGAGATTCTGCTCGTCAGTCTCCCGCAAGCGGAGCCGGGATTCGACACAGCTCAAATGGTCTATCTCAGGCGGCCCTATGAGGTGAGTTATTACTCCGTGAATCAATGGGCCGATACGCCGGCGCGCATGTTGGCGCCCCTCCTGGTTCGGGCGCTCGAGAGGAGCAGGAACTGGCGGGCAGTCGTCCCAATGCCGAGTTCCATTCGCGGGGATTATCGCCTGGATGTTCAGGGGCTGATGTTACAGCAGGAATTTCTTCAGCAGCCGAGTCGCTTGCGGCTGGCTCTGCGGATGCAGATGATCGAGCTGCGAGAGCAGAAGGTGATCGGCGTACGCCGCTTCGAAGTGCTGGAAGATGCGCACAGCGAGGACGCCTACGGGGGCGTCCTCGCGGCCAATCGCGCCGTGGCGAAACTGCTCGACTCCGTGACGAATTGGCTCGCTGCCTGCATGAAGGGAAACCGGAAAGATAGCTGCTGACGCGAGTTAAGAACGTGAAGCCGTCGTTGAAAACAGGCTTGAGCTTTGGATTAACCTCGGGTGTGATCACCACGCTGGGTCTGATGGTGGGGTTACATTCCGGCACGCATTCTCGCACGGTAGTCTTGGGAGGCATCTTGATGATCGCCGTCGCCGATGCGTTATCCGACGCCTTGGGCATCCACATCTCGGAGGAATCGAAGAACAGCGGGCCACCGAGCACTGTCTGGGAATCCACGGTCGCGACGTTCTTCGCAAAGTTCCTCATCGCGATGACGTTTGCCGTCCCGGTGTTTTTTCTCCCGCTCGGTCCGGCCATCGGGATGAGCGTCGCTTGGGGGCTGCTGCTCTTGGCGATGTTGAGCTTCTTTCTCGCGCGTTCCCAGCGGATTGCGCCATGGAAGGTCATAGCCGAACACGTCGTGATCGCGATGACGGTGGTTGCGGTCACGCATTACCTTGGCGACTGGGTTCGAGAAACGTTGAGCTGAGAGGGATAAGGCCGGCTGCGCATGAATGGTATGGACGACACCACCAAGAATCCGCTGGTCGCCTATTTCTCCATGGAGATCGGGCTCGATCCATCAATGCCGACATATGCTGGAGGGCTCGGTGTGCTGGCGGGGGACACGATCCGGTCGGCTGCTGATCTGGAGGTGCCGATGGTGGCCGTGACCAATTCCCTGCCGATCTTGCTCGACGCGTCTTGGGAGAGCGCCGCTGCGGTTGGCTCACGACCTGTGGGCACGGTCCGACCTTGAACATGACCGAACTGGGACTCCGGGGATCGCGGTTCATCAATGGAGTGGCCATGAAGCATGGCGAGGTCTCGCATAGCCTCTTCCCTGGGTATCCGATTCATTCCATCACGAACGGCGTCCATGCCGTGACGTGGGCGGCTCCTTCGTTTCAGGCTCTCTATGATCGGCATCTGCCTGATTGGCGGCGCGACCAACTCTCTCTATGGTATGCCATCGGCATCCCAGGCAAGGAAGTCTGGGATGCTCACATGGAAGCCAAGCGGGCGTTGATCGAATACGTCAATCGTGAAACGAACGCCGGACTCGATCGAGATGTTTTCACGCTCGGCTTTGCGAGGCGAGCGGTGGTGTACAAGCGGGGGCCCTTGGTGTTTCACGATCTCGACCGGTTGAAGAAGATCGTCGAGCAGGCGGGACCGCTTCAAATCGTGTTTGGCGGCAAAGCCCATCCTCACGACCATGAGGGCAAGGAAATGATCCGGATGGGTGCCTGTCATGCCGCGGCGCTCTACGACAAGCTGGGCGGCACGGTCATGCCCTGTTTCTATAAGGAGCGGGAACGTTTTGTCGACATCATGCGCCATACCATTGCGTTGAACGGTGGATTCTTCAACACGCAGCGGATGGTGGACCAATATCTTCACAATGCGTACCGGATGGCGGGACGGTATATCCAGACCCTGTGATACCTCGCAATGCCAGACCTTGTTGCTCACTTCTGGAACTCGCCGGTCGCGGGCGTTCTCCAGTCGGTTGAGTCGGGTCCCACCGGTTTGAGCAGCGGAGAAGCGGCTCGTCGTCGGAAATCCTATGCGATCTGCCAGCTCAGGCCTCGCCGGGCGGCCTCAGATCTCGCCCTCCTGCTCTCGCAATTTACCAATCCGATCATCCTTATCCTTCTGTTTGCCGCCGGGCTCGCTTTCTTCCTGGCGGATCGGACGGACACCGCCATCATTCTGGCGATTGTGTTCATGAGCGGTCTGCTCGGATTCTGGCAGGAACGAGGCGCAACCCGCGCGGTCGAGCGGTTGCTCTCGGTCGTGCGCGTACAAGCGGATGTGTTGCGAGACGGGGTGGCTCACCAGGTTCCCGTTGAGGACATCGTGCCCGGCGATGTTGTCCGGCTCAGAGCGGGCGATACGATTCCCGGCGATTGTCTGGTGATGGAGTCGAAGGAACTCTTCGTCGATGAGGCGGCGCTCACAGGCGAAACCTACCCTCTCGAAAAGATGCCGGGAATCTTGCCCAAAGAGACGGCGCTCGGCCGGAGAACGAACAGCCTGTTTCTGGGGACACACGTGGTGAGCGGCACAGGCACCGCCGTTGTCGTTCGCATCGGCACAGAAACGGAGTTCGGCAAGGTGTCCCAGCGACTCAAGCTTCGGCCACCCGAAACGGAATTCGAACGGGGAGTGCGCCGCTTCGGATACCTGTTGCTGGAAGTGACGTTGGTGTTGGTCCTCGCCATCTTTTCGATCAACGTCTTCCTGAATCGGCCTGTTTTGGAATCTTTCCTTTTCTCCCTGGCGCTTGCGGTCGGCCTGACGCCGCAGTTGTTGCCTGCCATCATCAGCATCAACCTGGCCCACGGCGCCAAACGAATGGCCACGCGGAAAGTGATTGTGAAACGCCTTGCGTCCATCGAAAATTTCGGGAGCATGACGGTCTTCTGTTCGGACAAGACGGGAACGCTGACCGAAGGCCACGTTCGACTCTACAGCGCGCTGGATGTGAAGGGAAATCCCAGCGAGCGGGTGTTGTTGTGCGCCTATCTGAATGCCAGCTATGAAAGCGGGTTTTTGAACCCCATCGACGAGGCGATCAGGACCCATCGCCCGTTCGATCTGGCGGAATATCGCAAGCTCGACGAGGAGCCGTATGACTTCATCCGTAAGCGCTTGTCCATTCTTGTTGCTACTCAAACGACTTGTCTGATGCTCACGAAGGGCGCGCTTCTGAATGTGCTGGATGTCTGCGCATCGGCGGAACTCGCTCCGGGAACGCACGTCGAGATTGCCTCGGTGCAGGACTCGATCGTCCGGCGGCTGGAAAGGCTCAGCGAGCAAGGGTTTCGTGTCTTAGGGATTGCCTACCGGGAGATGGGGGCTCGAACCCACATCTCAAAGGACGATGAGACAGGGATGATTTTCCTGGGATTCTTAGCGTTCACGGATCCGCCTAAAGTCGGTATTGCCGAGACCCTTGGCCGTCTCAGAAACCTCGGGGTGTCGTTGAAAATCCTGACCGGCGACAACCGTCTTGTGGCTGCTCATGTGGCCCGACAGGTGGGATTGATAAACTCGCAGATTCTGACCGGCGAGGACCTGCAGGGTGGATAAGGAACTGATTGACCGTCCGAGGCGATGGAATATTGCGTTCATTCGACAATTCATGATGGCGTTCGGCTTCATCAGCTCGATTTTCGATTATCTCACCTTCGTTGTCCTGCTGTTCTTGCTCAGGGCGGGGACCGACGAATTCCGAACCGGTTGGTTCGTCGAATCGGTGATCTCAGCCGCAACGATCGTGTTGGTGATCCGCACCCGGCGAGCTGTTTTTCAGAGTCGCCCCGGGACGTATCTGCTGATGGCGACGTGGATCGTGGCCGGTATCACGGTTGCCTTGCCGTACAGTCCTTTACGGACAATGTTTGGATTCACGCGCTGCCGGTTTCGTTCCTGCTGGCCTTGGGAATTATTGTCGGCCTCTACATGGTGGGGGCTGAACTGATGAAGAAGATATTTTACCGCAGGGTGGCGTTGTGAAATTGCCGGTAACCTACGTGGTCTTGGACAAGTAGAACAACCGGTCCGGATGTTTGTCGGCGGCAAGGCTGCGATGGCAACCGAACGACGGTCAGCCGTCACACCAGATCCAGTCCCCTGTTCTTGAGCTCATTGCAAAAAAGCATCGATTGGGCCTCCTGGAGGAAGTCCGGTACGACGACAGCGATGAGCGCGCTGCCGTATGCGAGTGGAGCGCAAGAGCAGCCGTGTTCTTCGCCGAACCTTGTGAAGAGGTCTCCCGGAGAGTCTGCCGGATAGGCCGTGAGTATCCCAAAGTGCCTGAGCATGGGGAACAGCGCGTCCTGGAAAAGATGGCGTATTTCATCAGGACTTGGACGCAGCCAACCCTCGCGTATACCTACTTCCCGATAGATCCGTTTGATCAACATCTCCCGTGATCCCTCGCTCGGGATACCCAGTTCCTGGCAAATCTCTCCTAAAATGTCAGGACTGTACTGGGTGAGGTAGAAAATGGTTTGGCGTGGGGCCGTCTCGGCGGGAAGCACCAGCGACGCAGCATGTCGATGGAGTCGCTCGGACAGTTGCGCGATGGTTCCGTTCGGAGAAAGCCCCAGCTCCTGCAGCCAGCCGGCTAACTCCGACGCAATTGACACGTTGACGAAACAATCCACCAGCTCGGCCCAGAGTCTTTGTGGTGCCATTGTCTCTTGCCGCGAACCTCGCGCCCCCACTCTCACCCTCCCCCGGAGCACGGGAGAGGGCTGGGAAGGGGCCGCGACGGACCGTCGTGAATAATAATGTGGGCTAAGCTGCGCGCCTTGTGCTGGCGGGCGCTGGTTCACGCTGCGCCGAAGAAGCGTCCTTTAGTCCTTCAGACTTCGGGGCGCGAGACAGAATCTCCTCAGCGACGAAGAAGATCATCACCAAGGCCGCCAGACCGACAACGATGCCCCAATATCCCCACACACCCCAGGTAGACATGATTTTCTCACTCCCCTGTGATGACCGCACGAGATCATGCCGTCTTGCGATACATCCGGTCTTCTTCGGCTTCGAGACGGAGCTGCTCCTCAACGGAGGGCTCAGCCACGCTTCTGGACATCCACAGGACGCTGCAGAAGACCCCGATGAAGATCGCCGACAACGCGAACAGAATTGCGAACGGGACCTCCGGCCACGAACGCGGCTGGGACAAGGGCAGGGAAGGCCCTGTCGCGACATGTCGCGGAGTTCGCTCGGCAAGAAAGGTCGCCAGCGTGGCTGCCGCCAGTTGCTCCTGGATATCTCCCAGCTTCTGGGCGTACCGCACCTGAGTCGTCCTGGCCTGGACCACCGCATGGCCGACCTGTTCCTGGACTTGCCCGGCGAAGCGATCGTGATTTTGGACCACGGCCACAATCATGTTCCCCAAATTGGTCTGGTGGTTCCGCTGAAAGGCCTCGTCCATTGTGGCGCCGGCTGTGTTCGTGATCTCAATCATCCGCCGGTTGTATGGCCCATTCGGGTTTTCCGCCGAGAGGACGTCGGTCCTGATACCCCGCGCCGTGAAATTGACGATGGACTGCCCCATCACAAACTGCACGCGGGCTGCGTGGTCTTCGGTCAAGGCCGCAGCCTGCCTTTTCAATTCATCCGGAAATCCGATCCAGGAGTCTTGCAGGTACTGAGCCGTGAGGGTATCGCGGTTCAGCTTCCTCGCCACTCCGGCGATGCGCTGGGAGGCTTCTCGGCCCACCAACAGATCGTCCACGATGGCTTGTCCGAGGGCCGGCTGGACCCACTCCATCACATCGATAATGTTCGCGGTCTCGGCAGTGGAGCCCGGCTGGGACAAGGCCGCGCTCACGGTTCCATTCGCGGACAGAAACAGGAAATATGCCGCAAGCACCGTGACACAAGCTCCGACGGCTACGATGAAGTCGATCGGCTCAAAATCTCGCTTCATGGCATCACCCCTCCTTGAGACCTGGATGTTTCTCGTGACGCTCGCTAGCGTCGTAATTCTTAGGCTCAGAAAACAAAAACGGCTATCACCCAACAGGTGGATTTTTTCTACACCTTTGGGATGAGATAGCTTGGGCCATGGTGCATGGTGGTGAAGAGCGAAGGGGGCGCAACTCATTGCCTGTTGTCTTAGATCATGAAGCCTGCTATCCTTTGCCGCCTTGCCGCGATCGACTGGAATAGCCACGTTTTAGCCGAGAACTGGCATGTGGGCTTTGCGCGCGTTCCATCAGCGCATCCGTTGTTCTATTTCATATTCATCCGTCCCTTTCTGCCCTTATTCGGCATACCGTTCGACCTTGGCACCCGTCCTTGCTTCTGCCTGGTTCTTGCCACGAAACGTCTCTCAACAATATCCATAAACCAGACGCCCCCCACACGACCATCACAGAGAAGCAGAACGCAAGGGCAAGGGATTGGCTGCGATGATGAACTTGAACGATTGGGAGGCGAAGCTAGGCTGGATCCTGGAAGCCGTGTCGGAGGCCCGGGTGATCGTCGACCGGACGGGCCGTATCGTCTTCGTCAACAGTTCCACGGAGGCGTGGTTCGGGTATCGTCGCGAGGAACTTATCGGCCAGACAATCGAGGTGCTTGTGCCGGCGCGGTTCCGCGGCGCCCATTCTGGGCATCGCGCGAGCTTCATCTCCCAGCCTCGCTCACGACATATGGGAGCCGGTCTGGAACTGTACGCGCAACGGAAGGACGGGACTGAATTCCCGGTGGACATCGGCCTCTGGCCGCTGGAGCAAGAAAGCGGGCTGTTTATCCTCGCAGCCTTGCGCGATATGACCGAATACAAAAGGCTCCAAGCGCAGCTCGCCGGCGAGCACCGCGAGCTGGTCAAGGCGCGGCAGGCCCTGGAGAAAACGGTGGTCGAGCTCACGCGGTCCAACGCCGAGCTGGAGCAGTTCGCCTATGTCGCCTCGCATGACTTGCAGGAGCCGTTGCGGATGGTGGCCAGTTACACGCAGCTCCTGGCGAAACGGTATAAAGGGAAACTCGATGCCGATGCGGACGAATTTATCGGCTATGCGGTGGATGGGGCCAACCGGATGCAGAGGCTGATTCAGGATCTGCTCGCCTATTCGCGGGTCGGCACTCAGGGGCAAGCCTTCGAACCCACTTCCGTGGAGATTGTTCTGGACGCTGTGCTCGACAACTTGCGGAGCGTGGTGGAAGAGAGCGGAGCGGTAGTGACCCGCGATTCTCTTCCCACGGTCATGGCCGATGAGCGACAACTGCTGCAACTGTTTCAGAACTTGCTGAGCAACGCCATCAAGTTCCGCGGGGCGCAGCCGCCCTGCGTGCATGTGTCCGCCAAGCGAGGCGCCGGCGAGTGGCTGTTCTCGGTCCGCGATAACGGCATCGGGATCGATCCGCAATACGCCGGCCGGATCTTCGTCGTCTTTCAGCGCCTGCACAACATCGCGGAATATCCCGGCACCGGCATCGGATTGGCGATCTGCAAGAAGATTGTCGAACGCCATGGTGGGCGCATTTGGGTGGAATCGGATCTCGGCAAGGGGGCGACGTTTTGTTTTACGTTGCCGATAGCTGGCAGCGGGCAGCGAATAGCATGAGCACACAGCAAATAGCCGGTAGCCTCGGAGGATTTGCTTCTTGCATTCGCTATCAGCTACTGGCTACTCGCTGCCAGCTACCCGCTGTTCGCTGCTTTCTGCTAGCTATTCGCTATTTTTTAAGAAGGAGGTCCGATGGTTGTTCCCGATCTTGTAAGACCGGTCGAGATTCTGTTGGTGGAAGATAATCCCGGTGATGTCCGCCTGACCGTGGAGGCCTTGAAAGAGGCGAAAGTGATCAATCATCTGACGGTGCTCAAGGACGGCGTCGAGGCCTTGGCTTTTCTGCGCCGGCAGGGACAGTATGCCAAGGCGCCTCGCCCGCATCTGATCCTGCTCGACCTGAACCTGCCCAAAAAAGACGGCCGCGAGGTGCTGGCCGAGATCAAAGCCGATGACAAATTGAAGCGCATCCCTGTGGTTATTCTAACGACTTCCCAGGATGAGCAAGACGTGCTGAAGAGTTATCACCTCCACGCCAACTGTTACGTGACGAAGCCGGTTGACTTGGAGCAGTTCATCGATGTCGTCAAATCGATCGAAGACTTTTGGCTCGGGATCGTCATGCTGCCGAAGAACGGCAATCATGTAAGGCGTGAGGGGTAAAGCATGAAGCGCCAACTGTTCACCGAGAAGAGATAGCTCCCTTTTAACTTAATTGACGAATGACGAAATTGGCGCATGACAATTGACGAAGAACGGACAACGGTTAACGGTTAGCGGAGATCGTTTCCATGCGCATCCTCCTGGTCGAGGACAATCCCGGCGATGTCCGGCTGCTCCAGGAATACTTGGACGAAGCGGGCGCCTTTCGATGCAGGGTGACCCACGCTGACCGGCTCTCAGCAGGCCTGAAGCGCCTGCAAGAAACAGGTGCCGATGTCGTGTTGCTGGATCTTTCCTTGCCCGACAGCCATGGAGTGGACACGCTGGTCCGAATGCATGCGGCGGCAAAGGACGTGCCGATCGTGGTACTGACCGGCATGGAAGATGAAACATTAGGGATAGAGTTGGTGCAGGCCGGGGCGCAAGACTATTTGGTCAAAGGACGGTTGACGGGCCAGCTCCTGGTGCGCGCCCTCCGTTACGCCGTCGAGCGCAAGCGGGCGGAAGAGATAGTACGGCGAACCGAAGAGAAATATCGCAGCATCGTTGAGAACGCCGTAGAAGGAATCTTCCAGTCGACACCGGAAGGCCGTTACCTCAGCGTGAATCCCGCGTTGGCGCGCATGTACGGGTACGAATCGCCCCAGGAGTTGATCGCGAGCGTCAAAGATATCGCGCACGAGATCTACGTCGATCCCGATTGCCGTAGAGCATTAATGCACCTGTTGGAAGGTCGAGGTGTCGTCCAAGGGTTTGAATATGAGGTGTATCGCAAGGACGGCAGTACGTTGTGGATCTCGGAGTCTGTACGCGCCGTGCGGGACGAGCAGGGCAAGGTGCTCTATTATGAGGGGACGATCGATGACATCTCTGAGCGCAAGCGGGCGGAAGAGGCGCTGCGCGAAAGCGAAGAACGGTTCCGGGCGATCATGGACAACAGCCCATCAATGATTTTCCTCAAAGATATTGAAGGGCGCTATCTTCTGGTGAATCGCAAGTTTGAAGACAGTTTTCATGTTGCCAATAGAGCTATCATCGGTAAGACGGATGGGGAGATTTTTCCTCCGGAGCAGGCCGCCGCTTTCCGCGCCAACGACCGGAAGGTCCTTGATACGGGACGGCCGATGGAGTTTGAGGAGGTGGCCCTCCACGATGATGGGCCTCATACCAGCATCGTGGTGAAGTTCCCCTTGCTGAATGTGCGGGGGCAGTGTTACGCGTTGTGCGGCATCACGATGGATATCACGGACCGCAAGCGATCGGAGGAAGAGCGCCGGAAATTGATGAACGATAGGTTGCTGTTACTGGAATCCACAGGAGAAGGCATCTATGGGCTCGATCTCCGGGGCTGTTGTACCTTCATCAACAAGGCTGCGGCGAAGCTGCTCGGGTATCAGCCCGACGAAATAGTCGGCAAAGATATGCACACGCTCATTCATCATCACCGTCTCAATGGCAATCCCTATCCATGCCAGGAATGCCGTATCTACGAGGCGTTTCGAAGCGGGCAAGGCAGCCACGTTAGCGATGAAGTGATGTGGCGGAAAGACGGAGCCGCGTTTCCTGTCGAATATTCGTCTTTTCCTATCGTGGAGCGAGGGAGGATCACGGGAGCGGTCGTCACCTTTACCGACATCACCGAGCGCAAGCGGACGGAAGAACGGTTGCGGACCACTCTGGAGCAGTCACGCCAGTTGTCCCGGCGCCTCGAAGTTGTCCAAGAAGAAGAGCGAACAAGGATCGCTCGGGAACTGCACGACGAACTGGGTGTGGCGTTGACCTGTATCAAAATGGACCTTTCGCGGCTGAGCCTTGTGACGGGACAGGAGGCCGGATTGATTGACCGATTCCGGATGAACGACAAGATCCATTCGATGACGGAGTTCATCGACGAGACAATTTCTGCTGTTCAGCGGATTGTGACCGAACTGCGGCCGCCCGTGTTAGATGATCTGGGACTTATCGCAGCGATCGAGTGGCAAGCGCAGGATTTTCAGAAGCGAACCGCCATCACGTGCGCCTTTATCTCGGAAGAAGAGGATCTCCACATCGATCCGGAGCGGGCGACCGCGGTGTTTCGCATTTGCCAGGAGGCGCTGACGAACGTCGCCCGCCACGCCCATGCGACCGAGGTGACGATCCGTTTAGAAGGGAGAACCGGCTCTCTCATGCTCATGGTGCGGGATAACGGGCGAGGCATTCCGGAAGAGAAGGTGTCGGATACGCAATCACTCGGACTCATCGGGATGCGCGAACGTGCGAAGTTGTTCGGTGGAGACGTGAGTATTAAGGGGTGTCCGGGCAAGGGCACGACGGTCATGCTCCATTTGCCGGGCATCAGTCAGCAGCAAGTAGCTGATAGCGAGTAGCGAGCCGCTTCACTGCCACCTGGTAGGGACTTGCCATGCTGAGAATTCTTGTGGTCGATGATCATCCCGTCTTTCGCCGAGGCGTCAGAGATATGCTGGTTGAGGGATTCGGTTCGGTGAGAGTGGGCGAGTGCGGGAATGCGCACGAGATGTTCGAACTGGTCCGGAACAAGACCTGGGATGTCGTCGTGATGGATATCAGTATGCCGGGGGCAAGCGGACCGGAAGTGCTCAAGCAGTTAAAAGGGGAATATCCCAAACTGCCGGTTCTTGTCCTCAGCATGCATTCGGAAGACCAGTATGCGGTCCGGATGTTCAAAGCGGGGGCCAACGGCTATTTAACCAAAGCCGGCGCACCGGATGAATTGGTCCGCGCGATTAAAAAGGTGCTCATCGGTGGACATTACGTGAGTCCGGCTCTGGGTGAGAAGTTGGCCGCTTCGGTGAAACTCGGCGCCGAGCAGGAGCCGCATGAGCGGTTGTCGGATCGGGAGTATCAAGTCTTGTGCGGGATCGCCTCAGGGAAAACCGTGTCGGAGCTCAGTGAAACCTTGCACCTCAGCGTCACCACGATCAGCACGTACCGGGCTCGTATTCTTGAAAAAATGAACCTCAAGAACAACGCTGAAATCACCCGCTATGCGATTCGACACGGATTAGTCTCCTGACCTCCATTTCTGAATGGTGTGGGGGAGATGCACCTTGACGTAGAGCGAATGTTTCCGTTCTTGTAGTACGGACAACGACCCGCCTTTTCTCTCATCTTCGACACCAAAATCGGACGCCTTCCGATAGTTTCTCGGACGGTTCTTCGCTATACATATCGACCATATCCTGCTTCCCTGTCTCAGGACTGGTGAGATGCGTGTGAGTTGTCGTCGCTGCCAAGGGTTGACGTATCCCGTTGAACTGCGCGATCGGGCAGGAGGTAGAGGGTCCGGGCGGTAAACCGTCTTCGATGAGGGAACGTCACTGAAATCCGTGAGGAGGGAGTCATGTATGTACTCGTCCCGGTCTGCTGTTTTTGCGAGAAAGTTCGAGATGACAACGGAACAGAGGTCGGACAGGGGCCATGGATGTCTCTCAGGGCCTACCGTGCCAAGTACCATCTCCTGTCCGGGGAGATGTGGTTTACACATACCTGTTGTGCGGACTGCATGAAGAATTATGAGAATCTTTTTGCAGCCAAAAGGGCGGCCGATTCACCGAAATTGTCCATGTGATGTCCGTGAGGAAAGCCGGTCGTTATCCGGCGGTGGAAGGGAGGGAGGAAATGGAGAACTGTGCTCGGAGCAGGCACTGGTCGATCGTCTTGGCCGGCGGCGAGGGAGAGCGTGTCCGGCCATTCATTCAGCGATGGCTGGGTCGTCACAAGCCGAAGCAATACTGTGCGTTCGTCGGAACCAGGTCGATGTTCCAACATGCCCTGGATCGGGCGACCAAGCTGACCGGACCGAATCATGTCGTGACCGTCATTGCCGGCCCGGATCGGCGAGAAGTCTGGGCTCAGCTTGAAGGAAGAGCGGTCGGCACCGTGTTGCTGCAACCAAAGCACTGCGATACTGCGGCGGGGATCTTTTTGCCTCTGACCTATATCAGAGCGCATGATCCCGAGGCGACCGTCACCATTTTCCCTTCGGACCATTTTGTGTTTCCCGAGGATCGATTCCTCGCCTGGGTGGAACGCGCAGTCTGGACCGTTGAATGGCTTCCGGATCGGGTGGCCCTTCTGGGCGTCACGCCGGACGGGCTCGAACAGGAGTACGGCTGGATTCTGCCCGGCGAACATCTGAGTACCTTCTCCGGACGGGAAGTCCAGGCTGTCTCCGCCTTTTTGGAGAAACCGTCGGCCTCCGAAGCCGATGCCGCACTGGCTGCGGGGGCGTTGTGGAATACCTTGGTCATGACGGCGAAGGTTGGGACACTGTGGGAACTCGGTTGGGAAATGTTCCCGGAGATGATGCCGCTCTTCGAGCGGTGGTCACACGTGATAGGGACGTCTCAAGAGTCAAAAGGACTCGCCGCCATTTCTGAGCAGATGCCGGTCTTCAACTCCTCATCCGGTCTCCTGCAGCGAATACCCAATCGCTTTGCCGTCATAGAGTTGAGAGGAGTGCTCTGGAGTGATTGGGGCAAGCCCGAGCGGATCACCAATACGCTGCGGAGGATTGGACGTCAGCCGGCGTTTCCCTTAACCTGCCTCAATCGTCAGTTTGTGCCGATTCCTCTTGTGGCTGTTCAGGGTGCGTGATGGAGAGTGCTGTATTGGCGTATGCGCTGTATGAGCAACGAGGCCAGCAAGACGGTCATGATGTGGAAGACTGGCTTGAAGCGGAGCGAAAGATTCTCACCGGCAATCTGAAGAGTTAACCCGGGTTAGCCTTCATCAGAGAGATTTCGATGCGGGGGGAGTGCTTATCCAGGTCCTTGTACAAATGCGTCTCGATGATGCGGTTGTCGTTGATGCCGAGCGCTTCGCACAGTGCGTCCTGGGCGATCTTGAGCCCGCCATCGACATCCCGGCGGAGCTTGCTCGTGAAGTAGAATCGGATCGTGAGCGCCAACTCTTCGCCGCGTACGGTCTTCAACAGCAGGTTGCGTTGAGGCGCGCCGGCGAGAGCGAGCGAGACCTGTTGGCCGACGAGTACTTTGTAGGCTCGGCCGACCGCCGACAGTAAGCGTCGCCCGTTCACCGTCGCATATTGATGGTTGATGCTGGGGGGGACGGGCAGGGTTAACGACAAGCGGTCTGCCGCGACCGTTGCATGGCCGGACCGAAAGGGAAAGCTGCTGCCGGATCGTACCGCGGACCGGCGAGAAGTCGGCGCAGGAATGGCGGCCGGTGGAGTTGCTCGAGGACGGCCGGTGGAAATGAATGGCGATGGGTGCGGCAACCGATAGGACGTCACTCTGACCGGCAGACGGGAACTCAATAAGCGGCGTGGCCGTGGTGAGGATGGCACGGGGGCTAGCAGGTTGCTAGAGCAGATTCATGATCTTGGCCATGTTCTGCTCATGCCGGTCTTCTGTTTTGGCCAGGTAGCGGCGCCATTCGGCCGGGTGCCAGACTTCCATGCGATGATAGAGGCCGACGAGGATGATTTCCTGATCTTCATCGAGGGGCACCAGCTTGCGAAGTCGCCCTGGAATCAAGATGCGGCCCGCTTTGTCGATCTCCGATGGGCCGGCCTCAGAGACCACAAAGTGCATGAACAAGCGGCTTTGATCCTCATCGAGGGTCGTGCGCGTCCGCTCGAGTACCTGCGCCCATTCCTTCATGGAGTAGATCCAGAGCGATTGCTCGGATCCCTTCAGAAACATAACCGTGTTGCCGCTGTCCTCGATCTGTTCCCTGATCGGTGAGGGGACGATGAAGCGTCCTTTCTCATCGAGCTTGCACAGGTATTCACCAGCGAACATAGGGTTGCTCCTCAACGGGTCAGCGCCGGGATCTTCTCGGATGTTGCCTGAGCCATGCTTCCAGATCGGAACGGACGAATCGCCATTCTTTGCCCAGCTTGAAGCCAGGCACGCGATGGGATCGGATATACCGATAGAGCGTGCGCGGCGTGATCTTGAGGTAGCGACACGCCTCGGCCGTCGTGAGCAATTTGTTGGTTACGTTCTTCGCCATGCGGTTTCACAGGGATCCGCTGCGAGTCCATCGACATCGGCGTGGCGCGGGAAGGCAACTCAGGTCGCATGGTAGGAGAGCTGCGCGGCAATGTCAAGGATTATGTAATGACAATGCCTGTTATTCAACGTCGATGTCGCTCGATTCGGGCAGGCCGTTTCCCTCTTCTTCGAGCGCCGCTTGGACATCGTCGCCGAAGTCTTCTCCCATCTCCCGTCCCATTTTCTTCATGAAGCGAGCCATGCTCTGGGGATCGTTTTCATCCAGGTCGCCGAAGTTGCTCGGGTCGGCGAGGGATTCGAGCCGAGCGTCTTCGGACTTCGGCGCGGCAAATCTCGACATGATCCGCTCCAGCTTGTCACTTGCGCAGTGCCTGCAGGAGACGGCGTGCGGAGCGCTGATGTTCAGCACCAGGATGCTGCTGCGTTTTCCACACGAGAGACAACGGTATTCATAGATCGGCATGGGTTATGTCCTTACACCAGCCGGCTCGTCTGCCGTGCGGGAGTCGAACCGGCTGTCCTTTATGAGGTTGGCATCGAGCGTACGCGCGAGGGTGACCACATAGATAGGGCCGGACCCGGCTTTTCGGAGGACCTTGGCGCATTCGTTGACCGTCGTGCCGGTCGTATAGACGTCGTCGATGAGCAGAATCCGTTTCTCTTGGACCTCCGCCGGACCGGTGACGACGAAGGCCTTGCGCAGGTTTTTGAGACGCGCTTGCCGAGAGAGCGTGGTCTGCGCATCCGTAGGAGCAGCACGTACAAGGTTGTCATACGACAGCGGAATGCGGAGGTGCCGGCTGAGGCGGTCGGCCAGGAAGAGGGATTGATTGAATTCCCGCTCTCGCAGACGAGTCGGATGGAGCGGGACAGGCACGATCAGGTCGGCCTCGATGGACCGGGGGAGCCGGGCGACCATGAGATCGCTCAACCAATCGATCAATCCGAGCTTGCCCTTGTACTTGAAGAGGCAGATGGCTTCCTGGAGCGGAGGAATGTAGGGATACAATGACCAGGCTTCCGTGAACACCGGGGGCCGGCGCCGGCAGCCCCCGCATAGGTGGGAAGGGCTATGACTTGTGGCGTATTTCGACGCGAACGGAACGTGGCAGCGGGGGCAAGACGGTTCCTCCAGCGGCACAATCTGCCCCCAGCATCGACGGCAAAAGAAGGGGACCGGATCGTCGGCCAAAGGTTTGCCACAGGTCGTACAATCTTCCGGCAGGATGAATCGCCAGGCCCTGCGTCGCGCAACGGAAAAAAGGGACGGCCGTTGCCGGTCGGCCAACGGAGCGATCATGGTCTGTGACGAGGCTGTTTCCACCCGTATTCTTCTATGGAAATCCTGCTGAACTGTCAAGGTTGTGACTGCCTGAACGGATGTGCTATACGAGGGCGCCGGTCATGGCACGCCGAGCGCGCTGCGGGGTACGTTCCTTCGTCTTATGGGCAGGGAACAAGGTCTTCATGGTGGTCCTGACGCACGTCTCCAAGGAGTATGTCGGCGAGGAGACCCTCATTCTCGCCGTTGCCGATGTCAGTCTCGAGATTAACCGCGGGGAGTTTTGCGCCCTGGTCGGGCCGAGCGGCTGCGGAAAAAGCACGTTGCTCAATCTGGTTGGAGGCCTCGATCGTCCGACGGCAGGAGAAATCACCATCGATGGTCAGGCGACAAGCCGGTTCGGGTCGGCTGAATGGACGGCGCTGCGGCGACATGTGATCGGGATGGTCTTCCAAGCTTTTCATTTGATCCCGGGATTGACGGCTGCGGAGAACGTGGGGTTGCCGCTGCTGCTCAAGGGAGAATACGGGAGCGTGGTCCGGAAACGAGTTGAGGAGGCGCTGGACACGGTGGGGATGCGCCCGAGAGCGAGCCACAGGCCCGGTGAACTCTCCGGAGGTGAGCAGCAACGGGTGGCGATCGCGCGCGCCTTGGTGCATCGGCCGCGACTCCTCTTGGCGGATGAGCCGACGGGCAATCTGGATTCCAAGCAAGGCGCCGAGATTGTGTCCCTGCTACGCGCGTTACCGCGACAGTTCGGCCACACGGTTCTGCTGGTGACGCACAGCAGCGCGGCGGCTCAGCAGGCTGATTACGTGTGGGCGATGCAGGACGGCCGGCTGACGACCCGGTCGATCACCTCGCCCTGCCTCGCCGGATAGTGTATGGACCTCTCCACTACCATTGCAGGCGTCCGGTTCTCCAGTTGCTTCATGAATGCCGCCGGCGCGCTCTGCGTTACGCAGCAGGAGTTGGAGGCGTTGGGGCGATCGCAGACCGGCGCGATCGTGACGAAGTCCATGACCGTCGAACCCCGGCAGGGAAATCCGGAACCGCGCTACTTTGGATTTTCCGGCGGATCGATCAACTCAATGGGGTTGCCCAATCTCGGCTATCGGGCCTACGCCGAGCTGATTCCCCACCTTCGCCGATTCGGGAAACCGGTCATCGCCAGCGTGGCCGGTCTCTGCGAAGACGACTTCATCACGATTGCGGATGTGATCAACAAAAGCGGCCCTGACCTGATTGAGGTGAATCTGTCCTGCCCGAATATCCCCGGCAAACCGCAAGTCGGCTATGATCCGGAAGCCTCCGAACGGTTGCTGAAGCGGGTGCGCCGGGTCATCACGCTGCCGATGGGCGTGAAGCTGCCCCCGTATTTTGATCCGGCCCACCACGAGGTCATGGCCGGAGTGATCGAACGAACGGGGGTCGATTTTTTGAATCTCATCAACTCCGTCGGCAACGGGCTTGTCGTCGATTCGGAACGGGAGACGGTGGTGCTCAAACCCAAGGGAGGGTTCGGCGGGCTCGGTGGAAGTCTTATCAAACCGATCGCCCTTGCCAACGTGCGGGCGTTCTGGCGGCTCTTCCAGGGACGGCTGCCCATCATCGGGACCGGCGGGGTCGTCACGGGCGTGGATGCCTTCGAGCATCTTCTGTGCGGTGCGTCGGCGATTCAGGTGGGGACCGTGCTGGTCGAGGAAGGATTGGGAGCCTTCGAGCGACTGGAGCGGGAACTTGCCGCGCAGTTGATGAGGAAGGGCTACGATTCGCCGGCGGACTGTCGAGGAAAGCTGCGGGAACTCTAGCCCGCATTTGAGCCGCTTCTACTGCATGCTGAAACATCTCCGCCGTTTCGCTCTCGCGCCATTGAGTCTGCTCTGGTTGATCACCCGCGCACATTTCTTTCAACGGCCGCTCCGAACAGTCTTGACGATCACCGGCGTTGCCTTGGGGGTCTCCGCGTCTGTGGCGGTGCGGACGGCGAACGTGGAGGTGCTGAGGGGGTTTGAAGACGCGGTGTTGACCGTGGCCGGACCTGCCACCCTGGAAGTGGTCGGAGGAGAGTTGGGACTGGATGAATCGATCATCACGATGGTGCGGGGTGCGCCGGGTGTCGTCGCAGCCAGGCCGGTGATCGAGCAGGGGGTAAGGGTGGTTGCCGGCGTCCATGAGAGCGAAGCGTTAGTCGTGATGGGATTTGATCTCTTGGACGAAGCGGAGCAGGGCACGTGGCACGTGGCGAGCGACCCCGGAGACGATTCGCCGTTTGATCGCTACCTCTCGCCGGATGCGATGTTCCTTGGGCGCAGGATCGCCGATGAGTTGGGCGTGACGGTGGGAAGTCCGCTGACGCTTCAAGTCGGGATGAGGATTGTTCAGGCTCGCGTGGCCGGGATTATAGAAGAAAAGACGGGAGTGGCGTCTGCTTGGGATCGTCTGGCGGTGATGGACATCGCTGCCGCCCAAACTCTGCTGGGGATGGTCGGTCGACTCGACCGCATTGCCGTGATCACCGAACGAGACCGCTCGATCGAGGAGATCCGGCAAGGGCTGGCGGTAATGGTACCCGCCTCGGTGATGGTCCGGCGCCCCTCGCAACGGACCGCACAGGTCGAGCACATGGTCCGATCCTTTCAATTGAACATTACGATGCTCAGCGCCGTCGGGCTTCTGGTAGGGATGTTTCTCATCTATAACACCGTCTCATTTGCCGTGGCCCAACGACGCCGCGAAATCGGAATTTTCCGCGCCTTGGGGATGTCGGAGCGATCGGTATGTTGGATATTCTTGTGTGAAGCGGCAGTCATGGGACTGGTGGGTGGGCTCTGTGGCAGCGCGCTTGGGGCCGGTTTGGCTCACGGGTTGGTGGCGCTCCTCAACCGGACCATTTCCGATCTGTATGTGCCCTTGACGGCGGACCACGATGCCGGATTGAACGGAATCTCCTGGGTTGACCATTCTGGAGGAGGAATTTTACTTGGCATCGTCGTCTCGGCGGTGGGAGCGCTTGGGCCGAGCCTCGATGCGAGCAGGACGGTCGCCGTGCGCGCCCTGGCTCCGGGAGATTATGAAAGTGCCCAGCGTCTCCGTGCCCAGCCGCTTGCGTGGGCGGGAGGCTTGCTATTGGTCGCGGCGGGCGCATCGGCCTTCGTTCGTCCGATCGGAACGCTGCCGGTGTTCGGATATCTTTCCATGCTGGCCCTCTTAGCGGGTCTTTCGTGTTTCGCTCCGCTGTTGATTCAGGGCCTTCAAGGGCTGCGGGGGAAGAACGGGACCGGCGACTCGCTGAAACTAGGGCGCGTCGTGCGGCGCATGGCACTGGAACATGCCGCGCGTAATCCTGGGCGCAATGCCGTCACCGTGTCCGCGTTGATGGTTGGTCTGGCGATTATGGTGGGCGTGGTTGTGATGATCCGCAGTTTCCGGCACACGGTGGAAATCTGGGTAAGCGAGACGGTCATGGCGGATCTCGTCGTCGCGCCCAGCACATGGCTCCGAGGCCAACAATCCGGCAGTTTGGGCCGGACGCTTCCGGCCGAATGGGAGAAGGCGATCGCCTCCCTTGATGGTGTGGCGGCCGTCGATACCTATCGCGACTTGCGCGTGGAGATCGACGGCCATGCCTTCTCGCTCGTCTCGCGAAATCTCATCCTGCACGCGGAACGAAGCCGCTACTTGTTTCGTTCCGGAGATTCGCCCGCCGTGTTGCGCCGCGTCGTGGAATCGGACGGCGTGGCCGTGTCCGAAGTATTGGCCGACCGGTTGGGAGTGCGGGAGGGGGAGGCCCTCACGATCATCACGCCTTCGGGGGAACGGAGATTCGCCGTCCTCGGCGTCTTCTACGACTACGCGACGGATGGAGGAAAAATCGTGATGGATCGCGGTTTGTACCGGCAACTGTGGGGAGACGCCGGCGTCACGGTCTTTCCCGTGTATGCGCAGCCTGGTGCGGACGTGCAGTCGCTCCGAAAAACGCTCGCCCATGCCTTACCGAGAACAGGCCTCGCCGAGGTGCCGCCGGCCGTCATCAGCAACGGCGAACTGCGGCAAGAAATTCTGGAGATTTTCGATCGCACGTTCGCGTTGACCTATGCGCTGGAAGTCATCGCGGTCGTGATCGCGGTGCTCGGGATCGTCAACACCCTGGTAACGTCGGTCATGGAGCGGAGGCGCGAATTCGCGACGCTGCGGGCCATCGGCGCCAGCGAGGGCCAGGTGAAGCAACTCGTGCTGTGGGAAGCGGTTTATCTCGGGGCGTTGGGAGCCCTGCTTGGAGTCGCCGGCGGGGTGGTGTTGGCCGTCTTGCTGATCACGGTCATTAACAAGCAATCGTTCGGCTGGACGATTCAGCCCACGTTCCCGGTGAGCGTCCTTGGCGAGGCGGTGGCATTGGCTCTGCTGGCCGCGCTCTGCGCCGCTTATTGGCCGGCCAGCCGGGCGGCGAAGCAGTCGCTGGTGGAGGGGTTGCGGTATGAATAGAAGGCTCTCGCGAGGCGGTGGTTAGGTTAGCCGGCCCCCACGCGTTTAAGCAGCGCCGGCAAGCTCAGGATTGTCACCTGCGTCTCGTTAAATAAGGGCGGTCCACGTCAGCATAGACCTTCGGCGCCGATACGATTTCCGTCGCCCGGTGAGCGGAAAATGGACGCAGGATGTGAGCAAGGTAGGTGGCCTCCAGTACACGGAGATAGTTGGTAATGGTTTGCCGGCTGACTTCACAAGGACGGGAAAAGGCGGTCGCCTCGAACATCCCTCCGCTTCGTGTCATCAACAGCTCGGCAAACCGTTCAAATGAGGCCCGGCGGTCCAGGCGGAACAAGCTTTGAACGTCCTTTGCCCAATAGGCGTCCATCCACTCTTGGAAATCCCGTTCTGGAACCGTAGATGCTAGAAAGAACGGCGGCAGGCCGCCGTGGAGAAACCGATGATCCAACTTCGGTTGCTCAAAGGCGCGCAGATCCTCCAGAATCATCGGAGTCAGCCATAGCTCCACCTTGCGTCCGGTAAGAGTGTCGCGGAATTTGGTGGTGGCGCTCAGAGTCGAAGACCCTGTGGCCAACACTTTGACATGCGGATAGTGATCCGCCGCGATTTTCAAGAACTCGGCCGGATTGAGAAGGCGATGGATTTCGTCGAGTACGACCCGACGGTTTCCCATCTAG
>JBBIQV010000021.1:0-48134 GCA_037442105.1 Nitrospiraceae bacterium | reverse complement strand
AGAGAGTCCGAAAGGCTGTGGCCAAAGTCTATGCCGATTGGTGCTTCGAGCGCCGTGCGCAGTTGCCATCCGAGTGGACCGCCGTTGATACCGCGACCACGGATGCCAAATCGCGAGACTTTCTCCGTACCCGATTTGAAGCCTGCTATCCGTTCCATCCGGCCACGCTCTCGGTCTTCCAGCGGAAGTGGCAGGCGCTTCCTCAATACCAACAGACACGCGGTACCCTCGCAATGTTGGCCCAGTGGATCTCCTGGGCCTACCGCGATGCCTATCAAAGGGCCAGGCGGGAACCACTTATCACGTTAGGCTCAGCGCCTCTTGAAATATCAGAGTTTCGAGCGGTGATCTTGGGCCAATTGGGGGAGTCTCGGCTGCTGAGCGCCATTCAAACTGATCTGACGGACGGCCATAGCCATGCGCACGCGCTTGATGTGGATACGAAGGGCGGGCTTAAAGATATACACCGGCGAGTTGGAGCAACCATCTTGTTCGAGTCGTCCGGCGGACAAGGCGATAAAACAGCACATTTGCCGGAACTCCGATTTGCTCTGGGCGAACCAGAGATTGAGACCACGTCCATTGATAACGCCGCGGTCGCGTTCGAGTCGAAAGGCTATTTCATTCGCAAAGTCGGCCATGACGGGTTCCGCTTTGGCTTCAAGCCGACGCTCAAGAAGGTGGTCAGCGATAAGCGCGCCTCTCTGGACGATGATGAGGTGCGGAAGGCTGGCTTGCTGGTGGTCCGAAAGGAGTTCGAGAAGGGTGCCTCCTTACCTTTCGTGATGTTTCCGGAAGATGGAACCGCGATCCAGGATACCCCACGCCTCACGCTCGTGATCCTCCAACCTGAATCCGAATGGCGTGGGAACGGTGAACTGCGAAAGACCATTGCAGAATGGACAAAGCAGCGTGGTACATCGCCTCGCCTCTATCCTGGTTCGTTGATTTGGTGTGTCAGAAGGCCCGGCCCTGATCTCAAAAACAAGATTGAGACGTGGCTCGCCTGGAAGAGCGTGGATAAAGGCCTAACAGATGGCACTCTCACAGGGGAGTTTGACCGGGCCGACCGTTCCGAAGTTGGAACCAAAGTCCGAGAGGCAGAGGACATGGCCAAAGATGAAGTGTGGGCAAGTTATCGCTATGTCGTGCTCGCTGATAACAAGGAATCGGACGGGCTCAAAGTCATCGACCTCGGGGCGGGGCATGCAAGCAACTCCGAAACGCTCTGCGGGAGAGTGCTGACAGCTTTGAAGTCTCAAGCTCTACTCAACGAATCCCCCGGTGCCAGCTATCTCGAAAGAAAATGGCCACAGGCCTTCAAGGAAACCGGAGCCTGGCCGTTGGTGAGTCTCCGTCAGGCATTCCTGAACGGTTCAATGGAACGCGTGATCGATCCTGATGCTTACCTCCGACGCAGTATTCCAGAATTTGTCACGCGCGGCGATTTCGGTCTTGCGTCAGGACAACAGGCGGGTGGCGGCTATACCAGGCTATGGTTTGAAGAGACGCTTCCAGCGGACGAAGTGGCCTTTGACGCAGACGTGTATCTGATTGCCAAAGTGCGGGCCAAGGCTCTGAAAACGAGAGCGCCAATGTCTGATGGTAGCGGCCACACCATGATCGTCGAACCGCAGCCGGTCCAGCCTGAGCCCTTGCTCCCCGAGCCGGCCTCTTCGACGGCCAAGAAGACCTTGCATCTCACCGGCTCCATTCCACCGGAAGTCTGGAATCGGCTCGGTACGAAACTCTTGCCCAAGTTACGCGCTGGATCGGACTTGCAGCTCGGCCTGAATTTCACCGTCGATCTGAATGCGGATCAGGTGGCCCTATTCCAAACCGAACTCCGGCAGGTGTTGCAAGACTTGAATCTGACGCAGGCAGTGCGAATCGAGATCAGTTGAAGTGGTCTTACAGGCTTCCCTCGCCCTTCAAGTATTTGCGGAACCGATCCATCAGCTCGGCGCCGAGCGTGCCGCCTTCCGGCTTCTTGGTGGCCGGATCGTTGAAGTGCTCTCGGATTTCTTGGAGGCGTTTCTCCGCCTGTTCGTTCCCCTGCAACCGTCTCGTCTTGTGCAGGGCGGTGTCGAACGCGTCGAAGGTCAGCTCGTTGTACCCGAAGGACCGGATCCGCTTCACCGCTTTCATCATGGCCTGATTCCGGAACATCGTGAGGTGCTCCGAATCGATCTCTGTCAAACCGAGCTTGCGCGCGCGCCGTTCTGCCGCCTTCCGGATGCCGCTCCTGACGAAATCCGGGGAGGTTTGCAGCCGCTTCCAGGCCTCGTCGGTCCAGACAACGTTCTGTTGCGGCGCGCCCCACAACTCGACCAATGTCGATTCATCGATCCGGGAGATGCCTTTTCCCCGCGCCAGATCCTCCGTGTCGCGCATCAGCATGTCGGTGACGAACTCCGTCGCAATTGCCGGAGTGTCTTTGATCTTGTCCTGGAGCCGAGCCCGCGCTCCCGCGGTCCATTCCAGCGGAGGCCTGTCGATCTCTCGGACGTCCCCCAACGCTTCGACCTTTTCGAACAACTCGACGTTGACCTCGAGATGGCCTCGTTCCCGCGCAATTTCCTCGGCGATCTGCCTGATCATCCCGCGCATGAACTCCGGCACGCCCGCAAGCCGCTCCTTTGCCGCAGCGGTCCACGGCAGTTGTCCCTGTTCCATCTGCTCAGCAGCCGCGGCCATGCCACCTTCCCCGCCCATGCGGCCCATCATTTGGTTCTTGAATTGGTCGAGGATATCCTCCGTGATCTCGGCATAGCCGAGTTCCCGCGCTTTCTTTTCCGCCAGGCGCCGCACCATACCACGAAGAAAGACCGGCGCTCGCTCCATGCGTTTGAGTGCGCCGTCGCTCCAGCGAATCTCCGCAGCCACCGTCCGGTCGTTCGACTCAGAGAAGCTCATGGTTCCATCCACCGCTCCCTCAGCTTACTTGTTGAGGAGTTCTTTCAGTTCTTTGCCCGCCTTGAAGAACGGCACCTTCTTCGCCGGCACGGCCACGGTAGCGCCTGTCTTGGGATTCCGCCCTTCTTTCATCCGACGTGACCGGAGACGAAAGCTGCCGAATCCGCGAATCTCCGTCTTGTCGCCGCTCTTCAACGAGTCGCGGATACAATCGAAAATCGTGTTCACAACGACTTCCGCCTGTCGCTTGGTCAACGTCGTAACCTGTTCCGAAACTCGCTCGATAATCTGTGCCTTGGTCATGGTCCCTCCGAACTATTTCAGAATGCCATCAAGTACTTGAGGCTCACTCCTGTGTGCAGGTCCCATTTAGGCAGCATCCCCACGAGCTGAGACTCCAGCAATTCACGGATCGAGAAGCGCCGGCGTGGCTCAACGACCTTTGGCTCCCCCTCAATCCCGGCGAGATCCGCCGCCAACCGAATCGCGTCATCCAAATCGCCGAGCTCATCGACTAATTTCGCATCCTTGGCCTGCCGGCCCGTGAAGATCCGCCCGTCGGCCAGGAGCTGGACTTCGGCAACATCCATCGAACGTCCATCCGCCACAGCCTGGATAAATTGCTGATGCACGTCGTCCATGACGACTTGGAGCAACGCACGCTCTTCACCGCTCATCTTGCGAAGCGGAGAACCGACATCTTTGTACCGCCCGCTTTTGACGACGACACCCTCGACGCCGATCTTCTTCAACAGTCCCTCGACATTGGCCATCTCCATGATGACGCCGATGCTCCCCGTTAAGGTGCCCGGATTGGCCATGATCCGATCGGTCGCCGCGGCAATGTAGTAGCCGCCGGACGCCGCAACGGTCCCCATCGACGCCACGACCGCTTTGTTGTTTTTGTTCCGCACCCGCTTGACGGCGTCGTGGATCTCCTGCGAGGGCACGACCCCCCCGCCGGGGCTATCGATCCGCAGCACGATCGCCTTGACGGTGGGATTGTCACCGAATCGCTTCAAGTCCCCGACGGTGGTCTGCGCGTCCAGAATCACCCCCTCAACCCTGATCAACGCAATCCGATCTTCCCCCGATAAATCCAAATCGGGGAAGAACAGGTTCACTAAGAAGGTCACCCCTAGGCCGATCGCCACAATCCAGAACAACAAGCGGAGCCGCTTGCGCTTCGGCTTGCTCGTCTGCTCAGTCTCGTCTGTCATGGTTGCTCAAACCGTCACCCCCGAAGGACGACCATCCCCCACGGCGAGACGCCGGTCCATGCGACTACTTCTCATCGCCCTCGGCTTGATTCCGCTTGCGGCTCTGTTTCGCAGCTCGCCCCAGACTTTGGTCGACGGCTCCTTGGGTCGAATGGAATTCATCCACCTGCCGCCGCTCCACGTCGAGTTGGTGATCGCGGAGGCTCAACGCGATCTTCCGCTCCTCACGGTCGACCTTGATGATCTTTGCCGTCAGCTCATCTCCGAGTTTGAACTTCTCTTCCAAGCGTGCGGAGGATTCGAGTGCCGCCTCGCTGATATGGATGAGCCCTTCCACCCCACCCTCCAGCTCGACGAACACTCCAAAATCGGCCAGCTTGCTGACCTTCCCCGTCGTCGCATCACCGACCCTGTACCGGCTGGGGATCTCGTCGTCCCAGGGGTCGCGCGCCAACTGCTTATATCCCAGGGAGAGCCGCTCCTTCTCCTTATCGATCCGAAGGACGACCGCTTCGACTTTTTGCCCCTTCTTGAACAACTCGGAAGGATGTTTGATATGCCGGGTCCAGGACATATCGGAGATGTGAATCAGACCATCAATCCCTTCATCCAAGCCGATGAACGCGCCGAAGTCGGTTAGGCTTTTCACCTTGCCCTCGATCCGTGTCCCGGCGGGGTATTTGGCCTCAACCATGTCCCAGGGATTCGGCGCAGTTTGTTTCATCCCCAGAGAAATTTTCCGGTTGGACGGATCGACATTAAGCACCGCCGCCTCAATTTGATCCCCCACCGACACCACACGCGACGGATGCCGGACTTCGTGCGTCCAGGACATCTCCGACACGTGGACCAGCCCTTCGACACCCGGTTCCAGCTCTACAAAGGCTCCATAGTCCGTCAAGCTGACCACGCGCCCTCGGACACGGGTTCCCACCGCGTACTTGCTGGCGACGCTCGTCCATGGATCGGCGGTTTTCTGTTTCAGGCCGAGGGAAATGCGGCCGGTCTCACGGTCGTACTTGAGGACGGTGACTTCAACCCTATCCCCGACCTGGAACAACTCCGAGGGGTGTCCGACACGACCCCAGGACATATCGGTGATGTGCAACAGTCCGTCGATCCCGCCCAAGTCGATGAAGGCGCCGTAATCGGTGATGTTCTTCACCGTGCCTTGAATGAGCTGGCCCTCCTTAAGCGTCGACAACGTAGTCTGGCGTTTCTTATCGCGCGTCTCCTCGAGCAATACTCGGCGCGACACGACGACATTGCCGCGACGATGATTGATCTTGATGATCTTGAAGGGGAACGTGCGCCCCACCAAACCATCCAGGTCTCGAACAGGATGCAAATCTATCTGGGAGCCCGGCAAAAAGGCCTTGACCCCGATGTCGACCATCATGCCCCCCTTGATCCGGGACACGATCTTCCCATCGATGCTTCTCTCATCCTTGTAAAATTTCTCCAGTTCTTCCCAGATCTTCATCTTGTCCGCTTTTTCTTTGGAAAGAACGAGATTGCCCTCCGCGTCCTCGCATTCTTCGATATACACTTGGAGCGCATCGCCAACTTTGAGCCGTTGCAGCTCTTCAGCCGAGAACTGATCCGCCGGGATCATCCCCTCGGACTTGTAGCCGATGTCGACCACCACCTTGTCTTTTCCCAACGCCACTACGTGGCCGACCGTAATCGTCCCCTCCTCGAGGTTCCGGAACGTTTCCTCATAGAGGGCTGCGAGGGCATTGCGATCCAATTTTGGTTCACCGGATTGCGAAACCGTAGTCATGAGCGTGTCCTAGTCCTCCGACGCATGTCGGGTGCTGATGGTTGAAAAACCGAGCCTGGCTCAGCCTTGCAAGGCTCGGATGCCGAAAATCACAACAAGTCATCTCCGTTACTCGGAACCTCGGGCAACTCACCTGGCACCGCCACACCGCCGAGTTCGGCAATCTTCGTCATGACGGTCCGGCTCACGTGTTGATAGAACGCCTTCCCTTCCAAACGGTCCGCGTCCTCATGAAAATTGAGAGGGCGGCCATACGTTACCGTGACTCGCCGGAAACGGGGCCATCGCGCATCGGACGGCAACACCTCATAGGTCCCGCTGATATAGGCCGGAACCACCGGGCATCCGGTCTGCGCAACAATGACGCCGATGCCTGGCTTGCCCTTTCGCAGGTTCCCATCAAGCGTGCGGCCCCCTTCCGGAAAAATCACCACCGCCTTTCCGGCCTGAATCAGGCTGACGGCCTTCCCGAACGCATCCCGATCAAGACGGCCGAGTCGCAGAGGAATCCACCCGAGTGCCTGCAATATGCGATTGATGGCGGGAATGGGGAACAAGTCATGGCGCCCCAGGTACCAGAGCCGTCGCCGGACCCCGCAACCCAGGAGCGGAATGTCCAGATAGCTGGCATGGTTCGCCGCAACCAGGATGCCTCCTTGGAGGGGAATGTCTCCGATCGCACGATACCGGAAGCACAACCACCCAATCGCCCGCGAGAGGAGCCAAAGCAGGCCATAGAACACCGTCGTCACAATTTCGCCGCAATCACCGCCATCATATGATCGACAACTTGGTCCGCCGGCATCGCGGACGTATCAATCACCCGTGCATCAGAGGCAGGAACGAGAGGTGCGATGTCGCGCATGCGATCTCGACTATCCCGACTCGAAAGCTCGTGGCGCGTTTCCTCCAGCGCGACATGACGGCCCACGGCGACCAGTTCCTGATGCCGACGAACCGCTCGAGTCTCCGCATCCGCTTCGAGAAAAAACTTCACATCAGCCGACGGGAACACCTTCGTCCCAATATCACGGCCCTCCGCGACGACAGCACCCCCCGCACCAATTGCTTGCTGGATCGGCAACAGCCACTCCCGCACGGCTGGAATGACCGACACCATTGACGCGCAGGTTGTGACCTCCGGGGCACGCAGTTCTCCGGTCACGTCTCGACCATCAACCAACACACACATGTCCCCTTCCGGCCAGATCATCTCGACTTTTGTCTCCGACAACAATTGAGCGACTGCGGTCCGGTCCGCCGGATCCAGATCATGCTGCCTCACCTTCCAGGCTACCGCACGATAGAGCGCCCCCGTATCCAAGTAGAGATACCCCAGCCGCTTGGCCAACAGTTTGGCCACAGTGCTCTTGCCGGCTCCCGCCGGCCCATCAATTGCGATGATCAACCCGCGCTTGCCGTTGTGTGATGTCGAGAAACCCACGATAAGGTGTCGTATTATAGTCGTCAAGGATGCTCAGTCAATAACTCCAATAGGTTGTGCGCAAAACCCGGGAAGGAGGTCTCAATGCAATCCGTGTCGGCGATGCTAGTCGGCGATGCTGCCGTGAGCCCGCCAATGGCCGCCGACATAGCCACCCGATGGTCTCCATGGCTGGAACAGGTCGCACCGCGGAGGGTCCCGTTGACACCGTTCCCCCCCAAGCCTCGAATCACCATGCCGTCCGGCTTCTCGGTGATGCGCGCGCCCATCGCCCGCAATTCAGCAGACATAGTGGCAATCCGATCGCTCTCCTTAACCCGAAGTTCTTCAGCTCCCGCAATAATTGTCTCCCCTTCCGCAACGGCAGCGGCCGTACAGAGAATGGGGAGTTCATCGATGGTCTGCGGAATCTGCTCCGCCCCGATGTAGACACCATGCAGCAATGCCGATCGCACGCGGAGGTCGGCGACCGGTTCGCCGGCTTCTTCTCGACGGTTGAAGATCTGAATATCCGCCCCCATTTGAGTCAGGATATCCAGAATACCTGTCCGCGTCGGGTTGATGCCGACACCTATGATGGTGACATCGGAATCCGGAACAATGGTGGCCCCCACTATGAAAAAAGCTGCCGCGGACAAATCGCCCGGTACGACCAACCGCTCAGCGGCTGTCCACCCGATTGCCGGACGGCCCTTGAGCGCTATCGTCAACCCTTCCTTCTGGAATGAGATGCCGAAGAATTGGAAGAGGCGTTCCGTGTGATCCCGCGAAAGGCGTGGCTCCGAGATGGATGTAACACCATCCGCATAGAGCGCTGCCAAGAGCAAACAGGATTTGATCTGGGCGCTGGCCACCGGAGAGCGGTAGGTCATGCCGCGAAGTCGACTGCCGGTGATCGCCAGAGGTGCAAGCTCCCCTCCTTTGCGGCCGGCAATCACGGCTCCCATTTCCCGCAGCGGTTTTACCACGCGGCCCATCGGCCGACGCCGGATAGAGGCATCGCCTGTCAAGACGGTGAAAAAGTCCTGTCCTGCCAAGAGACCTGTCAGGAGGCGGATCCCCGTCCCGGAGTTGCCGCAATCGATCGGACCGTCTGGCTCCGCCAAGCCCCACATGCCCTTGCCGTGGACACGAAGTTCGGCCGGTGATTCGTCAATCCGTACTCCCAACGACTGACACGCACGCATCGTGTTCAGGCAGTCTTCCCCCCGGCAATAGCCGTGGATGGTGCTCACCCCTTCTGCCAAAGCGCTGAGGATGATCGCCCGGTGGGTGACGGACTTGTCTCCGGGAACCGCAATGGTTCCCTTCAAGGAACGACCCGGTGTGACGGTGAGAGACGCCATGTTCAGACCGACACCGCAGGCTGGCTGTTCAGCCCTTCACGTTCATGCTTCGCCTGTTCGATCACTTTTTCGATACCTGCGCCATCTGCCGAGCGGATGAGCTGCTTCAGCTCGTTTAAATGCCGCTCGTAGGTTCCAATCAAGGTCACGAGGTTCTCGCGATTCCAGAGGAAGATGTCGCGCCACATTTCCGGAGAACTGGCCGCGATCCTGGTGGTATCGCGGAGCCCGCCTCCCGAATGGGCGCGCAAATCCAGCTCTGGAACCTCATGGTCCCGAACCTCGCGCAAGGCATTCATGAGCGCAAACGCGGCCACGTGCGGGAGGTGGCTGACAGCGCCGAGGATCTTGTCGTGGAGATGGGGCTCCATGCAGACGACGACCGCCTCCGTCGCCTCCCACAACTCCCGGATCGACTGCAGCGCCTGTCGGTCGGTCTCATGCGTCGGGGTCAGGATGCAGCGCGCTCCCTTGAACAGGTCCTGGGATCCGGCCGCCACGCCGGTTTTCTCCTTCCCGGCAATCGGGTGGGCCCCCACGAACCAAACTCCCTTCGGCAGCAACCGTTCCGACCGGTCAACCAGCGATCCTTTGACGCTTCCTACATCGCTGACGATCGTGCCCGGCCTAAGGAGGAACGCCCATTCTTTCAGATGGCGCTCGTAGGTATCGACCGGAGTGGCGAGGACCACGAGGTCCGCCTCGCGCACGCCTTCCTTCGGATCGGCGACATAGCGGTCGATGGCTCCCAATTCGACGGCCAATTTCAAATTCTCGACGCGACGCCCAATGCCGATCACCGAGTCGGCAAGCCCTTTCCGGCGGAGGATCATGCCAAGCGAGCCGCCGATCAGGCCCACACCGATGATCGCCACCTGTCTGAAGTGGAGTGCACGCTCAGCCATCAGCAGTCAGCCTTCAGCTCTGGATTGAAAAACCCTTGCGCCATCCGCCCGGTGCTCCCTCACGGTCACTGTTCGCCGAGTGCTCCCTTACACCTCGCGCCCGACCGCCTCCGCGATCTTCTTGAGGTCCTGCATCAGTTCTTTGAACTTTGTTGGCTTGATGGATTCTTCACCGTCGCACAGCGCGCATTCCGGATTCGAATGGACCTCGATCAACAAACCATCGGCCCCCGCCGCGACTGCCGCTTTCGACATCGGCGCCACCAGATCCCACTTACCGGTTGCATGGCTGGGATCGACGATCACGGGAAGATGGGACAGGTCTTTCAACGTTGGAATGGCCGCGAGGTCGAGGGTGTTGCGATACTGCGTCTCGAACGTTCTGATCCCGCGCTCGCACAACATCACGTTGCGATTCCCCCGGGACATGATGTACTCCGCCGACAAGAGAAACTCCTTGATGGTCGCCGAGAGGCCGCGCTTCAGCAGGACCGGCTTATCATAGGCCCCCACCTCTTTGAGCAACTCGAAGTTCTGCATGTTCCGGGCGCCGATCTGGATGATGTCGGCTTTTTCGAGGAACAGCTCGATGTCCCGGGTGTCGAGGATTTCGCTGACCACCGGCAGGCCGGTCTGCTTCTTGGCTTCAAGGAGATAATCAAGCCCTTCGCGTCCTAACCCCTGAAACGAATAGGGCGAGGTTCGCGGTTTGTAGGCCCCGCCGCGAAGCACGTTCGCGCCGGCCGCTTTCACTTCGTGCGCGATCCCCACGGTCAGTTCCAACCGTTCGACTGCGCATGGGCCGGCCATCATCGCCAGCTTCTTGCCGCCGATCTTCACGCCCCCCACGTCGATGACCGTGTTCTCCTTCTTGAACTCCCGGCTCACGAGTTTCCACGGCGCCAGGATCGGAAGCACGCTTTCTACGCCTGGCAGCGCCGTCAGCGGCTGATTGTGCAGGATGCGATCATCTCCGATGACGCCGATGATCGTCCGTTCCTGTCCCGTCGAGATATGAGACTTGAGTCCCAGTTCCCGAAGACGGTCAATAATGTGATCGACTTCCCGCTCTGTCGCTTCTGGCTTCAACACAATGATCATGATGGTGCCCTCTCACTTTATTTTGATACGAGTCGATTATCCGAGAACCTTTTTGAGCGCCGCCAAGAACGCCTGATTCTCTTCCGGAAGGCCGATGGTCACACGCAACATGCGCCCCTCAATGTGACGGACGATGATACCCTCCTGCAATAAAGCGTCAAACACGCGCCGGCCATCCCGACCCACGTCGAAGTACAGGAAATTGGTCTCACTCGGCAGCGGCGAGAACCCCAACGCTACCAGCCCCGCCCGCACCTTCTCCATTTCAAGCTGATTGAGCGCCCGGCTCTTTGCCACGTGCTCTTCGTCGCTCAGCGCAGCCAACGCCGCGCGCTGCGCCAGACTGTTGGCATTAAAAGGCGGCCGCACGCGATTCAAATAATTGGCAATCTCCGGCGTCGTGAGCCCATACCCGATCCGCAAGCCGGCCAGGCCGTAAATTTTTGAAAAGGTTCGAAGCACGATGACGTGTCGGCCCCGCTTCACATACGCCAGGCTATCCGGAAACTCTGCACTGCGGACATATTCGTAGTAGGCCTCGTCGAAGACCACGATGACATGGTCCGGCACGCGAGCCATGAGCGCCTCGACCTCTGTGGCACCCACCATGGTTCCGGTTGGGTTGTTGGGATTGCAGACAAAGAGCAGTCTTGTTCGGTCCGTCACCGCATCAGCCATCGCGTGAAGATCGTGCCGCCCCTCTTTCAACGGCACGATCACCGGCGCCCCATGCGCAGCCGTGACTTCCATTTTATAAATGACGAAGGTCTGGTCGGCCATCACCGCCTCGTCGCCAGGCGCGAGAAAGGTTCGTGCCAGAAGCCCGAGGATTTCATCCGACCCGTTTCCGAGAATGACTTGATCAGGGGCAACCTTCCACCGTTCAGCCAAAGCGCCGCGTAGCCGGTACGCACCGCCATCTGGATAGCGGTTCAGGGTGCCGGCAGTTTCTTGAAGGACCGCCAGTGCCTTGGGCGATGGACCGATAGGGTTCTCGTTCGAAGCCAGTTTGATCGCGCGAGGCAGACCGAGTTCTCGCTGCAGCTCCTCGATCGGCTTCCCCGGAACATAGGGTACGAGGGAGGCAATATCTTGGTGAACCTTCAACGGCATATCTTCGTTACACGTCCATCATGAAATGCGAGTCGTCAGAAATCCCCACGATGAACGACTCACGTTTCACGATTCACGGCCATTACGAGTGCGCGGGATACGACCCTAAGATTTTCATGAAGAGACAGCGGCCCTTGATTTCCTCGAGCGCCTTCTTTACCCGTTCTTCATCCACGTGGCCCTCGATATCAACGAAGAAGATGTATTCCCAGGCCTTACGCCGGGATGGTCGCGACTCGATCTTCGTCATGTTCAGTCCAAGGGATGCAAAGGGACGGAGCAGGTCATACAGCGCCCCGACCTTGTCTTTGACGGACAGCATGAGAGACGTTTTGTCTTTTCCCGTCCGCTCCGGCGGCTTCGGGGACAAGACCAGGAAGCGCGTGAAGTTGTTCATATTGTCTTCGATGCGCGGCCGGATGACTTTGAGGCCATACAACTGCGCCGCGAGCTCCGAGGCAATGGCAGCCGCCGCCGGCTCATCGACACACAGTTCTGCCGCGCGCGCGGTGCTGGCCACTTCCGCCACCGGCACGTGAGGCAAATTAGTTTCCAGCCAGTTGCGGCATTGGGCAATCGCATGGGGATGCGAGTAGATTTTCTTCACATCCTCGATCAGCCCGCTCTTGGACATGAGATGATGCGACACTTCCTGGAGGACCTCCCCATAAATCAGGAGATTCGAATCGATGAACATATCGAGGGTGTGATTGACGACTCCCTCCGTCGTATTTTCGATCGGGACCACCCCGAAGTTGGCCCGACCACGCTCAACTTCGTTAAACACCTCCTTGATACTGTTCACCGGCACATACTGTGCCGATGAGCCGAACTTCTGCATGCAAGCCATATGGGTAAACGTCGCCCGAGGGCCCAGATACGCCACCTTCTGCGGACCCTCCAAAGATAAGGAGGCGGACATGATCTCCCGGTAGACAGGACGGATGGCTTCGGTGGGGAACGGACCGGGGTTCTGCCGCATCAGACGCTCGATAATGGCGGCCTCGCGCGCGGGGGTATGCAAATTAGCCTCGGCGTCCTTGAGTTTCTTCAGCTTGCCGATCTCGATCACGTACTTGGAGCGCTCGTTCATGAGACGGAGAATCTCGTCGTCGACTCGGTCGATCTCCCGGCGATAATCCTGCAGATCCTTCGGCATAGACCGGGCACCTCGCGACCGGCCTGAGAGGAGTGATCCCCGTCCACAAAACAAAACGGGGATCTAGCGCCTAGGCCAAGTGGGGCATGATACAAGAAGATCGAGAAGTTTTGCAAGAATACGAAGATGCCTCAGGGACTTAGGAGCAATGTCGGGAGCTAAAAGAGAGCACCTTTCGATTTCTTGAAATGGTCGAAGGCCAGCTTCGTGGCCTGGCGACCGCGGCCGGTCCGGTCGAGGAAACCAGCCTGGATAAGATAGGGTTCATACACGTCTTCGAGGGTGCCCTTATCCTCTTGTACCGCTGCAGCCAGTGATTCCACACCGACGGGCCCGCCGCCGAATTTTTCTATGATGGTGAGAAGAATTTTGCGGTCCATCTCGTCGAATCCGGCTGCATCCACGCCCAGCCACGCCAGAGCATCGTGGGCAACCTGCCGGGTAATCCGCCCACCGGCCTTGATTTGGGCATAGTCCCGCACGCGTTTGACCAACCGATTGACGATGCGAGGCGTGCCACGGGCCCGACCGGCGATCTCAGCGGCACCGTCGCCCTCGATCGGAACCCCGAGCAAGCCGGCCGACCGTTTCACGATGGTTTCCAACTCGGCCGGCGCATAGAACTCCAGGCGATAGACAAGCCCGAACCGGTCCCGGAGAGGAGAAGTCAGTGCTCCCGCTCGTGTCGTCGCACCGATCAGTGTAAACCGCGGGAGGTCGAGCTTCACGGTACGAATCGAGGGGCCCTGGCCGATCACCAGATCCAGTTGATAATCCTCCATCGCCGGGTAGAGGGCCTCTTCTACTGCCGCAGGGAGGCGGTGGATTTCATCGATGAATAGAATGTCATGCTCCTGCAGGTTCGTCAGAACCGCCGCAAGGTCCCCGGCATGAGCGAGCACCAACCCAGAGGTTGAGCGGATCGCCACTCCCATCTCACGCGCGATGATGTGCGCAATCGTCGTTTTCCCCAAGCCGGGCGGACCGTAAAAGATGGCGTGATCCAGCGACTCGCCTCGTCCTTTGGCGGCCTCGATGCAAATCTGGAGCGACTCTTTCATCCGTTCCTGGCCGACATACTCATCAAGCGTCTGCGGTCGCAGCGCCGCTTCGAGGCCCCGTTCTTCATCCGTCAGTTGATTGGTCACGAGCCGGTCAGTCACCGGACCATCCTCCCCTCTGTCATCGACTCACCATCGGCCTTACTGGCTTTTCTTTTCCTCCGGAGCCGGCCGGAAGGTCGGCACCTTCGGCATATTCCCCTGGCCGGGGGTGGCAGGAGTTCCACAGTCAGGGGGACAGGACTTGAACCCCTGCGTAGGATCCGGCAAGGTACTCTCCATTTTCCGCAATTGGCATTGGGTCAGGAGCCCTCCGTCTTTGTTGCCGCACCGAACCGGCATGGAGGATCGGCCGATCTCGTCGTATCCCTCCGGACAGGCCCCACAGACTGGAAGCATGTTCGCGCCCAGCGGCACGCATTGCACCAGTGTGGGGTCGCCATCCTTGCAGATCTCCGGTGCGGTGGTCGTGCCGGTCATGGCGTATCCCTCAGGGCAGCTTCCACAGGTTTTCCGAATGCTCTTCGGCTGGGCGGATTCTTCCGCTGCCGCGTCGAGGAATGGGCTGCCGAACGGACCACAGACCACGCCAAGCACCAGACCGCCCAAGAGTGCCAGCCGCATTGGTTGCATGGCCGTTCCTCGTTGCCCATTGTCGAGCACCTTCCGGAGCATGTGTCACCCCCTCGCGAGTTCCTTCAGCGCGTCACGGATCAGTTCCTTCAGCACGATCGTGTCTCCCCGAGTCTGCTTCACACGCTTTAGCGCATCCTTCACATCCGTTCCACGATACCCCAGATTGATGAGCGCGGAAAACGCATCGTCATAGACGGGATCGGACGTTTCCGCCGGCCGGCTGGCCGCTTGGCCGGACGCGGGGTGTAAGCGCGCGACCCGGTCCCTGAGTTCCAACGCCAGACGACCGGCTGATTTTTTCCCGATACCAGGGACGGTCGCAAGCTTTTCAACGTCCCCCGATTGAATCGCGGACGCCAGATCCGGCACGGATAGGGTGGAGAGAACACTGAGCGCCAATTTAGGTCCGATACCGGAGACCCCTGTCAACAAGACGAACGCCTCCTTCTCCGAAGGCGACATGAAGCCGAACAACTGAATCGCATCTTCCCGCACATGGGTATGGATACTGAGCGAGGTTGGTTCGTAGAGGTTGGGGAGGGCGTAATAGGTGCTGAGAGGAATAAAGACTTCGTATCCAACCCCCTGGACATCGAGGGTCAGATGGGTGGGCGCCTTGAAGGCTAGTGTGCCCGACAAGAGGGCAATCATCAAATCACGTGATGCGTGATGGGTGGCGTGTGACGGGCAGTGAACCAGGACTCACAACGGACGGGAAACCATCTTTCGCAACTCGCCATCCGTCTCGGATCACTGCCTCATTCATCCGGTGGCCGCCGCCACTTTCTCCATGACTTCGTCCGGGATGTCAAAATTCGCATGGACTTTCTGAACGTCGTCGTGCTCGTCCAGAATCTCCATGAGCTTCAGCATTTGTTCGGCAGCTTTCTCCTCGAGCCGGATTGTGTTCTGCGGGATGAACGTAATTTCCGCTATACTTGTTCCGATCTTGGCATCCGCCAAGGCCTTTTTTACCGCTTCGAAATCGTGAGGGTCGGTAGTCACTTCGAAGCTCTTGTCGGTTACTTTCACGTCTTCCGCGCCCGCGTCCAACGCCAGCGACAGGAGCCGATCTTCGTCTACCATGTCCTTCTCAACCGTGATCAGGCCCTTCTTGTGAAATTGCCAAGAGACCGCTCCGGCTTCCGCCATATTGCCGTGGTTCTTCGTCAGCAGACTGCGGATCTCAGCCACAGTCCGGTTGCGGTTATCCGAGGTAATTTCCAGCAAGAGCGCGGTGCCACCCGGTCCGTACCCCTCCAGCGAAAACTCTTCATAGGTGACGCCCGGCAATTCGCCCGTACCGCGCTGAATAGCCTTCTTCATCGTGTCGCCCGGCATGTTCGCATCTTTGGCCTTGGCAATCGCCAAACGGAGTCTGGGATTGCCTTCCGGATCGCCCCCTGACCTCGCCGCGATGGTCAATTCGCGGATGATCCTGGTAAAGATTTTCCCCCGCTTGGCGTCCTGCGCGGACTTATGCCGCTTGATCGTCGCCCAGTGACTATGCCCGCCCATTTCTGCCCTCCTCTGGACTAGCGAAGCTTCTGCCCCAGCCCAGGTGCCGCTCCAACCAGTTCGGATCCATCTTGTAGTGTGTGGTACAGCTAACACACAGGCGACAGAAGTGTCAACGCTGCGAGGCCGTTGGAAACGCGCGCACACGAGCACGGGCTTCAGGAAACAAACGCTGAGGGACGGGAATCACCCACCGGGCCCGGCTCTGGCGATACGCACGGCGTCGATGACGCTCCACAACGCGAGCACCATCAGGAGCAGGACAAGCAAGAGAGCCTGAGTGAGGTCGGATGGGACCTCGCCTGAACCGAGCGATTGTTCGAGCTGGCTGAGGACTCCTGAGCTCGCGAGTCCGCCACCTGCGACCAAGGCTCCGAAGAAAAACAACGCGCCTTTTCCCCACTGGCCGTTATAGAACTGACCGAGCCCCGGCATGAGGGCCGAGAGGATGGCCGCGACCACAGGATTGCGGCTGGAGGTCGACGGGCGCGATGGCTCCATTGCATGGGCCCTTGGGAGAATGCGACCGTTACTCTGAGTAGAACAACAACTGCGCGCCGATCAGAAGAATGAGTCCTGCCCAGGCGATATCCCAGTAGCGACCTTCCTTCGCCCCCTGCCGCCGTCGCCATTCGGACACCAGCCTGGTTGATCCCGCGGTCATGGCCAGCGCCCCCATGATCGTATGATGGCTTGCAATCTTATGGGCCGACGGATGGGTTCCATGCGAGTGCCAAAACAGCAGGAGCCCGCCGATGATGGCAAACAAAGGGAGCGGCATAGCCCAGGCTGCCTGCGCTATTCGCCTGAGCCTACGCCATAACTCGATGGCTCCTACCGTCAACGCTAACAGTGCATAGGTTTTGTGCTGGACGGTTTCCAAGTCGTCGCCGAAGAAGGTCTGCGTGAAACTCAATGAGCCGATCGGCCAGGCTTCGTGGTCACTCCAGATGAGGAGAAAAAAGCCCGCTCCGAGTAGCGCACCTGGAAGAAGCAGCCGTGGCCATCCCCACAAGGGCAGGGCAAGTATCTGGTACCATTCGCTCAGGCCGATGACCAGTATAAAGAGACCCGCAAGGTGGTGGTTGAACTCTGAGTAAGCCACCCCTTCTGGCGACCCTTCCCATCTTGCCAGGCCGCCCGATCCGTCGTGATGCACGTGCCCACTGGTGGATGCTTCATGCGCCGGCGCTTGGTCATCCTCACCGTGCTGTGCTAGGAGCGGTGCGGCGAATAAAAGCAGGCAGGCGAAAAGAGCGACTCCCGCCAAGCCGCGAAGCGGTCCCTTCCACCAAACACTCTCACCCCATTTACTCCCCCATAATCGAAAGGCCCATCCGGTAAGCCGGATGGGCCTCTTTTCTCTTCTGCCTCGCGCCACGAGCCTCATGCCCCGCGCCCGGCATCACATGAACTTCATGAACTTCTCTTTGGCTTCGTCCATCACCTGCGCTGTGATGGTCGCCATGCCTCGTTCCTTGGCCACCCGCTCGATCTCTCGACGAGCCATCGGACGGATGAAGTCGGGAATGTTCTCGAGCCGCTGCTCCGCTTCACGCGTCCAAACCACGCCGTTGCTGGATTCATTCTTAGAGTCGTCCATCACTTGCAGGGTGATCGTGTTGTATCCATGTTTCCGCGCATAGGCTTCGACGCTGCCCTGCACCATCGGCTTCACAAAGGCGGGAAGGCGTTCGAGTTTCTCCTTCGCATCGGCTGACCAAGTAAACTCGCAGGCCACCGCGCCGCCATTACTGGGCTTGGCACCGGAGGTGAGCCCCATCTCGGCCACCATCGCCGAGAACGGGCAGCCGCCACCGGATTTCTCTCCCGTCTTTGCTGGAGCCGGTGCCGTGCTCGCTGACACCGGCTGGCCCCCTTGAATCTTCTCATTCAGGTAGGCCGCCATCTGGCCGGCTCCGGTCTGCGCCTCTTCTCTGAGCGTGCCGCGCGTCATCTCGAACGGCTCCGTCGCGGTGGTCCTGCCGCCCAACGTCACTCCAAGGGAGCTCACCATCTGGGTTTCGCCTGGATTGGTCACCATCGAGAACTTGGCGCCACAGGAGAGGCAGCCGAAAAAAACACCAAGCGAGCCCTCCGCCGGCTTTTCCACCTTCTGGAAGCTCATATAGGTTTCACAGTTGAGACACACGAATTTCATAAGGCCCTCCGGGTGAGCGATCAGCTTTCAGCTATCAGCACCAAGATGAGATAGCCTCCTGGTCTCTTTCTCGGAAGCTGAGAGTTGATGACCAAAAGCTCTTCATAATTTGTCGGCAAGTACCTTCTTGTAGTCGAGCAATGTCCTGATGCGTCCCGCAATTTCTTGATACCGCTGGATGGTGGGATAGGTCTCATCGAGCAACGGCGATCCCTTGTCAAAGGTCCGGGCGAGCTTCCGGTCGAAGGGAATACGTCCCAACAGCGGCAGATCGAGCGCCTCGCACATGGCTTCCGTATTGCCCTCGAACAACTCGTGTTCTTCGCCACAGGACGGACAGCGGTATTGGCTCATGTTCTCGACAATGCCCAACACGCGAATGCCCATGTCGCGGGCGTAGGTCACCGACTTCTGCACGACATCCGAGGCGACTTCCGACGGCGTCGTCACGACGATTGCTCCCGCCAGATCGGGGATAAACCCCGCGATCACCGGCGGCTTATCGGCAGCCGCGCCTGGTGGGAGATCGGCCAACAAATAATCCAGATCGCCCCATGCGACATCGGCGAGAAATTCCCGGATGACGTTCATCTCCATCACGCCCAGCCAGACCGGGCTGACATCCATCGGTCCTTTCCAGCGTACGGGCGAGGCAGCGCCCAAGAAGAAGTCCATCGACGCGACCTTGACACCCAACGGGCCGATGGGGGGAATCGCTCCTTCGGGCGTCATCGACAGCGACTGCCCGTGCAACCCCAACATGCGCGGGACGCAGGGACCATTCAAGTCCACGTCGAGCAACCCGACTTTCGCCCCCTGGCGAGCAAAGGCCAGGGCCAGATTGACGGTCGTCATGCTTTTGCCGACGCCGCCTTTCCCGCTCATCACGACCAGCTTATGCTTGATGCCGGCCATGCGAGCCTGCACTTGCCGCATCTGCTCGGTGATTTGCTGGACGACGTGGGCGTCGTCCGCATAGTGCAACTTGCTCAGAATGGTTTTCAGATCTTTGTCAGCCATCGCCACCACCCCTTGCCTCTGCAGGCTGGATTTTTCAGCGAGGGTTACCGTAGCACAGCCGTTTCTGGCGAGTCAAACCACCTGCAGCAACTGACCCGCAGCGGATCGCCAGCGGCGGGTAGCTACGAGTTCCTGCTCTTCGCTATTTGCTGCGCGCTGTTCGCTCGTCTTATTAGATCGAATACTGGAAGGTCGGCTTGTTCCCAATCGTCTGTGCCAACACGCCGCGGCGCTTCAGCTCCTCGACAATGCGGTGGGCTGCTTCGTCAAAATCTTGGGGACCGGTCAAATGGAGGTCCGTATTGGGGGGAGGGTCTTCTTCAGTCTTACTCATGTGCACGGCGATGACCGGTGCAGGGTGAACCAACGTCCGGATCGACGCCAGAGCATCACGATAGGCCAACCCGAAGGGATTCGTCGTGGAAACCACGAGCAGGCCCGTGTCGATGAGGAGACGGGCGACTTCCCCATACCGTCGAGCCATTTCGGCCGTCTGCGTCTTCTCCTCCTCAGACAAATCCGCATCCAAGCCGCGGCGCAGATTCTCGCCGTCGAGCAGGTAGGCATGCCGCCCGTCCGCCACCAGGCGAGTCTCGAGTTTCCTGGCCAAGAACGATTTCCCGGTATGCCGTCCGCCGGTCAAGAGCACCAGCGCCGCGCGATGGCCGTATTGTTGCGCCCGCTGTTCCGCGTTGACCTCTCCTTTCACCCAGGCAAAGTCCCGCCGCCGCGCTTCCTCGCGCAAAAAATCCTGTTCGTCGCGGACCAGTTCGGTGACGATGCCGCCTCCGGCGATATCGTAGTCGTCGACGAGCACGAATCGTCCTGTCGCTTCAAAGGAAGCTGAAAGGTCAAACGCCACCGGCAACTTGGTCCGCAGCGTCAGTTCGGCCACCTGATTCTTGGCGACCGATGTTCCGCCCTGTTGCTGGGCGAGGTCCATCGTGTCGATGATCCGGTGAATCGTCGCCACTTCGCAATCCGTTTCACGGGTGGCGAGGCGAAGCTGATATTTACGCCCCCGCTCGAGCGGCCGTTTGCCCAGCCAGAACAGGTTCGCGCGAAAGGCCGTGGAGACCAGGGGCAGGGTCTCTTGATGAGAGGCAATCTCGCCCCGCTCGACGAAGATTTGCTCATCCAGCGTCACTCCGACCGACTGTCCCGCTTGCGCCTCGGTGGGAGGGGGTTCGATGTTGAAGGCTTCCACCGTTCGGATGTTGGCCGCTTTATTGGATGGAGAAAAGACCAGGCGATCGCCAACCTTGAGGCGCCCTGCCGCAACGCGTCCTGCAATGATCCGGCGCGCGTCGAACTTGTAGACATCCTGGACGGGAAAGCGAAGCGGCTGCTCCGACCGCGCCGTTTCTTTTCTGAACAGGCCCAGCGTGTCCAGCACGGTTGGTCCTTGATACCAGGGCATCTGTGCGCTCGGAGTCACGATGTTGTCGCCCAACTTCGCGCTGACCGGGATGATCCGTTCCGGAACCGCTTTGAACTGGCCGAGGAACTCCCGATACTCCTTCTCGATCCCCTCGAAAACATCCTGCCGATAACCGACCAGATCCATCTTGTTGACCACCACGGCAAACTGCCGCACGCCGAGAAGGGACAGGAGGTAGCCATGCTTCTTGGACTGTTCCCTCACCCCCTCCAAGGCATCGATCAAGAGCAACGCCGCCTCGGCCCTTGCCGCGCCCGAGATCATGTTCTTCAGGAATTCCTTATGCCCCGGTGCATCGATGATGATGTATTGCCGCCCCTTCCAGATGAAAAAGGTCCGCGCCATGTCGATGGTGATACCCTGCTCCTGCTCCTCCAAGAACGCATCGAACAGGAAGGCGTATTCGAACTCTTTCCCCTGCTGTCGGCAGATCGCCTGCACCTTGTCCAACTTGCCGTCCGGCAGGGATCCGGTATCGGCATAGAGCCGCCCCAGCAACGTGGACTTCCCATGGTCCACATGCCCGACGATGACGATATTCATGGTTTCAGCAGGCTGAGTCACGACCGTCCCCATTCCCTCACACTCCAGACAGGATGTTCGTACGCGTCGCGGGGCCTCCCGCCTAGTCCTCAACTGCGGCCGTCCACCGAGCACGCTTCTTCTATTGGGTCGAGCTGCGCTCGACACGGGAGGGGGCCCAAACTAATTCCCCTCCCGTACCCACGCGTGCGGGGTGCGGGAGCAAGAGGACTAGGCGGGAGGCCCCGCGACTCCATCCTGGACATCCCACTCACATATACCCGTCCTTGCGCAGCAACTCCATCCCCCGCCCCTCATCTTGCGCCCGCCCGGCGCGCTCGGCAACGGTGGTGTGACGGAGCTCTTCAATAATGTCATCCACCGTCTTGGCGGTTGACTTGATCGGAAACGTACAGGGCGCGCAGCCCAGGCTGCGGTAGCGCGTTCCGTCGCCTTTGTCCAAGTAGAGGTCCATGAAGGGAATGTTTTCGAACTTGATGTATTCCCAGATGTTGATTTCAGTCCAATCCAGCAACGGATGAATCCGAATGTGCGTGCCGGGCGGGAAAGTCGTCTTGAACTGGTCCCACAGCTCGGGCGGCTGGTCACGAAAGTCCCAGTCTCCGTGCTTATCCCGCGGCGAGAAATACCGCTCTTTCGCGCGCGTGCCTTCCTCGTCGGCGCGGACGCCCAGAATAATCCCGGTATAGCCCTTCTGCTCGATCAGTTGTTTCAGCCCGTTCGTCTTCAATGCCGTGCAGCAAGTCACGCGTCCCATGCTGGGATTCATTCCGGCTGCGAGCGCCTCCTTGTTCTGGCCGACCACCAGATTCAGACGCCACTCGCGCGCCAACCGATCCCGGTACTCAATCATCGCGGGAATCTTGTAGCTGGTATCCACGTGGAGCAGGGGAAAAGGCACATGTCCGAAGAAGGCCTTTCTCGCCAGCCAAAGCAGGACCGTCGAATCCTTGCCCATCGACCAGAGCATGGCCAGATTGTCGAAGTGCTTGTAGGCTTCACGCAAGATATAGACGCTCTGATCTTCCAACTGGCGCAGATGCTTCATAGGCCTCGCTAAGGGCTGATGGCTGAAAGCTGATTGCTGTGGGTTAACTCCGCCAGTTTCCGTGCCGCGGCACCGGATTCAATGGTCTGGTGGGCCACTGGCACGCAGGAGGCAATTGACGGTCCCTTGCCCGCAGCATAGAGGAGCATCGCGGCGTTCAAGACAATCCAATCTCGCTGGCCTCCCCGCAATGCGTTGCGCAAGATGCGTCGGAGCAATTCCGCTTCCCGGCCGCGTTGCTCGCGTGGAAACCCCGCCATCTCCTGCTGCAACCCGGCAGGCAATCCGACATCTTTCGGCCTCATCGACAGTGGAGTGATGCGGTCGTTATGGAGCTCCAGCACCGGCGTCATCGACGAGATGGAGAGTTCCGGCTCTCCCTCAACTCCGCGGAGGACTAAGGCACGAGGACAGCCCAGCATTCGCAAGGCCTCCACGGTCTTCTCGAAATAGGGCGGATGTTGAATGCCGATGACTTGCGATGCGGCACGCGCCGGATTGAGCATCCGCGCAACCGGATGGAAGAGGGTCCGCACCCCCAGCTCATTCCGCAGTTCCAGAAACCGGCCGATGGGCGGGTGATACAACGCCATGTCCAGATAAGCAAATCCTTTGGCAGCGAGCCTTTCCGCCACATCGGGAGGCCGTAAGTCCACCGGAATACCTAGGGTCATCAGAAGAGAGGCCGTGCCAGGCCGTTCTGAAATCTCCTCGGCGCCGTGCATAAGCACCGCCACACCCGCTGCTGCAGCCACAATGGCGGCGCCGATTGAGGCATGAAAGGTGTCCTGCTTTCCGGCGTAGGTCGGCAGATCGACCAACGGGAGCCCGGAGGGGTTCGCCAGCGGTTGGACATATTGCCGTGCCGCCGCCGTGAAGGCCGCCAGTTCCGTCACGGACTCTGTCTTGATTCGCATGGCGACCAGGAACGCCCCAACCTGGACCGGTGTGGCTTCGCCCTCGATCAAGGATCGGATCGCCTGCTTGGCCTCTTCCCACGTGAGGTCCTTCGAGGTCTTTTGCCCCTTGGCGATCTTGGCAATGAGCGGCTGGATGCTGGTCATGTGATCCTGCGGGAGACGGACTTACTTGTGGAGTCCGCACTCGGTCTTGCCGAAGTTCTTCCAACGCCCCGAGCGCGGATCGTCACCAGGGAGGACCGGTGCAGTGCAGTGGGTGCATCCGATACTGGGATAATTCCGGTCGTGCAGGACATTGTAGGGAACTTCATGGATTCGGATGTACGTCCACACATCATCGGATGTCCATCGGGCCAGCGGATTGAACTTCACGAGATTGAATTTCCGATCCCATTCCACAATGCCCGCAGTGGCTCTGGTCGGCGCCTGATCGCGACGGATGCCGGTAATCCAGGCGGCATACCCGCTGAGGACTCTGGTCAACGGCTCGACCTTCCGCAACTGGCAGCAGCGGTCTGGATCTTTCGACCACAGTGCCTCTCCACACTGAGCCGCCTGCTGCTCGGGGGTCAGCACGGATCTCATCTGAATGACTTGGTCCGACGACAAGCCGTACCGGTCGACGATCCGGTTGCGCACATCGTAGGTTTCCGGAAACAGAAAGTCCGTATCGAGGTAAAACAGGACTGCTTTCGGATTGATCCGGTGCATCATATCGATCAGCGCGACATCCTCCGCGCCGAAGCTGCACGCCAGTATGATGCGCGGGGAATAATGGTCCAGCGCATAGGCCACCACGTCCCAAGGCTGTTTGGCCTCGAACGAATCGCTCAAGGCCTTCAACGCCTCATCCGCCGGCCGGCTCAACATCCAGTTTTCGCTCTCCATTCTTTCCTTTCTTTCCTTCCACATCTTGGAGAGGGTGGTAGGGCTGCCCTCCACTGCGCGCGTCCAGCGCGATTCCCTTATTCTTCTCCTGTCTCTTCCGCCTTGACCGAGGGGCGGCGGGGCCAGCCCGTTTGCGGCCGTCGAGCGAGCACTTTCTGAAGTGCGGGCTCCGGGAGCATGGGCTGGCCCCGCCGCCCCTCGGTCATCCCTCCACTTTCTCGACCAGCACTCTGAAGTGCGCCGCCTCCGGCTCCAAAGGCTCTTCAGCCAAAATCTTGTGCCCGTCGTTACGCAGGCTCATGGGCACGTTCTTGATCGGCTCTCCCGCATCGAGCCATACCTCGAGTCGCTCGCCGGCGTCCATCATTTCGAGTTTCAACTTCGTCTTCACATAGTTCAACGGACACGCGACTCCGCGCAAATCGTAAACAGGCGCGCCTGTCGATGGGACCACCGGTGCCGTGTCCGGCTGTTCGGCTTCTTGCGGTGCGGCGGGCTCGGCCGGCGTCTGAACGCTCGCGCCGGTCTGGGCCAGTTTGAGATCTTTCCCCATTTGTTCGGTCGCAGCTCGGCAGACATCCACGAACCCCTTCGCAAAGTTCAGTTTCGCCGATGCCGATTCAGGAGTCGTGTCTTTGGGACCTAAGTCCCCGATTTGCGCCCCCAAATTCCGATAGGACGCAGGCACCACCCCTCGGGGAGCGAACCGCTGTTCGAACTCGCTGAATGTCTCCGCATCGGTCGCTGGATCGAGGCCTTCCGTCACAAGCAAGGCTTTCGCTGCCGCCAAGACTGCGCGGTAAGACTTGTTCACCGAGACGGAATATTGATGTTTCTCGACCAACAAGCGGGCTTGGTAAAGTTCCTGCTCTGCTTCGAGCATGCGGTTGTCGATCATTTCCAGCGCTCCGCCTGCACATTCGCCTGGTCCGAGATCTTCCAACACGAACTCCTCTTCGCCTTCCCAATCGTAATAGTAGCCGGGGTCCTCATCGAAATTCGGTACGATCGTGAATGGAATGAGTTCATCTTTCAGCTTCAGCTTGCCGACCCGCGCGATGAAAGCCGGAAGGCTTTCTCCCGACTGACGATCGCGCCGGTAGACGGCAATGAGGTGCGAGACGGCGGCCGGAACGTTTTTCGCCGGTAGCTTGACGGTCATCTGGCCGATTTTCGCAGTCCCATTCACCTGGCCGCCTAGGTGCAGTTCATAGTGAGGAGCCACATGGTCTCCCTGCCGCTTCCCCACGCCGTGCAGGCCGATCGTCGCGATGTGGTGCTGCGCGCAGGAATTGTGGCAGCCGCTGATTTTGACGGAGACATCCTTCAAATCTTCGGGCACGCGACCCGGAGGAAAGACTTCAGCGAGCGCGCGAGCCAACCCTTTGGAAGAGGTGATCCCAAGTCCGCAGGTATCGGTGCCTGGGCAAGCAATGATGTCTTCCACTAATTCCGCTCCCGGATCGGCCAGCCCCTGAGTTGCAAGTTCTTCATATAGTTGGGCAAGGCGAGGCTCCGGCACCCAACGGATGATCATGTTTTGATTGATCGTCGTCCGGATGTTGCCGTTCGAATACCGTTCGGCAAGATCCGCCACAAACCACATCTGATCCGCCGTCAGATCACCCATAAATAGTTTGATGACGGCCGCCGCGTACCCCGCCTGCTTCTGCTTCACGACATTGGTCCGTCTCCACCTCTCGTACGGAGATTCCTGGACGGCTCCATGGTGAGAGCCGTTACCGTGCACCATGCCGTTCCCGTTTCCGTTCAAGGTCGGCATGATCAACGGCGCCGGTTCATCTTGGTGATGGAGCAGCTTGATCGGGTCATGAACCGGGCGGACATGCCCGAGCGCCACGTAGGCCTCTTCCCACCGGCGTTTGAATTCGTCGAAGCCGAGTTTCTCGATGACAAATTTCATCCGCGCTTTGTGCCGATTTTTGCGGTTCCCGAGTGTGTCGAAGACTTTGATGACGGCCTCGATGGTGGGGATCAACTCCTCCATCGGTACGAACTCGCGAAGGACCTGCGCGAGGCGCGGCGCTGAGCCGAGCCCCCCGCCGACAACCATGCGGAAACCGATCATATCGTCTTCCCGGCGAACAGCCAGGAGCCCGATATCGTGAATGGGCGTCAGGGCGCAATCATGCGTGCAACCGGAGAAGGCGATCTTGAACTTGCGCGGCAAACTCTGGTTGAGCGGATTACGAAGCAGGTGGAGCGCGACCGTCTTCGCATAGGGCGTGACATCGAACACTTCGCCTTGGCACACCCCAGCCAAGTGGCATGCTGTCACGTTGCGCACGGTATTGGCACAGGCTTCTCGTGTCGTCAGCCCAACCTCTGCGAGTCCCCACATAATGGTCGGGACATCTTTGAGCTCGACAAAATGGAGTTGGATATCTTGGCGTGTCGTCACATGACCGACTCCGGTGGCATACCGGTCAGCGAGTTCCGCCACACGGCGGAGTTGGTTGGCAGTCAAGCCTCCGAAGGGAATCTTGATTCGCACCATCTGCACGCCGCTCTGGCGCTGTCCGTAAATGCCGTACTGGAGGCGAAAGGGCTTAAACAGATCATTCGGCAGGTCGCCGGTCGTCACCCGCTTGGCTTCCGCCTCGAAGGTTTCGATTTCTTCCCGGATATGAGCCGGAATCGGAGTGGTCTGTATCACAGAACGGCTTACCACTGAGGGGGGACTCATCTTGCACCTCGCTTTATCGTTTCCTTAGTTTAGTGAAAGGTAGGTGGGCGCCGCCGGTATCTTGCTTGAACGACCATCAAATCTGGTAGACAAAGGATTTCTCTTGCTCGATCGCCTGATGGCGGCCCGCCAATTCCTCAAGCGTGACTGCACCGAGGACACTGAGTTCGGCTTGCTTAACCTGATCCCAAACTCCTGCCAAAAGAGACTCCGGCTTCGTCACACGCCGCATGCTCCGGGGATGAGCCCCACCTCGAACCGGCGTGAGTGGCCCGTCCAAGGCTTCCAATATTTCAGCGAGCGAAACATCGGCCGGTCTCTTGTTGAGCAAATACCCTCCCTGGGCTCCTCTCTGGCTCGTCACGAGCCCCGCACGTTTCATTGCATGCAGCACTTGTTCTAAAAAACGTGCTGGGATCGCTTGGCGGCGGGCAATTGATTTTGCCTGCACAGGAGCCTGTCCGTCATGCAAAGCAAGATCGACCGCTGCCATGATTCCATAGGTCGCCCGCAAAGACACTTTCATATATTACTATTCCGATAGGAATTGAAGATAGCGGATTACATATACATTCGCTGTCGATCACCTGTCAAGTGGTGCAGATACCATGCGTTTCTTCGTCTTTCCGACTTGCCCGTGCCAGGCTTGCAATCGTCCGAACTTGACTCGCGACCACTCTCCTCCGAAAAGGGCACGCTCATTCAGCCGAACACGACAATCCGACCAGCCACTCCAATCACACTGGCTTCGCATCTCATATTAGGACCACGTCTTGCTTAGGACCACTGTTCGCTCGCGGCGTCCTTCATCATTTCCTGTTCCTGCATTGTCTATTCACTGCGGAGGCTGATCCCACGCGCCTCCCGCCGATTTTCCTGATTGACATAGTCTATCTCCTGGGTGATAATCGCGCCCTCTTCTTCGCCGGTGCCTTCATGTCTGTTCGTTCATCTGTCTTCAGCATTCTATTGCTGAGCGCCGATCCTGACCTTCACCACCAGTTTAAGGCGGTGTTTAAGGATGCTTCCATCGTCTCGGCCAAGGACGTCGCGACAGTGCCGAAGGAAGCGGCGAGGCGAACCTTTGATGCGGTCATCATGGAATCAAAGTCTGGTTCGGTAAGCGACCTGGGGAAGCTTCCGCACGCTGTTGATCCTCGTCATACGCTCGTCGTGACGGGTTCTCGCCATGTGTTGCGGCGAACGTCGCGTCTGATGCGGGATTTAGGAACCGGCTCTGCCGGATCTCACAGTGGCGGCGGCGGGCGGCTCCCATCGCTTGAAGATTATCTCGAGCGAAAAATGGGTGACTTTGTGAAAGGCATGCGGAATGGTTCGGCCAGCGATCTCCACCCGATGCTCATCTCGGCAGTGGAGCGGCCGTTGATTGAACTGGCACTCAAAGAAACGAATGGGAATCAAATTCAGGCGGCCGAATTATTAGGACTGAATCGAAACACCCTGAGAAAGAAGATTCAGGATCTGCATATTTCAGTCGGGCGAAGTAAAGCTCTACGCACAGCGTGATTTGGCCGACCACGCTGCACAATGAGGCTCCCTTCGCGCGAACGCGAAAGAGGCAAGCTCATTCCGGGTGTTTTCATAGTCAATCCTTAACGGGAGGAGGATCACAATGACGAAAGAGGAGCTGATTGCCAAAATGGCCGCGACCGCCGGCATTACCAAGGTGGCAGCAGGCACTGCCCTGGAGGCTTTTACAGGCGCTGTCACCACATCGTTGAAGAAAGGCCAGCGGGTCACTCTCGTCAACTTCGGCACATTCACCGTATCAAAGCGTAAAGCCCGGATCGGGCGGAATCCTCGGACCGGCGAGGCTCTGCACATTCCGGCTGTCAAGGTGCCGAAGTTTTCAGCAGGCAAGGTACTGCGATCAGCCGTGAAGAAGTAGTTGCTGTATCAGCCTCGGTTACGAAAGCAAAGAAGAGAAGGGTGTGTCACACCTAGGCAGGTGAGGTGTCCCTTCTCTTCTTTGCATTTCTTGACACTGTGGTTGGGCCTATATTAGCATGCCGCCAGGATGTTAGGCGCGTAGCTCAGGGGGAGAGCGCTACCTTGACACGGTAGAGGTCGACGGTTCAAGACCGTCCGCGCCTACCACCGTGATGGCATCTAGCCGCTTTCGGCGGTGGGGGTGCCTTTCGTGTTTCTAGGGGGCTGGCGTGGCAGCGGATTCTGTGCTGATTACATTACAAGATGGAGCCCGGCGGCGAGTTCCTCGTGGTTCAACAGCCGCTCAGGCACTGGCCGCCGCGGGCATTACTGTCGGCTCGAACATTCTTGCAGTAAAAGTCAACGGCATCGCCGTCGATCTGGAGCAAGTCCTGACACAAGATGCGGTCATCGAGCCTATCACCTTTGACTCGCCGGAAGGGAAAGAGGTCTACAGGCACAGCAGCACCCATATCATGGCACAAGCCGTGAAGGAGGTGTTCCCCACTGCCCAACTGACGATCGGGCCGGCGATTGAGGACGGTTTTTACTACGACTTCGCCTTCGAGCGGCCGTTTACTCCGGATGACCTTGCAAAAATCGAGACCCGCGCCTTGGAGATCATTAAAGCCGATCGTCCATTCAAACGCATGGAAATGCCGAAGGAGCAGGCGATCCGATTCTTCAGAGAGCGGGGCGAGGAATACAAGGCGAAGATCCTCGATGACATACCCGACAGCACTGTATCGCTTTACAGCCAAGGAGAATTCATCGATCTGTGCCGTGGCCCGCATCTCCCTTGTACAGGACGGGTCGGTGCGCTCAAACTGCTTACCAGCGCTGGAGCCTACTGGCGGGGTGACGAACGGAATCCCATGCTTCAGCGGATCTACGGGACATCCTTCCCCACCCAGGCGGAGTTGGACGCGCATCTTGCCAGGCTCGAAGAGATCAAGCGACGCGATCACCGCAAGCTGGGCAAAGAGTTGGACCTCATCACGATTCAAGACGAGATCGGCCCCGGCCTGGTGTTGTGGCATCCGAAGGGAGCGCTTGTTCGTCTCTTGATCGAGAATTTCTGGCGCGAGCAACATATCCGGAGCGGATATGAGTTGGTCTATTCGCCGCACGTGGCACGACTCGATCTCTGGAGGACCAGCGGCCATGTGGATTACTATCGGGACAACATGTTCGCATCTATGAAGGTGGAAGGGAGCGAGTATCAGTTGAAACCGATGAACTGCCCCTTCCATATCATGATCTACAAGTCCCACCTGCGAAGCTATCGCGACCTGCCCATCCGCTATGGGGAACTCGGCACGGTCTATCGGTACGAACGGACAGGGGTCCTCCACGGACTCCTGCGGGTGCGAGGATTCACGCAAGACGATGCCCATTTGTTCTGCCGGCCCGATCAGATCGAAGAAGAAGTCGGCCGTGTCCTCGATTTCACTTTCTTCATCCTGCGCACGTTCGGCTTCGGCGAATTCGAGGTCTATCTCTCGACCAGGCCGGAGAAGGCGGTCGGGTCTGAGGAGAAGTGGGCTCAAGCCACAGGAGCCTTGGAGTCGGCGCTCATGGGAAGAGGGATCGCCTATGAAATCGATCCCGGGGAGGGAGTGTTTTACGGACCCAAAATCGACATCAAGATCAAGGATGCTCTCGGGCGGTCTTGGCAATGTTCGACGGTGCAGGTAGATTTCAACAACCCCGAGCGGTTCGAACTCGCCTACACGGGCGAAGATGGCAAGGCTCACCAACCGATCATGATCCACCGGGCTCTGATGGGGTCGATCGAGCGATTCTTCGGCATCCTGATCGAGCACTACGCGGGGGCATTTCCGACCTGGTTGGCACCCGTGCAGGCCATCGTGCTCAATATCACGGATAAGCAGCGCGAGTATGTTACGGCCGTCGCCGAACAATTGAAAGCGGCAGGGTTCCGAGCCGACGCCGATCTGCGCAACGAGAAGATCGGATTCAAAATCAGAGAAGCTGAGAAGGCAAAAATCCCCTACATGCTGGTCGTCGGAGACCGCGAGGCCCAGAGCGGCATGGTGTCGGTACGAGGCCGGAGCGGAGCCAACCTCGGAAGCATGGCGGTGGCCGACGTGCTTGAGCGATTGCGGGCAGACGTCCAACAAGCCCTGCAGCCATTCCAACTGACTCACTAGAGAGGTGCCCTATCGTCCCTAAACTAAGAGTAAACCGCGAGATCAGAGTTCGTGAGGTTCGCGTGATCGGCCCCGAGGGGGAGCAATTGGGCATCCTGCCTACTCTGGATGCGTTTCGACAGGCACAGGAGAATGGCTATGACCTGGTCGAAGTGGCGCCGACGTCCCAGCCTCCCGTGTGCCGGATCATGGATTATGGAAAGTATAAGTACGAACTGAGCAAGAAGGAGCACCAAAGTCGTCGGCATCAGAAGTCGACGCAGGTGAAGGAGATTAAGCTGAGACCTCGGACTGATAAGCACGATCTCGATATCAAGATTCGCCAGATCAAAGGATTCCTGGCCGAAGGGAACAAGACCAAGGTGACCCTCACATTCCGAGGTCGAGAGATGGCCAATCAGGAAATGGGTCGGGCTGTGATGGCTTCGGTAATCGAACAACTGGCGGATTCGGGGACAGTGGAATATGCTCCGCGCATGGAAGGTCGGAGCCTGATTATGATCGTTGCACCGAAGGGGTGATAAGAAACAGGGAAAGGATCGAGGGAGATGAAGCTCAAAACACATTCAGGTACCAGCAAGCGGGTGAGTCGTACCGGCAGCGGAAAGCTCAGCAGGCGAAAATCGGGGAAGCGGCATCTGTTGACCAGCAAGGGCCGGAGCCGCAAACGAAGACTCTCGGGCGCAGCAGCGATTCCCCAGACTGCCACCCTGTCCGTGAACCGGTTACTCCCCTACAACTAATCCCGATATGAGAAGGATCGTCGAGCGACTGCTCGATGGACTGTGAAAGGAGACACGATCCATGCCCCGCGTAAAAGGTGGACCGAAAACCAGACAGCGGCGAAAGAAGCGGCTGAAACTCGCAAAGGGCCAGTACGGTGGGAAAAGCCGCCTGTTTCGAACCGCGACCGAATCCGTTGATAAGGGCCAAGCCTATGCTTACACCGGTAGAAAAAACCGCAAGCGGGAATTCCGGCAACTGTGGGTCGCACGGATCAGCGCCGCGGTTCGGTCCCACGGACTGACCTACAGCCGGTTCATCAACGCGCTTAAGAAGGCCAACATCCTGCTCGATCGGAAAGTTCTGTCCGATATGGCCATTCGGGACGCAGTTGGGTTCGAGAAGCTGGTCGGCCTCGCCAAGCAGCAGCTCGCAGCGGCTTAGGAGCCTGTCCGACATTGACCCTTCTACTGCGGCGAACGATCCGCAGCCATCTGCGTCGTTCTCGGCCCCGAAAAATCCTCACCGTATTCCAGCGAATACGCCTCCGGTTTTTCCGGGCCTGCGGCCTTGCATCTGCCCGCGCCTCCTTCGCCTCGTGACGAACGGCAATATCGGACAGGCTCCTAGGTCGGCGTTGTCAGTTTCCCGGCGAAATGTGCCGGAGGTCGAGTTCGAACACGACGACCGGCACGCCGATCTGCCATCGCTCCAACACTTCCGGGTGTAGCTCGCCGATAAGCCCCATTTCCATTCCATTGGCCATGATGCGCCCGGCCCGTCCGGCAAGAAAGGAAGGATGCTGGAGAACCTCCAACCGGTAGGACTGATCGAGGTAATACAGCAGGAGATCCAAACAGGAATGGATCTCCGAAAAGTTCGCTTCCGCGTGTGCCACCATCGCCCCCAAAAACGTGAGCGTGCGGGATCCCACCTCCTCACGCTGGTCTGGAAGCGCCACTTCTCCCACTTCGAACACCCGGTGAGGATAGAACGCCCGGCTGGACTCCGCCTCTACCCTCAACAGCGAGGGAATCAACCACTGGCGTAGACACGAGTAACTCTGGGTCATCACGTTCTCGACCTCGACAACGTGCGCCCACTCGCTCCCGTCCACTCGCATCTTCTCGCAGAGTTCCTGCCGAGAGCTCATGATGTTGGAGATGATCTCTTGAAAGCCCATACCCACCATCAGGTCGCGCACACGGTCGGAAATCTGTTCCGATCGGGTCAAACTCCCGACCGTGAACTGAGACGGCATCACCGGCACAAAGCTGTCGTACCCATAGCTGATCGCAACGTCTTCGACCACATCGACCGGATGCATCAGGTCGTGGCGATAGGGCGGGAGCCTCACCGTGACATGATCTTTCTCCGATGACACGCCATACCCATAGGCTTCCAACGCCTTCCCGATCTGTGCTCCCCCCATCTGTAGCCCCAACGCATTTTCAATCGTCTCGACCGGGATCGCCCTCGGTTTCCCGCAATCGCACGGTGTCACCACACTGGCACCCAAGTCTGTGTTGTAGGGATACCGCACCTCTACCGGCTGGATCGTTGCCCCTCGGTCGGCTAAGTTTGCGGCTAAGATGTTGAGGGTCAGAACCACCATCGCCAGGTCAGTCCCTGTGACCTCGACAAACAACTCTTGATCTCCGACTTGCACTTGGCCGATTTCACGGCTGTTGATGATCGGTGGGAAAGAAAGCACCTGCCCCTTGGCGTCGCGCAGGATCGGCACGCGGTCATGACCGGCAAGGATCGACCCGTACTCCAGCCCCTTGGGGTGCACCATGAGCATTTCACCCAGCGTCATGACCGTATCCACACCCAGCGGAGCGAAACTCGCCTCCTCGCGTCCGGCCAGATCATACGTGACAGGGAAAACAACGCGGGGGAGCCGGTACAGGCCGATGGAGACCGTGCGCCGCTTGCGGCCGAAGATGTCGGCAAGCTTTTCCTGCGTTTGGATGAGCTGCACCAGACCCTCTTCCTTGACCGTATAGCCGACGGCCGCGCATGCCGCGACATAAGGCCGCACCCGTTCTAATCCCGGAGCGACGATAAGCTGGCGGCGAGGCCGTTCCTCGGAGGTGAAAAATGGATAGGCCGGCAGATGCCCTTCCAACTTGATACGCATTTGGCGCGCGATCCCCTCCGCGCACCACAAGTCAGGGCGATTGCTGTCTTGCAACTCGATGCGCAGTTCACCCGTCTCCGGATTCTGACCCTTGAGCTCACCCTTCACCAATGGAAGCCAGGCTTCCAGTTGCTCAGGAGTCACCGGTTGCCGAGTCGAGTCCGCCCCGGTGATGAGCTGCTCCAGATCGTGACGGTTCACTGAAATCGTAGGCATGTGGGTTAGAAACGTCCCCTCGTCGCCCGAATCATGTCGAGATCGCCACTGAACAAATCCCGAATATCGTGGATGCCCAAGGCCACCATCGCCATGCGGTCCAGTCCCAATCCCCACGCAATGACCGGCACAGTCACGCCCAGCGGAAGCGTCACCTCTGGCCTGAAGAGACCGGCGCCCCCCAATTCCATCCAGCCCAGACGCGGATGTTCGACATGCAACTCGACGGACGGTTCGGTGAAGGGAAAGTAGGCCGGCAAGAATTTGCTTTCCTTCGCGTGCGCCACTTCCCTTGCGAAGAGATTCAGGAGGCCCAACAGCGTGCGGAAGTTGATGTCATCTCCAAGCACAATCCCTTCGACCTGAAAGAAATCGGTGGCATGCGTCGCATCCACCTGGTCATAGCGAAAACACCTTGCGATCGAAAAATACTTGCCTGGCACCGCCGGCGCCGCGGCGAGAGTGCGGGCGGAGACGGCTGTCCCCTGGCTCCTCAGCACCAATCGTTTCGCCCGCTCGATATCAAACTGGTAACCCCAGCCGGTCGAGCCGGTCTCCCCGCCATGGTGATGAACCTTCGCCACCCGGGTCAGGAAAGGCTCCGCAATCGCGCGAGCATGCGTAGGCTCTTTCACGAAGTACACATCGTGGATGTCCCGAGCCGGATGGAACTGCGGCATGAAGAGCGCGTCCATGTTCCAGAATTCTGTTTCGACCAGCGAACCCCGCATTTCCTGAAAACCCATGCTGACGAGTTTGGTCTTCACGAGATCGAGAAACTCACGATAGGGATGGCGCTTCCCCGCTGCGATGCGGGGAGCGCGCAGACTGATGGTGTATTTCCGGAAGCGCTTCTGCCTCCACGCTCCCTCTTTCAACAACTCCGGAGTGAGCTGAGACACCTCCTCAGCCACGCCCTGTTGGGCGATCAAGCGGGCCGCCGCTTCTCCCTCGGACGTCAGCCGGAAGGATCGGGACACCCGCTCGTCGATGCGGAAGGGCTCATGGGCGTTCCCGCGTTTGACGGCATGCTGTTGGATCACCCGGCGGAGCGGCTCGGGAAACGCTTGCAGCTCGCGCGAGGCGCCATGCAACTGTTGCAGCAGCGTTCGTATGGCCTCGGCCGTAGGACTCGGCCGCGCCGTCGACTCGATGCACCCGCCTTGGACGATCAGCAGCGCCCCTTCCTTTTTGAGACAGCCGATCGCGCTGCTCATCTCGGTCGGCTCCAGCTTTTCCCTGGCTTGCACGTCCTGAATCGTCAGGCGCTTGCCTGTCTTGGCCGCGTCGCGGGCGGCAGAAAGCACTCGTTCGATCGGCGAATATTTCTCGAAATAATGATCGCCGATTTTCGTCAACGAGACGACCGGCGTAACCGTTTCGCTCTCGACTTTGACGAGGGACTTAGCCAGCAGCCATTCGACGGCCATGCTCAGTTGCGAGGATTCGAGAACGGTGGCCTGGGCAAGCTCCTCGAGCGACAATGCCTGGTCGGAGGCACGTTGCCCGAACGTGGCGAGGACTTTCACTTCCAGGGGATGAAGGCTGTCGATAACGGAAGAGATATCCACCCTGCCTCGCTTACCGGCCCGCCGATGCCGGTTTGGCGGAGCGCTCGGCTTGACGGGTGGAGGTGCCGGCTGCTCTGAGCGCCGCGATAGTCGTGCCATATTCACGGCTGGAGAAGATGGCCGATCCGGCCACGAGAATGTCCGCCCCCGCATCAATGATCTCCGCAGCGTTGTCGACTTTCACTCCACCATCGACCTCGAGCGCAGCCCGGCTGCCTGTGCGGTCGATCAACTGGCGCGCCCGCCGAATCTTGTCGAGCACAGAAGGAATAAAACGCTGTCCTCCAAATCCGGGGCTCACCGACATGATCAGGATAAGATCCGCGTCAGCGACGATCTCTTCCAGCGTGGAGAGCGGGGTGGCCGGATTGAGGGTCACGCCGGCCTTCACGCGCCGTTCCTTAATCGCTTGGACGGTCCGGTGAAGGTGCGGGCAGGCCTCGACATGGACCGTCAGGTAGTCGGCCCCGGCCTCCGCAAACTCTCCGAGGAACGCGTCCGGGTTCGTCATCATCAAATGCACATCCAAGGGTAGTTTCGTAACCTTGCGTAGGGCTTCTACGATCGGGGGGCCAATCGTCAGGTTCGGGACGAAGTGGCCGTCCATCACGTCGATGTGCAACAAGTCGGCGCCGCCCTGCTCCACCAGCGCAACCTCTTCGGCCAGACGCGCAAAGTCGGCGGACAGAATCGAGGGAGCGACGCGCACAGATCGAGCAGTCATGAGCCCCTCCTTCTTAGCCGGGCCGCATAGAATCCGTCCATCAAGTGGAGATGACCCACCGTCGAAAAGTCTCCCTGATTGGTCAGAAAAGAAAGTCCGGCTGGAGGGAGCCAGGGCGCGAGAGGGTCCCGAACAAACTCCGCATGGGTTTTGCAGAACCGCTCGATGACCTGCTCATTTTCTTCAGGTTCGGTCGAGCACGTACTATAGACCAACCAGCCGCCGGGCCGCAAGTAACGGCTCACCGCCGCGAGCAGCTCGCACTGGAGCCTGTGATGCGCGTGAAGCGCCTCGGCCTGTTTGTGCCATTTTCCCTCGGGATGTCGCCGCAACACGCCTAGGCCGCTGCAGGGAGCATCGAGCAAAACGCGATCGAATTGCGGCGTGTCATGAGTCTTCCGAGTGTCCCCGGTCGGTGCAAACCGTCTGGCATCTCCGAGCATCGCCTGGACAATCGAGACACCCAACCGCTCGCAATTTTCTTTCACCAGAGGGAGTCGCCGCGGATTCGGATCGAGAGCCACGATCTCGCCCCTGTTCTGCATGAGCGCAGCCAAGTGGGTCGTCTTTCCTCCCGGCGCCGCACAGGCATCGAGCACCCGTTCTCCAGGCTGCGGGCCGAGCAATGGTGGAATAAGCTGCGCCGCTTCATCCTCGATGTAGAAATCTCCCTCCTGGAACCCCGGTAACTCGGTCACAGGGCCGCACTTCTCGATCTGCACGCCCACAGGGCTGACCGTCGTCTCCTGCGCCTGAACTCCCGCCTCGCGGAGCCGATGAAGGAGGGCGTCACGGGTGATCCGGAGCGTATTCGCGCGGAGCGTGATCGGTGGGATCTGGTTGGTTGCGGCACAGAGTTGCTCGGCCATGTTGTAACCCAAGCGATGAAGCCAACGGCTGACCAGCCATGCAGGACAGGAATAGCGAACCGAGAGGGCCGCGACAGGATGCTCTTCTGAAGATGGCCATGCAGGCGCCGGCCGGCGGAGAAGGGCCCGTAGCACGGCGTTGACGAACCCGCTCCAATCACGGCTAAGCCGAGTTCGGAAGGATTTGGCAAGGCGAACGGATTCATTGACCGCCGCCGAGGCGGGAACTTTGTCCAGGCAGAGGAGCTGATATGCACCCAACCGTAGGATCATCTGCACAAGGAGCGGCAGGTTATGAACGGCCCGCTCCGAGACGAAATCCAGCCGCCAGTCAAGCATCGCCCGTTGACGCAGGATGCCCGCAGTGAGCTCCACGGCCAAGGCCCGGTCGCGGCGATCCAGCGCAGCCCGCCGAAACAGGCGCTCCAGCATCTCATCCAACCGGCCTTCTGTCCGCTCGTTCGCCAGCAGAGCTTGCAAGGCGAGGCCTCTGGCCGTCATCGGGGATGGAACAACAGAAAGATGATGCGTCATGGGTGCGACCGGTTCGGCGAAGAAGGGAGCTGTCGAATAATGGATCGTCCGGCACCATTCACGAAGGACTCGATCGCAGGGTGAGTCCCGGCTTCACCGGATGACCCGCGAGATATTGCGATATCGTCATGCGCCGACTATTCGCCGGTTGGATGTCGGTCACCACCAGCACTCCATCCCCCGTCGCAATATGGAAAGCCTCTTTGGTCACAGCGATCACCGTTCCAGAGGCTGCCGAAGCCGGTTCGCTTCGAACCGACGCCCGCCAGATCGTCCAGCGTTCCGTTCCGGCAAAGGTGTACGTCCCCGGCCAGGGAGAGAAGCCTCGAACACGATTCGCAATTGCAGTCGCCGCCAACTTCCAGTCGATGAGTCCATCTTCCTTCTTGAGAAGGGGAGCCATTGAGGCTTGGGACTGATTTTGCTGCCGGGGGACCAACGTTCCCGCCTTGAGTTGACGAATGGTCTCGACGAGGAGCCGGCCACCCAGTTCGGCCAGGCGGCTGGACAAAGAGCCGGCTGTGTCATCCGGACTGATGGCCATACGCTCTTGCAACAAGATTGCTCCTGTGTCCATCCCTTCGTCCATTAACATCGTCGTGATGCCGGTCTCTTGCTCGCCGTTGATAATCGCCCACTGGATGGGACCAGCGCCTCGATATTTGGGAAGCAGCGATGCATGGACGTTGATACAGCCCTTGGGAGGCATCGTAAGAATCACCGGAGGCAGAATTCGGCCGAAAGCCGCGACGACGATCAGATCGGCCTGCCAACTTCGCAACACATCCAGGAAAGCAGGGTCCTTCATCTTGGCCGGCTGGAGAAGAGGCACGCCGGTACGCTGGGTTACCAGTTTCACGGGCGATGGCGCCAACTCGTGGCCTCTGCCCTTTGGACGGTCCGGCTGCGTCACCACACCGACAACCGCGTCCGCAGAGGCCAGCAATGTCTCCAACGACGGCACCGCAAAGTCGGGCGTACCCATGAACACGATTCGCATGGCAACGTTTCAGAAGTCTGTGCGAGTAATTCCTTCGGAGCGAGGCGAAGGAGGAATTACTCGGTCAGACTCCTAGCATGCAGCAGGTGGGAAATCAATGGCGTGAGGCACAAGGCGTGAAACGGAAATTTGCGTGGGGAGGCGACTGCCGTCCCTCCGCTCACGATCGAGATTTATCGCCGTTTCCGTTAAGAACGCGCTGCAGTTTTGCAAGGTCGGTAATCATGATCCGATGATCCGACCTGGTGATCAACCGCTGGCGCTGCAGGCGCATCAGCACGCGGCTCACCGTTTCAGGATTGAGCCCCACGCACTGAGCCAAAAAGGCGCGGGGAATCCGGACCGGCAGCAAGACTTGTATGTTAGCCGTGAGGTTCATGCCCTTGACCAACTGAAGCAGACAATGCACGACCCGACCATAGGCATCGTGTAACGCTTGCCAGCGGATACGGTCTTCAAGAGAGTCGATCTGATAACCGATCCGCCGCAACAACAAACTCAAGCGCGACTCATCCGTTTTCAGGCGAAGCATGAAATCGTCGGGCTTCACATACGCGATCGTGGTCTCCATCAAGACCCTGGCCGAGACGGAGAACACCTTGCGCCCCCCCACCCAATCAGCCAGCCCGATAATACCGCCGATGCAAATCGATTGCAGCCCGACTTCATCCCCGCCCTCCGTGACCGTCGTCGTGAAGGCCAAGCCCCGGCACACCACGAGCACGTGGGTCCACGGCTCACCTTGGTGCACGACGTACTCGCCGGGCTGGTACGACTTGGTGATGACGCTTGGTGTGCCGGCAGCCGGTGCTTCACTTGCAGCCAGCCAATCCAAGTAAGCGAACGCACACCGGCTTTCCTTGTGGCAACCGACACACAATGCCGAAAGAGCACCGTCGCGCTGGGTCGGTGGAGGTTTGGTAGAGCGGCGTCGGCTTCCCATACTGTCATGCGAGAGAGTCGAGGAAATGTACATCTTCTCTCCAATAAAATTGTGAGCGAGACAGCGGTAAAGCGTGACATAGATCACGAGCCCTCTCTCTGCTCACGAGCATAATACCCGCAGTTTTCGGACTCATCCTACCACGCCGCCCTTATCCCTGGTAGGTGTGAAAACATCTAGCGCACTAGCGGGTGATGCGTTAAGGAACGGTCATGGCCACAGTACTCGATCACGTAGCGAGGCGGCTGGCAGTGAAGCTGGAGCTCTGGGGGTTTCTGACCGCCCTGCCCTCATTGCTGCTGGGAGGCTGGCTCTTCACCGTCGTCTACACGGATTTGACCGAGACCAGGCAACAGGCCGCAGACCTGTTCGCCCGGCACACGCTCGACGCGCTGGACCGTTTGGTGTTCGAACGGTACGGCGATACGTTGGTATTCTCCGGACTTCCCCCGGTCCGTGCCCTCGATCCCGCGCAACTGCCCGTCATCGCCGATCACCTTGTGACCACCTACACCCCCTACTATCGCCTTGCAGTGGTGGTCGACCGGCAGGGCCTGATCGTGGCTGCTAACCGGGTCGATGAGGGCGGGAATCCAATCCCGACTGTCCAACTCCTTGGACGATCGGTCGCAGCGGAATCGTGGTTCACGCAGGCGATGAATACGTCCCGCCCTGTCCTCATAGAAGATTTTCACGTCGATCCCCTCGTTGAGAATGTGTACCGCGACCAACGCCCCGTCATGAGCTTTTCCGCCGCGATCAAGAATCAAACCGGGGAGGTGATCGGAGTCTGGTCCACCCGTCTCGCACTCGCACCTTTAGAAGCCGTGTTGCAAGGGGTTCCTAAGGAGGCCCTTGTGTCCGTGCCGTTCCTGCTCAGGCTGCGGACGCAAGACGGTGCGGAACTGATCTCGGTCGGCGAGCCGCCGATGATGGATCAGCGACCTTTGGTCACCGTCGTCTCCACCGGATTTTCTCGGTTCCCTGGCCTCGGATGGAAGCTTGAAGCCTTTCAGCCGCCCCACGCGGTGGACCAACGAGTGGTCCTATCGCTGCTGGCCGGCTGGCTGGGACTCATCATTCTGGGAGCGATCGTGGGAATGGGTCTGCTCATTCATCGCCGTCTGGTTCATCCGGTTCTGGCGCTGACGGCACAGGCCCAGACCATTGCCCGGCGTGCGCGCACCTTCGCCCCCGTGGGACGTCCGGTCGTGGCCCTTGACCATGAAGGGAAACTTTCCCCTACGGCGTTGACTCGGAAAGATGAACTCGGAACGCTCGCCCGCACCATTCAGGAGATGGCCGACGAGGTGCACGAACAGCTCTCGCGGTTGACCATCCTCAACGCGACCGGACACAGTTTCCAACAGGAACTTCTCTCTCTGCCGGCGCTGCTCACACGGATCGTGCACACAGCAAAAGAACTGACCGGCGCCCGCTATGCGGCGTTGGGGATCTTCGACAAGAGCGATGAGCGGCTGGTTCAGCTTCTCACCGCCGGCGTCGATGACGCCACAAAGGACGCCATCGGCACCCTCCCCACAGGCCGAGGCCTGCTCGGTTTCCTGGCTGCCAAGCAGGGGGTGCTACGCATCAAAGACGTGACCCAGCATCCGGAATTTACCGGCTTCCCGCCTCATCATCCCCCTATGCATTCATTTCTAGGCGTCTCCATCAGGGCCCATGGGCATCTGTTCGGCCGGCTCTATTTGACCGACAAGCAATCCCCTTCCCAACCCTCCCCAGAGTTCACTGACGCGGACGAACAGATCATCGGGGCCTTGGCCTTTCAGGCCGGCACAGCCATCGAAACCGCTCACTTGCTTAGGCAGGTTCAGGAGGCCGAAGCCAGGAATCGGGCGATTCTCAATTCGGTCGAGGAAGGCATTTACGGAATCGACACCACAGGACGCTGCCTCTTTCTCAACCAGGCCGGCGCCACCTTGTTGGGATATGCGCCGGACGACGTGGTCGGCCAGCACATCCACCCGCTCATCCATCATACGCGGCATGACGGAAAGCCCCATCCTCGCGAGGCCTGTTCGATCCACTCGGTCCTCGATACAGGTGAGCCGGCCCGGTCGGAGAACGAACTGTTTTGGCGGCGCGACGGCACATCCTTTCCCGTCACAGCGACTGCTTCCCCCCTGCGGGATGGGACCGGTACCCAAATCGGCGCTGTGGTCAGTTTTACCGACATCACCGAACGCCGGCGTCTGGAAGAGCACTTGCGCCAAGCGCAGAAGATGGAGGCCATCGGCCGGTTGGCCGGCGGTATCGCCCATGACTTCAACAACGTGCTCACAGCCATTCTGGGATACAGCGGATTTCTGCTGGACAAGCTTGACCCGACTGCACCCGCGCGCCGGGACGTACAGGAAATCAAGAAAGCGGGGGAGCGGGCGGCCTGGCTGACTCAGCAACTCCTCGCCTTCAGCCGGAAACAGGTATTGAAACCGCAGGTGCTGGATCTGAATCAGGTCATCGAGAAAATGGACCGGCTCCTCCGCCGCCTGATCGGGGAACACATCCGCCTGCTCACCGTACCGGCCCCAACGTTGGGACGCGTGAAAGTGGACCAGAGCCAGATCGAGCAGGTTCTCATGAATCTCGCGATCAACGCCCGCGACGCCATGCCCGAAGGAGGCCGGCTTACCATCGAGACCGCTCCTGTGGACCTGGACGAAGCCTATGCGAAATCGCATGCGGAGGTGGTGCCAGGCCCTTATGTGATGCTCGCCATGAGCGATACCGGGTCCGGGATGGAGGCCGCGACCAAGGCCCGCATTTTCGAGCCGTTTTTCACGACCAAGCCGATCGAGAAAGGTACCGGCTTGGGGCTGGCCACGGTGTACGGGATCGTCAAGCAAAGCGGCGGCCATATTTGGGTGTACAGCGAACCAGGACACGGAACGACGTTCAAGATCTACTTTCCCCGCGTGACCGAGCCGGCCTCGCCCCCGGAGCAGATCAAGCCAGAAGCGACAGCTCGCGGGGGATCGGAAACCGTTCTGGTCGTGGAAGACGATAGCGCCGTCAGGTCCCTTGCCCGTGCAGTCCTGGAAGAGAAAGGCTATCGGGTCTTGGAAGCAGCCAATGGTGAGGAAGCCTTGCGGGTCAGCGCATCGCATCAGGATGTGATCCACCTGCTGCTCACCGATGTCATTATGCCGGGCATGAGCGGTCGCGTTCTGGCCGAACGCCTGTCGGCGCTGAGGCCGGAGATCAAGGCCCTCTTCATCTCGGGTTATGCCGGCAATGCGATATTCCACCATGGCGTGCTGGATCCGGGCATCGCCTTCTTGCAGAAGCCCTTCACCGCGCAGGAGCTGGCACAAAAGGTCCGCGAGGTGTTGGATGCCACGGAATCACCTCCATGACCTCTGACCAGATGACCGAGCCTCCGCGCATCCTGATTGCCGACGACGACGAAACCTTTTTGTCCGCCACGACAGAATTGCTCGGCCGAGCCGGCTACACTTGCGACGGAGTCCGGGACACGCAACACGCCATTGCCGCTCTCAGTGAACAGGAGTATGCGCTGCTGATTGCTGACATCAATATGCCGGGCAATGAGAACCTTGAATTGTTGCGCATTCTGCAAGACAGGCGGCCGATCATCCCGGTGCTGATCGCCACGGGCAGCCCCACCATCCACACGGCCATAGAAGCGTTGCGATTAGCCGTGGTCGATTATCTGATCAAGCCCCTGCAATTTCCCGCCGTGCTCGGTCAAATCCGTCACGCTGTCGAGAAAGGGCGTTTCCTGCGCGTGCTCCAACAGGCGCGTGACGAAACAGGCGAGTGGACGAGGACTCTAGACCAGCTTGAACGGGCCGTTGAGACAGCCTCTGTCGCGCGCGCATCCCCTCAGCTATCCGCGCGGCCGATCGAGGAATATCTGAATCACGTGACCGCCCAGATGATCAAGCTCGCTCTGAGTTTTAAGGCCACGATGGGCTTGGTGCAATCGGGGCAGGCCGAGGGTGCCGCCGATTTCTGCGCGCTCGTCCCTTCTCCGAGACTCGCCGCTTATGAGGCCGCGCTGCGCGAGACGATCGAGGTCCTGAAGAAAACCAAACACGCCTTTCGCTCGAAGGACTTAGCCCACCTGAGACAACGAATCGAGAAATTGCTGGAACAGGGGAGAGTGGGCTGAGGTCCATACCCTCCTCCCATCAAGTTTTCGCCCTATTCATCCGATAAGAAATGCGTCAAAGAGAGGGGTCAGGCAGCAGGCTTGACTTGCCTTAGCGGGCTCGGTCGGCCCCCTCACCCTATCCTCTCCCACCGTGGGGGAGGATAGGGTGAGGGGGCCGGACTGGCAAGTTGAAGGCGCAACCGGAAGGTTCTCGTTTTAGACGGGCAACCCGGTTGCGCCTTTTTATTTTTCGGACAGTCTGACCCTCGCCCGGACTCGCAACGAGAGGAAGGGAAGATGGAGGATCGCATGGTTCAAGTGCATTCGCTCAAGTCAAAACTCATCGCCGCCTTTCTCGCGATCGGGACCGTGCCGGTCGGGGTCGTCGGATGGCTGGCGTTCGACCGCAGCAGCGAATCCCTGCGAACTCAGGTCGGCACCCGCCTGGCCGGCTTGGGTGCCGACACCTTGGACAAGATCGATCGGAATCTTTTTGAACGGTACGGCGACGCGCAGGCCTTCGCCAACAGCGAAGCGGCACGATCCGGCGATTCTAAGCGAATCACGGCCTTCATGGATCGCATGGTCGGCATCTATGCCCCTATGTACCGGCTGATGGTCATGGCCGACCGGAACGGGAAAATCCTGGCGGTGAACACGGCTGGATCGCGCGGCGAGCGGCTGGAGACCAGCCGACTGCTTGGAACGGACGTCAGCCACGAGCCCTGGTTTCGGGACACGATCGGCGGACATGCGAAAGATGGTCAGACGCTTGTGAGCGATGTGCATGAAGATACTGACGTTGCGCACCTCTACCACGATCAGGGTCGGGTGATGTCGTTTTCCTATCCGGTCAAAGACGAACAGGGCAAAATAATCGGGGTCTGGTCGAACCAGTTCGATTGGAGTGTTGTCCAGACCATCCTGGGAGAGATCTCGGCGCGCGCTATCGAGAAGGACCGGCTGAACATCCGGCTGACCCTCGTGAATCAGGATGGGCTGGTGCTAGCCTCGCCGTTTTCGGAACATGTGCTGGCCTCCAATTTTCGGAGCAAGCCGCTCGTGCAACGGGCGTTGAACGCTGAACGCGGAGAAAGCGGCGCTCTGGACGGGGAGAACCTATACACAGGTAAGCCGGTCTTGTTCGGTTACGCCCGTTCGGCCGGCTACGGCGCCTATCCAGGATTCGGCTGGGGATTGGTCGTCGGGCAGGACGCCCAGGATGCCTACGCAGATATCCTCCGCTTGCGCACACACATCATCTGGCTGTTCCTGCTCATGGCCGGTGCGGCTATCGCGACCGCGACCCTGCTCAGCCGATCCTTGGTCGGGCCGCTCACGAAGATTGTGGCCCTGATGGAGGACATCGCAGGCGGGAAAACCGACTTGACGAAACGGATCGCCCATTCGTCGCGGGATGAAACAGGGCGCTTGACCATGGCCTTCAACCGTCTCGTCAGCCGGTTACAAAAGGTCTCCCAAGAGATGGACCTTGCCGGCGTGGAGATGGCGACGCAGGCGCAGCAGCTTCTGGGTATGATCGGGACGCTCCAGGTCCAAAGCCGGCAGCGGGCGGCTGAGGCCACGCAGGTCGCCGCAGCCTCCGAACAAATGTCCGCCACGGTGGCCGAGGTGGCCAAGAACGCCCAAGGGGCCGCGGTGTTCGCCAAAGAAACCGACCTCGAAGCTGAAAAGGGCAGCGCTCTCTTGCAGCAAACCGTGGAAGGCATGACGCGCATCGCCGAGACAGTGGAGCAGTCCGGGGAACAGATCAGGCACTTGGCCCAGCGATCCGATGAAATCGGACAGATCACCAAGGTCATCGACGAGATTGCCGAGCAAACCAACCTATTGGCCCTGAACGCCGCCATCGAAGCGGCCCGCGCCGGTGACCATGGGCGTGGCTTTGCCGTCGTGGCCGATGAGGTGCGAAAACTCGCCGAACGGACCACCGAAGCGACCAAGGAAATCGCCGCGATCATCCATGCCATGCAGGAAGAAACTAAAACGACTGTGGAGGCCACGGCGGGCGGGCGCCGCCAAGCTCAGGCCGGCATGGTCCTGGCTCAGCAAGCCGGCCACAGCTTGACGCAGATTCTCCAAGCGATTCGACAGATCACCGACCGGATCACCCAGATCGCGACTGCCGCGGAGGAACAGTCGACCGCGACCGGGGAGATTACAGGCAATATCGAACGGACAGCCACAGCCAGCAAAGATAATGAACAGTCGCTGACGGAGGCGGCGCAGGCCTCTACCCAGGTGTCGGCGCGGCTCTCGTGGTCCGGGCGGTGGCAGGGCGCGAAGCAGGCACCTTGACGAAGGAGCCTGAGGCCAGCTTTGCCCGAGTGATCACAGACCCCCGATTCCTGGATCGCTTCTACGAAATCTTCGCCAAGAGCCATCCGGCGATTGCACCGATGTTCGCGGCGACCCGGATGCCGCAGCAAAAGGCGCTGTTCCGTACCGGCCTTGCCATGCTGCTGAAATTCTCTGAGGGTAACGAATTTGCCCGCCAGACCCTGGACCGGTTGGCTGAACGACATGACCGCAACCACTTGGCCATCGAGCCGTCGCTGTACGCCTATTGGGTGGATAGCCTGATGGCGACGCTCAAAGAGTTCGACCTTCGGTGGTCCCCGGAGCTTGAACGGATTTGGCGCCAGACGGTGGCTCAGGGCGTTGAATACATGAAGGCCAGATATTGATAAGAGCGACTTGATAATGCCCGCACGTCTGCAACACCGCATCTATGCCTGGCTGCCGGTTTTGATCATCGGGTTGGCTCTCCTCGTTCTGATTGTTGGCGGAGTCTTGCTCAGCTCCATCAAGGATGAATTGCTGGCCAGCGCGGGCGAGCGTCTGGCCGTCGCCGCGACCGATATGGCGGAAAAGCTCGATCACGTGATGTGGGAGCGATACGGGGACACCCAGGTCATGGCCCACACGGTAGCAGCCCTGCAGCAGGATCGGGCTGCCACAACCGCCTACCTCCGCGCCATTCAAGATGCTTATCGCGTGTACAGTTGGATTGGCGCCACCGACGACCAAGGCCGGATCATTGCCGCCACCGATTCGACCACCCTCGGCAAGGATTATCGTGAAGCAACCTGGTTTCAGACCGCCTTAGCCGGCCAGGGAGTTTATGTCCAAGACGTCCATTATTCTTTGCTCGTGGACAACATGCCGGTCGTTTCGTTTACCACCCCCATCCGTCGGCCGAATGGCGCTTTCCTGGGCACCGTCACAAGCCGTATAGGGCTACCGGTTCTCGAAGACATCCTGACGCAAACGATCATGGCGTTGCTTTCGCAACACGGCACCTCCGCGCACACGGAGTACCAGATCCTTCGTGAAGACGGGGAGCTGATCGCCGATTCTTTTCTGCGGGAGGAAGGACAATTTAACCTGAAACGCCTTGGCGTCCCTTCGGCTCGACTCGCCGATTCGGCGCCATCCGGCTATGTGGAAGAGGAGCACTTCCGGCGCCATGTACCGGTTTTGACCGGATATGCCCGCACGAAGGGCATAGACACCTGGGCAGGGTTCCACTGGTTGATCCTGGTTCGCACCGACAAAAGCGATCTGCTCCAGCCAATCGCCGCAGTCTTGCAGAGACTCGCCCTGGTCGTGGGGCTCGCGGTGGTTCCCCTACTCGGTACCTTGATCTGGGCGGTGAGGTGCCTGCGGAACGAATGGGTGCACGCTCAGCATGAATACAAGCGCGCCACAGCCGCTGAAGCCCGGTTCCAAGACCTCGTCGAATTGAGCCCCGATGCGCTCATGCTTGCTTCTGCGGGCCGCGAAATCATGCTCGTCAACCGGCAGACCGAAGTGCTGTTCGGCTACTTGCGCGAGGAACTGATCGGGCAACCGGTCGAGATCCTGATCCCCGAGGAAGCCCGCGAGCGACATCGCCGGCATACCCGCGTTTATGCGTCCCATCCTTCATCTCGCCCAATGGGAACCGGTTCAGACCTTATCGCACGCCGCAAGGACGGTTCCGTGTTTCCCGCAGAAATCAGTCTCAGCCCGGTGGACTGGGACGGGCACCTTTTCGTGATCGCCACGATCCGCGACATCACTCAGCGCAAGCAACATATGGAAGCGCTGCGTCAGGCCAAGGAGGCGGCGGAAGTGGCTGCCCGGGCGAAAAGCGAGTTCCTGGCGACGATGAGCCACGAGATTCGCACGCCCATGAACGGCGTCATCGGCA
>JBBIQV010000020.1:0-48846 GCA_037442105.1 Nitrospiraceae bacterium | reverse complement strand
GCAATCGCGTTGTGGCCGCCCTGGCCGAACACATTGTCGTTCCCTACGCCGCTCCGGACAGCAAAACTTTTGAACTGTGCCGGGTTCTCATCTCATGGAAGAAGCCTGTCTACACGCTGGCGAGTGAAGCGAACGGCGCTCTTCTCAAGCTGGGCACGCGACCGCTGGGGGGATCTGCCGATGAGTTCGCTCCTAAGCCTTAGTCACCCGCTGTTCGAAGTCAAAACGGCACCGACAGTCTTTCAACGCTCTCGCGTCTTCGCTTACACCTCTTCCTGCACCTCGCGATGCTGTCGCACGTTGAGCGCCTTCCATCGGAGCGCAGGATGCTCGCGGGAAAGCCAGAAAAGGACCGAGGATCTTTTCATGTGCTTCAGCAGTCTCAGCTCGTGCGAGACTGCCGATCCCGTTAGTCAGCAACTGCTCCAAGGACTCGACAGATCTCACGCACCGTCATGAAAGCATCCTGCCGGAGCCGTGTCTCTGTTCCCGGATCGCCCCCGCCTAGAAACTTCGCAACCCACGTCGGACCTTCGGCATTTAGGGCACGGAACTTCTGAGCGATTGAGTGGAGGCCTTTTTGCACAGGCTGCTCATTCATGAAAGGCTTGAGCGCCGCCGCTACTGTTTGGGGACCTCCGCGTGAGTGGGCACAAAGCGCATAGATGTCGTAGGCATCCTTTTCCGCATACCGTTCCCCGATGGCGATTCCCTTCAGGGCCAGACTGGCGACGAGATCGGCCACCTTGAGACGCACCAGTGCACTCGCTCCATCCGGAAGCCGAGCCTCCAGCTCATACCAGAAGTAGTGAGTGATCGCGACTTCCACACCCTCCAACGTGCGAGCCTTGAGGTCCCGTTGAACCTGCCGGTGGCGATGGGCACGCCCTTGGCCTGCCAAGGGCCTGGGCGTGAGGAAGTCCACACGGATCAGGTAGTCCTGGCCGTCTTGGGGGGAGCGAATGGTCTTCTCGAACTGGAAGAGAGAATCGGCGCAGGGTGTATAGCCGCGATCCAGCAACAATTCTACGATCGTGGCGTAGCTCTCTGCATTCACCAGATCCGGATTCACGACGAAATCGATGTCAATCGACCCGACGTGGACAAACTCAACCTCGAATCCCGTATCCAGAGGAGTCTTAGCCTGAAAAGCGCGTTGCTCTCCCTGCTGTTCCAGAATGAGATACGGAGCCCAACCGCCGATGAGGACCAGCGCGTCTCTATAGGCACCGAGGGCTGTCATCACTTCGGCGAGGCCTGATCTGGAGGCCGCCGTGATCCCGTCCTGGTAATCATCTACAGTCCGTGGTCGCGGCATTGGGTAGTCAGTAGCCTAACTTCTGGCGGCGAAGCACTTCCGCCTGCTCGCGTCCGCGCGCCGGGTAAGTGATAAGGTCGAGATAGAGCTGCGTGTTACAGACCACACGGACCCCTCGGATGGTCTGCATCCGATAGAAGACCCCCTCATCGTAAGGCTCAAGGAGATGGACGGTGCCGCCGGATTCCACGGGTCTGAGATCCAGAGCCTTCACGAGCCGCTCCCGATCGCCCGCGAAGTAGGCATGCACGTCCGGTGATCGGACGAAGGGCGCGACGAACGCCGCTCCGCTATGGAGGGTCAAGGCCACTGTCTCCTTCTTGCTCACGGCGTAGGCGCAGAGCTTGGCCGCCAGCTCGCCGGGACTCCGGACGAATGTGTAAAACATGTGCTGCCGATTCTGCTCAACGTTGTAGTCTTGGGCCCACAGATCGAGCAGCTCCCCGGGCTTCTGAAGCATGATCGCTCCGCGCCGCTTCTCGACAAACGCCTTCTCCTCAAGCGCGTTGATCACCAGGTGGGTGGTCCGCAGGCTGACGGTCGCCTCCTCGGCCAGGCGGGCCAGTGTCCAGCTCTCCCCTCGTTGTTCGAGGAGCACCCGGATAATTCTCGAAGACTTGGGGGCGAACAGCCGCCTCAGCCGGGTCTTTGCTCTCGGAGGAGGTTTGGGGCTTGCCCGGTCCACGAGCACCCCGTCGAAACGAAGAAACGCGTTTCCTGCCAGGTCGAGATATCCCACCTTGGCCTCACGGCAGAGGCGTTGCCCTTCCGGTGAGATGTAGGGAGCGACCACAAGAGGATACAGTCTGGGGTCCTTCCGGGTTGTGCGCATGAGAGTGGTGATCGCTTGGGCCAGGTAGCGTGGTTCGCCCACGGACTTGACCTCGCAGATGACCCGTCGCGTCGTCCCGGCCGCTCGGATCTTCAGGGCAAGATCCCAAGAATCCTCCCGGCGAGGCCGCTGTACCTCCACGTCGAGGGCCGGGAGCAGCTCGGGGAGCCGTTGATTTAGGCTGGCGATGATTTGGCTCTCCGTCGGCATATTTTTACCAAAATGGCTATTTTTACCGTACGGGCAAAATAGCCAATCAGGTAAAAGTCTGTCAAGCTTTCTCTTCCTGCACAAGAGGTCCTTTGTTTGGAAACCGACTCGGCACCCCCTCACAAGACCTCTGCGCCTGGCCCGTTGAGTTCCGCTCAGTGGGCCACTGACGGCGCGGTTTCGAAAAACTCAGCAGGCCTCGCACTGAACATGAGTGTGATACTTTGTGATAGACAGGGTCGAAAAACGAGAGAAGCTAGACTGGATAGAACCAATAGAAGGCGCGCAAGAGGCTGATTTGTCAGAAAAACGGGGAAACCAGAGTCCAATCAAGCCTTTGCCAAAACCGCCCTGAACGCTCTCTTAATCAGCGGGCCGCAGGTTCGACCCCTGCACGGCCCACCAAACCGAACTTCGTTCGACCCCGCGCCTCAAATGTGCGCGGGGATATTCAATACCTCCAGTGGTCCTTTCTTCTGTATGCCGGCACTTACGATTCTGATTCTTCCGGACGCGCCCTCTTGATCGCATTATCCTAGCCCGCATTATTCATGACGGTTCGTGACGAAACCGCCAAGACGCCAGGCGAGACAGGCGCGCGGAGCCGTAAGGGAGGGAGGCATACTTGAAACAGTATGTTGACCGACCGAGCGGCGAGCCCGCCTGCTTGGGCGCAGCGCCAGCCGCGTCCAGGCTGGTCGCAGCGGCGTATCGGCGGTTGCAGTAGAAACGTTCATGAATAATGCGGGCTAAGTCGCCTCTTCACACACCTCCCGCCCACGCCGCCAGACCTTCGCAAGCCTGCTTTCGAGGTTGACTCATAACTTGACTTATACTTGACTTATCTTTACCCTGCCAACCATGGCCTTGCACCCGACGTTCACCATTACCGCGCATCTCTTAACCACGATCGAAGCAATCGCCGCGTTTCGGGAAACAATTCTCGCCGCGATGGTGCAAGTCCCCTGGATTCCCACCCTACAAAAAGACGCGCGCATCCGAAACACCCACAGCTCCACCGCCATTGAAGGCAATCCGCTCACGCTGGAACAAGTCCGCCTCTTGGAAGAGGGGCAATCCCTGCCGACAGCGCCCCCACGCGCCACCCGAGAGGTGCTCAATTACCTCGCCGGTCTTCGCTTCATTGAGAAGCATGTCGCCAAGAAGCCGATCACCCAGAAGGACGTCTTGAAACTCCACACGATCATGGCCAAAGGGGTGATGGACCAGGGAGAAGCCGGCCGATACCGCGGCATTCAGGTGTACGTAGGCCGATATACGCCCCCTTCCCCTGACTTGGTCAGCGGGTTGATGGCTGAGCTGTTGGAATGGTGGAACGAGCAGTCTTCGAAATGGTCACCGGTCGTCTCGTCGGCCATTGTCCATTATCAATTCGAGGACATCCATCCGTTCGCGGATGGAAACGGACGAACAGGCCGAGCGCTTGCGCTTTGGGAACTCTATCGGCGTGGATTTGATACGCATCACATTTGTTCCGTCGATGAAGTCTATTGGGAGAATCGTCCGAGATACTACGACGCACTAGCCGGGGTGCGCAGGCAGGGTGGCGACCTCAGCGGATGGTTGGAATATAGTGCCGAGGCCTTGCATCTGACTCTTGAACAAGTGTGGGATCGCATTCAGCATCTCACCGCACGTGCCGGGCCAAAGAAAATTGTGCTACGCCCCAAACAAGAGCAGTTACTCCGTCTGCTGAGAGATCGGAAAAGCCTGACGCCGCAGGAAATCCGCAACGGCATCGGCGTGTCGAAGCAAGGAGCGATGGATCTACTCAAGCCCTTGCTCGAAGCCGGCCTCGTCCAACGGGTCGGAACCAAGAAGTCGGGGCGCTACCTTCTTTCGTGATACGTGTATTGAGCGAAACCGTATTTCACACGGGGCAATCGTAGGCATTTGGAATAGGTCGAGGAAGCAGCTCTCTTCGGAGGGAGATGAGCAGCGGCATCACCACGAACGGTTCCCAAAGATAGACAAAACCCTGTTCTTGGCATCCGGCGGCCAAACAGACAATGCCCCAGGCCGCATACAGAACGAGAAGAAAACTGTCACGGAGCAGAACGCCCCTACAGACGCCAAAAGCCGGCTGCTTGAGAAATTGATGGAACGAATCCATTGGTACGGTAACCGCCTCCGGTCCTCGTGTAAGCCTGCCTGCGCCAATTATCAAGGACCGCCACGAGAAAAAAGTTTAGGGACTGCTGCTCCGGGGAATAGGTAGCAATTGGTGGTAGGCGCGGGCAAATCAGCCAACAGTCTTGATGCCCCATCCTTATCCTCTTGGTGCACGATTTGGTCGGGCAGGCCAAGCAAAGAACGACTCTGGCCTCCTCAGCCATCTGTAAAGGAATCCCTTCTTCCAAATTCGCATCAGGGAGCAACCTCTTCCATGGCCGAATCATGTTGAAAGCCGCTCTTGTAAACATCCCTCATCAAAGGCATACTCGCGCCTATGGTTGCCTCGGTTTACCAGGAAATCAGGAACAATCTCCGCGAGCTGTATTCGGAGGATAACCGCCCTTGGCTGGTTGGTTTCAGCGGCGGAAAAGACAGCACGATGTTGGCATCCTTGATATTTGATGCGGTATTAGCCGTGCCGACGGAGAACCGGAAAAAACCGGTCGCGGTCCTGTGCACGGACACTCGTGTGGAAATCCCCGCGATCGTCGAAATGGTCGAAAGCGCTCTCGCGCGGATGCACAAGTTTTCTCAGCAGAATGGGCTCAACATCGAGGTCAACTTGCTCAAACCACCGCCCGAGCAGTCGTTCTGGGTCAACATCATCGGTCGCGGCTATCCACCGCCCAATCGCACCTTCCGCTGGTGTACCCAACGGATGAAAATTGATCCGGTCAACGCATTCGTAAATCAGCGGCTTGGCCATTGGGGTGAGGCGATCCTGCATCTAGGAGCCAGGCGTGCCGAAAGCTCGACGCGAGCCCAGACCATGGCAGGAATTGAGACTCGCAAGGGTCTGCGTCGTCACCCAGACCTTCCTCGCGTCTGGGTATCCAACCCCATCGAGTTCCTCTCCACAGAGGAGGTCTGGGCGTACCTGTTGCAAAAGCCTAACCCATGGGGCGGTGACAACCGTCCGCTGTATAAGCTCTACGCTAACGCCTCGAACGGCGAATGCCCCATCCAGATTGACACCAGCACTCCCAGTTGTGGCAATTCCCGTTTCGGCTGCTGGACCTGCACCGTCGTCGAGCGCGACAAAGCCAGCGAGGGCTTGCTTGCTGCTGGTGACGAACGCATGGAACACCTGCTCGCCTTCCGGGAAACGCTTCTCGAATTCCGCAACCCCGCCAACGGGCGGCGCGACGACCGCCGCATGAACGGCAACGAGGGCCCCGGTCCCCTCACCATCGAAGGCCGTCGCGAACTCCTCAAACGCCTGCTCAAGCTGCAGGAGGACACCGGCCTCACGCTGATTACTCCGGAAGAACTGCTGTTGATCCAACAACTGTGGAAAGCCGCGCGCGACCCAGACGACGGCCGAGGCGTCGCCCGCATCCTCAACAAACAGCGAGGTGTGATCATGAACGGTGATCTCAAAGAACTGAATCGCCTGCGTGAGATGGAAGAAGCAGTCGCCCGCGAGAAGAGCATCAATGCCGACATTCTCCGCCGCATGCTCGCCAAGGTGGAGGAATACAGCGAAAGCCACCGCACCCACGGCCTACCCGACGACCTGCTCAATATCTTGAAGGACGATTTGGAAGCCTACCACTATTGTCGCTCCGCTACCTCTCGCAACTGACCGCGTCTTCGCATGAACGCGCCAACCCAACACGAACGCTGGCTCAAGATCGCCGCGAATCTGAGGGTTGACCGCAAACATAATATCGCCCCGCACAAGCCCCTGCTCCTGCTGGTCGTCGCCGACCTCGCCGAAGAAGGAACCCTTACGGGCACCGAGCTACCACTGACCGGCGAACTTGTCTTCCGCTTCCTCGCCTTCTGGACCGTCGTGGCCGAACGACGCTCCCAGAGGCCCGACATCCACCTGCCCTTTTACCACATGCACAGCGATGGCTGCTGGGTGTCGTTCGACAAGGAAGGCAAGCCCGCTCAGGAACGCCGCCGCGCCGTTGCCGCTCGACTCGACGAGAGCTTTCTCGCCTGTCTTTACGATGCCGACTTCCGGAAGCAACTGCGCCGAGTCCTTATCGCCCGGTACTTTACTGATCCCGGCGAACGCGCAGCATTGTACGGCTTGGTCCAGTTGTCTGTCCCGTCCGACGATGTTGTGAAAGCCGACGCCAGGCGTTACGAAGCCGATCGGGAGCGCGGTCGTGAAGCGCGCTTCCGCCTGACCGTCGTTCCCGCCTACAATTACACTTGCGCGCTAACCGGCTATCGCTGTGTAACCATGGATGCCGGCAGCATCGTGGACGCGGCCCACATTCACCAATTTGCCGACAGCCGCAACAACCACCCGCAAAACGGCATCGCCCTCTGCAAAAACGCCCACTGGCTCTTCGACCAAGGTCTGTGGTCGCTTACCGATGATTACAGGGTTATTGTCGCGTCAGACCGTTTCCATGAATCAGGCGACGAAGCTATGTTGCTTCACAAGATTGGTGGGAAACAGATACAGCTTCCTGTTGACAGCAGCTACTGGCCAGACAGGGCATGTTTGGCATGGCATCGTGAGCGCAAGTTCCAGAATCCATAGCGGACTGAAAACACGTGATCCCCGGCGGCGTCGTTCATCACAAACTGATACAGCGTTCGCGTGCAGAGCACTTCGTCTTCGCGGAGGGTTTCGAGGGCGGAGGTGGCAACTGCGGTGACGGCAATGGTGTCCCCCAGGGCGTTGAAGACCTCGATGGAGTAGCCCTCTGAGCCATCAGGCGCAGTGTGATGGTCCACCAGTTTCACAATGTCGCCGCGACGGAGCCGATGCTCCGGCAAATCGCACATCAGCACTGCATCCTTGTAGAGATCAAACTTCATCGGAAATACCGTTCGCTCTACGTCTTTATTCGCGCAGTTCGGTCACGACGTTGGCCGCCAATTGCTGCCAGGCTTGCGCTACCGCCTGGCTGTCTTCGGGGTGTAGACGTCCGATGTTGTGGCGAACAAGCCGCCGGTCTACCGTGGCGAGCCTGGTGAGGCGAACGGTGGATGCCCGTGGCAAACCGATCTCGGCCCAGTGGTTGAGTACAACATCCGATGGATCACGGGGCGGGCGTGTGGTCATACGGGCAATCAAGAGGTCAACATCACCAGCGACGAGCACCAGCCCCGGCCGGCGCTTACGCGTCTGGAGATCAGAGAAGGGAAACTCCACCGAGACGATGTCCCCGGCCCTAAACTTCGTCATAGACGTGATCGTCCGGGGAGTCGTCCTGGAAGAAATTCTCGATCGCCAGTCGCTGCCAGTCGAGGTCCTCGACATCCCGGCCGATCAACTGCGGCATGTCTTTGTAGAGCCGAAGCCGGTCAGGCAACGGCAAAGCTTCGATCTCCTTTTCAATCTCTTGCAGCGTTCTCATCGTTTCACCTACCCCAGTTTTATACTGCACCATCAAGGGAGACTCAAGCCCGGAGCGTTGCGATTGCATGTTTCACCGCTGATACCGTCGTAGCGATGTCCTCTCTCCGCATGCCCGTGCCCAACGAAAACCGTATCATCTGCCTTGACGCGGCGCTTTCGGGCTTCATCGCCTTGATGACAGGCGACGGCTCATCGGAATTGGCGAGACAAGCTGAACCTAAAGAGGCGCAGACACCTTCCTGATCGAGCAGGATCAGCAAGGCTTCTGATTCGATGCCGTGGAAGGTGATATTGGTGGTGTTGACCAGCCAACCTAGCTAGCCAGCGACCGCGCGCAGAGCACTTCGTCTTCGCGGAGGGCTTCGAGGGCGGAAGCGGGGACGGTGGTAACGGCAATGGTGTCGCCGACGGCGTTGAACACTTCAATGGAGTACCCTTCCGTTCCATCGGGTGCGATGTGATGGTCCACCAGTTTCACAATGTCGCCGCGACGGAGCCGATGCTCCGGTAGATCGCACGTCAGCGCCACGTCCGTGTAGAGCTCAAACTTCATCGTGATGCACCCCGTTTATCGGGAATCAGTGTAACGAACTTCGTGATGCCCGACAAGTGTTCTGTCATCCATATGCTGCGAATCGGCAAAGCCACGCCATTTGGGCCAATCAGCGTTCCTCGTATTTCATAGTACTGGCCAAACTTGTTGGATTCCAACCTTCGTGCCTCCAAAGGAAGGATCTGGGCGCGCAAGTCCTGCAGCAGTTGGTCGGCGTATTCCAGCGTGTAACCCGCTTCTGCCAGAAAAGCCGATTTGTCGCCGCGCGCTTGAGGCAACAGCAAATAGCGCGTCAACTTGTCTCTGGCGATGACCGCGTCCGCCGATAGTTTCATTGGGCCGTCAACTGCATAGCGCGCTTACGGCCCGTTGGACAGTCTCTACCGTCGCGGTCACGTCGGCCTTCTCAGTACTCGTATCCAGTGAAAACCTTATCATCTGCCTTGACGCGGCGCTTTCGGGCTTCATCGCCTTGATGACATGCGACGGTTCATCGGAATCGGCCAAGCATGCTGAGCAGGACAAGGCGCAAATGCCTTTCTTGTCGAGCAGGAGTAGCAGCGCTTCGGATTCGATGCCGTGGAAGGTGATGTTGGTGGTGTTGGCCAGACGCTGAATCTTGTGGCCGTTCAGTTCAGTGTTCGGAATCGTCCTCAGGACGCCGTCCTCCAGCGAATCCCGCAGTGGTCGCACCTGCTTGTCGTAGTCGGGTAGATGATTAGTGGCTAACTCGGCGGCCTTGCCCATGCCGACAATCAATGCCACGTTCTCCGTGCCACCCCGCAGGTTGTGCTCTTGATGTCCACCGTGGACGAATGGCCAGAAGGGGGCTTTACGGCGGACGTATAGCGCGCCGATGCCTTTGGGTGCGTGAAACTTGTGACCAGTAAGGGACAGGTAATCCACGGGCAAGTTGCTGAGGTTGATAGGGACCTTCCCGGCCGCTTGCACGGCATCGCAGTGCAACAACACGCCGCGCGCTCGGCAGAGTTGAGCGATTTCCGTGACGGGGAACGAGACGCCTGTCTCGTTGTTAGCCCACATCAGCGAAACGAGTGCTGTTTCGTCTGTAATGGCCTCCTCCAAGTCAGCAAGCTTCAACAGCCCGTCGCGGTCAACGGGCAGATAAGTCACCCGGTAGCCTTCCTTCTCCAGCGCCATGCAGTAGTTGAGCACTGAGGAATGCTCCGCCGCCGACGTGACGATGTGCCGCTTGCCTGGGTTGGCCTGCAATGCCGCATGAATCGCCGTGTTGTTGCTCTCTGTGCCGCACGAAGTGAAAATAATCTCCCGCGACTGTGCCCCAATTAGCTCCGCCACCTGTTCTCGCGCTGTCTCGATCACACTCTTCAGCTTCGAGCCGAACTTGTATGTACTTGACGGATTACCCCATTCGGAAGTGAAGTAAGGCATCATCGCCTCCAGCACCTCCGGCAATACCGGCGTCGTTGCATTGTGGTCGAGATAGATCATTACAGGGCGCTTATCCTAGTCACCTGCAGCAGAGAGTGCAAGATTCCCCTGCTTCGGGCGACTTATGAGTAAGTGAGATTGCAAGCGAAAGGAGTGAAATCAATGGGTGCCTCCACCGTTCTAGAATTCGATTCGACAATAGGCCGCATGGGCCTGCCGACCTGGTAGGATCACATATCTCTTTCCAGCCCGAGGAGGCGGCACACTTTGTGAACGGTCATGAAGGCATCCTGCTTGATTCGTGATTCCGTCTCAGCACCACCTCCGCCCAGAAACTTCGCAACCCACGTCGGACCTTCGGCTTCCAGGGCACGAAACTTCTGAGCGATTGAGCGGAGGCCTTTTTGTACGGGCGGCTCACTCATGAACGGCTTGAGCGCCGCCGCGACTGGAATTTCAAGACAGGCTGGGCTGCAGCATGGGCACCTGGCGGCCCTTCAAGTCCCTCAGGGTCCTTGGCGTGGGTCGGGTACAACCCGATCAAGCGGGGCCGGCCGTCGTATCACCCACTGTTGTGCTTCGAAGGACGCACCAAGGACTTCTGGCATGGCGAGTTGCGCCCCGGCGATGCCCATACGGCCAGCGGGACGATCGATCTGCTCAAGGCGTGCTTCGCCAAAGTGCCCGCCGGGGTGCGATTGGTGATTGTCCGCGCGGACAAAGGGTTTTACGACCACACGCTGGTCGAATGGCTCGAGGCCCGACGGGTCCGGTTCGTGATCGTCGCCCGCCTCACAGCCCCGATCAAACGCAAACTGGGGCACCTGCGGTACGTGAGTCCCAGCCGGGGTATCGAGGTGGCCGAGTTCTGTTATCAGCCCATCCGATGGCCCCATCGCTATCGGTTCGTCGTGATCCGTCGCCCTCAGCCCGAAGAACCAACGGAGCCACTGACTCTCTTCAAGCTCGGCAAGTACCACTACCAAGTGCTGGTCACCAATCTGCCGTTGCAGCCGCTCAACCTCTGGCGCTTGTACAACAACCGCGCCGGGGTCGAGTTGCTCATCAAACAGCTCAAAGGGGATTACGCCCTGGGCAACATCCCCACCCGTCACTTTTTCGCCAACGAGACCTATTTCCATCTGCTCTTGCTGGCCTACAACCTTGTCAATTGGTTCAAGCGCCTTTGCCTGCCTCCAGAATTCCAGACCGCCACGCTGCAAACCCTGCGTCACAAGATCCTGTTGATGCCCGCTCAGCTTCGCCGAGCCGGCAATCGCCCCCGCTTGGCCCTGCCTGCAAGCGGTCAGCGAGAAGCAGCCTGGAACTATGCCTTGCATCAAATCAGCCGACTGAGGCCATGAAGCCACCCTTTTTCACGCCGGATTCAGGTTGAAGCAAATCCTTCGGACCGTCGCGAGTGGTGAATCCGTGATCGATCCAAAGGTCGTTAGCCAAGTGGTACCAGAGCTGCGCGAGGGAACCGCTGAAACCGAGGGAGGCAAAGTACAGGTTGATCTGACCCCACAACAACTCAGCCTCCTGCGACTAATCTCCCAGGGATTTTCGAACAAAGAAATCGGCACCCAGATGTTTCTCAGCGAAAACACCGTCAAGAGCTACGTCCAAGATCTCCTGCAAAAGATGGGAGCACGGAACCGCGTGGATGCGGCCATGATCGCTTCAAAGAAAGGATGGATCTGAGCAAAACTCAGGTTGAAACCAAACGAACGAAATGATACATGAGTTCCCATAATGGTTCCTTGACGCCTTTCAGAATAGACTTCTAATCGAATGACGGTTGGCGTATGGCGCGTGAAACGGTGTTTATCGGGTTTGGGTCGAATGTGGGAGACCGGCTGGACTTTTGCGACCGGGCGGTTACATTGCTGAGCCTCCTGCCGCACTCGCAATTGGTGAAGGTCTCGTCGCTCTATGAAACGGAGCCGGTGAACGATGGGGCTGCGCCTGGCGACGGCTGGTTCCTGAACGGCGTCGCGCATCTGGAAACGGATATCACGCCGCGCAGCCTCTTGGCGGCATGCCGAGAAATCGAGCTGGCGTTCGGACGGGATCAGGTCCATCGCAACGGGCCTCGAACCCTGGACCTCGACATCTTGTTTTACGGAAACCGCGTGATCGACGAGCAGGGCCTCGTCATTCCTCACCCACGTCTCCACTGCAGGCGGTTTGTCCTCGTGCCGATGGTCGAACTCGCTCATGACTGGCAGCATCCAATATCACGCCGGACCATGCAGGCCTTGTTGAACGAGCTTCACGATTCTTCATTCGTGCGCCGCCTCGATCCTCAACCAAGCTCCCGTTACGGCTCCCGTCCCGACTGCAGCATCCGCACCGCTGCGGCCGGCTCACGATCGTGAAGACGATCACGTCGCCCAAAACGCTCGCCGATTGGAGCCGTCAACTCCATCGCGAAGGCGTGACCATCGGGTTTGTTCCCACAATGGGTGCGCTGCACGCCGGCCATCGCGCCCTGATTCGCGACGCGCGCCTATCCTGCGACGCACTGGCCGTCAGCGTGTTCGTCAATCCCGCGCAGTTCGGTCCCCATGAGGACCTGGCCAAGTACCCGCGACAACTCAAACAAGATCGGGCGCTGTGTGCATCGGAAGGTGTGGATGTCGTCTTCATCCCAACAAGGGAGGCGATCTATCCTTCCGGTTTCCAAACCACGGTGACGGTGCGCGATGTCGCCCGGCGATGGGAGGGCGAAGCCAGGCCGTTCCATTTTCAAGGCGTCGCCACGGTCGTCACCAAACTGCTGTGTTTGGCAAGACCGCACCTGGCCCTCTTCGGGCAGAAGGATTATCAACAAGCGGTGCTGGTTCAGCGGCTCGTAGAAGACCTGAACCTCGGCACAAGAATCGTCATCCATCCCACCATCCGGGAATCGGACGGCCTTGCCCTGAGTTCCCGCAACGTGTACCTGACCGCGACACAGCGCCGTGCTGCGCCTGTGCTCTACCGTACCTTGCAGGCCGGCGCGGAGGCGATCCGCCGTGGCATCAGGTCCGGCGCACACATTCGCCAGGTGATGGTAAAGACTGTTCGGCGGGAACCACTGGCACGGATCGAGTATCTTGCCGTCTGCCACCCGGCTACACTGGAACCGGTTTCGACCATCAAGTCCGATGCGGTGCTGCTTGGCGCCATCCGCATCGGCACGGTTCGCCTCATCGACAACGTGCTGGTCCGGGTGCCGCGCTGAATAAGCCACCCGCTGATTGCTATTGGCTGTCGCTTATTGTAACGCGCATTATTCATGAGCGCTTCTGCTGCAATCGCCAGGGAGCGAGTAGCTGGTGGCGAGCAGCGAGCAGCGAACGGCCGGAGAAAAGGAATTCCTCTTGAGCTACGCGCTCCTTGCTATTCGCTATTCGCTGATTCCGCGACGAACCGTCATGAATAATGCGCGTTAGGCCGTGGGGAGAGAACCCTGGTTGATCAGAAGGCTTAAGACCACTTGACTGAGCCGTCGCTTGTCGCTGGGGTGGATTTCGAGAAATTTGATGCCCATCGAGGACGGACGGACGGAGCAGACCATCGCCGTCTCCACATTGATCGCCTCTTCATCCTCCGACGGTTTGAGATGCAGTTCAACAAAGCTGCCTTGAGCGAGGGCGGATGATGTTCGGAGGGTGCAGCCGCCCATCGAAATATCCGTCACCACGTCTTCGGCAAGCGGTCTGCCCACGACGGGCAGAGCGGGGAAATTGGCCACCAGGCGCTTGTACTGCCGCCGGTCAAACGCTTGGCTTTCGCTGCGGGTGCCTGGCCGGAAGGCACGGAATCGATTCGTGCAGAGCTGGCAGCGGAACGGAAAGACATTCAACCGGTTGAGCAGCCGTCCCATCGTACCGTCTTGGAACGTAACGCGAACGAACGATGTTCCACAGGCTGGACAGTGGAGTTCTTTCATCGGTCTCAATCCGCCGCCTGGCTGGAATTCTGTGGTGGGAGTGAACCCTGGCGCCGTCCATCGGCCGACTGGGCTGCGAGAACCGGCTCAAGCTGTGCCGGCGAGTAGGTCGGAGGCTTGACCCACTTGCCATCCGCTCGCTTGTAGCCTCCGACCTTGCTCAAATTCGACCGATGGACTTCGCGAAACACCGGCCCCATGTCGATTCCATAAGATACGGCGGTGCCGTAGACGACGTAGAGCAGGTCCGCCAACTCTTTGGCAATCCCGACCAAATCCTGTTTCACCAGTGCCTCTTTGAGCTCACTGAATTCTTCCTCGATCAGGCGAACCCGGAGGTCGCGTGTGGCGGCATCAGGCAGCGCCGGCACGTCGCTGAGAACGATCTCAAACTTACGATGGAATTCAGCCACCATCGCCTGCTCGTCCGGCAGGCACCCATTCGGCTTATTCGGTTTCAAACGGCAACCCCTTGCGCGGCACGATCTCGGCCGGCTCGAGCATCGGGATGTCTTTGTCCGAGGAGATGCCCAGTTCTTTGAACTTCCGGGCAGCGGGGAGAATCCTCGTCTCCAACGAGCCGACGGCCTTGTTGTAGGCCACCACGCTTTTCCCCAGCGCCTGGCCCACGTCGTTCAAATGCTCCGCCAAGACGGCCATCCGCTCGTAGAGGTCCTTCCCAAGCCGGCCGGCCTGCGCGGCATGTTCGGTCAACTGTTCCTGCCGCCACCCATAGGCGACCGCGCGCAGCAGCGCCATCAGCGTCGTCGGTGTGGCGATCACAACGCCGTGGGCAAATCCGTCTTCGATCAACGTCTGGTCTTGCTCCAACGCGGCCCCAAGGAACTGCTCGCCCGGAAGAAACAAGACAACGAACTCAGGAGTCTGCGCAAACTGGTTCCAATAGGCTTTCAGACTCAAATCCTCCATGCGACTGCGCACCTGCTCGGCATGCCGCCGCAGACACGCCAGCCGCTGGACGTCATCAGGAGCCTCGTGCGCCTCCAGGTAGGCCGAGAGGACCGTCTTCGCATCGACCACGATCTGGCGCTCGCCGGGAAGTTGTACGACCATGTCAGGCCGCAAGCGTCCTTCCTCGCTCTCAACGTGTTCCTGCTCGGTGAAATCGCAATGGGCAACCATGCCCGCCAGCTCTGCCACACGCCGAAGCGTGATCTCGCCCCATCGTCCCCGTATATTCGGCGTACGGAGCGCTCTCACCAGATTGCCGGTCTCCTGTTGCAGTCGCTGCTGCGATTCGGCAAGGAGTTTCAAATGTTGATCGAGCCCCCCATAGGCGGTTTGCCGTGAATGCTCCAAATGACGGAGTTGTTCCTCATAGCGAGTCAGCGATTCGTGGAGCGGTTTGACGAGCTCATCGATGGCCTGTTGCCGCTGGACCAAATCGCCTTTGGCTTCGGCATGCAGGGTCTCAAACGAGGTCTTGGCCAGATTCAGGAAGGCTTCGTTGTTTCGTTTGAGCGCTTCGCCGGACAGGGCCTGAAAAGATTCGAGCAGTTCCTGCCGCGCTTGCGCTAGCAGCGCTCTCTGCTCGTCAAGTTGCTTGAGAGTTTCTTGCGCGCGGGTCTCGGCGATCGCGCGATCTTGCTGGGCCTGGGCCAGTTCGTTCCTCACGCGAGCCATCTCTACTCGATCCAACTCAGTCTGCTTGCGAAGCTCGCCGGTCAGGGTTTCGGCGCGGTGAGCTCGCTCAGCGGTTTCCGACACACGCGCCTGCATCGCCATGCGGACCCGTGCCGCGATCCACATGCCGGCCAGCAAAGCTCCCGCGAGGAACCCTGCGCCAAGCCCAGCCCAGAATGTCACCGAGTCAGGCATTGCCGCTCGTCTGCCGCCCGCGCACCACGCGGAATGATCACATTGTACACAACGATGTTGGTGAAAGCCCCGGCAAGGATACGGGAACCGAAAAGAAAAGGTCAAGTTGCTGAAAAAGTTCCCGCCGAACGATAGACAGTCCCTCTTGTTGCATCGACAACCACGCGCTCGCCCTCCTTGAGCAGATGCACAACGTCTGGCACATTGGCCACCGTCGGCAGCCCATATTCCCGTGCGATGATGGCGCCGTGAGACAAGGTTCCACCCATTTCCGCCACGAGGCCCGCCGCAAGACCGAAGAACGGAGCCATACCCGGATCGACCACCGGCATCACGAGAATGTCTCCTCGCTTCACTTTCTTCAGATCATGTGGCGACAACACCAAACAGACCGGTCCTTCTGCACAGCCGGCGCTGATCGGGATGCCATGCAGCATGGCACCTTCCTCGCCTGATCGAATCGAAGCGAGAGCCGGCTCTTCCCTTGACGAGAGAAAGTCCGGCACAGTGTGCGCCGCGTGCTGCCGCCATTCCGCACGGCGCAACGAGATCACGCTCCTCCACTCTCGCTCGGAATCGACAACGGCCGCTCGAATTTCATCTGCCGTCAGGAGAAAGACATCGTCCTGGAATTCCACGATCCCCCGCACAACCCACTGTTGCCCTAAAATGAGCATGAGCCGCCGGACCGCGGATGAAAAATACATCAGATGGTGACGGTTCGCTTCGCGCAAGGCCAGATAGCGACAGAGCCGCCGGTACCACCACGTGAAGGCTACCCAGTGAATCCAGCGCCGGCCAAACCGGGCACGGATCTCGTGGAGCGCGCCATTCCGCGCCGCTTCCTGCCGGCGTTGAACTTCTTCTGCTGGCCGGGCAGGCGGCTCCTGCACATGGTGGCGAATGACTCCGAGCACATACTCCGGCTGATCAGCGAAACGGGGCACTGCAAGGTCGGATTCACCGATCGCGCGATGGCCGTACTCGGCAAGATACGCGTCGAAGGCGCGAAGAAAACGGGTGTCCTTCAAACTGTCTGGATATTGCTCCGGCTGCCACGGTTCCGCACGAAAGAATGCGTGCGCGACCGGTTCTTGCCGTGCTATCTCGGCTAGCTCCATTAACCAAAGGATTTGCTTGACGCTGATGACCGTGCCTTGTCCCTGTAAGGCGGTGTTGAGCAACGGTCGCCAATCCGCACCAAGCCACCGTCCAAGAAGATAGTCCAGCGCCTGAAGGCATTGTCCAACTCCGGCGACAATGGCGAAGGTGAGGTCGTTTTGTTTCAATGTCCGACCCAGTCGATCCAGCCGCGTCAACAGCTCGTGAGAAGTCAACGTCCTCGCCGCGACGTGTTCGGTGGATCTTGCCATCTCCTTCATCTCAGCGAACCAGGCCGGTGCCCGCCTGGCCGCCTGCCCGACCATCCACCAGAGGATCAGGCCGGCCCACGCGAGCTTCCACCAAGGGAGTGGACGAGGGAGTTCAGCGGGCAGATGCGCCTGTCCGCCCATCTGCTCCGTGATAAGCGCGGGGTTGCCACCGAGTTGTGCCATGAACGACTGAAATAGGGTCACGTTGATGAAGGGCCGCCCGTGAATTGTTCTCACTGAGGACACCGCCGGCGGGACCACACAACCGAGACGGCGGTAGTGGCGCAGAATGTTGTCTTCCATAAATTCTTCGAGAAACGACAACCCCAACGGACTGGGCAACTCCGGCAATGTCTCTTTGAAGTTGGCGCGCGACCACTCGCACACCTCAGGAGCGATGTCGTACGCAGCGGTCACAGTAGAGATCAGGCGAACCTGCAACAGCCAGAAGCCCGCGCGATCGATCACCCACTCGATATCAACCGGCGTTCCTATCATTCGTTCAACTTTTTTTGTGAGGGCTGCGAGATTGATCAAGTCGGGGTCTCTGAGGGCCGGTTCTCTCCTCGCCTCGTCCGGCACCGGCTCGTCGTGCGCACCGGTAACCGTAGCCACTCGACGAGTCCGCTTGTCGGCAATGTCTCGTTCGATCACCCGAATGGCTGAGGAGCCTTCGCGCTCGCCCACCGTGATCATATACTGGTCCGGAGTCGCTGCGCCGGCGACAAGCGGTTCAGCCAGCCCCCAGACGGCGTTGACCACGATCACGTCCCTCCGACCGGTCACCGGATGGCAGGAGTAGGCCACGCCCGCCGCGGCCGGGGAGAGCAACGGTTGGATCACAACCGCCATTTCAGGAGGAGTTTTGACAGTGGCCCGGTGCTGATAGGAGAACCCCGCTTCGGTCCATATCGAGGCCCAGCAGGTGCAGATTGCACGGGGCAGCCCCTCCTGCGAAACGCCAAGGAGCGTGCGATAGACCCCGGCAAACGACGTTCGGGTTCCATCTTCATTCGTCGCTGATGAACGCACGGCCCAAAGAGGCGCGTTTTGAGTAGGGCACTCCACGAGGCGGGTTAAGCCGGCGCGGAGGGCGTCCATGATTGACTGTGGGACGACGAGGGATTCGATGCGTTGCCGGCATTCTTCCAACATCTGTCTGCGATGGTCCGGCGTTGCCCGCTCCACGCCGGCCCACCGGTCGCCCGCGTCGAATCCGACCTGGCTGAGTGCCTCACGATAGGCCGCGGTCGTCAGGCAGATGCCCGGAGGCACACGGAACCCGTGCTGGATCAAGCGGGCAAGGCCGGCCGCCTTGCCTCCCACCACTGCAGGATCACTGGACGATTCAAGCGGCAGGATGAACGGCGTGGCCATGATGACAACTACAAGGCTAGCAGTATGTAGAGATCGTTCACGTTCGTCCCGGTCGGCCCGGTAACGATGTGATTCCCCAGTTTCTTGAAGATGCCGTAACTGTCATTCTGATCCAGTGCGTGACGGAGGTCCAATCCCAATCGCCTGGCGCGCGCCACGGTCCCGCCATCGACCACGGCTCCGGCAACATCTGTCGGCCCATCAACGCCATCGGTCGCGAAGCCGGCCACCCACACGTTTTCGAGTCCTGCGATCTCTAGCGCGGCGGCCAACGCAAATTCTTGCGCCCGCCCACCCCGACCTTTCCCTCGTACGGTGACCGTGAGTTCGCCGCCGGCGATCACGCAGCAGGGCCGCCGTCTCGCGGCCTTCGAATCCACAATTTCCCGGATGGCGCCGGCAAACTGTCGCGCCATCTCCCTGGCTTCTCCGGTCAACGTGGTCGAGAGTACGGTTGTCGCAAGCCCTGCCTCTCTCGCTTCCTGTGCGACCGCCGTGACGGCCGCGACATTGTCGCCGATCAGGTGGTTCTGGACCCGCCGAAAGATTGCGTCCCCGGGTTTTGGTGTCTCCGCAATCCGACCTTGTCTACCCTTGTGGAGATGCTGCTTGGCTCCCTTGGGGATTTTGTCCCACAGCTCGTACCGTTGCAGAATCGCACAAGCTTCTCGATATGTTGCGGGATCGGGCGCCGTGGGACCAGACCCGATCGATCCGAGATCGTTGCCGATCACGTCCGAGAGGATCAAGCTCGCGACTCGCGCCCTGGTCGCAGCGGCCAATCGTCCTCCCTTGATCATCGACAAATGTTTTCGGACCGTGTTGATCTCCTGAATGTCCGCCCCGCTTTTCAACAACTGCTGCGTGATGCGTCGCTTGTCCGACAGAGTCACCCCGGGAACCGGCGCAGGGAGCAGGCTGGATGCACCGCCTGACAGAAGCACGATCAGGAGGTCTTCAGCGGTGAGATGGCGCACGAAGCCCAGTAACCTGGCGCCGGCCCGCTGACCGGCTTGATCCGGAACGGGGTGACCGGCTTCACAGAATTTGATCCGCTTTGTTGGCACGGCCTGACCATATTTCACGACAACCAGACCGCCCTCCAACCGACGCCCGAGGAGCCGCTCGAGCGTGAGGGCCATCCCAGCCGAGGCTTTCCCGGCACCCACAGCGAAGATACGGCCGAAGCGGTTGAGATCATACGATCGCCCTCCCATCTGCAACACGTCACCCGCTCGTCTTACGTAACGCGAGACGGCCTGGGCAGGGTCCGCCGCTCTGAGGCCCGCGATGCACAGCCGACGAAGCAGCGTGCGGGCTCGAGGGTGCGTCACACCGATGCGCATGGGAGGCTGGAACTTACGGTGTTTTATCTTGCTTGAAGCAGCGGTTGGGGCAGGTCTGCCGGGGAACTTTAAGCTGATAGGTGCCCTTCGGCAGATAGTCTTTTTTGAACTCGGGGTTCAGCATCTTGAGTTCGAGGAAGTACGTCCCGAACTCCTCGGCGATAGAGGTGAGTTGGCGCTGGCTATCCTTGATGGTGACCGTGACCGTTTCCGTTTCGAGCGTCGTGTACAAATCTTTCTTCGTGAGTCCGAGATACTTTTCGGGCTGCGAGTAAATCTCCTTGGCTGCGATGATGCGGGGAACATACCGCATGGTCTCCCGCGGCCCATGCATCTTCCAGTAGTCCGCAATCTTTTGTTCCTTCAGCAGTTTTCTGATCCGGTCTTCTCCCGCATTGTAGGATGCCATCGCCAGAAACCAATCTCCCTGGAACCCCTTCAGGTAGCGAAGATACTTGATCGCCGCCTCCGTGGACATTTCAAGATTGCGGCGTTCGTCCCGAAACTGATCGCTCTTGAGGTGATACCGCTTCCCGGTCGACCCGATGAATTGCCACGGCCCTGAGGCCTTTGCACGGGAGTAGGCGGCCGACACACATTTGCTCTCCACCAGCAGCATGTACTTGAGGTCATCGGGAAGGCCGGCCTCCGCCAGTTGTTTCTCGACCGGCGCAAAACATCGCCCCGTTCGTTTGGCAAGAATGATGCTCTCACCCTGGTCTTCGAGGAATTGATAAAACTCATATTCGATCCGCTCCCGCACCTGCCAGTTGTCGAGCGGCACCGGTTGTCCCGCAAACGTCAGCTTCTCCGGCAGCTTGAAGGAACTCAAAAAGAAGCGTTCACCCTCGCGCTTAATTTCCGGCAGAATCACGAGGCGGTCCTCCGGTTCCGGTATCTCTTCGAGCACCTCAGGCGGAGCCTGCTCGGATTCCGCTCCGCCGTTCCCTCCGTTGGTCTTATTCGGAACGGACGCCCCGCTTGTGTCGACCAGCTTCTTGTCTTTCGCGCTAGGGCCGGCATCGTTCATAGATTCCGCTCCGACCGAGAGATGACTCGTTATCGGCAACGTGAGCCAGGGCAGAAAGAAAAGGAGCATCAACCGTGCTTTCATGCTGAAACCTTTCTGTGAGTGAGGCCCCTGTCCACCAGCACTGGTACCACGCGTATCATCGACCATGATCAGAGGCTTTGCTCATGTTAGACTAGCGGGCATGTCCTCTCTGCGTCTGCTGAATGCTCGCATCACCGAGTGTACCAGATGTCCACGCTTGGTCACGTATCGACGCGTCGTGGCTCTTGCAAAGCGGCGACAGTTTCAAGACTGGACCTACTGGGGCCGGCCGGTGCCGGGATTTGGGGATCCCAACGCGCAGTTGTACATCTTGGGGTTGGCGCCTGCCGCTCACGGGGGAAATCGAACCGGTCGTATATTCACCGGCGATCGGAGCGGCGATTGGCTCTATGAGGCATTGCATCGGTTTGGATTCGCGAATCAGGCTGAATCTATTCACCGCAACGATGGGTTGCGTCTTACGAACTGCTATATCGGTGCCGTGGTCCGTTGCGCTCCTCCCGCCAACAAACCGCTCCCGGATGAGTTCGATGCTTGTCGTCCATTCGTGGGAGAAGAGCTGGACCTGCTCCGGCGCGTGAAGGTTGTCGTGGCGCTGGGCAAGATCGCGTTCGACCAGTATCTGAGAGCCTGCCGGGAACGCGGGTGCACCCTCCCGACACCAGCCCCGAAGTTCCGCCACCGGGCTGTGTATGATTTGCCCTGGGGCGTCACGCTCATCGGTTCCTACCACCCCAGCCAGCAGAACACGTTCACAGGAAAACTCACCAAGCCGATGTTTCACGCCGTCTTCAGGAAAGCACGGGAGCTGCTGGAGCAGGGTCAGCTTACTTCCTGCCTTGCGCTTCCCAGTCGGCCAAAAATTTCTTCAGCCCGACATCCGTGAGCGGATGCTTCACGAGTTGCTGGAAGACAGCATACGGCATCGTGCAGATATGCCCGCCCGCTAACGCGGCTTCCACGACGTGCTGCGGATGACGGACGCTCGCGACTAAGACCAGTGTTTTATAGTCGTAGTTGCGGTAGATCGTGACGATCTGGCGGATCAATTCCATGCCATTGGAACTGACATCGTCAAGGCGACCGATGAATGGAGACACGCACCAGGCTCCCGCCTTCGCTGCCAGCAACGCCTGCGTGGGCGAAAAGCAGAGAGTCACGTTCACCCGAATCCCCTCTGCGGCCAGTCGCTTGGTCGCCTTAAGACCTTCCGGAATCAACGGACACTTCACTACAATATTCTTGTGAATCTTGGCCAGCTCACGTCCCTCTTTCACCATCGCATCTGCTTCAACGCTCACCACTTCTGCGCTGATCGGGCCATCGACAATGTTGCACACTTCGAGCAACATATCTCGAAAGCTCCGGCCCTCTTTGGCTACAAGCGACGGGTTGGTCGTGACGCCATCCACCAGACCTGAACTCGCGGCCTCCTGAATCTCCTTTACATTGGCGGTATCAAGAAAGATCTTCATAGTAGGTTCCTTTCATGTTGATCGCGACATTGAGCCTGATCACTTTATCGGTGATTTCGGCGACATCTTAAAATTTGCGTCACGATGATGGACGCCAACCGAGCAGTTTGACAGTCGTTCTACTGAGGGTTAGAATTTGCGTCAATTCCGGCCTGCGAGCGGTCTTCCCGCGTGAGGCCTGAATCCAATCCCAGGAGACCAATCAATGGCACAACCGAAATGGATGTTTCTGTTCTCCGCTTTGCTCGTCACGGCTTGTAGCAGCAACCCTTACCTCGAGGCCTCTTTGAAACCGGCTGAGCTCCAAGGAAAGGACAAAGCCTGGTTCGAAAAGAACTGGGGCGCTCCTGATGGCAAATCGCCACGGTTCTTCGGCGGCGAAACGTGGACCTACTATCGGATCGCCGGTGGCAAGTCCGGCCTACCCTTATTCAATTTCTCACCTAACCAGTGCCAGATCACGCTGAAGTTCGATAAGGAAGAGAAGTTATCGGACTACAGTTACTCTGGTTGCTAGCTCGACAACTGCTTCTGAAACGCCTGCGCGCAATTCCGGCTGCAGAAAAAGTACGTCTGCCCTCCGATCTGTTCTGATACGGCCGATCCGCGCGGCACGAACACATGACACACCGGGTCTTGAATCATCTGGTTCTGGTCCTTGATCACCTGGCCTTTCCCTCCGGAGCCTTTGAGCTCCCGGATCGCTCTACGAATCAGAAAATACAGCACCACAAGGAGGCCCAATATCAGCAACAACCTATACATTGTGGTCCCTGCTTAAACTTATACAATCCTATGGAAGGCATGCCTCTCTGTCAAGAACTGGGCACCGAGTGGCACATGCTCCTCCTGCACCCTGTCAGATACGCTGTAGTCCGAACGACCTACATTTGTTTCAAAAGAGGTAGTGCTTCAGACGGATAGTTTCGCTGTCATGCTGATGTTATACGTAAACGCATGCATATTTGTGATAAATGCCGTGGGACAATGTTGCCGGAGCGAGCGGTTGATCTGGATGCCGGCTTAGCGATCACAGTGTTGGCCTGCTTGAACTGTGGCCGCCGGAAAGTTGCAGAGGCTCAACCACGACCGATTACGGCAAGACATTGACCCCTCGGCTATGACAAAATCGTCACGGCTCACGTACGACGAGCACAAAGCTGCCGAAGCGGCCTTCCAAGGATTGCCGCTCGATCCGGCATGGACAAACGGCGCTCAAGCGATCTATCATGGCATCCGGGAAGTCATGCTGGCACGCTCGCTCGACTGCGTGGGAACTGCCACGGCGCTTGATGGATGTCTTCACGACTGCGAACCAATCCTATCCTGAGCACGCTCTTTCCGATCCCAGTCGCTCCTGACGATTCTCCGCGAAAGTCTCATTTCTGACCGATTGACAATACGTTCGGAGAGTAGGATCATGGTGCACTAGATTCTATCCTCTCCTCCAAAGGATTGACATGAAACCGGGGTAGATACACCAGCATCTTCAATTGACTGTCTTTGTCGCGCGAGATGACGCCCTCGTGGCCGCCACGGCTATGAGGGCGTCGTCTTTTTTCCCTCCTGCGTCCGCTTTCTAGTCACACGCATGTTCTGACACCTATGCAAGGAGGATACGGTCATGAGACAACTCGTGAGCACGTTGGTCGGAATGATTACGGTCTTAGGTCCGTCGCTGGCTTTAGCAGAAGGGGCGGGAGGAAGTTACCGAGGGATTGCCCTGATATATTACATGTTCATCGCCGCCGTACTGATTTACGGCATGTACGACACATTCGGCAAGAAGGTAACATATGTGGCAGCCCCTCTCATTGCAATCGGCATGTACTTCCTGCTCCCCAACGCCTGAGAGGACACCTGTTCGAGCGGGATATCCGACAAGCTTGAAGTAGGGGGGCGCGAAGCGCCGCCCTACTTCAAGCCAAGCACATCCATCATGTCGTAGAGACCAGGGGGCTGCCTGACCACCCACCGAGCCGCCCGTAGCGCACCGCGCGCGAACGTGTCCCGACTCTGGACTCGATGCGTGACTTCGATCCGCTCTCCCATACCGCCAAAAAGCACGGTGTGATCGCCGACAATATCACCGGCGCGGATCGCTTGAATCCCGATCTCGCCGCGCGTACGTTCTCCGATCAGTCCTTTCCTGGCATAGACTCCGACCTGCGCCAGATCCCGGTTGACCGCTCGCGCCAACACCTCCGCCATTTTGAGAGCCGTCCCGCTCGGCGCATCTTTCTTCAGGCGATGGTGGGCTTCGATTACCTCGATATCATAGTCTTCACCGAGCGTCTTGGCCATTTCCGCGATCACCTTGAAGATGACGTTGACCCCGACGCTCATATTCGGCGAAAACACGCAGGGAACTTGGCGCGCCAAACTTCTGAGTTCATCCAATTCTTGAGGAGAAAAGCCCGTCGTGCCGATCACCATCGCTCTGCGGTATTGCGCGATGGTTCGTAAGTGTTCCAACGTCGACGCAGGGGTCGAAAAATCGATGACCACTTCGCCGCGCTCCATGAGGGAACTGAGATCATCGGTGATAGAAATCCCGGCGTGCCCGCAACCGGCGGTTTCCCCGGCATCATCACCCAACGTGTGATGGCCTTTGCTCTCCACGGCGCCGGAGAGTGTCAACGCTGTAGAGTCCCTGACAAGCGAGACGAGCCGGCACCCCATACGTCCGGCGGCTCCGGCAATAATCACCTTGATCATGAGGTGCCTCGTTTAGATCAGCCCGTAGTCCTTCATCGCACGAGCGAGCTTGTCCTGAGTGTCGGTGGCCATGGCACAGAGAGGTAGACGCAATTCGCCGTCGATCTTTCCCATCAGGCTGAGGGCCGTCTTGACCGGGATGGGATTGGTTTCCAAGAACAATGCCGCGAAGAGGGGCGAGAGCTTGTAGTGCCATTGTCTCGCTTCCTCCATCCGGCCAGCGGCGAATGCGTTGACCATCTTGGCCATGTCGGCCGGTACAAGGTTCGCCGTAACCGTCACGACCCCTTTTCCCCCCAGCGCCATCATCGGCAAGGTGAGCGCATCATCCCCCGCTAACACCGTGATGCGGTCACCGCACTGCTGAATAACCTCCGAGGCTTGCTGTACCGACCCGCTCCCCTCTTTGATCGCCACGATATTGCGACATGTCGCCAGGCGCGCCACAGTGGCCGGCAGCATGTTGACGCCGGTACGACCGGGAATGTTGTACAGCACGAGCGGGAATTCCACCGCTTCCGCCACCGCCTTGTAATGGCGGAAAAGCCCTTCCTGCATCGGTTTATTGTAGTAGGGCGTGATCAGGAGCGCGCCGTCCGCGCCGGCTGCCTTCGCATGTTTGGTCAGGGCGATCGCCTCGTCCGTGCTATTCGAGCCGGTCCCGGCGATAACCGGAACACGACGTTTCACCGCTTCCACCGTGAAGGCGATGACCCGGCCATGCTCTGCATGGGTCAGCGTCGCCGATTCCCCGGTCGTACCGCAGGGGACAATCCCGTGCGTGCCGTTGGCGATCTGCCATTCGATCAAATCACCCAAGGTGCGTTCATCGACCCGCCCGTTCTTGAAGGGGGTCACGATCGCAACCAGCGAGCCAGTAAACATATATGCTCCTCTTGGGACCCCAGGGACATGTACCGCCCCCGATCCTCCCGACGACGCCAGGGTATCACCCGGCCATCAGCCAAGAAAGGCGGGAATGCTCTCGCCGCGCACCAAGTCTTCGTAGGATTCTCGCGTCCGGATCACGTGCATCTCCCCCTCCTTGACCAATACCTCCGGCACACGAGGGCGAGAATTGTAATTGGATGACATCACGAAACCGTACGCGCCGGCGCTCATGACGGCGAGCAGATCGCCCGCCTTGGCCTCGGGCATGTCCCGGTCCTTGGCCAAGAAATCCCCGGATTCACAGACCGGCCCGACCACATCCACCGTTTTCTTGGGGGCACGTACCGACGACTCCCGGACGGGTTGAATCTCATGGTAGGCGCCGTACAGGCTGGGGCGAATCAGGTCGTTCATGGCGGCATCCACAATCATGAAACGCTTGGCCTCGCCTTCCTTTGTGTAGAGCACCCGCGTCACCAAGATCCCGGCGTTGCCCACGATCACGCGGCCCGGCTCCATGATCAACACGCACTTCAGGTCGTGGACCAACGGCGAGATCGCGTCGGCAAGATCCTGCGGCAGCGGAGGTGTTTCGTCGGAATAGGTGATCCCCAACCCGCCGCCGATATTGACGTACCGAATATCGATTCCGGAAGACTTGAGCGCCTCGACCAGCTTCAACACCTTCTTGAGCGCCTCGACGAACGGCGTGACATCCGTGAGCTGCGACCCGATGTGCTTATGAACTCCGACGACCTCGACATGTTTCAGCGACGACGCCAGCTTGAATTCATCGAGCGCCCGATCCGCGCTGATGCCGAACTTACTCTTCTTCAATCCCGTCGAAATGTACGGATGGGTCTTGGGATCGATGTCGGGATTGATGCGCAATGCCACGCGGGCCTTGCGCCCCATGGACGCCGCCACCTCATCGATCGTGTACAGCTCCGCCGACGATTCGACATTGAACATCAAGATGTCGGCCCTCAGCGCGTTGCGGATTTCCTCCGGGTTCTTGCCCACACCGGCGAACACGATCTTGTTAGGCGGCACTCCCGCCTTCAGCGCCCGATAGAGTTCCCCCCCCGACACAATGTCGACGCCGCTTCCTTCTTGGGCCATCAGCCGCAGAATCGCGAGATTCGAATTCGCCTTCATGGCAAACGCCACGACATGCGGGACATTGCTGAACGCACTATCGTACGCATGAAAGTGTCGGACCAACGTGGCGTGGCTGTAAATGTAGCAGGGCGTGCCCACTTCCTTCGCAATCCGGCTGACCGGCACATCCTCGCAGTAGAGCTCGCCTTCACGGTACTGAAAATCATGCATCTTGGGGATCCTCACACAAGAGGTCGAGTCCCCTCACCGAGAGCCCTTGGAGCGCCTGGGCGAATGCCTCCTGAAACTTGCGGTAGCGAATCTTGGCATAGGGCATCACCGACTTGAGCGCGTCACCCTCGACGAGCGCGCGCAGGGCTTCAGGCGTGGCGTGTTTCAGATGCTCGAAATTGACGATGATATCCATCCGCGCCTTTTCAGCCGCCTCGCGAATGCGAGCGAGCAGCTCCTGCGCGTTGAAATGATCCAGTGTGCCCTCCAGATCGATAAACAGGGCAGCAAACCGGTCATGGCGCTTGGCTTTAATATTCAGCCAGAGCTCCTGAGCAGGCGTCGTGGTGGCCAACTTCTGCTTGATCGCATACAGCGCATTGGGAATCAACTGCTCTCGATCGATGGCCGGCAATTTCGCTTGCAGGGTCTTCAACACCTTCGCCACCGGCGAGAGCCTGCCCTGCGGACAGGATCGCTTCACAAGCTTACGGAACTGGCGATTCATCTCCAACCGCGGGATAAACCGCTGTTTCGTGCCGGACAACCGATGCCAAATCGACGGCCAGGAATAGAATTGATGGTTGGCCCAGTAGAATCCTTCCTGCAGTTGCTCGGGCGTCATCCGGCTGGGCTGGAACACCACGTGTTTCCCGTCATACTTCGACCAGTCCCGATCGAAGATACGCCCCGCGCTGTTGTAGCGGTCGAACAGCGCGGTGCCCGGCAGCGGCGTGAGCACGTTGAAATAGGCCAGCTCAACCTGGTTCTTGACCAAGAACTCCACCGCCCGCTCGAACACGGCTTCATCATCGTTGTCGAACCCGAAGACGATGCCCGGATTCACCATAATCCCGTAATCATGGAACATCTTGATCTCTTGCGAGAACTTCTGGACGCGATTGAACGGCTTGTTGGTTTCCTCAAGACAGTCTTCATCGAGCGATTCCATGCCCACGAACACGGACACGCACCCGCTTTCCGCTGCCAGCTTCACCATCTCTTCGTCGTCCCCCAGGAACAACGTAGACTGGCAGCCCCACTTGATCTTCAGCGGCTTGAGCGCCGTCCAGAGTTCCCGACAATAGGCTCGGTTACTGTTGTGCAGGTCGTCCACGAACGCGAAGATCGTCCCATCTTCGATGCCGATCCGAATGCGCAGCCCGGTGATGAAGGCTCGCCAGAGGGAATCGTTCCGCAGCCGCTCGACCAGCTCGCTCCGGATCCACCGTTGGACCTGCTGCAATTCCTTCACCACCTCCTGGACGGGTCGCCGCCTGGTCGTCTTGCCGTTGAATGGCGACACGCTGCAAAACTCGCAATCGAAGTGACATCCCCGCGTGGTGAAACTGCACTGCCGGGTCATGTACGCGTCAGGACTCAGCAGTTCCACTCGTGGGCTCCGGTAGTTCTCCAAGGAAGGGAATGCGTCCATCTTGTACATACGCTTCAGCGCTCCGGCCTCGAAATCGGCAACGGCTTCGGGCCAGAGATCTTCGGCTTCCCCGCAAACGACCGCGTCGCAATACTGCAAGGCTTCTTCGGGACAGTAGGTCGGATGCACACCTCCCAGCACCACGGTCTTGCCACGCTTGCGAAACTCCGCGGCAATCTCGTACGCACGCGGCGCGTAACAGGTCATGACAGAGAGGCCGACCAGGTCGCAGGGATGATCGAAGTCGATGTCCTGAACCGCTTCATCGACCAAATCGACCTGCCAGTATTCCGGCGTATACGCGGCAATGACCGGAAGACTGAGTTTAGGAAACCAGACGGCCCGTCGCTCCGAGGCGGTCAAATGGTAACGATTGTTCCGCGGGTACGGATCGACCAACAACAGGGTCCGTTTCTGGGACCGATCCCGGATTTGGGTTGCCGCTACCGGCTGAATGAGTTCCATCCTTCTCTCCTCTCACGGCGCGAGCGCAACGTGCCCTCTCACTGCCTTTCCGCCGTTCGTTTCTGATTTGCCCCCACCGCCGATGCGATGAGCCTGTGCGCCTGGTTAGCGCCCGCCGACCGGCATCAATGGAGGCAACGGCACTTCCTCTTCCGGAGCAGGTCGTACCCCATTGACAACCTCGGGCTCGACCGGCGGGATTGGCTGCTTCTTGGCCGCCCGCTCACGTTCCGCGGCCTCTTGTTTCTTCATCATCTCGATCCGAGGACCAAGACCGACATCTTCCGGCGCCACCGGTGGCCCGATGACTCCACATCCACCACTCACCACCGCCAGACCAACCAGCAAGAGACCGACCAGTGGTCTTTCTGCCATCACGCCAGCATCTTCTCCAGTTCTTTGATGCGGGTTTCCACGCGCCTGCGGGCCGTTCCGCCAATTTGCGCCTTGCGGTCAATCGCGCTTTCGACTGTAAGACGTCTCAGGACGTCCCGGTCGAACCGGTCAGAAAATGCGCGCAAGTCTGCGAGCGTGAGATCTTGCAGCTCGCACCGGCGTTCGACACAGGATCGGACGATGCGCCCCGTGATGGCATGCGCCTCGCGAAAGGGCACTCCCTTGGTCACCAGATAGTCGGCCAGCTCGGTTGCCAACATCCCGCCTCCGGTCGCAGCGTTCTGGAGCACACGGCGGTTCACTTGTACCCGTTTGACCAACGCGGTGTAGACAGCGAGGGAAGAAGCCACCGTGTCGAGCGCATCGAACAGGGCCTCCTTATCTTCCTGGAGATCACGGTTATAACTCAAGGGCAGCCCCTTGAGCGTGGTCAGAAGGCCGAGGAGGTGCCCATAGACCCGCCCCGTCTTGCCTCGGACCAATTCCGGCACGTCGGGATTCTTCTTTTGCGGCATCATACTGCTGCCTGTGCAAAACGCATCCGGCAGTTCCACGAACTGAAACTCTTGGGAGGCCCAGAGGATCAACTCCTCGCTGAGTCGCGACAGGTGCATCATCACGAGAGACAAGGCAGCCACCACTTCCACGGCGAAGTCACGGTCCGACACGGCGTCCAGGCTGTTATGGGTCATCGCGCCGAATCCGAGCAGCTTAGCCGCGTAGCGGCGATCCACCGGATAGTTGCTACCGGCCAGCGCGCCGGAACCCAACGGCATGACGTCCAACCGCGCCAACGCATCGTGGATCCGTCCTTTGTCCCGCTCGATCATCTCCACATAAGCCAGGAGATGATGCGCGAGCAACACCGGCTGAGCCCGCTGAAGATGGGTATAGCCGGGCATCGCCACATCGCGATGGGATCGAGCTTGCACAAGCAACGCGCGCTGGAACGATGCCATCTTCTGAACCAGATCGTTCAACACGTCCCGCAGGTACAGCCGGATATCCAAGGCCACCTGATCGTTCCGGCTCCGCCCGGTGTGCAGCTTCCCGCCCAGCGGCCCGATCAACTCGGTCAGCCGCCGCTCGATCGCCATGTGGATGTCTTCGTCCTCGGCTTTGAAGCGGAACCGCGAGCCATCCAACTCGGCTTTCACCTTCGCCAGTCCCCGAATAATCCTACCGGCTTCCTGCTGTGTCAATACCTTCGCCCGCACCAACGTCTTGCAGTGCACCACACTGCCCCGAATATCCTGAGCGTAGAGGCGACGATCCACGGAGAGGGAAGAGGTAAAGGCTTCGACGAGGCGATCCGTCGGTTCCCGGAACCGCCCGGCCCAGGCCTTACTGTGCAACTTCGCCATAACGCGTTGTGTCTGTTCCTCCATCTGTTGAAGAGTGGGCACTGAGAGGCACAGTCCCGGTATTCACGCCTTGTGCGATTATTGGGACGCTTTCTTTCGCTGGGCGCGAATGGCGAGCCGCAGTGCACTCAACCGAATGAAACCCTCCGCGTCCTTCTGGCGATAGACTTCGTCTTCTTCGAATGTGGCCATGTCCAACCGGTAGAGCGACTGTTTCGAACGGCGGCCGACCACCGTGCAGTTACCCTTGTATAACTTCACGCGCGCTGTCCCGCTGACGTCCTGCTGCGCCTCGTCGATCGCCTTCTGCAGCATCTCCCGTTCAGGGCTGTACCAATACCCGTAATAGATCAGTTCCGCATAGCGCGGAATCAGGCTATCGCGCAAGTGCAAGACCTCGCGGTCCATCGTCAGCGACTCCAATCCTCGATGGGCTGCGTGTAGAATGGTTCCACCCGGCGTCTCGTAGACTCCCCGTGATTTGATGCCGACGTAGCGGTTCTCGACCAGATCGACACGCCCCACGCCATGTTCGCCACCCACGCGATTGAGATACGCCAGCAATGTCGCCGGCGCCATCTTCTTGCCGTCCACCGCAATAGGGTTGCCCTTCTCATACTCGAGTTCGATCTCGCGCGGCTTGTCAGGAGCCCGCTCCGGCGAGACGGTCATATGGAAAATCTCTTCCGGCGGCGCCTCCCAAGGATCTTCCAGGATGCCGCCTTCATAACTGACATGGAACAGGTTCATATCCATGCTATAGGGCTTCGCTTTGGTAGCCGTCACGGGAATCCCATGCCGCTCAGCATATTCGATCAATTCCCGGCGGGACCGGAACGCCCAGTCGCGCCACGGCGCGATGATTCGGATCTTCGGATCGATCGCCATATAGGTGACTTCGAAGCGTACTTGATCGTTGCCCTTGCCCGTCGAGCCGTGCGAAACCGCGTCTGCGCCTTCCTTCTTGGCGATTTCAATCTGCCGTCGGGCGATGAGGGGCCGGGCGATGGAGGTCCCGAGGAGATAGCTCCCCTCATAGACGGCGTTCCCGCGCAGCATCGGGAAAATATGCTCCTTGACGAACACTTCGCGGAGGTCTTCGACATACACTCGCTCGACCCCGAGCGCCTTGGCCTTGGCCTTGACTGCCTTCAAATCCTCGCCCTGGCCGAGATCGGCGCAGAACGCCACCACCTCGCACCCGTATGTTTCCTGCAGCCACTTCAGGATGACGGATGTGTCCAGCCCACCCGAGTAGGCTAACACCACCTTCTTGATCGATTGTCGTTTCATCTGAACTCTTTTTACCTTTTTACTTTTTCCTTTTGCCGTGAAGTAACGTCGCCAAAATCGCCTTCTGCATGTGCAGGCGATTCTCCGCCTGATCGAGAACGACCGATTGCCGGCCGTCGAGGAGCTCGGCCGTGATCTCTTCGCCACGATGCGCCGGCAGGCAGTGCATCACAATGGCGTCGGGTTTCGCTCCCCGCAGCAGCCGACTGTTCAATTGGTAAGGCGAGAGAGCTTTGAGACGGCGCGCGTGCTCCCGTTCTCGCCCCATGCTGATCCACACATCGGTATACACCACATCGGCTCCTTTGACCGCGACATGGGGATCGACTCCGATCTCGATCACGCTGCCCATAGCCTGCGCTTCAAGCCGCGCCACATCCACCGTATGTTGGTCCGGTTGGTAGCCCGACGGACATCCGAGCGCAATGCTCATTCCCACCTTGGCCGCCGCCTCGATCAGAGAATTGGCGACGTTGTTGCCATCCCCGACATAGGCGATTCGCAATCCCTTCAGCCGGCCCTTTTGTTCCTGGATCGTGAGCAGATCAGACAAGGCCTGGCAGGGATGGCTCAAGTCGGTGAGCCCGTTGATCACCGGGATGGTCGCCTCTCTCGCCCATTCCTCGACCGTCCCATGATCGTATGTGCGCACGACCAACCCGTCGAGATACCGCGACAGCACTCGGGCTGTGTCTGCAATGCTTTCGCCACGAGACAGTTGGATCTCCGCCATCGGCATCACGATCGCCTCGCCGCCCAACTGATTCATGCCGGCTTGGAAGGAGACCCGCGTCCGCGTCGAAGGTTTCTGGAATAACAGCCCGATCGTCTTGCCGGCCAACCAGGCATGGGGCAGCCTTCGACGATGCCGGGCCTTCAGATCGGCGGCCAGGCGCACCAAGGCCTCGATCTCGTGCCGTGGAATCGGAGCGAGCCCGAGCAGGTCTTTCCCCCACCCCCCCGCAGGCCGTTGCCTTTCACTGTTCACGCGCGCTTGTCTTGCCATCTTTTTTAGCGCTTCCTACACCCGCTTATTGAGTACCTGTGAGAGCGTATCGATCAGCCGATCGATATCGCGCTGCGTGACGACCAGCGGCGGCACGAATCGCAGCACCCGCTCGCCGGTGCTGTTGATCAAAAGGCCTCGAGCCATGCACTCCATTACGACTGCTTTCGCATCAACCGTCAGCTCCATCCCTTGCAAGAGACCGAGCCCTCTGACTTCCTTCACAACCCGATGGCGATCCCGGCACTCGGCGAGGCCCTTGGCCAGCGACTCTCCCATCCGGCGAGCTTGGTCCAACAGACGGCCTTCGAGCAATACTTCCATGACCGCCAATCCTGCTGCGCAAGCCAGCAAGTTGCCGCCGAACGTGGACGCGTGCGCGCCGGGCGTGAAGGCTTGCGCCACCGCGTCTGTCGCCATGCAGGCCCCGATGGGAACGCCTCCACCCAAACCTTTCGCCAAAGTCATGATGTCGGGCTGCACGCCTAACTGCTCATAAGCGAACAAGGTTCCGGTCCGTCCCATCCCAGTCTGGATTTCATCGAAGATCAGCAGTACGTCCCGCCGCTGGCACAAATCCCGGAGCGACGCGAGGTAGCTCCGGCCGGCAACATGGACCCCGCCCTCGCCCTGGATCGGCTCCAGCAGCACCGCCGCAGTCTTGTCATTGAGCGCCTTCTCGATTTCGTCGTAATCGTCGAACGGCACATACGTGAAGCCGGGTACGAGCGGGTCATAACCCTTCCTGACCTTCTCTTGGCCGGTCGCCGTCAAGGTCGCCAGGGTCCGGCCGTGGAAGGAGTTCCGCATGGTGATGATCTCGTGCCGGCCAGGCCCGTACTTTTCGAACGAATACCGGCGGGCCAACTTGATGGCCGCTTCGTTCGCCTCCGCGCCGCTGTTGCAGAAAAAGACCTTGTCCGCGAAAGAGTGATCGACCAACGCCCGCGCCAACTTGACCTGCGGTTCCGTGTAATAAAGATTCGACACATGGAGCAGTTGTTGCGCCTGCCGTTGAATCGCGGCCACAAGATCAGGGTGGCCATGACCGAGCACATTCACGGCAATCCCGGCGACGAAGTCGAGATATTCCCGTCCTTCCAAGTCATACACGCGACACCCGCGCCCACGAACGATGGAAATCGGCAGTCGAGCATAGGTGTGCATCAAGTAGTGTTCAGCGTCCTGTCGCAGTTCTTCTGTCGGCATAGGTTTCGTATCCCCTTGTAAAGCAAGGGAAGCTAACACAGGAAACGGATGAAAGCAATATAGATATCCGGCGCAGAGCCCCTCTCCTCCCCATTTCGAGAGACATTCGTGCCAATTTGGGTGGCATTGCACCGCAATGCAAACCAATTGTGCTAAGCTTGCGGCGATGAAAGTCTGCGAGGCTTGTCAGCAAACGAACCCCGACGACGCCAAATTCTGCCAGCAATGCGGCCAGGCCTTCGCGATGGTGGAATCCGGGGCCGAGTCCGGCACCCCGCCGAGCGAAGAGCAGCTCTGGCGTTCGTTCATCGGACCCAACGCGGATCGCTATCTCGCGACCTTCAAGAAATTTTCGGGACCGGGAGGTCCCCGATTCGCCCTCACATGGCACTGGCCGGCGTTTCTCTTCGAGCCCTTCCTCTGGTTCTTATATCGCAAAATGTATCTGTACGCATTGGTCTACGCCGTTGGGCCGGTCGTCGCCTTCTACTTCACTCAAGACCTGTCGGCAGACCTAGTCTGGCGGGTCATGGCGGGGGTCAGCGCGAATTACATCTACTTTTGGCACGCCACAGAGCAACTCGCCAAGATCAAGAGCCAGCGCACGCTCGACTTGGAGGTCCGAAACAAGATGCTCAGCGATGGAGGAGGAGTGCAGCCTTATGTCGTGTGGGTCGGCGTTGGCTTGTTTGCGCTAAAAATCGCGTTACTGATCGCCATTCTCCGTGACGGCCCTCCAGGCCAAGAGAAACCGGTTCCTCCGAAGACCAGACCTGTTGCTACTGGAACCGTGTAGCCTCGAGTCCGATCATCCTGCTGCCTGCAACGGAGATCGTCGTCGCTGCCAATCAATCCAAGCCTGAAACCATTCGAAATCCTGCTTGTACGCCGCCACGCCGAGGTCCGCCGGCGATTGTTGTTCCAATTGGGTATAGGTTCGCGGCCAATTCTTCTGCCACCACGACTTGAGTTCATCCGAGCTATAGGCCTGGCCGGTCGGCTGGAGAATCCCCGCGGCGGTGCAAAGCGCAGCTACGAGCGGCCAATACCGATCCTTCCCCAACCCCACACTCTTGAAATGCTCGCGGAGCAAGAACACCACCCACAGTTCGGCACTATTCTTTTTGTTGTGCTTGAACGGCTGCGTTTGACGCAGTGGCACCGGATCGAAGTTCTTGACGACAGACGTATAGTCCGGTCCCCCGTAACCGCCCGCCACTTCGGCGATCCCCTCCAACATGTTCGCGAGTTCCACTTCAACCGGCGGAGCGGATGAAGCCGGGAGGACGGCGGAATCTGACGTTAATGGATTAGGCGCCGTCAGCAGCTCGATCAATGGCTTGAGTTCACGGAGCCGCGCCACCGCATGTTTGAGGATCTGCTCGGACTCCAGCCAGTAATCCTGTTCTCCTTTCGACAACCGTTCGCGCCCGGGAGGTGGAAGCACGGTGGGAATCCAATAGCGGGTCAACACAAAGAGGATATAGTCGACTTGGCCGCTGATCCGCTCCACCCGATCGAGTATCGAGTCGCCCTTGGCTGCGCACTGGAAGAACGACTGAGTCTGCTCGGCGACGCGCAGGCGGCGGCCCATTTCCAACCACCACTGTTCAAGCGCCTGCCACCCGCGCCGGGGAGAGCCGACCGGAGAAGACATTGTCACACTCGATGATCAAACCTGAGCAAAGTCGGCGCATCGTACTGCCACACCTTGATGATTGCAACCGTCTGGAACACACATCCCGACCACTCCCTTGACTTGATTTCGCGATCGCGTATCCTTGGCGCAATAAGAACATCATAATGCGCTCGAACAGGAGGGAGATAAGCATGGCGCGTCTCGTGCTGCTGCGTCACGGAGAATCGCAATGGAATTTGGAAAACCGCTTCACCGGCTGGGTGGACGTACCTCTGTCGCCGAAAGGGATCGATGAAGCGAAGGCCGCGGGCAGGAAATTGATGGCCTATCGGTTCGACCGGGCCTTTACGTCCATACTCACACGCGCCATTGAAACCCTACGCCTCGTGCTGGAAGTCATCGGACACCCCACCATCCCCATCGAAAAAGATAAGGCCCTCAATGAACGGATGTATGGAGACCTGCAGGGACTCAACAAGGCCGAGACGGCACGGAAGTACGGCGACGCGCAGGTCAAGATCTGGCGGCGCAGCTACGATGTGCGCCCACCGGGTGGCGAAAGCCTCAAAGATACGGCCGACCGCGTCCTGCCCTATTACGAAGCGCACATCAAGCCCTACCTGTTAAAAGGGGAAACGATTCTCATCGCAGCCCACGGGAACAGCTTGCGGGCACTCGTGATGCAACTCGAGCAGCTCTCAAAAGAGCAGGTGTTGGAGCTCAACATCCCGACCGGCGCTCCGCTGCTCTACGAATTCGACAATGAGGGGAAGGTCCTCTCCCATCGCTATCTGTGACGCTGGCTCACGGTGGTGACGCACACCACCCGTTACCCCAGCCCCTTGAGCAGCTCGCTATAGGTCTCGGCCTGGACGACATCGACCAGCAAGGCCAGGAACCTCGATCGGTCTTCCTCGCGCACTGTTCCCCTGTCTTCCAACAGAGCCCCCATCTCCGTCTGAACCGCCAGCGGACTGCCGTCTGACTCAGCCGCCTTCGCATAGGTGCGCTGGCGGTCTTCCATCTCCTGCCGGTAGCCAGCCCACTTCGCATGGCTCAACTTGAACTGGCCGCTCCAGTCGCGCCGCACCAACTCCAGCAGGTAGTCGAACATGACGGCATGGAACTGAGGGAGATACAACTCAATCGCGACAGAGGCCCAATACAAATTCAAGGACAGCACTTCACGAGTAATCTCTTCCGCCTGCGCCGCCGTGGCCTCGATGCCATACTCTTTCAACATCGCGCAGGAGATTGCGCGAGGCGTCGTAGAATACAAGGCCTCGGCCGCCTCTTTGGGAGTCTTCGGTTCAGGAGACATGGCGCAACTCGCTGTGAACAAATGGCCGGCCAGCTTAACGCAACAGCGAAAGGGAGCACAACCGGCAAGCCCAAATTTTGCTCACGCGCGACCCGACCGCGCAACCCGACTTGTCGCATTCGAGCCTCTGTGCTAAAGTCCGCGCCGCATTGCGACCAACAGAAGGAGTTCCATGACCACGATCGCCTCTCGATACGCGAGTGTGGCACTGGCAGTGTGGCTGGCCGTCGTTCTCTGGGTGACGCCGTCTTCTGCGGAAGACGCTCATTGGGGCTTCGGAACAGACATCGGTTTTGTGAGCGGCACGGTCGATGGCACGGTCTTCGCGCTCGGTTTCAATCTGGATTACTATGTGGACCGCAATTTTTCATTCGGCCCTATGGCGCTGCTCAGCCCGACCGGAGACTTGACCCAGATCGCCGTCGCCGGAGTTGCAAAGTATCATCTTCGCCTGAACAACGGCATCAACGTCGTCCCCTTCGCCGGCTTGGGGTTGATCCATGCCGATCTCGATCGCGGGACCGGACCCAACCGCATCGATCGCAACGATACCAGCCACTATATCCCGCTCGGCGTCTCGCTCGAGTATCAGGTCGCGCCTAAGCTCGCACTATCGAGCACGCTCCTGGTCAATCTGCACAACATCAACCTGGCACCCTCTCTTCCGGAGAAGGACCACTCAAGCGTCGCGCTCATGTTTGGAATGCGGTGGGGACCCTAGCCCGCATTATTCATGAGCACTTCTGCTGCAATCGCGCATTCGCCTGCCTGTGCCAGGCACGGCAGACAGGCTGCTGCGACCTGCCTGCCGCGCTCCGCTTGGCGCAGGGCAGGCAAGCCTGCGGCGGGCAGGCTCGCCGCTTCCCCCCTCGACGTACTGTTGGGGACTGGCTCCGTCGTCCGCGACGATGCCTGTCCCGGTTCGGACGGGGACAGACACCACGCGCAGACGCGGGGAAGGGCGTCAGTCCCCCGGCTCCGCGTGCCCGTCTCGCGACGCGACTGCGCCTGCCTGTGCCTGCCCGCAGCCATGCAGGCGGGCGGACACGCAGACAGGCGATTTCGCGACGAACCGTCATGAATAATGCGGGCTAGGAGCCGGAAGGAGACCTGTGTTGGTCTCTCGCTCCCGGAGCCTGCGCCTTTGGAAAGGCGCTCGCTCGACAGCGCAGTCGGACCAATACAGGTCTCCTTCCGGTGATGAAGAGTGTGATCAGGTGGTCAGTTTGACCCCCGCTGCTCCCCCCGTTTCGTGCGACTCCTTCATTCGCGACTTTCCTCCGGCTTTGTGCCGACGCACTCCGACCCCTTTCTTTTTCTCCTTGCGCCAAATCTGATTTCCAACTCTTTGTTCCTTGGCAAGACCGGTTGACAGACCGCTTCTTCTTCGCATAAAGTAGTGATGTCACTACATTATGGAGGACTCCCCGTGCAGATCGGTCTACGCGACGCCAATCAAAAGTTTTCTCAACTGATGAAAGCCGTCAGGGGCGGCCAGGAAGTGCTGCTCACGGAACGAGGCAAGCCACTGGCTGTGCTCAGACTGGTCCGAGGGACCGACGAAACCCGCTCTGTGATCCGGAGACTGGAATCGGCTGGTTTGCTGCGTCCCGCAGAAAAGGAGCGAGCGCTTCCTTCCTGGACGCCGCGATCTATACGGGGCACGCCGGTGTCGCGAACGATTCGCGAGGAACGGGATGAACGGTGACCGCAACACGCTGGGCCTATTTTGACACCAGCGTGCTGGTGAAACGGTATATCAAGGAGGAAGGGTCCACTACTGCGCGGCGGCTGCTTCAACGGTATCGGTTTCTCTCTTCCGTCGTCGCGCCAGTTGAAGTCCTCTCGGCACTGAGCCGGCGACGGACCGCCGGTGAATTGACACAACGGGATTTCCTTGCCATCCGATCGAGACTCCACAAAGACCGCGCCTATTGGGAATTGGTGGAAGTGGGATCGCTCGTGCTCAGCCAAGCCGAGGAATTGGTTCAGAAAACCGGCTTGAGAACCCTCGATGCCCTGCACGTCGCATCGGTATTTACGTTCCAGTCCGCCTCGGGCCTGGCCATCCCCTTCGTCACAGCCGATGTCAGGCAGCGCGAGGCGGCAGAGAGGCTTGCCCTCACCCTGATCTGGGTTGAATAGGGCCCGCCACGCGCCGCGCAGTGTTGGGCTGCAAGATCTGAGGTGGCCCGGATCTGTCTGACGGCAATGTTGAGGGCGGCCTGGAAAGACTGATCGAGGAGAATACGGAGGGACAAGCGTGCGGTGTTTTATGTTGCCTTACGCGGCCTTTGCCGGTCGCCAGCGCAGGCCGATATTGATAAGCTCCTGCAGGAGATCTTGGTAGGATAGGTCGGCTTTTCCCGCGGAATCCGCGAAATCTTCGCCGGCCGCAATCTGTGGATTGGGATTCGCTTCCAGCACGTACACCTTCCCCGCCACATCCATACGCAGATCGATCCGCGCATACCCGCTGAGACCGAGGGCTCGATAGACACGTTTCGCGAGATGCTGAATGTTCTCCGACATTCCCTCCGGAAGATTCTTCGCTTCGCATGAGTTGATCCCGTACTTCTCTTGGTACTTGCGGCTCCACTTCACGCGAGCCGTGGCTATCCGCCTGGCGTCATCCGGCAGTCTGTCCATGAGCAGCTCCCACACGGGCAATACATGCAAGTGTCCGTTTCCCATCACACCGACATAGAATTCCCGCCCTTCGATATACCGCTCGACGAGCGCGCCAGTCCCAACGCTATTGTGGATGAAGGCTACACGCTCCCGCAGCTTGTCGTCGTCCTCCACAATCGAGGCTTGCGAAATGCCGAGCGAGGCTTCTTCGCTGACGGATTTCACGATCAACGGATACGCCAGCCACTTGGGCCGTTTGACGACGCGGCCGATCGGCACGACCATGAACTCGGGAAAGGGAATCCGATGGAACGACAGGATCTTTTTCGAGAGCGCCTTGTCGCGCGCGAGCATCAGGCCGCGCGGGTTACATCCCGTGTAGGGCACGCGCAGTAGCTCGAGGTACGACACGACGTTCTGGTCGTACACCGCGACCCCGCCGAATTCCTCCAGCAAATTGAACGCAATGTGCGGCTTCCAGTCCTCGACCGCATTCCGGATCACGCCGAGATCGCTCTTCACCCCCAGCGGCTGCACATCGTGCCCCAGCTTGCGGAGCGTGGACACGACGTCGTACTCCGTCTTCCACTCGACTGCCGCGAGATCGTGGCCGTTGAGGCAATCCGGCGGAACGAGGTCTTCATGCATCAGGACGAGAATGCGCAGCCGTCTCACAATGCCACCTTATGCCGTCCGCTATGCAGGTAGTTCATGGTCTGCACGGTCAACAGAATCGTGAAGTCGAGCTTAGCCTGCTCCTCCGGTACCGCCAGCCGGAGATTCAACTCGCGGCACCGCCCAATCATGCCTTCCAGTACCTGGTCGATCGTGTATTGGTATTCCCCCGTCCACCCGGCCACCTTGCGCCGCACTTCTTTGCGGATGCGGTTCAAAAAGCCTGCGGCCGTCTTGCTATCGGCGTGGGTCGGCGAGTCCGAGAACAGTCGCTTGAGGTCCGAATCGTAGTAGGGAGGCCGCCCCACGCCGTAGTGTTTCCGCTTCTGCTCGTAATGCTCGCGCAAGGTCTGCTTCAGACTGGGCAGCGCGTCCACTTCTTCCCTGGTCACTACCTTTGGCGCAACCCCCGCCAGGTCCTTCATCAATGCATCGACGTACTGGAGCTTCTTGAGCACCGGCCAGCCCTGATAGCGTACCGCCCACATGGAATCGGGGCCCAGCCACACAGCGAAGGTCTCGGCAAAATCCTCATCGGGATGGCTCTGCGCGTACCAAATATCCAGATGCCGGACGAAGCTGCGGCTGTATGGCCTCGGCGTGTAGTACTCGGGGTAGGGCTGGGAGGACTTGCCGAACAATTCCTGCCGGCGGCGACGGCGGCGGATCAGGTGGGCATTTTCGATCGCATGACCTGCCTCATGCCGGAGAATACGCATGCACCAGTCCGGCGTCCCACCTTCAACTTCCAGCATCTGCGTTGATTCCAGCCTCGCCAGCCGGGGATGGGCGAGATAGAAGGGGATGGCGATACCCGGGACTCCGTCGGGGGTAAACCACTCGTTCGATAACCAGAAGTGCGGACGAAAGATAAGCTGTCTGGCTTCCAGCTCGGTGTAAAGTCGCTGGATCTGCTCGGCGAGAAAACCTCCCTCGATGACCAGATCCAGTTCGCATATCGGCACGTCGAGCAGTTTCTCATCCGACCACGAGGTCCATTCAGGATCACGCGACATCGACGATGCGATTTTGACCGTTTCTGAACCGGCTCCTGTCATAGCTCGATCTCAGCGACCTCCCGGAAGACCGGCGTTGACGCTCCATGAAAAATATAGCACTCAGCGTGCAACGGCCCAGGATCGGTGGGGAGACAAGAGAGACCGAAAGGAGGGAAAGAAAATGTCCACCAAAGTTCAAGAATGGACTTCTATTCAGCCATCCCGGCTGCCTTTTCGTACTGCACCTTCAAGAGCTTGAGCATAGCCTCGACGCTCTCACGCATGTCTTTGACGAGCCACTTGGCGCCATCCGGCGTCCCCTCCACCTTGGGGATCTCTCTGAGCACATTGTCCCTGGTTTGGAGGAGGTCCATCACAATACTCTCCGCATTCTTGTTGCCTTTGAGTTTCTGAACCAACCCATCAACCTTGCCGATAATCTGATCCACGTGCTTGCGGAAATCCTTTGGGTCCTTGGGCAGATGCTCCACATTGATCGTATCAACTGCCGGTGCGGCCACCGACCACACCGGCAGCGAGACAAAAACGGTTGAGAGGATGATGCAGGTGATGAAGAATGTGCCGCGCAAGGTACCCATACAATCCCCTTTCTTCATAAGCGCCGATGACCACCATGTATCCGGCTCCTCCAAGAACCCTTCCCCTTTGCGCCGGTCAGACGTTACAATGCTGCCGCCATGCAAGAGACAACAGATCGGCGAGCGAGGCCCACCATGCCAACCAGCCGACTCAGCGAAGAGACCGACAAGGTGCAGACCCGGCTCTGCCGGCTTGTCGGACAGGCGATTGCCGATTATGCCATGATCCAAGACGGCGACAAGGTCATGGTCTGCCTGTCCGGTGGGAAAGACAGCTACGGCCTGCTCGACATTCTCCTTGTATTACAGCGGCGCGCGCCGATCCGCTTCGACCTCATCGCCGTCAACCTCGATCAGAAGCAGCCGGGCTTTCCCGCTCACCTACTTCCCGATTACCTGACACGTCTCGGCGTGCCCTTCCACATCGAAGCGCGCGATACCCATTCCATTGTCAAACGTCTGATTCCGGACGGCCAGACCACCTGTTCCCTCTGCTCCCGGCTCCGCCGAGGTCACCTGTATCGGATTGCGTCGAAGCTCGGTGCAACTAAGATCGCACTCGGCCACCACCGGGACGATGTGCTCGAAACCCTGTTCCTGAATCTATTCTATAACGGAAAGCTGAAGGGCATGCCGCCCAAGCTCCGGTCGAAGGACGGACGGCACCTCGTGATTCGCCCGCTGGCCTATGTGAAAGAAGCCGACCTCGCCCGTTACGCAGAGCTGCGGGAGTTCCCCATCATTCCGTGCAACCTCTGCGGCTCGCAGGAAGATTTGAAACGGAAAGAGGTGAAGGCGCTGTTGCGCGAGTGGGAGCAGCGGGCCCCTGGTTGCGGTGACAGTATCTTCGCCGCGCTCTCGAACGTGGCGCCCTCGCTCCTGATGGACCGCACATTGTTCGACTTCGCGTCGCTGCGGGCCACAGCCCAAGCTGATGCGAACAGCGCCCCTTCTCCCGACGGCGACCCTTTCGACGAAAGCTCCTCGCCCGAGCTTCTGAAACCCGTCCGGCCGTCAGTACGCTAGAGGACAACGCTGCTCTGAGAATCAGCACAAGGCCTGGCAGGAAGTGGTTGAGTCAGGCATCGAAACGGTAGGCCACCAATCCGGTCGTATCGCTCGCGCAATGTTTCGTCACCACCGTCGGGCCGGCTGAGGCATAAGCGCGGCACGGCCGCCCGCTCCTGATCAGAACATGAACTCATCTGATGAGAGAAAAAAAGACTCCGCAGAATCGTGGCCTCCGCTGTGGTCTATCGGCCTTGCCGCGATGATCATGCTAATCGTGCCGTTCATCCTCTACACGATCGCACCAGAAGGGCCGTTACGTGAAGGGGATACCGTCTTTTCGACCGGACGGCATCGGGTTCCCTTCGTCAGCGCACTGCCTTATCAGGGGGCCGGGTATGAAAGGACGTGCGTGATCGAGCTGCGCGATCCGCTGGTGGTCGTCCAACGGCCGTCAGACCTGCGAGAAGGTGCGCTTCGCGTGAGGATTCAAGGCCGAACCAAACTCGAGTTCCCCTTCTGCCCGCCGGATACCCACGTGATCGTCAAACCTCAGCAAATATTTCAGAAGCCGAACCTGCTGAGCGACCTCAAGGACAGCCTGGCCGATCTGTTCACCCGGTAGCCAGCAGTGAGGACTACGGGTCTCACCTCATACCTCACGCTTTCAGCTTGGCGGCGAACTGCCTGCGGAACTTGATTACTTTTGGTCCGACGACGAACTGACAGTAGCCTTGCAGCGGATTTCGAGCGAAGTATTCCTGATGATAGACTTCGGCCTCGTACCACTGCCCGGCGGGAGCGACTTCCGTCACGATGGGGTTGGGATAGAGCTTTTCATTCGTGACTGCGACAATGACTTCCTCGGCAATCCGCTGTTGCTCCGGCGTGTGGGTGAAGATCGCCGAGCGGTATTGCGTGCCGACATCGCTGCCTTGCCGGTTCAGCGTCGTCGGATCGTGGGTCACGAAGAACACTTCGAGCAGCTCGCGGTACGAAACAACTTTCGGGTCGAACGTGATCCGTACCGCCTCCGCATGACCAGTGCGACCAGAACACACCGCTTCGTAGGTCGGATTCTCCACCTTGCCGCCAATGTAACCGGACTCGACCGACTCTACACCCTTCATCTGGTCATACACCGCCTCCAGGCACCAGAAGCAGCCGCCTGCCAGCGTGGCGATTTCTTTTCCATTGTCACTCATGATCGGCCTCTTGGATAAGTCGTCAGGAGAAGGATCTCCTCGTCTTTCTTGCTCTCGCCCAGGTCCCGATGCGCCGAGCTCTCTGGCTGCCGCGAACTTCGCCGCCAGAGGCAGGCCAATGCGCCTCCCAGCGCCAACCCACCGAAAAAGCTCAAGCCACAGATGAGTCCGACGAGACTCGGCCCGCTCAACTCTTGCCGCCGCAGGCGATGTCCCAGTGGGAGTCCTACCGCCGCCTCAGCGCCGATCCACTCCTGAGAATTCTCCATCAGCCTGGATTCCTGTTCGGCATTCATCTTCAGTCGGATGCTCCGAGCCACATTGCCTCAAAAGACGGATACGCTTTTCGAATCGAGAAATCAACGGCGGGCTGAGGCAATTGGGCTTATGGCTAAAGGAAGGAAGCGAGAAGATGCGTTCTCAATTATACTGGCTGGCTTCGAGTACGCTGATAAATCGGTGAAGCTGCTCCTGCTCTTCCGGTCGCAGCCGGATGAATTGCAGACCGAATCCCCCTGCCCCCGTCCACTGCACTTCTGCAACATCAACCCGCAAGGGGGAGTGCTGTTCCGGAAGTCGTAGGCGCAAGGCGAGAGACGTCGCGGGACGAACAGGCTCTTCGCTTGCGATCGAGCAGCCTTCTCGCGATAGATTGGTGACAAGGCCGCCGCCCGCCGCCCCGTTCCCCGAGAAGGATGCTAAGAGTTGGATATCGAAGCGCTGATATTTGCGTTGTTCTTCCATCCGGATGTTCCTGAACAAACTGCTTTACCGCTTACGACTGTGTGAGAAGCGCCGCCTCCAATGTTTGGTGGTCAACCAACTGTCGGCACTCCGGCAACGTCGTCATTTTCCGAATTCGCCAGCGAGGTTCTTGATGAGCTTCTTGAGCTTCCGCTGTTCCTCAGGGCGAACATGGACGAATTCCAATCCAAACGTCTGCCCCTTCACCCACCGTACAACTGCCTCGTCGATGCGCAACGGCCAATCGAACCCCGGAACATAGAGGCGACACTCGACCTGTGTCCCTGCTTCTATTGGTCGATCGCTCTCGATCTTGCATCCGCCGACGGACAGATCGACGGTTTTACCCTGCCCCTCCACTTGATTTACGGCAAACGTACTTCTGAACTGGGTGGTGAACCGCGGTTGGGTCCGTTTCTCCATAAAACTCCTCTCCCGATGGTTGCACCCACCCACTCTCGCTCGGAGCATTGGAGGAGAGGGATACCCTTTTTGCTGTCAGAAATCAACGCCGAGTTATGGGAACCGGCAACCCTTCTGGAAGCACCAACAGGATTCGTGAGAAAGGAAGTGTGACTGCTTATGGGGAGAAAAAGCAACCCCCCGCCCCGAAGACCAGGGCGGGGGGTGTCGACTGCATCTGGCACGGTCCCGGACAGCTACTTGGCGCGCAACAGCACGTGGCCGCGCCGGTTTTGCCGGTGACACGCTTCGTCTCGTTCGAAGCAGAACGGTTGTTCTTTCCCATAGGACACGATGGCTACTTGTTCGGGGCTCACCCCCAATTCAACGAGGTAGTTCCGCGCCGCCTTGGCTCGTTTCTCGCCTAGGACCATGTTATACGCCTGTGTTCCACGTTCATCGCAGTGGCCTCCAATCCTGAGCAGAGTCTTGGGATTTTCTTTGAGCCATTCCGCATCGTGGGTCAACGCCTGCCGCCCTTCTTCTTGAATCGCCCAACTGTCGTACCCGAAGAAGACATCCTTGAGCCCCGCTGCGACGGCTGCTGCCTCCTCGCGACGCAACTCTGCAGTTCTCCGGTTGGCACGATCCGCTTCTTGTTCCTTGGCGGGGCGGATACCCTGGCTGAAGCGTGCTTCCGTCAGGCTTTGGGCTTGAGCCGGTGGTTCATACCCCTGCACACGTTCTTCCGTCGGGCTTTGGCCTGGGGCCAGCGATTCAAACCCTCGCAGCGGCCCGCCCTCGGCACTATCAACATCTCGACGGCTCAGATCAGGGAAACCGCCTTCGTTTGACGCCACGGCACTCGACGTGTTTTCGGCCTCACGTCCGGTCGCTTCTGAGCGATCGGCTTGTACGGGCCCCTGTTTGGTCAAGTCGCCTCCGGACTGCGTCCATTTGGTACTGCAACCTGATGCACTGAGAAGAAGCAAACCCGCCACTCCAACAATCCACGGTGTAATGTGCCGGCTATTCATAAGTCCTACTCCTAAAATTAGTTAGTGAGACTATCGTGGTTTCTCGTCGTCCCTGAAGTGCGGCGCCCACCAGGCGTCGTGAACCAGCTCAGGTCATTCAGAGCACCTATCTCTCTTATGCAAGTAACTATACCACCGCTACGGAAGTCCCCTGCGCCGATGGACCACTGCGAAAAGTCAACGCATTTTCAGTGGCTTGAGAGAATTCTCTTGGAGAGTTGAACTGCCACTGTGTGGCCCGAAGGGGAGAGATCCCGGGTACAAACTTGGCCGAATTAGCCCAGTCCATACCACATTTCTGGAGGGATTATAGCCAACCGGTTTTGGTCACGAACTCAACGCGGACTACGAGACAACGGTGTGGATGGAAGCAGAAAGGGATGTTAACACCGCACTGGCTTAGTCTGGATTCCTCCACTTACGGCCTTCGCGCTTCAACAGATCGTTCGCTTCCGGCGGCCCCCAGGACCCGGCTGGATAGATAGGTACACCGTGACGCGGTAGCTTTCCCCACACATCCAAAATCGGCTGGACAACGTTCCACCCCGTTTCCACGTTATCCACCCGCTGAAAGAGGGTCCCATCGCCAACCAAACAATCGTGAAGCAGCGTCTCGTACCCGGTGCTCGGAGCGTCGCCGAAGTACTTGGCGTACTGGAAATCCATGTCCACGGCCCCCACTCGCACCATCGGGCCAGGAATCTTCGCGTCAAATCGCAGAGAGATTCCTTCGTCCGGTTGAATGCGAATGACGAGCAGGTTGGGCGCGAGATGTTCCGTGGGAGTCTTCTGAAACAGCATGTGCGGAGCGCCCTTGAATTGGATCGCGATCTCCGTCACCCGCTTGGGCAACCGTTTCCCGGTGCGCAGATAGAACGGCACCCCGGCCCAGCGCCAATTGTCAATCAGGAGCTTCATCGCCACGAAGGTCTCGGTGTCGGAATCAGGGGCCACGAGTGGCTCCGCCCTATAGGCTGGGACCGGGCTCCCTCCGAGAGCCCCCTCCCCATATTGACCGGCCACGATCGAGCGCAGCACCTCAAGCGGGTTGAAGGGCACGATCGCGCGAAGGACCTTGGATTTCTCATCCCGCACGGCATCCGCATCGAAAGAATTCGGCGGTTCCATAGCGATGAGTGAAACCAACGCCAGCAAATGATTCGGGACCATGTCGCGCAGCGCTCCCGCGGCATCGTAGTACCGCCCGCGATGTTCGACGCCGATACTTTCCGCCACCGTGATTTGGACATGATCAACGTATCTCCGATTCCACAGGGGCTCGAAGATGCCGTTTGCAAATCGGAAGACGAGAATATTTTGGACTGTTTCCTTCCCAAGATAGTGGTCGATCCGGTAGATCTGGCTTTCTTTCAGGACTCGGCTTAACTCCCGGCTCAGCGCGCAGGCCGATTCCAAGTCGGAACCGAACGGCTTTTCAATAATGACCCGGCGCCATGATCCTTCCCGCTCCACCGTCAAGCCTCGAGTTCCCAATTGCCGGACGATTTCGGGGAAGAAGGTGGGAGCGGTCGCAAGATAGAACAGAACGTTCCCGTGGGAGCCGTGCCGCCTCCCCACGTCGTCGAGCAATTCGTGAAGTTGGCGGTAGGCCACGGCATCACGAAAATCCCCGGTCAGATAATACAAACGCGGCGCAAGCCACGCTCGGAAGGGGAGATCGAACTGGTCCCCTGCGAACTCACGGATCTCCCGACCCAGCTTGTCGCGAAACTCTTGGGCGGACATCGGAGTGATGGCAAGACCGACAACGGCAAATTGATCCGGCAGGTGGCGGCTTATCGAGAGGTTGCACAAGGCGGGAATCAACTTCCTTCTGGTCAGGTCACCATCCGCGCCGAATACCACGATGATGCTCGGATCAACCGCCTGCCCAGCTCGTTCAGCCCCAACGTCGGTCGTCGTCATATGGCCTCAAAATTCAAGTCGCGACAGATGCCAACACAAGAGGAGCCGCCAAGATTCGCGCCGTTCTCAACGACCACTCTAAATAATCCGTACAATCCGTTTTGTTGGCCGCTTGCTCTTACCTGGTGCCGGTGGATTTCAACAAGAGGGATGGGTGCAGAAAACACTCATCTTTTGCCCACCATGCCGGATGAGGGTGAGTCCTACGCAAATAACTTTCACTCTTGGTGCGCCCGGCAGGAATTGAACCTGCGACCTGCGGGTTCGAAGCCCGACG
>JBBIQV010000019.1:39800-51798 GCA_037442105.1 Nitrospiraceae bacterium | reverse complement strand
TGGTGGCCTTGTTGCGGATGAACCTGTTCACGCATCGGGACCTGTGGACGTGGCTGCATCAGCCGTTTGAGCCCCCACCGGGCACGTTCGCCACGCCGCAGCAGGCGCAGTTGGCGTGGGAAGTTGGACAGCAGAACCAGGGGGCCTGATTTCCCGATGGGGCTCAACCCGTCCAAATCCCCAAGGAATACGAGGGTCCCAGTGCTCAAGCCCGGCTAATTTGGACAGCAGTGATTCCCGGCGGGTCGTTGGGTGGGCGATGAGTCAACGCCAGAGTCCCGTGGTAGTGATCGACGCCTGGCTCATGGCCTGGCAGCGCCGCCGCCCAGCGCCGGGGCTCATCCATCATAGTGATCAAGGCAACCAGTACCGGGCCAGCGTGTATCAACGGATGCTCGCACGTCGCGGGGTCGTGCCCAGCATGAGTCGCAAGGGCAATTGCTATGACAACGCGCCGGTGGAGAGCTTCTTCAGTTCGCTGAAGAACGAGTTGGTGCGGGACCGGCGCTTCCAGCATCACGCGGAAGCTCGCTACGCCATCGCCGAGTATATCGAGGTGTTCTACAACCGCCAGCGCCTGCATCAGGCGCTGGGCTATCGCAGTCCGGAGGAGTTCGAGCAGCAGAGTGGTGACTCTTAATCCACGTGTCTGTTCTTTCCGGGCCACCTCATCTTGACCCCTTCCTGCAATCGGTGACTGGTCAGTACCTTCAGGTGCTAGCAAGGCCCAGCCCAACCCGGTGGGCAAGTTGGCCTGACTGGACGACCATATTGATCCATGCCCATACCTGGTCCATAGGCATTAGGTTCGACTCGCAAAGTGGGATCAGGAAAGCTGGACCCACCCTGTGGCTGAAAGCTAAATGGCCGGCCTGTGGCATCGCTGTTAAAGCCTGGCCCATAGGCGTTCGGCGTGATTGGGCCGAACAGCACCCCGCCCCCGGGTGTCGGAATCATTCCAGGCTGCGTGGAATGTTGAAAGCCAAAACCGGGTTGTGATTGTCCGGATGCTATATCGTCGCAACAAACCTGCGCGTGTGCCACTGTGCTGAGCCCAACAAAGCAGAGGACCAAGAGCCAGCGTTTCATAGTAGCCTCCCTGGTGAGGACACATCCGACTGATTTAAGGGGACGTTCTAGCTTGCATCAGTACTACTTTGCCTCCGTAACTTTCGGACGCCGCACGGCCAGCCTGCTCAGATCATGTGTCTCAATAAGTTGAATGTCCCTTTTCACCCCCTTTTCTCTTCAGCCTCATTCGTGGCCATGGCCTGCCTTATTGGCTCAGAAAGATCTTCCGTGGGAAGAGAAAACAGTTTTCTCACGAACGCAGAGCTTGACGACGAATCGCATGGGCCACGTAGAAACTCATGGTAGAGACGATTAACATCGTCCGCAGTTGTAGTCAGGACTTTCACGATGGTAGGGGCTTCGTCACAGCCGAAGCTCCATTGCATCCACAAGTCCTGCAAAAATGGAGGAACCAGTGCCAGCGTGACCGCAATCGTCGGGACCCAAGATTCCGGCGCCAGTTTATAAGTATCCTGACTCACGATGCTACGCCATTCTGGGATAATCGGTAGCTGCATGATCCAATTTTCACTTGGCACATCGATCCATTGCTGACAGTTCGGGCCAGGGATAGCAAACTTGACGTTCGCAAAAAGGTCTCGGGCGAGACCTGGGCCCTTGTTGACGAGAATCAGCTCCAAGCACATCTTTATCCCATCAGGGAGCCTCTGACCACTAGCATCCGTGGGAAGCTGCACCACCTGAGCTGGCTCCTTGATTCCCCAGTTCTCGAAGAGCAGCGGTTGGGGACGACGCCCCATCATCCCGGCGATCACAGAATGTGTGACCGGTTGAAAGCTGGATCCGGCACGCATGTAGTACTTGTAATCCGTCACACACTGGTGGGGAGCAAGAGGGCTCTTCGGAATCAGAGTTGCAACATATCCGTTGCCTGAACCCGCGTCGATGGAAAGATGCTCCACCAGCGAGTGTGCTGGCAGCGTGCAGCCCGAGACAACTCCCTGCAGCCACCCTTCAAATCGCTTGATGTTTGTAATTGGCACCTTTGCCCTGGCAACATCCGCGCCGACAATATCTTGCGATGCATCTACTCCCCAGATTACTACACCACCCTCCGAGTTTCCGAATCCGGAGATCGCCTTCGCCAAGTTTGCTCTGTCGTTCTGATGGAGTTTCGAGCCGCTCCCGCTGTCCGCAGAACGTTTGAAATCCAGGAACAGCTCTTCCACTTGGCGCGCAGCGATGAGATCATCGATGGTAGCCTCGCCCCTAGCCCGCAGGTCCGCAAAGATGTCCTCAGCTCTACCCATCGCATGTCGTCCCGCTCTCAAAATAAGGGCTCACCCAGACTTGCCAGCGCCAGTCTCGCGGCGCATTGGGGTACTTGCGGTCGAGGGCATCCGGAAGCTGGACGCGGCCCCACCCCTTGGCGTGGGACAAGAAAAGACTCCCGGTACAGTTTCTCCTCAGAGGATTCTTTTCCCCTTGACCAGAGCCTTCGAGATGGGCGCCCCTTTTTTCGACGACCCCCAATAAGACTCGCACCGTCTCCCTTGACATCGCCACATCGAGCGACTTAAGTGCAACTTGCCTTGCATACTTTAAATGGGCAAATCTACTTTTTAGGATCCAGAAAGGCTTTTACAACAGGGGGTTCAACCTTATAAGCATTGCCTGTGGCAAAATCCGCAATCAAAGCCGGCCAGAAGAAAATGTCAATCCATGTCACACCTTGAATTCCAGAGGTAACTGGTAACGACCGTTCCTCAAAGCCTTCTTTTCTGAAAATGCAATAGGTCGGAATTGCTTTTCTTGGTACTTGTATAGTTGCCGGTGTCCTGCCCGAATACGCACCACACTGATATGTTGCAGCCGTGGGTTCAGATTCAATTGTGAGTGTATCGGTGTCACTGGTAAAAATTGTGGCGCATCCTGAGAGGAAAAGAAATGCAAGTGTCCATGTAATTTTTCTGCCTAACAACATCCTAAACCTCCTTTATGAGTATGTTTGAAGGTAAAAAATGGTTTGAAACTCTGATTGGGTTGAAACTGTAGCGCAAGATAAAAGGATGCCGAGTGCGGTGACACAGGCTCAGCAGGGAAAGAAAGACAATTAGCGCGGAGAGTAGGGACAGGCACACCGAAAGGATGGCGGAATTCCGACATCCGCAATCCAACGCGGGGCCAGTCCCCGGCGTTCAGACGAACACAGCGGCTACAGAGGCGGACGAAGTGAGTGAGTGAGTGAGTGAGTGAGTGAGTGCAAGCGGGAGGCCGCTTGGAGCGAGCTGAGCACGCGTCGGATGTCGCCGCGGTCCATGGGGAACCACCTTTCGCGAGTCCTGCGACGCGTGCCCTCGCGGCAGGAACAAACGATGCGGACGAGGGAATTCTACTCCCCGAGTGGGTTGCTAGGCAAGGGCCCTGTGGGGGAAGCCAGGCGATCAGACCGGCAGGCGCGCAAGCAAGATGCGGGCCACTGTCGCTCTCGCCTCATCGGAAGGAGAAAGAGCCGAGTCATTCTTCTCAATGCGATCCCATATCGCCGAGAAACTCTCGGAATATCCACACCGCGTTCACGCAGAGCCACCGGTGTCGCCTGGCGGCATCAGGCGTTGGCCTGCTTGACACTTTTCAAAATCGTGTGATAGAAGTTTCTTCCTTGGGACGGAGGTTTCCGACATGTATGCAATCGTTGAGACCGGTGGAAAACAATATCGCGTCGAACCAGGCGCCATCCTTCAAGTCGAGACGCTGCCTGGTGACGTGGGTGGAACGGTCGAATTGGATCAAGTCCGGCTGGTGCACGGCGAACAGGGCCTGGTCGTGGGACAGCCATTGGTGTCCGGCGCACGCGTCACGGCGCAGATTATGAAACATGGACGGACCCGTTCCATCCGCGTGTTCAAGAAGAAGCGCCGGAAGAATTACCGCAGGACGAGGGGGCATCGCCAGGGCTTCACGCGCATTCGGATCACGGGTATCGCAACCGCATAACTGAGAGAAAGGGCCTTCCATGGCAACGAATAAAGGCGGCGGATCGTCACGAAACGGTCGGGACAGCAATCCCCAGTATCTCGGCGTCAAGGCCTACGGCGGCGAGACGGTCAAGGCCGGCAGCATCATCGTCCGCCAGCGCGGCACGAAGTTTTTCCCAGGCTTCAACGTCGATCTCGGGAGAGACCACACGCTCTTCGCGCGCGTGACCGGCATGGTGAAGTTTGAAGGTGGACGAGCCAGACGAAAAGTCAGCGTGTATCCCGTCCCCTCCAAATCCTGATTCCCTCCTCTCCCACCCACGTTGGTTCTTTTCCGCGGCCGTAACGAGGCATTTTTCTGCTACGGCAGGTAGGATATACTGCCTCTGGGTAAAGTCTTACTCCATGCAACCATGAGTCGTTTCCATGTTTGTCGATGAAGTTCGGATTTTCGTGAAAGCGGGCCGCGGCGGAGACGGCGTGTGCAGTTTCCGGCGGGAGAAGTTTGTCCCCCACGGAGGTCCGGATGGCGGCGACGGTGGTGACGGCGGCAACGTCATTCTGCTCGCATCGCAACGGCTCACCACGCTCCTCGATCTGCGTTACCAGCAACATTACCAGGCAGAGGCGGGCCGCCCCGGCGAGGGCAGCAACCGGCATGGGAAAACCGCTGAAGACGTGACGATCCCGGTCCCCGTCGGGACCGTGGTGTTCGATGAGGCAACGAACGAATTACTGGCGGATTTGGTAACCGATGGCGACGCCTACATCGCGGCCACCGGTGGGCGCGGCGGGCGGGGCAATTCCCATTTCGCCACGTCGACCAACCGCGTGCCGACGCGTTGCGAACCCGGCACGCCCGGAGAAGAACGCTGGCTCAGGCTGGAACTCAAACTGCTGGCGGATATAGGACTTGTGGGATTCCCGAACGCAGGCAAATCGACGCTGATCGCCGCCATCTCGTCCGCGCGCCCCAAGATCGCCGATTACCCCTTTACCACGCTGACGCCTAATTTGGGCGTCGTCCGGGTGGGCGAGGATCGTAGTTTGGTCGTCGCCGACATTCCGGGGTTGATCGAAGGCGCGCATGAGGGGAAGGGACTTGGCTTCCAGTTTCTCCGTCACCTCGAACGCACCTCATTTCTCCTTCATCTGGTCGATGTCTCGGAATGGGCGCCGGAGGAGCCTGTGACGAGCTTCGAGGTCATGCGCCACGAACTGGCGGCCTATGACGGCTCGCTGGCCGCGAGGCCGTTCGCGGTGGTGGGCACCAAGATGGATATCCAAGGAAGCGGCACGCGGGTCGCATCGTTGCGCGCCTACTGCAAGCAGCGCCGGATGAAGTTCCTTCCTATCTCGGCCGTGACACGCGAGGGGCTCGACGAGCTCGTACGGTACGTCGGCCGGCGCGTCGAGGCCCTGCGAAAGGCTCCATGCGAGACGAACTCCTGACACACGCCAAGCGCCTGGTGGTCAAGATCGGCAGCAGCCTCATCGCTTCCCGCGCCCATGGCCTGCGACCGGAACGGATCGAGCGACTCGCCACTGACCTTGCCTCCCTGCGCCAATCAGGGCGAGAGGTCCTGCTTGTCTCCTCCGGCGCCGTCGTGTCCGGCATCAAGAAGCTCGGCCTGCGGGAGTATCCGAAGAGTCTGCCGGAAAAACAGGCCGCCGCCGCCGTGGGCCAAAGTCGGCTCATGTGGGCCTATGAGAAAGCCTTCGAGCGGCTTGGTCTCAAGGTCGCGCAAATCCTGCTCACCCATCAGGACTTGGCGGATCGCCGTCGCTTCCTGAACGCCCGCCATACCTTGCAGAGGCTATTGGAACTCGGGGTGATCCCCGTCATCAACGAAAACGACACGGTCGCCGTGGAGGAAATCCGGTTTGGCGACAACGACACGCTGGCCGGCCAAGTGGCCCACCTGGTGGATGCCGACTTGCTGATCATCCTTTCCGACGTGGATGGCCTGTTCACGGAGGATCCCCGCAAAAACCCGACTGCGACGCTCATCCCCCTGGTTCCTGAGATTACAGAGGATATCGAACGGCGTGCGGGGGTGTCTTCTACCTTCGAAGGCACCGGCGGCATGGCCACGAAAATCTGCGCTGCCAAGAAGGTGGCGGAGTATGGAGTCGCGACACTGATTCTGAACGGCCAAACCGATGGCCTGCTGCCGGCCGTGCTCTCAGGGAAACCCGGCGGAAGCCTGTTCTTGGCCAAGTCCCGCCGCCTGAATAGCCGCAAGCATTGGATCGCCTTTACGTTGCGGGCGCGCGGCCAAGTCAAGCTGGACGACGGCGCCGTCGAAGCCCTTGCCCGTCGCGGGAAAAGCTTACTCGCATCAGGGATTCTCGATGTCACGGGCCAGTTCGACGCCGGAGACCCCGTAAGCTGCACCGATGTCCAGGGAAAGGAATTCGCCAAAGGCCTGGTGAATTTCTCTTCCGACACACTGTCCCGAATCAAGGGGCTCAAGACCCCGGAGATTCAGCAACTCATCGGCCTTCAGGAATATGAGGAAGTGATCCATCGAGACAATCTGGTGATCTTATGAAGGCTGAGATCCAGGCTGAGGCCGAGAACACTTCGAGAGAGATTTTCGTGTTCCACTCTTCTTAACCTCAGCCTCAACCTGGACCTGGTTACCATGCGCCTTGGTCTTCTCGGCGGAAGTTTTAATCCGATCCACAATTGCCATCTCCAGATTGCCGAGCTGGTCCGCGACCGGATGCAACTGGACCGCGTGCTGTTTATTCCAGCCGGCGATCCTCCGCACAAACCCGAGCGTTCGCTGGCGCCGGCGGTTCATCGCTACGAAATGGTCCGCCTCACCATCGAAGCCGATCGGACCTTCGCCATTTCCGACATCGAAGTACGGCGAACCGGGAAATCCTATTCCATCGACACGATTCGCGCCTTGCGCGACCAGCAGGGGGAGGGCGCCGAGCTGTTTTTCATCATCGGTCTCGATGCGTTCCTCGATCTTCCTAGCTGGAAGGAGGCCGCTCAGCTCTTGCGCGCGTGCCATTTCGTCGTCGTCTCCCGCCCCGGACTGTCGTTTCGGCTTCTCGCCACTATGCCTCTGCTCCCTCCTATTCCAGAAACCTCGCTGGCCGCTCTCGACGGTCAAAGCCAGGACCGGCTGGATGTTCCAATCGCGCCAGCCGCTGTCGTGACGCTGCTGCACCTTCCCCCCTGCGAGGTCTCGGCTTCAGACATTCGGAATCGGCTTCATCGACGTGAGAGCCTGGCAAATGTGTTGCCGCCCCCCGTTGAATCCTATATAATTCGGCACGGATTATATCGGGAGGACGCGAATCGTACCGGAGTCCAAGGCTAAGGCCCTCGCCGTCGCAAGGGCGACCCTCGACAAGAAAGCCTCCGATGTCCTCATCCTCCACGTTGCGAAACTGACCTCGGTTGCCGATTACTTAGTCCTCTGTTCCGGCGAATCGGAACGACAAGCACGGGCGATCGCCGACCACATCAACAGCACGCTGTCCGAGCAAGGCCATGCTCCACTGAGTATCGAGGGAATTTCGTCCTCGAATTGGATTCTCATGGACTTCGGCGACGTGGTCGTTCATATTTTCAAACATGATATCCGCGAGCACTACGCCATCGAGAAACTGTGGGGCGACGCGCCCCGTGTGCGGCTACCAGGTGAACGCCCTGAACGGTCTTCCCCGGTTCGCTCCCCGGTAAAGCCGCGCACCTCTCGAGTGCGCCATGAGGGTTGATCAATGTTTCGTCTCTTGCTCACCATTTTCCTCGCCAGCGCCGGGATTTTTATTTACAGCTACTTCCAGGAACTGAACCCCGGCACGATAACGATTCGGATCAACCCAACCGATTCATTCAACCTCAGCCCGGTCTCGCTGGTGCTGATCTCGATGGCGGCGGGCGCTGTCCTAGTGACGCTGCTGGTCGGTATCCGCGAGACGACTCATCTGATCGGCAACTGGCGCGGCAATCGGCTGGTCCGGCGCAAGGAGAAGGTCGATGCGCTGCACCGGGAAGGCACCCTGGCCTTTATGTCCAAGCGAACGACTGAGGCGATCGGGTTATTCGAAAAAGCATTGTCCATCGATCCCAACCGGACGGACTCTTTACTCTGGCTGGGGAACATCTACCGTTCAGAAAATAATTTCGCCGAAGCGATCCGCCTGCACCAACACGCGCACCGGATCGAGGATCGGAACATCGAGGTGCTGTTCGAACTCGCGAAAGATCTCGAAAGCGCGAAGCGCTACGAGGAGGCCTTGCAAGCGCTGCGAAAGATTCTGCGCATCGAGCCCGACAATCTGACCGCGCTCATTCGCAAGCGGGATCTGCTGAGTCGGCTCGAGCAGTGGACCGACGCGCTCGAAATTCAGCAGCGGCTTCTGAAAGCCCACCTGCCCGAGACGGAACGGCGCGCAGAGACCAATCTCCTCGTCGGCTGCCTGTATGAAGTCGGCCGGCAACTGCTGGAGCGTGGGCACCCCGACAAGGCACGGCGGTATTTCCGCGGCGCCATCAAGAAAGATCGCGGGTTCCTGCCCGCCTACATCGGCCTGGGCGAGATTCTGATCCGCGAAGGGAAGATCAAGAACGCGGTCGAGATTCTCAAGAAAGTCTATCGGAAGACAAAAAGCGTGATCATCCTCCATCGCCTGGAAGAACTTTATCTGGAACTGGGGGAACCGACCGAGGTCATTCAGGTCTATCAGGAAGCGCTCCAGCAAGATCCGCACAATCCGGTTCTGCGGTTTTACTTGGGAAAGTTGTATTATCGTCTTGAGATGGTCGATGAAGCGTTCGATGTCCTCTCCACGCTGGAAGGGCCGCAGGACCAGCTCGTCGAGTACCACAAAATCATGGCCAACCTGTATCTGCGAAAGCAGCACATGGCAGAAGCCGTCACCGAACTGAAAAAAGCCCTCGGCTTCCGCAAGCGCGTAGTCGTCCCCTACGTCTGCACCCATTGCCAGCACCAGTTGCCCGACTGGTCGGGTCGGTGTCGCCGCTGCGGGCTCTGGAACACCTATGCCGCCCTGCCGTGGCTGGATGCGACTAAAACTCCGACCGATCAGGACACAGGCGCCCCCACCCTCCCCACGATCCCCTACCAAGGCATTGCATCTCCTTTTGAAACCGTGTAGGTTCGTGCACCTGTTTCGTTCGATCTGAACAGCCAATCCATTCATGTGCCGCGAGCGAGTCTTGAACCAGCCAAGACTCGCTCGCCCTGTTGGAGAAACCCATGACTGACTTCCAGCAACTAGCCGAGAAAGCCCTATGCGATGACGTCTTGACGAGGGCAGAATGTCTTGACGTGCTTCAGGCTCCGGACGAGCGACTCCTTGAGCTGTTGCACGCCGCCTTCAGAGTGCGCGAGCGATACTTCGGCAAGACGGTTCGCCTGCAGATGTTGCAGAACGCCAAGAGCGGGGCCTGTCAGGAGGATTGCCATTATTGTTCGCAATCCGCCGTCTCCACCGCTCCTATTGAGCGGTATAGTCTGCTGCCGCGGACTCAGATGGTCGAGGGGGCGAGAAAAGCGGCTGCCTCGAAGGCCCAGCGATACTGCATCGTCATCAGCGGACGCAGTCCGCTTGATCGGGAAATTGAAGAAATCGCCGGCGCCGTGACGGCTATCAAACAGGAGGTGCCGATTCAGATCTGTTGTTCACTGGGTCTCTTGAACGAGGACCAGGCCAAAAAGTTGAAGGCCGCCGGGGTCGACCGAATCAATCATAACCTAAACACCAGCGAGGCCTATCACTCATCGATCTGCACCACGCATACATTCCAGGACCGCCTCACCACCATCCGCCACGCACGTATCGCCGGCCTGGAAATCTGCTCCGGTGGCATCGTAGGCATGGGAGAACGAGACGAGGATGTGGTCGACCTGGCACTGGCGCTGCGAGAGGTGAAGCCCGATTCCATTCCCATCAATACCCTGCACCCCGTAGAAGGAACGCCGATGGAGCAGTGCCGCGATCTTACTCCACAACGATGCCTCAAGGTCCTGTGCCTCTTCCGCTTCCTCCACCCGCGCACAGAAATTCGCATCGCTGGTGGACGCGAACACAACCTGCGAAGCCTGCAACCGCTGGCGCTCTATCCCGCCGACTCCGTCTTCGTGAACGGCTATCTCACCACCCCTGGTCAGCCGGCCCCCGAGATGTGGCAGATGGTCGAAGACCTCGGATTTCACATCGAGGTTGATTACAAACAGTCCGTAGCAACACGCATGGTCAAGATTTGATCCCTATACCTTACCGAGCCGCACCGGTCCGTACGTCATGCGGGCTCGTTGAAGTTCTTCCTCATGGCGACGGAGGGCGGGACCGAACGTTGAACGGATGACCTCTTTCTTATGAGGCGCCATTTTCCGCTCAATCTTGCCGATTGCCCCTGCAAGTTGTCCGACCAGCCGTTGACCTGAGCCGGTAAGCCAGCCCAGGTGCCGCGATGCATAATTCAAATCCTGTATCGAGTAGCGCACCGATTCCACTTCTTCGAGACAGCGCAACCTCGCGCGAAGCACCTCACGTTCGGTGAGTCGTTCTGACTCCCGCCCCTTCGTCCCTTGCCCCTTGCCCCTCGCCCCCCATGCCGCCAACCGCTCGAAGAGCAAGGCTCCCATCGTGAAGGTGAAGGCGGCGTGCAGAATGCCCCGGAGCGGGCGCAGACTCCGCCTCCAAGGCGAATAAAAGATTTCGCGATTCCGGTCCCCTCGATACAGCACATGCTTGCGTAAGAGGAGATTCAAATGATGATGACTGTTTTCGTGGATGAGATCGTCGATCAGGTCGAAGTCATCGCGGTCGAAGCAGTTGAGAAAGGATAAGCCGGGACAGTGGCGATAGCTAAAGCTCACCACGCCTTTTGCCCGGAGTGGAATGATCCGGGAGGTCAAGAGTGCGAGCACCGCTTGCCCCTCCGGCCAAGCCTGTTCGATGGTAACAAGCGCCCGGTTGATTCTTTCAGCCACTGCGCTCGGCGTCAGTTTGACTGCTACCGGGAATTTCTTTTTTCCATAGACCAGTGTGGGCCCAACCGTGATCCCGTTCCCAAACTCCCGGCGGAGACGGACGGGATCATGCACCGGCCATTCCCAGGTGACGCCGGCCTGACATGTGAAGAGAGTGGATCGCAGCCGTCTTGCGACCAGCCAAACCCCCTGAGGGCGAATAAGGAACGAGGGACGCGCCCGTGAGTGCAGGATCTTCGTCAACAGCTCGGCGGATAGTGCCGCAAAGGCACCGTCCACTCCGATCGAGACCGTGCCGCCAAGCTCGGCTCGCTCGAAATTAGGAGCGAGATCCGCCGGCACCAGCCATTCACCTCGCTGCCTGCTCGCGACCCATCGACACGGCAAATCAGGGAAGAAGAACAGCGATTCCTGAAGCACCTCCTGCCCGAGTCTGGCACACAACCTTTGCAACCGGCGGTCTAAACCGCGCACTTCCGGCCGGCCGGCGGGAAATAGCTCTTCCAAATAGCTATTCTCGTAAAACTTCTCTTCGCACTCCGCATAGAGTTGCTCCGCAAATCCGGCCGGCTCTTGGTCCCGGCACAATTGGTCCCGAAGATCGATAAAGTAGACCAGGTCATTCACCGCTTCGATCCAGCCGACGACCTTCCAACCCGAATAGTCCTCGTTCTTGAACGAACGCCCCAGCAGCCGAAAGAATCCGAGCGGCAAGCCGAGTTGCCGCACGGACTGAGGATAATGTTGTTCCAAATCGTCGCAGAGGTCCGTGAGCAAGCCTTTCATTGACCGACGAAACTCGCGCAGCAGCAATGACAGCATGCTTGTATCGAAGAGTGACATGGATAATAAGGGTCAGCCCGATTAGATTGCCAAGCCCCGTGGACTCTAGCGCAGGGGTACCTTGCATGCAAGCGCCGCGTATGGCATGAAGAGAGAGGGAAGGCGAGAAGATCGCGGTCATACGCCCGTGCCTAACGGAGGTATATTATGGGATTGCCG